>JAQUAF010000013.1 GCA_028687435.1 Verrucomicrobiia bacterium | reverse complement strand
GCCACTCGGGCTTTGAAACTACTGTCGTGTCTTCGTCGTTGTGCTCTCATTTTGGTTTAGGGTTCTACACCCAAAACCGTCATTTTTATAGCTTAACCACTGGCCCGATTTTTGGGGTCCACCTAGAAGTGTGGGTGGATACCACATGTGTAAAGAGCAACATTCATTTTCCTGTGGATTGGGTTTTGTTGCGGGATGGGGTGAGGACCCTGATGAAAGCTGTGCGATTAATCCGTGAGCACGGGTTGAGGCATCGGATGGAACCGCCGGAGATGTTCATGAATCAGATGAACAAACTTTGCATGGAGATGACCTTTGAGCGGCGCAAACCCGAGAGCAAAAAGCAGCGCAAGAAAATCTTGAGGAGGATGAAAAAGTTGAGCCGTGTGGTGATGAGACATGCGCGGCGGCATTCTGAATTATTGGACAAGGAATGGGAACAAACCGATTGGAGGCGAGGGCAGGCACAACAGGTCATGAGACGCATTGCAGGAGTGATGGAGAAGATGCCGGCGGCGATCAAACAGGCGCATGAACGGATTATTGGAGAGAGGGTTGTAAAAAACGAGGATAAGCTGCTGAGTCTTTACGAGGAGGATACGCGGGTGATCGTGCGTGGCAAAGCGGGAGCCGAGGTTGAATTTGGGAACAAACTTTTGCTTGCCGAGCAGAGAAAAGGGATGATCCTGGATTGGAAATTGAGCCTGGAAACCGAGGCGGATCCAAAGATGTTCAAACCGTGTTTGGAACGGATAAGGGCGTTGCTTGGGAAAAAGCGGCTCAAGTTGGCGATAACGGATCGAGGATTTCAGAGTCAGGACAACCGCAAATACCTGGAAGAGAAAAAGATTTACGATGGGATTTGCCCCAAAAACGTGATTGAGATGAAGGATCGGTTCGGCGAACCGAAATTTAAGAAGGGACAAAAGAGGCGGGCGCAAAGCGAGGGACGCATTGGGATTTTTAAGAATGTTTTTTGCGGCCGCCCGATGAGGAGCAAGGGATTTGAGAATCGGGCATTGAGTATTGCGTGGAAGGTGTTGGCGCATAATTTGTGGGTGCTGGCACGCCAACCGAACAAAGTGGACAAATTAACCAAAATAGAATTAAAAATCGCAGCGTGAAAAAACGCCATTGTTTCGCAAGGGTGAAGGCAAACAAGGAGGTGCCATGCCTGAATAAAGCGAATAGAGAGGTGTTTTAATAAGAAAGCCAACCCCGCGGACAAAAAACCAGCGTGCCTCCGCCAATTTATTGTGAAATCAGAATTTTTTCGCCCTCGCCTTTCAGGCTTTCCGGAAAAAGCGCTTTTTGCGGACAAGCTCTAAGATAACGATTATTTGACCCAGGGCAAACGCATAAAATGGGGAAAGAAACTCTTGGGAACACAGGCAACCCGCCCAATGCCGCCAACATTTCGTCTGAAGATTGGTGCGTTCGGGGACAACCATGATTGGTGGGGTGGCTGCCGGCTTGTTCCTTGATTCCGCAAAAATCTTTTTCCCTATCGGCTCATTTACTTGTGGCAAACCGTTTTTTTGGTGGTGGCTTTTGACCTGATTTTCCTGGGATATTTCGCCTTTTTCAAGCATCAGAATCGCGATGTGCTGATCTTTGCGATTCAAATCGGCGTGATTGTTGTGCTGATGCCGCTCTAGTGGAAACTGCTCCAGTTCATGGAACGGCCGTGAGGACTCAGCCTCCAGCCGGGTTTGGCAACTTCTCCGAAAAGATGAACGGGACGGAATCTGGGCGTAGTTTCCTTTGACTGCGCATATGGGGCGTTCGGAATCGCCATTTGACAAATTGGAAAGTTGGGTTATTCTGTAAATGACTCCTTGAGAGATCATTTATAAAATGCGTTCAAAATCACCAATGGAAAGCTTGGGAAGCCTGCCGCCGGCGGATGGCAAACCGCAATATCTTGTTTTTAAACGGTTCCTCAAGGACCAAATCCTCACGGGCCGGCTCCGTCCCGAAGAACAGATTCCGCCGGAACTCAATCTCTGCCGGCATTACCATCTGGCGCGAAAGACGGTCCATCGGTCCATCGATGAACTCTCCCGCGAAGGTTTCCTCCACCGTCACCGCGGTCGTGGAACCTTTGTCCGTTTTCGTCGTTCCACGCGCCAGCGCAAACTCATTGGCATGATGATCCGTCAGCAGGGTCCTCTTTCCAGTGGATTCGATGAGATCACCTCCGCGGCTGAAGAAGCGGCGGCCAGGGAAGGTTATCAAGTGGTTCAGGTTGAGACCGCGCACGATTCCCAACGCGTGCTTGATCTCGTGGCGCAACTCAACGAAATGAAAGTTGTGGGAACCCTCTGCGCGCCGGTCCAGGGTCCGTTCAGCGACCGCATGAACAACGAAGCCTTGGAAGCCTTGATCCATGCCGGTCAAAAAGTGGTTCTTGTGGATTCTGATGTGCCCGGTCCTTTTCAGGGAAAGATCAGTTGTGTCACCAGTCAAAACTTTGAGGCGGCCGATGAGCTGACCCGCCACCTGATGGCTCATGGTTGCAAACGGATCGCTTTCCTGCGCGGTCCCGCGATACGTTCCGGCGACCTTCGCTTCGAAGGATTCAAAAAAGCCATGCGGGATGGCGGTTTGGAAATCCGCCCGGAATACAGTCTGCGGGTGGCGGCGGATCAGGTCGAATTCCAGGGCAACCAGGAGGTGGACGTGTTTAAAGCCATGAGGGAACCGCCCGAAGCCGTGGTCTGCCTGCACGATTTGATCGCCCTCAACATGCTGAAACATTGCAAGGAACGGGGCGTTCGCGTCCCCGAAGACATGGCCATCGTTGGTTTTGATGATTTGCCGGTTTCGAAACACGCCGATCCGCCGCTGACCACCATGCGGCAGGCGTTTGACGAAATGGGCCGCCGCGCCATGCGCATTCTGTTAAAGCATCTCCAAGACCAAACCATCGCTCCCATCATGGATCAGCTTCCCTGCCAGCTGATCGAACGAAAATCTTGCGGCGCCCACTGTCATGTTGTATAAGATGAATCATTGTGCATTTCCAAAGAGCCTCTTGCAAAAGTATTGCGAAAAATTGAAATTTAATTCGGGCGGTGGACCGCCTTTGCTCTCAACTCGAAATTCTTATGGATAACCGGATGCCTGAAGATGCTATTGTTTGGGTTGAACCTCAAGCGGTCGCGGAAACCGCGTCCCCTTCTCACGGACAAGTCGAATAAGCTGCCATCATCAACATGCGCCTCAAGGGGCGGCTTTAACATGAGAAATCATGCCTAAAATGGGATCACCTTCAAAAATATGATAGCGCCACCAAAGGAAGCCAGGTTTCGGATGAATAAACGGGAAAAACTGTCCGCCATCCGGACGATATCGAGGCGTCCTTTGTCTGTTCCAGTGGATGGCGCCTGCAGATTGTCAATCAGGGCCGAATCGGGTTTTACCCTCATCGAATTGTTGGTTGTATGCGCCCTTATTGCGACAATGGTGTCGATGTTGAGTCCGGCGCTTTCTTCGGTTCGTGAAAGCAGCAAGATCGTGGCGTGTTCGAATAACCTAAGACAGATCGGCTTGGCGTTGAATGCCTATGCGGACGAAAATAACGACAATTATCCGCCGTGTTGGAGTGTTGCTGATCCGGTGGCTTGGTATGCGCGCCTTGATCCATACTTGGGATCGCCGTTCGCCGAAAATCGCGTCTGGGTTTGTCCGTCTTTCAAGCCATACACAACCAATGCCAGATCATACGGAATGACGTTGTATGTAGGTTGCGCCCCTTGGTGTGGCCGCCGCGCAAATGTCCCGGATCTTAGCCGATATGTCGTGGTGACGGAAAAAAATTCGACGACCGATTATGTCACCTTCTGTTATCCTCCCGGGTTTTCCTATCCAACCTATGCGCCGGATGTTCAAACATGTTTTCGTGTTTCACATCGCTCCAATAAGGCGGCCAATTATCTGTTTGCTGATGGACATGTTTCCCTTTTTGATGGCGACCAAAGAACGAGCCCGATTTGGTATTTTGGCCCATAATCCCAAGAGTGCCTCGGATTGATCGCGAGGATGGACGGTTTCGGATGGAGACCGGAAAGCCCAGTTAACCTTTTAGTGTGCGTGGAGATAATTGAATTTAAGAAAAACGGTTTAAAAAGCACGCGGGGGTGCATGGGCATGCTAATCTCCGATGACTTTTTCATGGAAACAACCCCGAAATCAGCCGCTGAGCTGTGTGTGCTCAAAAAAGCAGCGAGGCAATTGAAGATTCGTAAATTTTATGGAGGAAAAATGTTAAGGCTGGGTGCCCTGCTCCTGACGGTTGTTTTGGTGTTTTCCCGAAGCGCATTTAGCGCGACAGTCACTCCGTTTAGAGTAAACGGAGATGTAATAATATTTGATGCTGATCAAAACGGCATGGATGTTATCAGAAATTATACCCAGAGCTGGATTAAAGACAGCGATATTATGCCGAAAACGAAACTGATTTTCAAAGACGGCAAACAATGGGTGGGTTTTTCATACACCGGCACAAAAGGAGCGGGGAATTCCCTTATTGATGTAAAGAAAGGAGTTCTTCCATCGCTAAGAAAAAAAGGATGGATATACAGCGGAATCAATTTGACCATTGACAGCGAAGCGCCCGATTTTACAAAGCTGCAGGTCCATGCGGCCTTTTGGGACGATACGGCGTTAACTGCCGTGATATCTCTGGAAAAAGGCGCCAGGGAATACTCGGTAACCGAGGGATTCAGACGTGCCGCATTTTCTCCCGATTGGGATAAACTGCAATATCTCTGGCTTTCCACGGATAAGCCGGGGCTGACTTTCAGCCTGCAAAAAATAACCTTGCTGGCCAGGAGCGGATTATCTTCAAAAAAATTGAAGATTCTTTCTGTTAAGAAAGAGCAGGAAATCTTGCCTTTCCGGCATCCATTGTTTGAGGGGAACGAGATGGATGAAAAGGTTTTTGAAGGGGCTGTGGAATTAAGTGATTTTTATGACCATGAGAGCAAACGGGTGCTTAAGGGCGGTCCTTTCCGCGCCTCCATTGGGTATGACTGCAACTATCTGGCCATAAAAACGGCTGCAGAATTTCCCGTGCCGCCGCAGGGCAAGGTAAAAAAGCATGATGACGGTGTTTTTCAGGATGAGGCATTGGAATATTTTTTCAGTCCGTGGAACGATAATGATAAAAAAATCCAATTCGTTTTGAACGTCAACGGCACTACTTTTGATTACGTGCGGGATTACGATGCAACTGCAGCCGGAATAATCGACATTATTGCCTGGGATTTGCCACACAAAAAACACTTGGAATATGCCGGCGGAATATGGAAAACCATCGCCGCCTTTCCGTTGAAAGATCTGCAAATAGACCTGAACCGGAACAGGTTTATTGGCTTTCAACTGGCGCAAAACTACCATTCAAATAAATATAATTCGGCCAAATATAAAACTCTATGTTGGGAGCAGGCGGCCGCATTTCCAGATGCGCGGGATTTCGGCGTGCTGGCATTCAACAAAAAAGCGTTCGGGAGCGGCAATATCCGGATAACAGGGATAGAGCGTTTCCTGAAAACCGAAAACAGCGTTGATATGCTGGTTTCGTTTACCGCCGGCGATTTCAATGAGGGAGATTACCAGCTTAAAACAACGATGGTCGCCGCCGATGGCACGATTCACGACCATGAATATACCATGCCGTTAACAAAAGCGCAGAATGAGTATTCCATCACCCTATTTTCTGTGAAAAATCTTAACGGCATCTGTTCACTGTACTTGGGCGTCTATAATGCCAACGGCGATATTAAGTTGGCCGGTGTCAATTTCAACAACGAAACTCCGTTGCAGGACATGTTCGGGGAGAGAATTCTCTGGCCGAAACCGAAAGAAGTTATATGGGGCGAAGGTGTATTTTATGCGGGTAAAAATGACGCCATTAAACTGTCAAAAGATGCCAGCAAGCGCACTGGAAAGACCGCCGCTATTTTCGCCAAGGAACTCGGCAGTTACACCGGATCTAAATACCGTGTCATAAAAACCAAAGAGGCTGTTTCCAGCTCTGTTGAGTTGAAAATAGCGGAAGAAGTGAAACATAACGGCAAAATGGTAAAACTCAGAAAAGAAGGCTGCTATTTGGAGGTGACGCCGGATAAAACTGTTATTACCGGAGCCGACGAACCGGGGCTTTATTACGGTTGCGTTACTTTTATTCAGTTGCTGAAGATGCCGATGGAAATAAAAAAAGGCTCGCCGGTGAAATGCGTCAGGATTCTTGACTGGCCTGACCTTGAGCATAGGGTGGGCAGGCTTGAACATCCATGCGTGTTCAAGTCCCCAACGCCAGGCGGATTGATGGAAAAGCGGGGCATGGACTTCCTGTTGGACTGGACGGATCGGTTCATCATCGGGAACAAACTTAATCGGTTTTTTATTGATTTATCAGCGGTGGTTGAATACAAAAGGCATCCGGAGTTCAGTGATCCGGGAAAGATCTATTCTCTTGAGGACCTCGCGGAATTTGCGGAATTCTGCCGCGACCGATTTGTTGAGGTGATTCCGGCTTTTGGAGTGGGCGGACATGCGGGGATCTGGCTGTTGGAGTATCATCCGGAACTCAGGGAAAAAGGTTTCATCGGTACTTCGGATGTTACCCATCCTGACCATAACAAAATCGTTTTTGAGTGTATGCTAGATGTGATTGAAGCCATGTCGCCAAAATATCTGACCCCTAACGGCGACGAATGGTGGCAAACAAAGCATCCCAAAGAGACACCGGACAAGAAACTTCGGGGCAGGACAAGGGCGCAGGCGTTCCTGGACTTCTACGTGGAAACGAACGATTTTCTCAAAGAACACGGTATAAAAATGGTGATGTATGAAGACATGCTTAACCCGCGGCATAACGGAAAAATATATGATGTTTATAAAGTGATGGATAAGTTTCCAAAAGATATCATTATTGGCCAGTGGGGATTTCAACCCGACCTTACGGCGGAATATTTTCTGGACAAAGGGTTTGAGGTATGGGGCAATGGCACTTCATATTTTACTTATAAAGATGAGCAAGCAAAAAAACGTGTCAATGGATATGGCGTTGCGGTATATGGCTTGGGCGTGGGGCATGATCTGAAAAGACGCGTCTGTCCCTATATTACGTCGTTAGCCCAATTATTCATGGGCGCGGATTATGCGTGGAACCTATCCCTGAGCAAAGGGGACAGCCTGATTGACGCCATTAGCTCGGGTGAATTGATTGCCGTAATGGAAATGTGCGCGGTGCGGCCCAATCCGGCTGCGACGACGGAAGTGGCTCCGCTAAAAATGCCAGGCGCAGACACGGCGATCAACCGTTTTCTCATGCAAGAATTTTCGGACGAATATCGATCGGAGAAAACACCGATTGAAATGCCTGTCGGACAGGTTGATATCGGCAATATTCCCATGTTTATTTCCGGGCCGGACAACAATTGTTTCAGGCTGGGCAGAGATCGCGCTCTGTCCGTGCCGATGGACCAAAAATTTTCTTCGCTGATTTTCCTGCATAGTTTGTTCGCCGGGGAGAAACAACTGGAAACTTTCGATCAGCCATTATCCAGACGCCAATGGCAGTATGGTTTTCCCGCCGGGGATTATTATGTCCATTACGACGACGGGAATGTGGCAAAACTTCCTTTGCGATTGGGGTGGAACCTGTATTGGCTAAACGCGTTCGCCACAGAACGGGCCACCCCGGACAACCGATATATCTTCCCGCTGACCGATATCAATGGAAATTATAAGTTCTTATACCAATGGGAATGGATAAACCCGCATCCGGAAAAACGGATAACCAGAGTGAGTTATGCCCATGATGGACATTTCGATTTTGAGGTCCTGCTTTTTGCGATTTCAGGGAGGAAAATCAGGGAGAATTGAGATAATCCATGGCCGCAAAAATCAACGATTCAAACCAGGATCACCCCGGCAAACCAGCGGCGCCTTCCAGCGGTTGAAGCCTGAAACCAAAACAACCAGAATGTCACCCTCCCAGCCCTTCCGGAAAACTCATAAAATTTGACCTATGCCCCTCTCCACCCACCGCACCTCATCCTCCATTCGCATCTCAAACGGATTCTGGCAGACAACTCATTCGGCAAAAAACGGTTATGCCATAACCGGCATCCAGTTTGCCAATGGAAAGCTGGGAAACATTCTTCGCCTGCCGATGGCGTGTTACTTCTCCGAATATGCCGCGCGCGATTGGCACTACCCCTGTTTCAGCGAAGAATACGACCATCAGGCGGCGGCTTCGCTGGAAAGCTGTCCGGAAAAGACCATCCTCACGACGCAGGGAAGCTTAAGGGACCGCGAAGGAAAATCCTGCGGCATTTCGTGTCGCTGCTCCTATATTTATTCACCCTATCACATTAAAATAATCCGGCGGTTTAAAGTCGATAGCAACCTTCGCTTTAATAGCGTGGGCATTAATCGCATTGATGTCTCTCCGGAATTGAATTGTTTTGGAGTTAGCCCGATGTTCACGGGCATGGGAGGGAAAGACCTCTCGACGTATGAAGCGTCAAGCGGCGCGAACGTCTGCCGCTGGGGAACGGTTGAACGCGCCTATTATCCATCATCCATCAGTTTCGATCCGGCCACCTATCTGTGCGTGTTCAAAAAAGGGGGCGAGGGCATTGAAACATTTATCGGCGACAATATTGAAGAGTGGACCAGCCAGTTTTCAAAGAGCCCCCACTCTTCCCGTTATGCGATCGGTTTCAATCAATCACCGGAACGGGTTTCGGTAATCATGGAGCCGCTTTTTACCTTTGAAACCGGATCGGTCAAACTGTCCGGGGATTATCAATTCAGCTCCTATATCGCTTTGCCTAACATTCCGTCAGCGCCCATGGACCGCCGCAAGGCCTGGGTCGGCAATGTGTTGCGCTGGCGGTCAAAAGACCAACTTTGGGCGACGAAACGCGAAATACGGCAAATGGCGGCTGATGGAGTGCGGGTCATTGTCCACCATCACGACTCGCCTTCCGGACATGGAATTGTTCCGGATGGATCCTTCTTTTGGCCGGATGGCAAATATCCACCCTATTCCGCCACGCACATGCGTCAACTTGATCAGATTATCAACTGGACGCATGAGGCCGGAATGCAAATTGTTCCGTATTTCTGTCCACGCTTGTTTCATCCGCATGCGCCCCTGTTCAAACAGCAGGCGAAGGAATGGGCCCGCCATTTTCGCGGAAAAGCCGCCATGACCTATTGTCCCGCCAGCGCGTCGTTTCTCCAGGCGGGCAAGGGAGTTTTTGGCGCGATCATGTGTTTGAAATCCGGCTGGTCCGACTACATGAAAAGCTATATTGCCACCGTGCTCGAAAACCATCCGTTTGATGGCGCTTATTTCGACGGACTCAACAGTGTGTATTGTTTCAACCGGCGGCATGCCCCCTATCTGCACACGGAAACCGACGAGATGCTGGATCTGGTTGGGGCAACCCGAAAATTGATTGGCTCAAACGGCATCATTATCGCGCACCAAACCGCCGTTCCCAGAGTCGCCATGGAAAACATGTGCGATGTCGTGGTGATGGGCGAAAATGTGGCCTATTATCCAAACTATCACCGCGGCCTGCCCGGGCTGGACGGATATGAATCTCATCTTGAATTCATGGGGGTCATCCCCCGATCGGTTTGCGCCTACACCATGATTCCTCCCAACGCCCCCGCCGCCGAAACCCAAAAGGTTCTTTTGCATGCCTTGTTAAAAGGATTTGGCTTTTACTGGTTTGGCTATGAACACTGGCGCAGGGCCACCCGCGAGCTTCATCAATACCCCATTCAAAACATGAGGTTTTATCCCCACGGGGAATCTCCCGTCGAAACCGACCAGCCGGAGATAAAATCAGCAGCCTATGTTTCAAGCCAAATGGCGTGCGCAATTCTCGCGAATTTTTCACACCGGCGCCAGGCCTTCCGCTGGCGGTTGAATTTAAACACGCCACAACCATTCGCTGACAAAACATGGAAAAAGGAATGCCTGAAACCATTCGATTATAAGATTATTTCTGTCAAGGCTGCTGCTTCAGCCGTTGCTTGATATCCCCCACTTAAAACCATGAATTTAACACTTCCCGTTCGCAAACCGGAGAATTTTATGCTTGAAATCTTGTTGCTTCTTGGAACTTTTTTTATTTCGGCTTGTGTCCACAGTGAAAATCCACAGCAGATTTTCACAACACCATCAGGCATCAAAATGGCGCTTATCACGGGAGGCGCCTTTGAAATGGGATCGCCTACTGGCGAAGCCGATCAAAGACCCGTTCGCCTGGTGAAGGTTGGGAACTTCTACATGGATGTTTATGAAGTCACACAAGAGTCTTTTTTGACGCTTATGGGACAAAATCCTTCGAAGTTTGCCAATCCCAAGGGCCCCGTGGAACGTGTCAGATGGACTGATGCCGTTCGCTACTGTAACGCCCGTTCCAAAAAAGAGGGGTTTACCCCATGCTACAACGAGCAAACGTGGAATTGCGATTTCAGCGCCAACGGCTATCGTCTTCCAGCCGAGGCCGAATGGGAATATGCCAGCAGAGCTGGCAGCAAGGATAACTGCTTCTTTGGCGGCGGCAAAGCTGATCTGGAAAAATATGCATGGCACCGCGGAAACTCCGCCAAAAAACCCCACGAAGTCGGCGCAAAACTTCCCAACGCCTTTCATCTCCACGATATATATGGCAATGTTTCCGAGTGGTGCCATGACTACTATGCGGAAAACTACTACGCGGTCGGCGCGAACGAAAATCCCCGGGGGCCGGATTCAGGAAGCAAACGCGTTTTACGTGGAGGTTCATGGGATGATCGTGACAGCAAATGCAATAGCGTTATCCGCCAAAAGGACAGCCCAACCACGGCGGACATCTGTCAAGGTTATGATACTTATGGATTCCGTTGTGTCCGAAATGCCCAATAGACACCACTTCCAACCGGAAAGAAATACGCTTATGACAACCATTGAAAAACTGAATGGCATCTTTCAAACCGTCTTTGACAATGACGAAATCGACATCCGGCCGGAAATGACCGCCAACGATGTGGACGGATGGGATTCCCTGTCGCACGTGAACCTGATTCTGGCGGTGGAAAAAGGTTTTCAGATTCGGTTCACGGAAAAGGAACTGCTGACGTTTAAGAATGTCGGCGACCTGTTGCGCGGCATTGAAAGCAAAACGGGATCGGGCGGATCGCAACCATCCTGAAGCGCAAGGTTTATATCCAATTTGCGAGGCTGAACCATGCTTTTTTACTCTTGGTCTTTTCTGATCTTTCTCCTGGTCGTGTTGGCGGGGTTCTATTCGTTGCGGCGAACCCGGTTGTGGCTTCCCTGGCTGACCGTGGCGTCTTACTTTTTTTATGGTTGGTGGAATCCCTGTTATCCTTTCCTGGTGCTTTATATCACCACGTTCGTTTTCTTTCTGGTCGCCCTGATGGATCGCTGTCCCGCCGAAACCCAAAAAGTGAATGTTTTGGCGCGTCTGACGCGGCTCCAGTTCGATGATCGGGTGATGAAATGGACGTTTGTGGTCTTTGCGATGGCCACCCTTGGTTGTCTGGGGCTGGTGGCGGGGGGACCGAAAACGCTGCGGCCCACCATGGGTGGGATGGGCTTGGTGGCGCTGCTCATGGCTTGGGGAGCGTTATATGGCCGCCGCAGCATCTGGCTGTGGATTGGCGTGGTCAACACTCTGGCGCCGTTGCTCTTCTTTAAATATGCCCGTTTCACGGTGGAAAACGTTAACGCGGTGTTGTCCTGGTTTCATCTTTCGGCAAAGCTTTCCGATGCCGCCACGCTCATGCCGCCCGGCCTTGATTACGACCGGTTGATTCCGTTTGTCGGCATCTCCTTCTACACCTTTCAGTCGTTAAGTTACCTGATTGATTTTTATCTGGGCAAGGCCGAACGTGAACGAAACTTTTGGCGGTTCGCCAGTTTTGTTTGTTTCTTCCCCCAACAACTGATGGGACCGATTTCGCGGGCGTCCCAATTGTTGCCGCAGCTTCAGCAATTTCCGGCGGTGCGGTTGCAAAACTTCACCGATGGCCTGTCGCTGTTCCTGGTGGGGCTCTTTAAAAAAGTGGTGTTGGCCGGTTATCTTACCTTGTATGTGGATCGGGTGTACGGCGATCCCAAGGCTTTCGGCGCGCCGGAACTGGTTTTGGCCAGCATCGCCTATGGCTGGCAGATTTTCTTTGATTTTGGCGGTTATACGGACATGGCCCGGGGCGTGGCCCGGCTCATGGGATTTCATCTGGTTTTGAATTTCAATCATCCTTATCTGGCGACGGGTTTGGGCGATTTCTGGCGGCGTTGGCACATCTCGTTTTCGCGGTGGATCTTGGATTACATCTTCATGCCGTTGCAGATGCGCTGGCGGGAGTGGCGGGCGGTGGGCACGGCCCTGGCTTTGGTGGTGACTTTTCTGGTTTCGGGTATTTGGCATGGCGCGGCCTGGACGTTTATCATCTGGGGAGCGCTTCACGGTCTGGGTCTGGCCGCCACGTCTGAAATGGAACGATCCTCTTTTTACCGCAAGCGGGTGCCCAAGCTGCTGAAACAGGCGGGGGTGTTTATTTTTGTGACCTTTACCTGGATCTTCTTCCGCGCTCCATCGTTGCCGGAAGCGCTGTTCATTGTCCGGCGCATCTTTACCGCCGCCTGGCAAACCCCGCAGATTCCGGCGCTAATGGTTCTCTTGGTGGCGTTGGTCTGGCTTTATGAATCGTTGTGCGAGACGCGATTTCAGGAGGTGCTGAAGCTGGGGGTGGTGCGGGTGGGCATGGCGGTGTTGATGTTGCTGGGCCTCTTTCTGAGCTCCTCGGAAGGCGGCGCCTTTATTTACTTTCAGTTTTAAGCGGAGGAATATTCGATGAATACGAACCCAGAACTTATCCAGAACGGTCAATATAACATTGGTCACATTTGCACCCGTCTGCAATGCGACCGCGGTCTTTCCGCAAAGATCGCCATGCATTGTCTGGGCGCGCATGGGGAACGGACCCAATGGACCTTTGGCGATTTGGAACGGGAAAGCTCGCGTTTTGCCAATGTCATGCAAACGCTGGAGTTTTCAATGGGCGATGTGTTTTTCATTTTCCTGCCCAAGATCCCGGATGTGTTTTCCTCGTTTCTGGGGGCCATGAAAGCTCAACTGATCACCGGCATGTTGTTCTCCAACTTTGGCGGGGAGGCGTTGTTGGATCGATTGGGTGATGCGAAGGCCAAAGGCATTCTGACGCGCAAGAGCTATCTGCGGAAGTTGCTTCACATCCGGGAAAAGCTACCCGATTTGAAGGTGATTCTTCTGGTGGATGCTTCGGAACATCAAACGGAGGATATTCTGAGTCTGCCCCTGTTGATGCAACAAGCCGAGACGGAGTTTAAAACGCCGTTGACCTCCGCGGAGACCCCCTCGGTTTTGCATTACACGTCGGGTTCGACCGGCAAACCCAAAGGCGTGTTGCATTGTCATCGGAGTGTTCTGTTGCAAAACCGAACGGCGCGGGAAGTTCTCCAGCTCCAGACGGATGATATTTTCTGGTGCACGGCGGATCATGGCTGGGTGACCGGCACCTCTTACGGGATCATTGGCCCCTGGAGCCTGGGGGTCACCCAGGTGCATTTTGGGGGCGCGTATGCCGCGGAAGAATGGTTCAAGATTCTGGAGGAATATGGTCTTACGGTATGGTACACCGCCCCGACGGCTCTGCGCATGTTGATGCGTGAAGACCCGGCGATTTTTGCCCGGTTTAAGCTCCCAAAACTTCGTCATGTTTTTAGCGTGGGCGAACCGTTGAATCCGGAAGTGATCAAGTGGGGACGCGCGGTGTTGGGCAAGGATATTTACGACACGTGGTTTCAAACTGAAACGGGCGCCATTATGATCACGAACCGGCCTGGCTTGCCGATCAAACCGGGATCCATGGGCAAACCGGTGACGGGTATTGGGCCGGCCATCGTCGCCGATGATGGAACGCTGCTGCCGGATAACAAACAGGGGAACCTGTGTTTAAAGCCTGGTTGGGAATCGATGTTTGCGTCTTACTACCGGCACGAGGAGGTTTATCGCCAGAAGTTCAAGCATGGCTGGTATATGACCGGAGACACCGCCTATCGTGATGCCGAGGGATATTATTGGTTCATGGGGCGAAGCGACGATGTGATCAACACGGCGGGGCACTTGGTGAGTCCGTTCGAAGTGGAGAGCGCGTTGTTGGAGATGGAGGGGATTGCCGAATCCGGGGTGATTGGCGCCCCGGATGAATTGCTGTGGGAGAAGGTGGTGGCGTTTGTGACGATGAAAAAGGGATGCGAATGGAACAGTGATTTGGATCTTAAGGTTCGGCTGCATATATCCAATAGGGTTTCCACCATGGCGACGCCGAAGGAATTTGTTGTTTTGGAAAGCATTCCGAAGAACAAGAGCGGCAAGATCATGCGGCGTCTCCTGAAGGCGCGATATTTGGGGACGGATGCGGGTGATGTGAGCATGCTGGATGACATTTAACCCCGGAAAATCACGCAAACGACGAAAGACCGCCATGAGTGAAGCAAAAAAAACAAGTGATACGGAACCGCCGTTTGCCTCGAACGTGGAGCGGCTGACGTTGAAGCAGTGGTTATGGGTCGTTTTTTTCATGGCCGTGATCGGATGGGGAGTGCCGTTCTTATGGCCAACGTGCGAGCGGTTTTGTCCGCCGTCCGACTACCGATTATCCTATGAATTGAGCAATGACTATTGGATGTTTAAACAATGGTGTGATGAAGCCGTGAAGAGATATCCCTGTGTCCTGATTGGGGATTCGGTGATTTGGGGGCAGTATGTCAAGAAGGAAGAGACCCTGTCCCATGCGTTGAATAGAGCGGCCGGGCGCGAACTGTTCGCCAATTTGGGAGTGGATGGACTTCATCCCGCAGCCATTTATGGCTTGATTAAATACCATGGGACATCGCTGCGCAACCGGCAGGTGATCATTAATTTCAATCCCTTATGGTATACCTCAGCCAGGCTGGATTTGCAGGGGAATGAGGAGGCGCGTTTTAATCATCCGGGGCTGGTGCCGCAATTTTTTTCCAAGCCCGCGTGTTATCGCGCGGAATTTACGGAACGGATCCGAAATGTGATGAGCCGCCAGGTTTCTTTTTTGACCTGGCTCAACCATGTCAACATGGTCTATTTTGATAATGTGGGTTTTTTCCAGTGGACGATGGATCATCCGTATCGCCTGTCATTTAAAGGGCGCGCAGAAGGGCCGCATTTTAAGGATGACAAGCCGCATGGCGCCCCCAAAACGTGGGAGGAACAGGGAATCGGGAAACAGGATTTTGAGTGGGTGGATTTGCGAGGTTCAGTGCAGTGGCGTTTTTTTAGAAGAGCGTTGCAGCTTCTCACTGGCAGAGGAAATCAGGTTTTTGTTTTGGTTGGGCCTTTCAATCCCTATTTACTCAGTAAAACCAGCCAGGAAAAGCACAAACAGTTGCGAGCGGAAGTGGAGGGCTATTTGAAAGAACATCACGTTGAACATTGGGTTGTCCCGGACCTGCCGAGCGCGGAGTTTGCGGATGCCAGCCATCCCCTAAGCCTGGGATATGAAAGAATGGCCAATGAATTGGCGGGCGCTTATGAGTTAAAGAAGCGCTTTCGGCCGGCACCCGGCGCGGACGGCGAGACAATCAACCGGCAGCCATGATTTTTCATAAAATACAAAGGATAAAAAATGAAAACAAAATTATTTCACGTGGCATTCTATTGCCTCTCGCTTTTGCAATCAAGCGCCGCAACTTTTCACGTGATCAATGATCAAGATGGCATTGTGATTTCAAATGATCAGCTTAAACTGGAGATGAAGCCAGGTCTGCCGGTAAAAGTATCCGCTGCCGAACGAAAAGAGAGCGGGTCAATCTATGAGCTGATCCCGGTCAAACAACAGGCGGCGGTGGGGATGGCATCTTGGAAGCTTGTTGAAAATGGCGCCAAAAAGGTTGAATTAAGTGTTTATGGGGAGGAGAAGCAAGCGCTGTTTTCGGTTGCGCTGCAAAATGATTCTGAATATATTTTTATAAATGGATCCGAAATTATTGATGCAATCGACGTGAAGGCTGCCGTTCAAGTTGCCGTATTGCCCGATCAGTTGGCTGAAGATTATCTCTATTTTCCAAATGAAACCAATGATACGTGTTATGTTCCTCCTGGCGCCCACTGCCTGATGAATTTAGGTGGAAATGGTTCGGCGATCGTGAGCTGCATATGGGGTGGAAGGGATAATATCGTATGCTTGCGGCAGGACCGGCGTGATGTGGAACGTGTGGATAAGATGGGAGAGGCGTTTTTTAGTGGAAATCGGATAAAATTCGGGGCTGACAAGAGTTTGTGCATCGGGTTGCTGTATGGTCCCTCCATCTGGCATCCGGTGAGCCAGCGGATGGATAAGGTCAATTTCGCTCAAAGCGGGTGGGTCCCCCTTGTTCCGGCGCACTGGTCCCTTGCGTTGAGGATTAAAAAAGGCGTCATTCCGCTGACGAATATGAGTTTGCTTGACAACACTTTTGATGTTTGGAATTTGGCGTATAAAGGACCGGAACTGCATAAATATTGGCGGTACGGAATGTGTCTTCTTGACGCCAAGGCCTTAAAGATCTGGTCCACTTCATTGGGATCTTTTGTGTATCCATTTTATTTTGAAAATAATGGGGTGTTTTTCAAGACTCCCCTGGTTGGAAGAGAGCAGCAACTGCTTTATGATGAAAATTTCAAAGGGATCATTTACCCCACAAAAAATTGCGATTCGACCATGCGATACGTCATGCCCCTGACCAAAATGAGTGAAGTTTTGCCAGAGAATCTGTTGCGCAAGCTGGAGATTGCAAAAAGTGTCTATGATGTATTTCCAGCCACGTGTTATGTGACTGAAAAGGCTTTGCGCGTATTTAAGGACGATCAAGCCCAAAAGGAGAAGGAAACCTTGAAAAGGTTATTTGATAGCATGAATAAGCAAGTTCAGACAAAACGCAAACGAATCAATGAATATCGTGATTGGGCTGGATGTCAAAACAGAATGTTGACGCAAGCCATGCATGGCCATGATTCATTGAAACCGATGATCCTTGCCTGTATTTCGCATTTGAGTCATATTGAGAAGTGTTATGATGGGGCAAAAGAAAAATGCAAAACACCCGAGGAATGCGCCGTGCTTTCACAAAAAATACTGGATTTGATTGACAAGGATATGTCGTCCGAGAAGAAGGAGGAAGAATGCGATTTGCTCGGACGCGAAATTCGCACGATCGGGGGGAGCCAAGACAGCCTTATCGCAAAATATCGGGTGATTGTCAAATCGCTTCGTCAGCATCTTGCGCGAAGACTTGCGGTTGAGGCGAAAGCCGAGGAGGTTAATCCGATGGTTCAAGTGTGGGATGCCTGCGGCGAAATTCTTTGGACAAAGCATTCCGAAGAGGGAAAATGAGAGGCGTTGGCGGACGCATTCCGGCATGATTGCATGCGGAACTCCTAGCTCTTTTATAGATCTGGTGTTTTTTGACAGATGCAAAGATCTCTTATTTGCAGTCCATCTGGAAAGCACGGATCAAATCATGCAAAAATCAGGCTGATACGAATGCAAAAGGTCAAAGACATCCACAGATTCCATTCCTTCACAGATAAACATCCTTCTTTTTCAAAACCTCCCTCAACTCATCCACATCAATTCGACGAAGGCTCTTGTTCCTTCTCACAGACAGAGCTGCGGCTGTTCCCGCCGCCTGTCCCATGGCCATGCAGGTGCCCATGACTCGTGTCGAAGCCCAGGCCTCATGGGAAAACGACGCGGGACCGCCAGCCACCAAAAGATTGCCAATCCCTTTGACCAGCAAACAGCGGTAAGGAATAAGATAATAATCATCCAACCCGGTGCAGTTCCAATCCACCCCGGGGGTCGGGGAATGAATATCCACCCCCCAAACACCGGCGGCAATCCCATCCTCGAATTTCCTCCCCGCCAAAACATCCTCCTTGGTCAGGATATAATCGCCTAAAATATGATTGGCCTCCCGGAATGAAATGACCGGCGCAGAGTCCACCAGGAAACATTTGCTGAATGGTTTTGCCTTTTTTTTCAGGAATGCCGTGATCTTTTCAACCGCCTTCCTCCCCTCAATCTCCGCCCGCGTGAGATCAAAAACATCGGAAGCATCCCCCCACATCCGCACCGCATTGACCAAAACCTCGCCATTTCTTGGCGAAGCGCCGGTGAAATCAATCCACGGCCCGCCAATGAATGGAATTTCCCCGGCAGCCACCCCCTGGCGCATCAGCGGCCGGATCTCCTTGATGTCAAAAGACGCCACATTCCCCAGACGAAACCCCAAAGACATCGGTTGCATGGCCTGGTCTCCCTTCCGCCCTTTTTGATATTCCGCCCCCGCGCGAATGGCCACATCGCCGGTGCCGGTGGCATCAATGAAGACCTTTCCGCGAACCAACAACGGGCCGGATTTGTTTTCAATCACCACGCCCTCCAAGTCATGCTTCCGCCTGATGACATCGGCTGCAAAGGAGTGAAACAACACCTCCACTCCCGCCGCGGCCAGCAGGTCGTCGGCGGTTCTCTTCCAGCATTCCGGGTCAAAAACAAAACCATCAGCGCAATCGGCGACCGCGCAGGCGCCACGGGCCATTTTCATTTTTCGCACCAATTCCAAAGGAATGCCGCGAACAACATAGTTTCTCCTTTTCGATACAAACCCATGGAATTTCAACACATACCCGGCCGTTGCATTTCCGCCTGAAAAACCGTTTTGCTCCACGAGAAGCGTACGGGCGCCCTGCCGGGCCGCCGCCAGGGCGGCGCCCATGCCGGACGGACCGCCGCCAGCGACAACCACATCGTAACACGCCTGCCGCAAAACAGTCCGCCGATAAATAAAACGGCCTTTTTTAAATGACGACCTTGCATCAGGACACCGTCCCAATTTACAAACACACTGTTGTTTCTTCATTACGGTCCTCCTGTAAAAGCGCCAGCAAGGCGCATGGAAACGGTTATTTATTGAGCCTTCTTATCTTGCAGGCGATATCCGAACAAAACTCAGGCACACGGACATTGATCCATCCCCCCTCATCAAGACAAACATCCTTCCGCAAAACACGCCCGTCATAAGCATCCCACCACTCAATCTCATGATCGCCAGGGGAAATACCCTTTATTTTGAAAACCGCTCCCGACAGAGGATCAAGAATCTTTTCCTTTCTCCCCCGCCAGTTACTCTTTTCATCCTGAATCCAGCACAGGATCTGTTCCGAACTCCGCATTCCCAACACGCGGGCGCCCGGCGTCGAAACCTTTTTAAATTTTTCCAAAATGATGTTCCTGACCTCAATGTAACCGTCATTCGCGTTATTTTTTACTTCAGCCTCAACCTCGCCCCCTGGAATTTCCACCTCATACTGTTTGCCATCCTCAACTTTGGCGTCAAAATTGCTTATTCCATTAATGACGATGCCCAGGCGCGCGTTTTCAGAAGCCTTCCTCACCGCCACAACAAAACGGGTTGGTCGAACGCATTTGAACTTGAAATGGGGTTCATTGCGGGGCGCGCCCCCGGGTGCTTTTCCGTTCAGGGAAAATCCCACCGGCCCATCGCCAACAACCCAGCCGTCATCTCCAACTTCAAAAAAGCCGCCAATATCATTCCGGATCGCCCCCGCCGTCGGTGTCATGATCAAATCCTCATAAGCTTCCCTGGCGCCGGGAATTTGCACATCCCGGCCGGGGATCCGAAATGGCTCAAACTCATGGTCGAAACGAATATCCGAAGAATACTTTCTTATCGCCAGCAGGTGGTTCCACAAATTCAAATAATCGATATACTTATCCCAGTACCAATATAACGCGGTTCCGCAATGCCGCGAAAACAACGAACTCCAAAGCGCGTTATGGAAGCAGACCCCGCTCCGGTCGAAATAACTATCCGGCTTGGTCCAATCAAGCCCCATTTCACCGATCAAATAGGGTTTGCCAAATTTTTTGGTCAGGGCCGCGCCCTGGGCGTTCAACAGTTCCACGCAATCCGGCCAGTTGCCATCCTTCTCGCCATAATGATGGACATCGATGACATCAACACAAGGCTGGCTCCATACTTCCGCCGATCCGAAATTATGCGTTAACAAATGCCCGTAAACATCATTTTCCCTTATGTACTGATGCATTTCGGAAATCCAATCCAGGGGCGCGTTGATTTCTGCCAGCGGATTATAAATATAAATCTGCTGACAATGTCCAAACCGGCTTAAAAAGTAGCGCAGATATTGCTTGTATAATCTTTTGGCTTCCGCATTCGTCCAAAAATCATCCTTTTTTTTGCAGGGCCCGCCCTGCTGCGCGTTGTAGGGGTTCATGTCCCACCAGCCGGCAAGCTGCATGGCATGAGTCAGACACACCACCGTATAAACACCCTTCCGCGCCATCTCCTCCAGCAACCAATCCAACCGCCAGCTGTTGTCCTGCGAATATTTGCCGACTCCATAAAACAGCCCTTCATTGGATCTTAAACAGGAACCGGCCGCCGATGAATCCGACCATTCAACGCCACAGGAAAACGGATGCAAAAAGAGCCGGGTTGCGTTCCCCCCGTTTTTCGCCAGCTTGGAAAGCCACCTTTCATAATCCCCAAAAAAACCCTCCTCTGGATATGCAAGATTGACGCCAACCGGGAAAAAATCGCTCCCATCAGAAAACTGAAAATACAGCGGATTCTTTTTGTTGATTTTTACGAACCCCTTCCTCGCTCCGCCCTCCACTTGAAAAAAGCCCTCTGGAGAAAAAATGGTTTCCCCCGCATTTCTCAATTTCACCAGGTATTTCCATCTTCCCGCCATCTGGGGCGTAAAACGGATTTTCCAAACCGGATTGCCGGCCTTCAGCAACCCGGTCCCTTTTTTCTCATATCCCTGGTAAAAAAAGCCGGGGATTAAAATGATCTTTCCATCCGGCGAATGAAATTCCCCCGTCAGTTCGATCTCCCTGGGATCATAGGGGTTTTTAAAAACAGCCTCCAGCCGGACATCGACTTCGAATTTATC
Source organism: Verrucomicrobiia bacterium (assembly GCA_028687435.1). Taxonomy (GTDB): domain Bacteria; phylum Verrucomicrobiota; class Verrucomicrobiia; order JABWAM01; family JABWAM01; genus JAQUAF01. The sequence continues at coordinate 77,892 of JAQUAF010000013.1, read as the reverse complement.
AAATTTTTCCATCCTGTTCTTTGCCGCCCTGACCTCCACTATGGCAGGCCGGAGCCCGGGTGAAACAACCGGCTCCAATAGCTTTCTCCGTTCGAGCCGGATGCTGTTTAACCGCTGCCGCTGTTGCGACAACCACCATTGATTGATGGGATAAACATTCATTTTCACCCGTTGCCCGGCCCCATCCCGGCCCAGCCTGGGGAAAAAATAAACCCCATAAAGATCAGAACCAAAATATCCCTCATGAAACGCCGCATTGTCCGCGTCCGACTCTATTTCCACGGCAATTCCCCGGTCGCCGCCATACAACCAGCAAAATTTGTCAACATTCTGGGCCAGGTCGCAGAGCAAATAGGATGACCGCGCTATTTTCCTGAATACTCCTCTATTATACACACCGGCTTTGCTTGTTCGAAAATAAACAATATTCCCATCTTTGGCGGCGGGAAGGTAACAAGCCAAAGCCAGACTTCCCGGATCCACCGGCATCAACGGCGCAATGTCAAATTCAAGGGAAAGCCTCCCGGAAATTTTCCGCCAATTTCGCTTGACGCGAATTTCCTGACCAAGAACATTATTTTTGATTGTTTGCTCGTCCGCCCCCCCATTTTCGAATTTTTCCCCACCGCCCCGTTTCACCGTCAGATCCTTTTTTTGCTGCTCCAAATAATTGCCCGGTTTTTTGGAAAACCGGTCCACCAGCGACCAAACCATGTCCGTGACAACTTGGCGTCCGTCCGCCCGGATCCCCCAGCGCCCCTCTTGGTCAACATCCAGATCCAGGCATACTTTCCGGTCTGAATCCAAAACGAATACCACCGGGCATTCACCCTTGGAATGGGTGATTTTAAGGGTGAAAGACAAAACGGACTCCTGCAGGGAAACCAACTTTTCCAACCCTTTGTTGAAAAGCCAGAAACGGAAACCATTCTTCTTCAACCCCGCCCGTCCATCATCCAGCGAAAAACCACCCGCATTGTTGTCAATCCGGCACTGAAAGTCACCCATCAAAAAATCCGCCTGCGCGCAATCGCCGTTAAAAATGAGCTGTTGCCGGGGCTGTCCGGGAAAAATTCTTTCGCGTCCGTCCAGTCTGCAGGAACCACCGGTGAGAATCTTTTCGTCAATGACTCCCAACACCGCCACCTTCTGTGGAGCGATCGTTTTTTCCGCAATCAACGCATACTCCACATGCAATCCGTCGCTGTCCGCGCGCAAGTTCTGCCTGAAAGCCACCCCGGCGCCGCCAAAAAATCCCTGCAATTCGACCCGTTCAGCCGAACGTTCGATCAATGCGGCGGTTGTATCCGCCAGGTTTCTTTGATCAAAATGCCAGCCTTTCCAATCCTTGACCGGCGCAATCAACGCCACTTCGGAAATCAACGACGCATCATGATAAAACACTCCAAACGCGCCGCTTGTCGCAATTTTCACCGTTATGGCATTCGGTGGCGGAACTTCCCCGGCAGCAGGCTTGGCGGACGCCAGAAAAACCGCGGATGCAACAAACAAAAAAAGACGCGCACCGGACATAAAAGTCATGCCTCGTTCACCAGCCATCTTCAATTGGCCTTCCAATACTTGGAATCATTTTTAATTTCATTCAACCGCGCGGCATCGGCATATTCCGTATGCCCATCCACGTAAAGGACATTGGCCCCCTGGCTGTGGCGGGGATAGATATAATAATTCGCCTTGGTGCCGGAAGCGCTGGTAGCGGGCAGGATGATATAGGCGGCGCCGCCATCCTCGCTCATGTGCCCCGAATCGGCCAGAAGGATCGTTTGCGCGGAATTGGCCACACCGCTGATTCTTGTCAAAAAACTCCACGCCCCTCCCCAAGGGTAAATGGCGCCGATCCCGCCGTTGTCGAACGCGTTTATTCCGTAGGATATCTCCCGGTAATCCTGGGAATCGGCATAATATTTCATATCAGCCGGACACCGATAAACCGTGTTTCCATCCTTCATTTGCGTGTCAGTATTTTGAGTGTAGGAACGCACAACCTGGGCTCATTTTCGGGTTCCCGTATCGCTCAATGCGGGCGGAAAAACATCATCATTATCCTGCGCGTATTGGGCCATCGCCAAACCAAGCTGTCTCAGGTTGTTCATGCATTTCACCGATTTTCCTTTTTCCATGACCTTTTTCAAGGAGCCCCCCAGCAAAGCCGCCAGAACCGAAACCACTGTCAAGCAGGTCAAAAGTTCTATTAAAGTAAAACCAAAAAAATGGTCATTCTTTTTATTTTTCATAAGCGGCGCCCCCGGAAACATTCCGGTTAAAGGACACACAGTCAAGTTTTTACCCAGCAATCCCCCCACCCCCCGCTCGCGCCGCCGCCCTGCCGCAAAATCAACCGGCAGCCAATGATTGAAAACATCGGCAAACTTCCTTCAGTTCATCAAAGGGATCGGTTTGCGGCAAAAACTCCAATCCCAAAAACCCCTGATAACCGGCGTGTTGAATTTTTTTCACCATCTCGCGATAGCCGGGGTTTCCGTCCGCCAGGGGTTTGGTGCGGCGGGGAATCTCCGCCACATGAATATGGGCCACACTGGAAAGATTATCAGTCAACGCCGGAAAGATTTTCTCTCCCATTCGCGCCAGATGATAAATATCATATAAAACCTTCATGTTCGGAGAGTTCAGTTGGCGCACCAGTTCAAATCCGTAGTGGCTGTCACATCCCTCATAGCCCGCATGATCATGGCTGTTTAGCATTTCAAAGATCAGGGTCACAGCCAAAGATTCGGCCAAAGGAAGAAGCGTCTTCAGACCCTCCAGGCAATTTTTGAATCCAGCGTCTTCCGGCTCCCCATTTCGATTGCCGCTAAACACAATGACCTGTGGAATACCCGCCTTCGCGGCCTGTTGGATCGTTTTGCGAATTTGGGGGAGAATCTCCACGTGATTCACTGTGGAGTTCAGCCCCTTTTGCATTCCCGGCGCGGGAATGTTCACAATTTCCAACCCCGCCGATCTGGCGGCATCCCATCGTTCCTCCGGAACCATTTCCACGCCGGCAATGCCCGAATCCCTTAACCGACGGTAATAGTCAATCGGGTCACAACCCTTTTTAAAAAAACACCAGTCAGGCGCGCTGATTTTCATATATCCTTTCTTAACTATCAGGTTGTTTAGACTGAAGGCTGAAGACTGTTAGAAAATCGGGCCTTCGACACAGCGCAGGCCTCGGAACTATGCGGCTTATCAACCCAAACAGCTGAAAACCTTCCCATAATTTCAATCAATCTCATTTCGTCCAATCGAAAAGCAATCCCATGATTCCCCCGCGGCGGTCGGAGGCTTCGGCATAAGCCTTGACGCAATCGCGCGGATGAAACTCGTGGGTGTTGAGACCTTCCAGGGAAAAACGCCCCGTCTGGACCAATGCCATGAAAAGGCGCTGTATCCGGGCGGCATTCCATTCGGCGGTCTCATGGCAATCGTGCGCGCCAACAATGGACAAACCACGGGAAATCACGTCGGACGTGAGGCACTGATGGGAGGGCATGCCGGTATCCCCCAGCAACACCAGCCTCCCCCGGTTCTTGACCAACCTCAACGCGGCGGCAAACACCGCAGCGTTCCCGGTGGAATCAATCACAATTTCCGGCAATTCCCCGTGATTCGCCTTTTTGATTTCGTCCATCGCCTCCGTAATCGGCTGGGCGATCCCGTGAGTGGCGCCGCCTCGCATCGCCCACTCCAGCCGTTTGGCAACCGGATCCACCGCCAGCAAAACCTCCGCCCCGGCGGCCCTCAGCCATCGAACGGCCATCTGCCCCACCGGTCCGGCGCCAATGACCATGACACGCGATCCCAACCGGCATTCGGAGGCGCGCACTCCCATGGAGGCAATCTTTGCCAGCGCAAACCACGCGGCTTGTTTGGGGTCCAAATCGCGCGGAACCGGCAGGCACTGATCCGCCGCCACGACATGGTGCGAAGCGTGCGAACAACGCAACGCCACCCGGTCCCCTTTGTTCAATCCTTCGGTTTGGGGTCCTATCTCCTCGACTTCCCCAATCAACGAATATCCGGGATAAAACGGATATTTCACCCATCTGTCCCAATGGGTGCCAGGATCAAAAAGCCGGTTGAAAACGATGGTTTCCGTCCCAATGCTCATCAGGGAACAAAGGGCGCGAACCCTTGCCTGTCCGGAAGCCACGGCGGGCGGTTCGAAAGTTTCCATCCCGGCCTGCGATTTTCCAGTGAATACCAAACGATGCGGCATAAATAACTCCTTTTAAAAGCTCCGGTGTTTCGATCTGCCTCAACCTATCCCTCAAATGTTCCTCCGGCAATTTCACAAAATGGCTTTTCATTCCACTTTTTGGCTATTAGAATGACCGACATTCAACCATTCCCACGAGAGTCACCCGGCAAAAATAAATTTCTAATTCACTTTATGGCTTTTTCAAAAAAAATCGAACAAGACCTTTTCCGGTTCTTCTCCCGGCACCGGCTGCGTTTCAAAATGGGGGTGCGTCTCCAGCAGAACATCACCCATTGCGCCTTTCACTCCCATGGTGGATTCGAGCTGGTCTGCCACATCCGGGGAGGAGGCACCACAACAACCCGCCATGCGGCGCCGCTGGAATACAAGGAAGGCAGTGTCGTCATCTATCCACCCGGGATGGTTCACAATCAAACCATGCATCCCCCGATCGAGGACGCGTGCGTCATTTTTTCGTGCCCCGCTCCCGCTCCGCAGCCGTTAAGAAAACTGTTGCACATCCCGCCCCTTCAGGACGCCGCGCTGAAGGAGGAAATTCTCCGGCTCAGTCAGGTCAAGATGCGACTGACGGACGCGGAGCGGCTGGCGCTGGACTATCGCCTGACCGCGGTCATGATCCAGTTTCTCCAAACCGCCGGCGGGGACCAGCAAGCCCCCGCCCGATCCGCCGCTGAAATCGCCGCGCAAAAGGCGCGCAACCACATCGAAAACCACTTCGGGCGAATTCAAAGCCTGGCGGAAGCCTCCGCGCAGGCGGGAATCAGCCACCACTATCTGCGCCATGTCTTCAAATCCGTTTACGGCATCAGCCTGGTTGACTGGCTGACCCGGACCAGGATCGAACGCGCCAAGGAACTGCTCACCCACTCGGGACTGCCTTTGAAATCGGTTGCCTCCCTCTGCGGATTCAAAAACGAACGGTATTTTTCGACCCGTTTCCGAAAATCAACGGGAACATCTCCCGGCGCCTTTCGCTCAACGCACGAAGCTCGACGTTTGACGTAAAAACGACAACCCAAGTTTCGCGGATTTCGGCGTTTTTCAATTATTTTCCGACATCCTTCAGCCTTCCGTCTTCAGACCAAACCGCTTTCCAAAACCGCCATCGCGGTTTCGGCGATGAGACGCTGGCGCGGGACATCGGGATGATTCAGGCCATTGCAGAGCATGGCGTTCACATCCTCGCCGGCGGCGGCCATTTTTTCCCAGGCGGTATGCACGTCCGCCACCGGAACCTTCAGGGAACGGGCCAAATCCCGCAGTTCATCCACGTAGGCCTTCAAAATCCCCTCGTTCTGGCATCCCAGGATGGTTTTTGCAAAATGACGGTGTTCTTCCGCAATCCCTGGCGTCTCTTTTGAGGCCATGAAATTCGGCGTGAGGATGATCACATCGGCTTGGGTTTTGGCGCAGATTTTATTGACGATGGCTTCCATGTTTTTCCGGTATTTCGCCAGGCCCTTGCGCCCGGCGCAGGCGTCGTTGAGACAAAACCCCACAATCACCAGATCGGGATCGTGGCGGATCACATCGCGTTTCAAGCGTTTGAGTCCTCCGGCGGCATTGTCGCCGCCAACTCCGGCATTGTAGACGCTGAAGGTGGCGCCCGGATGACGGCGCTCCAGCATCTGTTTCAGGACATTGTGATAAACGTTCACCGGATCGATCACATCGATTTCCATGCATCCCTGGGTGACACTGTCGCCCAGCGCAACAACCAGCACGGGCGGGACTTTGGCCGAAGCCGTTTTTTCCTCAATGCGTTGATGAAACCGAGTTTTCATTTCAAATAAATCCGGATTTTCCTCCAATTCCCTCAAATTAGGTGGCAAATTTTCAGCCACAAAGGGGCATAAAAATCACAAGAAACAACCTGTTTTCCATCCATTTTGTGACTCTTTCGCCTTTTTGCGGCCAACATTCATTTTCCCCATTTCTCCGCACTCCTGAAACTTCTTATCAATTTCCCTCCAGCGTCCCGGCGCATTCATCCCCCCCGCGTCCCGCCAGCCAGAGGCTGGCCAATCCGCAAACCAATCCTGCGGCGAACAGCCACCACGAGTAATGCACTCCTTCATAGCCATAGGCCTTGATCGCATCGGAATCCTTCACAAACGACCAATACCAGATGAACATGGCCAGGATCTGCAAGCCAAATGCCGGCAGGGTCACGCGCAAGGAACACCCCCATTTCTCATGAGCCAACGCCACGCAACACCCCACCATGAAATAGAGGCTGATCAACACCGGCGCCAGCACGGGGCCATACCACGGCTTGGGAATCAGGAACAGGCAATCCCACTCCATAATCGACGAAGGCCATCCCCCAAACCACCACAAAGCCACATAATACAGAATATCCCAGACACCGAACATGAAGAAGAAATGCGCGAGGCGGGATCGCCAGTTGAAACCGGCCACCCATGCCACAGCCAGCAGCATGACAATCGTGCAGAATTCCCGGACGACTTCCACCGGCCACCGCGATATGGGCGGCCCCAACTGCTCCACGGTCGCCCCCACCGGAATCAGCAACCGCCGGAGATAGATCACGCAAATCCCCTCCAACAGCCCCATGGCCACGGCAAACACAAACACCCAACCCAATTGGGACCAGATCCTGCGCCGATCCGGGCAAAGCCCTGTCCCCAATAGGTCAATCATGTTGTTCTGATTCATTTTTCACCGCCTTTTCAAAACATCGGGGAAATTCATCCCCCTCAGCGCCCCATTGCATTTGTTTTCTTCAGTCTAAAAACCTGATGATGCTGTCGCCAAACTCGGAGCAGCGAATCTCCGTGGCGCCATCCATCAGGCGGGCAAAATCATAGGTCACTCTTTTTGCGTCAAGCGCGCCGTCCAGGCCCTTGACGATCAGATCCGCGGCTTCGGTCCATCCCATATAGCGCAGCATCATCTCTCCGGACAACACCACGGACCCCGGATTCACCTTGTCCAGCCCGGCGTATTTCGGCGCGGTTCCATGCGTGGCCTCGAAAATCGCGTGTCCGCTCAGGTAATTGATGTTTCCGCCCGGCGCAATGCCAATGCCCCCCACCTCGGCCGCCAATGCGTCGCTGAGATAATCCCCGTTCAGGTTGAGCGTGGCGATCACATCAAAATCCCGGGGCCGCAACAAAACCTGCTGGAGGGCGATGTCGGCAATGGCATCCTTGATGATGATCCTGCCCGCGGCCTGGGCGGCTTTCATTTCCTTTTCGGCCGCCTCTTCGCCTTTTTCTTTTTTCGTCCGCCCCCACTGCGACCATGTGTAGGTTTCCCGTCCAAATTCCCTCTCCGCCAGCGCATATCCCCAGTCGCGAAAAGCGCCCTCGGTAAATTTCATGATGTTTCCCTTGTGAACCAGGGTCACCGATTTTCTCTTGTTGCGGATCGCATACTCAATGGCCGCCCGGATCAACCGTTCGGAACCGGGCTGGCTGACGGGTTTCAAACCCACCCCCACCCGCAAATTCTCATCCTTTCCAAACCGGATCTTTTGAAAATCCTTTGGAAATTCCTTCTCGAAAAACGCCAGCACTTTCGCAGCCTCGGGACTGCCCGCCGGATATTCAATGCCCGTGTAGATATCCTCGGTGTTCTCCCGGAAAATCACCATGTCCACCTGTTCCGGATGTTTGACCGGGCTGGGAACCCCCGCAAAATGCCGCACCGGACGAAGGCAGACATACAAATCCAGCATTTGCCGCAAAGCCACATTCAAGGACCGGATTCCACCGCCCACCGGCGTGGTCAGCGGCCCCTTGATGCCCACCAGATATTCCCGAAAAGCCTGCACGGTTTCATCGGGCAGCCATGTGTCAAACCGTTTTTTGGCGGTTTCGCCCGCAAACACCTCCCACCATTCAATCCGGCGTTTGCCGGCATAAGCCTTTTCCACCGCGGCATCGAAAACCCGTTGGCTGGCCTTCCAGATATCCGGCCCCGTGCCATCGCCACGAATAAAAGGAATCACCGGTTTGTCGGGAACGCAAAGTTTTCCGCCGGCAATGGTTATTTTGCCGCCTGCAGGAGGAGGAAAAAGGTAATATGGCATGATAAAAATGTGTTTAAAAAACCGCTTTTGCCCACTCAAAAATGACAAGAGAAAAAATATGAACCCCATTTCCTTCTCTTTCAAACGGGACAAGGCAGGTTTCGATTGATTTCGTGACGGATTCTAGTTAGAGCTTGTTCCAGCGCAAGATCAAACCTGCGCAAATTTTTCGGATGAGCACCGCGCTGATTTTTAAAATGGAGGGCCAGCCTCCCCAACGGATCCCTTTGGGACCCATTTTTTCCATGGGCCGGGGAACGGGCAACGATCTGGTTTTGCAGGATACCATGGCGTCCCGCACCCATGCCGTCATCCGCCAGCAAAGCGACAAAAACTATTATCTTGTCGATTTGGGCAGTTCCAATGGAACTTTTCTCAACAACCGCCGGGTCACCATACCCGTGGCCCTGAAAAACAGCGATGCCATCCAAATCGGCAATTGCCACATTGAATTCGTGACTGCCCAGGCCGTGGAAGCGCCTGCGGCCGATGACGGGGACGAAATGCGGACGCAGGTTTCGCTGAAACAGGAAACCATCTCCATCCTGGTGATGGACATCCGCAACTACACCGGGCTGTCGGAAGGCATCCCCGCCGAACAACTGTCGAAGATTGTGGGAAAATGGTTCAACCAGGTCCAAAGCATCATCGAACAACATGGAGGCGGCATCGACAAGTTCATCGGCGACGCGGTGATGGCCATCTGGCGCAAGGCCAATACCCAGGGCGACCTGAGCTACATCACCGGGCCGTTGGAATCCGCCCGTGAAATGATCGTGGCGGCCCGGGACTATCACCAGATGATCGTCTGCGATTATCCCAAGTATGGTTTTGCCGTGGGATGCGGCATCCACACCGGGCGCGCCATTTTGGGCAATGTCGGCGAATACACCGCCGTGGGCGACAGCGTGAACGTGGCCTTCCGCATCGAATCGCTCTGCAAGGGACTGCAGCGTCCCATTCTCCTGAGCGAGGACGTCCAAAAAGCCGCCCCTCCCCAGTTTTCATTCGAGGACCTCGGCCTCCACAAGGTCAAGGGCAAATCCCAGGACATCCACATCTTTTCCCTGACAAGTTGAAGGCTGTCAGACTGGAATGGCGCTTAACCGGGAAGTTTCCATCATTGCCTGCGAAAATCCCTGGGTGAACACCCCGTGGCGAGATGCACGCAATGGCAGAAATAGGCGGGATCGGCCCAACCGCAACCGGCAGCGATTTCGGCAATGGATTGGCGGGATGACTTCAGGCGGGTCAAGGCGTTTTGCAGCCGGAACATGGTGAGATACTTGACCGGGGAAACTCCGGCATGGACGCGAAACCGGCGGGAAAAACTTGAGCGGTGGAGACGCAGCCGTTGGGCAATGGATTCCACGCTCAACAACGGATTGCTCCATTCGTTGTGAATGATCTCCATGGCTGCCGCCACCTCCGGGTCCGCCACTGTTTTCGCGCCGCCGCGGACAGCTCGGGAAAGCAACTCGTAAGCCAGTTGGCTGGCGCGATACTCCCCTCCCGGAGTCACATCCCCCAAGGCGGCCACCATTTTTCGAAAAAGAGCCTGCGGCAGCGGTCCGACATCGTAAATCCGCCCGCCAGCCAACCCGAATGCGGCGGTCATGGAGGCGGCCAGGGGACCGTCCATGGTCCACCAACAAAACTCCCATTCCTCCCGCTGGCTGTAAAAACAATGCAAATCGCCAGGAAAATAAAGCGCCGCCTGTCCCGGCCCCAATTTGCGCGCCGCCTTGTTCATCACCACCACGCCGGTTCCCGCCACCCCAAAAAAAAACTGAACGAACTGCTTTGTCCGCACGGGACTCTGAAATCCGGGCGCCAGCCGGTAATGACCGGCGCTGCGCACCCCCATGGGGAGATTCACCGAGGGGTTCCGGGAAGGACGAAAGATTTCGCGGAATTTGAGCATTTTTTCAGGTTTTTTAGGTTAAAGGTTGAAAACTGAAGGTCATCCCGCCCATGGCAGTCTTCCGTCTTCAGCCCGGACAACCTTACCAAATCGTCACAAAATTCAAAGTTTTATCACATCATTCCCATTGTGCGGATGAAAACATGGATTATGTTTTATTAAATTAAATCCGCCTGCGGCGGACAACTTTTCGACAGGATTAACAGAATTTACAGGATTGTTCGGCCATGCGGCCGGACATGGTCTTGCATAAAAATTCTGTCAATTTTGTTCATTCTGCCAAGAAATCCATCTCCAATTCATTTTTCTAAAAACATTAAAAGCATGACGACTTCCGCCACTTTCCGTCCTCCGTTCCTCCAGAAAGGCAAACCGTTTTTTTCGACGCGCATGGCGCATGTGTGCCTGCATCTTTTGCGCGACAATCTGCCCCAGAGCGCCCCTGATTTTCCGGCGTTGCTGGATCATCTTCGTTACCTGGCGGACCTTGGGTACAACTCCATCTGCTTGGAGGCGGAAGCCATGCTCCCCTATTCATCGGCGCCCGAACTGGCCACGCGCCTGACCTGGACTCCGGAACAAACATCCCGGTTTGCCGGGCTGGCGGATCAACTCGGGCTGGAAATCGTTCCCCTTCTCCAATGTCTTGGCCACAATTATTTCATTCTCGAACATCCCGCGTATGCGCATTTGCGGGAAAGCCCGGGCTGTTTCCAGCAGTATTGCCCCACCAACCCGGCCGCCCGCAAACAGTTCCTTGCCATGGCAGGGGATATTCAAAGGCTTTTTCCCAACATCCGAAGGTTTCACGTCGGCGGGGACGAATGCCGGATGCTGGGGGTCTGTCCCCGATGCAAAAAATTCCTGGTGGAACATGGCGTTTCGGAGTTGTATCTCCAGCATGTGGCGCCTCTCTGCAACGCATTGCTGAAGCGCGGGCTCACCCCTTTGTTGTGGAGCGACATGTTCGAGCATCATCCCGAGGCGCTGGATCAATTGCCCCACAAGACCCAGATCGTTTACTGGAATTATCAACCGGCCACATGGCCCAGGCCATTGGCCATCGGACTGTTCCAAAAGAAAAAATTCCCGATCATCGGCGCTTCCGGCATCCTTTACGGGGGAAGCGTCAGCGACCTGGTGGCGCCTTACCAGGAATGCCTGAGAGGCATCGCCGACCTGACCAGGATTCTGAAGCGGGAGAAAGTCAAACAACACCTGGTGACCAACTGGACCAAGGGCACATCATGGGAATTGGCGGACTGGGGATGGTTTTTCGGCGCGGCCAAGTCCCATGCCCCGGACTTGCCGGAAGCCGCCATTGCGCGGCAATATGCTGAATACCGTTTTGGCCTGCGCGACAAACGCATCACCGAAGTTCACCGGCTGCTGGCGGTTCCGCTTCCCTTTGCCGAAACCGTCCAACTCACCTGGTGGGACCATCTCAACCGGTTCGACCACACGGGGGCGCCTTATCCCGAAAGACGGGAAAAACTGTTGTCCGCCGAAAACCGGGCCAAGGCCTTGGAGCAGATTGAAGAAGCCCGAAAGCGGGCGCGGGCGGCGCTCGCGATTCTCTGGAGGGAAAAACCCCGGATCAAGCGCGGCTGGCGCCAATGGGAACTGCTCGAAAACGCCGCACGGGAAACGCTCACCCGCGCGGAAGCGGCCTCGATGGCCATGGTAGACATGGAAAAATTGCCAGCCGGCCCGGAAGCGCTGGGGCTGGCCGGCCGCCTGGAAACCGTCCGATGGAGTTTGCGCGCGCGCCGCCAACAAACACGCGACGTTTACGCCCGCGGAACGCCTGCGGAATCGGTGAGTGTCCTCTGCCGGATCCGTTATTCGCAGCGGGAGGAACAACATCTTGAAAAGCTGGAGGAAAAACTCACGGGGCAATCTCTTGTCCGCGGGATCAGTCCGGTCGTGATTCCCGTTCTGGACAATCCCGGCCCGCCCTACGAACGGGGGCTGGAGCATGGCCGGGTGTTTGCGGAATGGATATGGGATGAAATCGAGCTCTGGCGGAAACAGAAAAACAATCCCGCGGTTCTGGCCGCGCGCGACCGGATGGAAGCTTATTTATTGAAACATTTTCCCTGGTTGATCGAGGAAATGCGCGGCATCGCCAGCGGCGCGGGGCTCTCGCTGGAAACCATCCTTTGGTTGAATGTGTTCAACGCCATGACCGGGACGGATAAACTCACGGAATGTTCCACCGCCCTTTACCGGCACGGAAAAACCTGCGGGCTGATGAAAACCAGCGACATCGACGCCTCCCAACGAAAACGGATGCTGGTGCAGATCATCGAACAAAACGGCATGCGCATCGCCAACTGCGGGTGGGTGGGCACGGTCTGGACGGAGTTCGGGATGAATTCGGCCGGGCTGGCTGTTGGCTGCGATTCGGCGCCCGCCCCCGCCGCCCAGCCTGGCCGGGGACTTCCCCAACACTTGGGATGTTATCCCCTGCTGGCTTCCTGCCGGACAACCTCCGAGGCGGTGGAGTTCATGAAAAAACATCCATTTGCGGGCAAGGGGTTGAACATCGGCGCGCTGGACGCCCGGGGCAGCGGAGTCATCTTTGAACGGGCCGCGCACCGGCTGGCCATCCGGCCCATGAAAGGAAACTTCATCGCCGCAACCAACCATTATGTGACCGGGGAACTGGCGCCGCTGAATGCGAGCAGGGTTCCCGAGGCGCAGGCGGAATCCACCGCGCGACTCAAACGGATCACGGAATTCCTGGGCGCCAGCCGCAATCCGGCGGTGAAAACCCTCCAGGATTGCGCCGCCATCGACAAAGGAGAAGGCCGGGTCTGCAAACGAACCAAACTTTATCCCACTGCGGGATTGACGCTGGCTGCCGCAGTCTGCGACTGTTCCAACCGCAAGCTGTACGTGACCGGACTCCCACCCGCGGACCGGCAATGGGCGGCGATTGAATTAAGTCCCGCTCCCGCCGTGACGCATACGCGTCAACCTAAGGCATCTGGCCAAACTGATTGAACATCGATGAACAGGATGAATAGGATGTTTTTAATTGCCGGAGGGGTGTTTTGGATTTTATCCTGACCATCCTGTCTATCGATGTGAATTTCATTCATCACTCAATCCTTGCTTCATGCTTTTCCCGGCAAACATTGAAATTTCTGAACGCTGAACTCGGTTTTAAGGCTGAAGACTGAAGTATTTCACATCCCATTCATCCTGCGCATCCATGTTCAATTCCAACTTATGAGCATTCAACATTCCCTTGAAATCGATTTTGGTCCCTATGGCGGAGCGGAACTTTTTTTCGCGGATATTGACCGCGACGGCTGCATGGAAATCCTCGCCTACCAAGGTCCGGGCGTGCTGGGCGCCGACATGTACATGAAAAAGCCAAGGTTTGCCGGTCTTTGTCCGAAGCGCACCTGCCTTTCGGCGTTCAAACCCAACGGCGCCAGGCTCTGGACTTATGGAACTCCGAATCCGCCGGATCGTCCCTATATCTGCCATGCCCATGAATCATGCGTGGCTGCGGCAGACATCGACGGGGACGGAGCGGTCGAAATCGCGCTGGCAGAAGGCAGCCGGATCACGCTGCTGGAGGGTTCCACCGGAAAAGTGCGGGCGCAAGCCACCCTTCCGCAGGACAACTTCTACATCGTGGGCGCCATGGACCAGCCGGTCCGACCGGGCGAGGCGGCGTTGGTCGTCAAAAACGGCGAGGGCGGATACGGCCCATGGAAATATGGGGAACCGGTCCTCGGGCTCGGAAAAAATCTGGAGATCGTCTGGGGACCGGTTGCCATTCCCGGCGGGGGGCATCACATTTTGAATTTCGACGCCGATCGCGACGGAAGGAAGGAATATCTCATCGGTTATTGCGCCGTCAAACCGGCGGGGAACTGGCGCTGCATCGTTGACGCGGTGGATCCCCAAAAGGTGGATCAGGATCGCAGCCATGTCGATTACACCGACATCCTGCAATTTCCGGGCGGGGATTTCATCCTGGGTTTCGCCGGTTCCGACAAGGAATATCTGGTCATGAGCGATGGCCATGCGCGCCTCGCCCAAGCCGACAAACACGCGCAAGGCTGCGCGCTGGGACGGTTCCGCGATGATTCGGAGTATCAACTGGCCATTTACAACGACGACGGGCCGATGGCGCTTTTCGATCCCGAGGGCCGCGAGCTATGGCGCATCACCACCAGCGACAAGGAGCAATGGCCCCTGGGAATGCCCCAAGCCTGCTCCGGGAGGATTTTTCATCGCAACCGGCCGATCGTGAAGTGCCCCGGGAAACCGGACCGCATTCTCTTCACCGACGGCGGCTGGCCATGGGCGATGAACGGGAATGGGGAGGTCGAGAAAATTTTCGCCCCCCCGGCCTCATCCAGGCAGCCGGAAATTGACATGCCGCCGGATGTGCGGGCCGACGACATGGGCTGCGGGTTTGCGACCAGGATCGTGGACTGGCGCAACGAGGGCAAACCCCATGCCGCGATTTACGACCGCCGGCGCCTGTGGAGTTTCGCCCTTTGATCCGCCACTTCATCAAAAGCTGAAATCCAAATGAAATCTCAAATGATTCCCCCGCCAGAATTCCGGAGTTTTTCAGCCAGCGTCCGGGCAATGGTTGCGGTCTTTTTTATCACAGGCAGCATTGCTTCATCCCCTGCTGCGGCAGAACCCCTGGTTTCGGAACAGGCCCGGTCATTTGCAGGCATTGAGAGACTGGCGTTGCAAAAGATGAGCGGACAGGATTTCTGGTTTTTCCTAAAAGCCCTTCCGGAAGACCAGTCAACCGGTTTGGAAAACGAGCCATTCCTCAAAAACGCCGGATATCTGTTTTTCAACTCCCCCATCAACCACATCGGCCAGTCAAGCCCTTTGAGAAAACGGATCAACCCAACCGGAGGAAAAATTCCCGTTCTCTGCTATATGATGGGTGAAAAAGGCTGGGGCGGCAATCGTTATCATCCCGGGGCTATGGAAGATTTCAAAACCGCCGAAGCCCAGGCATGGCTGAAAGAGTGGGGAGATGATTTCATCGGACTGACGCATCTGGAGGGAAACTGGAATGTTGTCAAAACCAGGTTTGTCAACGACCAATGGCCCGCCGTTCTGAAAATGCCGTTTCCAACAAACAAGGAGGAATCCTATTCGCTCGTCGAGGCGTATTTCAAGAAATTCATGTTATTGAACAACCTGCCCGTCCTGCCTGGGTCGATCGGTTTCCTGGATCATCACACCTTGCGCTGGGGGGCGCGGGCCACGACGACCTATTTCGGCAGCAACCTGCTGTATGCCCAGTTGCAAAGCGCGTTTGCGAGAGGCGCCGCACGACAGTTTGGAAAATTATGGCACGTCTATTATGCCAACTATGGATTATGCGTGAATTTGAAATTAAAAGGCGAAGGCGTTGAAGGCGTTTTCGACGGCCAAACGCAATTTTGCCATCGTTCGCCGGAAATCACCACCTGTGAAACATATGTGGAAAACAATACAAGGCAAAGATATATGCTTGCCGGGGCGCGGCTGGGGGCCGATGTCAAAACCAGCATGCGGCCAAACTATTATTTCTGCTACATGGCCGGAGCCAATTCACTGCAAAACGAAAGCGATTCAACGCGTTTCCGCTACGCCGGTTACAATCCCCATGGCCGGACGGAATCGCCGCTGGCCAGAAACTTTCGCAACGACAAAACCTATCCGTCTCCGGTTGTCGATTTATACCGGGAAATCGACTCGTACGCCAGACGGCAGCCTCGCGGAACACCCTGCACGCCGGTTGCCATCATGCTGGACCGGCATCACGGCTATATTTATCCCAAGAAAACAACCTGCTTCACTTTTGCGCCTTTGGAACGCGGCGACCACCAGATCAACGAGCTTTTTGACGCGCTATTTCCCTTCAAACTGGCGGAGAGAAGCTATGAACTGGCCCAAAAAGCCAGTTATCTTCGGGAGGTTCCGGCCGAACACTGCTGTTTTCATAATCTGCCCTATGGAAATTTCTTTGACGTTTTGACCAATGATTGCTCCCTGGAAACCCTCTCGGCTTATCCTGTTGTCCTGCTGACGGGGCTGCAGGGAAACTGGCCGGACCTCACGGAAAAGCTTGTTCGTTACGTGAAGGACGGCGGCACGCTGGCCATGGATGCAAGCCAGATCCGCAGGGAAATGCCGGCGGAGATGACCGGGGTGGAAACATGCGGCGAATGGCTGGACGGCAAAGGACATATTGACAGGCGGGGAAACCAAGTTGCTGAAAAACCGTATGCTTACCAGAAATTGAAACTATTGAATGGCGAGGCGCTTCATTTTGATTCCGACTCAAAATTACCGCTGTTGGTACGAACGAAATACGGCAAGGGCATCGTCCTGTTTTGCTCAGTCCCCCACTTTCTCGACAAAGAAGAAAAGGAAAATCCGCGGCTTTTGAAGCTATGCGGGATGACGCTTGGCCGGATGCTTGACGAGGTTCTGCCCGTGCGGGTCAAAGTCGCCTCTGGAAGCATTGATTATTCCCTGAACAAAATTGGAAACGGATGGCTGGCCACATTGATCAATTACGATGGGGTAACCCACGGCATGGGACAGGAACCCGTAATCGACAAATCCCTGACGGCCCAAATCCGCCTCGAGGCGGACGGCAATTATGATGTCATCGAAACAATCAGCGGGGAAAAGGTGGAATATCACCGCAAAGACGGACGAACGATCTTGAAAATCCCGGTTTTGCCAGGGGATGTGAAAATCATCAAACTATCCCATTAGTCTGGCATGGTCTCGCATAAAAATTCCGCCAATTTTGTTAATTTTTCCAAAAAAAACATCTCCAATTCATTTTTCTGCCAACATTGAAATTCCCAACCATTGAACAGGATATCCTCCAAGGATTAAACTTGTGAAAAATTTTAAAATGACTTTCTGGCTGGCTAGTCTGGTTTTGAGCATCCTGTGCGCAAACCTTCCGGCGGAGGAAAAACAGGGATTCGACGGATTGGAAATCATAAGCGGCGACTGGAAAACAGCCCCGGACGGAACCCTCACGAATGTGGGAGGCGGCATGGCGGTCATGGGCTCCAAAAATTGGACCAACTACAAGTTTGAAACAACCTTCAAGGTTTCTGAAACCCAAAAAATGGGTCCATATCCCGGACTGACCGTGCGGCATGATGGGAAGAAACACATCGACTTGATCATCTACCCCATTGATCAACAGTGGTATATCATGGAATCCGGAAAACGGCTGGCCCACGGCAGAGGATTGCCCATAAAGATGGGAGAGGAACACAGGCTTGCCTTGACCTGCCTTGACGAGGAAATCTGCTTCAGCATGGACGGAAAGGAAATCGGGCGGGTTGAAGTTTCCAGCCCCCATGAGGGCAAAGCCGGCTTTCTCGGCGACATTAAAACGACAACCGTTTTTTCGAACCCAAAAGTGACTTTCGGGGTCAGGCCGGACACAAATCTGACCCTCGTCGGCCAGATTGATTTCAACGCGCGCCTGGATGTCCCGGCCCCGGATGATTCGGACAGGAAAGACGCAAATGATCCGGGCGGAAGGGAACCCCGGATGACCGGACGCGAGGTAAACATTCCAAACGCCGGGCGGATATCGGCGGCCGTGACAGGCGACGGACAAAAACATTGCCTGGGCGCGGTGCTGGTGGACAATGGCGGCGAGCGGCATTTTCTCGGCAAACGAATCATTCGCGAAAACACCAGCAGGGAGATCTTTTTTAATTTGAGCTCATTCATCAAAGGCCCCGAAGTCGGGGAAGTCACGGGAAAATCCTGGGGTGGAGACGGAAATCAAAAGCTGGATTTTCCCATTCGAAAAATAGAACTGGGGTTGAATGACAAACCGTCGAAAAACAGCGGCGTTGACATTGGCGCGGTGAAGTTTTACCTCATAAACAGCGACCCTCATTAAGGATCCTAACCCGCTCTCATGAGATATAAATTGACCCCATTCCCCCCTTCCCCATCTGATGGCTTGAGAAGGAATAAAAAAGGGGCATTCACTCTCATCGAGTTATTGGTTGTCGTGACGCTTTTGGCCGTCCTCATGGGATTGCTGTCCCCGGCGCTCAAACAGGCGAGAGGACGCGCCCAACAGATCAAATGCATGAGCAATCTCAGACAATTGGGACTGGCATTAACGAGCTACGCCAACAATTATGACGGCTGGATACCCCCTTACAGCCTGACTGCCCATGGATATTCCTATCCCCGCAGCACATGGCCGGGGTTGCTGATGGCGGAAGGCTACATCCCCGGAGGCAACGGAACCGAAATGAGAGACTCGTCATACACCGGCATCATGCGCTGCCCAAGCCTTCCCATCACAGCCACCCCCGGCAAAAACAACTACAACTATCTCAAGAGTTATGGGATGAGAGGCACTTACAACAGCAGCATGTCCCCAACGCTCCAATTCTGGAATATCCTGAACGAAAGCGATCCCGCCCAAAAAATCTGGATTGCGGATACGGCAAGCTTGAGCGCCGATCCAAACTTCACCAACAATCAAATCCACTATTTTGACGGAGGCTTCAACCTGCCCAAAGGCCACACGCTCACACTCGTATCCCTCATTCACCTCAGGCACGGCGGGGTGGCTAACGCATGGTTTCTTGACGGTCATGTGGAAGGCCTCACCGAAGAAAAGGCCATGGAATACGCCAGACAAAGCAGCGGCTTTGACACCGGCCCCGGCCGGATTGCGCGGGAAAATTTCTCGCCAGTCGATTTCTAAAATCACGTCCGTTCCCGCCTGCGGTCAAAGGCTTATTTTTTTGCCGGGGCCGGCTTGGCGCCGGGAGTCGGGGCGGTGGGCGGGCCGAGGACCTTCAGGCGTTCGGCCGCCTTTGCCGCCCACTCGGTTCCGGGATAGTCCTTGACGATCGTCTGGTAAAAGCCGATGGCGTCGTTGCGGTCCCACAGGGTCTTGGCCTTGGGGTCTTTGATGACAATGCCACATTCGCAAATTTCAGCGGCGCGATAAAGCCCTTCCGCCGCGTATTTCGGGAACGCCTTGAACGTGAGTCCGATCTTGAGGAAATACGTCAGGGCCTCCGCTTCATCGCTCAACCTGCCGGCGGGGTTGGCCGCCGCCCGCGCATGGAAGGAATACCCCGTGCGCATCCAGATTTTGAGACGCGCCTCGGTCTGGGACAACGGCACCGCCTTGATGATGACACTGTAAAGCTTGATCGCCTCATCATACTTTTTCTTTTTCTCCTCGGCAAAGGCGCTCAGGATCTGCCCCTCGATGGAAACCTCCTTGTTCCATGCGTATTCCGAGCTGATTTGCCTGAGATATTCACCCGCCTTGGCGTAGTCGCCCTTCTCAAAATAACCGCGGGCCAGGCCCAGCACGGCTTCCGCCTTGCCGTTGTTGTCCCCGGCTTTTTGCTTTTCATCCAACTGCCGTTGCGACATTTCAATGGTTTCATCGAATTTTTTGGCATCGATCAATGCCGACCGATACTGCGCATAACCGGAATTGGGCAGGGAAACATCCGCAGCCTTGGCTTGTTGATAGGCATCCCCCAGGGCTTTCAAAGCCGTCTCCCTGTCGCCCAAAAGGCTGAGCAAACTGCCCAAAGTAAATGATATCTTGATCTTGGTGTCGGGGGCCTCCGCCTCCGCCGCCAGTTTTTTGAAATAAGCAACCGCATCCTCCTTGGTTCCAAAAGTGGCGTGGATGTTTGCCTGCCAGTAATTGCTGAGGGAGGAAAGCGCCTTGTCCACCGCCGGATACCTGGCGTATTTCTTGAGCACCTCCTCATTGGCAGCCCGCGCCTTCCCGGCAAAGGCCTTCCATTCGGCCTGCTTTTCCGGAGTCAATTTCTGCGGATTGGCGGCCATCCTCTGGGCCCTCCCCATTTCGATGGCGCCGATGCTCACCACCGCCTCGGCGCTCTTTTCATGGTCCTTGAACCTGGCCACAATATCCTGAAACGCCTTGACTGCGTCGTCCAGTTTCCCGGAATTTTTCAATTCATCCGCCTTGGTCAGGTAAATATCCGGCAACATCTTGTCCTTGGGAAACAGCTTGATGAAATCATCGAGGGCCGTCATGGCGTCCGCGGTCTTTCGTTGCTGGAAAAACAGGATGATTTTGTAGTACTGGGCGATGGGCGCCACCTCGGTCTGGGGATAGCTCTTCACGATTTCGTCGTAAACCCCGATGGTTTCCTTGGTGTTGCGCCTGGCCTCATAAGCCTTGGCCTGGAGAAAAAGGGCGCGCGGAACCAGATCGCTTCCAGGAAACTTCTTCCTGAACGCCGGGACCTCCTTGATCACATCGTCATATTTTTTCAGCTCGTTGAAACTATTGACAATCAAGATGCCCGCAGTCGGGGCATTGTCCGAGTTGCCAAACTTGGCGATATATTCGCGAAAATCGGAAATGGCCGCCGCATAATCGCCTTTTTGATAAGCGGCATAGCCTTTCTGAAACAGGGCGAATCCCACCATGGGGGATTTCGGATACTTGCTGAGGAATTCATCGTTGGCCTTCTTGGCCTTGTCAATCTCACCCGCCTCCAGATAGGCGCTGGAACGCATGAACATCATCGCCTCGTCATATTGCCCCTTTGGAAAAACGGCCAGATAATCCTCCGACCACTTGACGGCATCGAGGGGTTTTTTGGCATCCTTGAAATACTGGGCCAGCGCGGGCCCGACGCTCTCCACCATCTTGTCCTTTGGAAAATTCTTCTTGTAATCCTCGAAATCGGCAATGGCGCCATCGACATCCTTGTTGTTGATCATGGCCATCATCATGAAAAACCGGGCCACTTTCTTCTGGTCGGTGTCGAAAAACGGCAGGAAATGGCGTCCGAGCGCGAGCACCTCGTCATTGCGCTTCAGATTCAGATAACACTGCATCATGTAAACCTGGGCGCCAAGATAACTGGACACCTTTTCCTTCAAGGCGTTCAACCGTTTCTTTTCGCGCTCGGAAAGTTTTTTGAGTTCCTCGGTCTTTGCCGGATTATTGCCGGCAACCGCCCTCTGATAATCGTTTCTCAGCTGTTCGACAAACTTCTCCTGCGCGTCGACCAACTGTCCGGTGGGCTTCACCAGGCGCAGGTATTTCAGCGCGCGCTCATGCTGATCCACACGCGCAAAAATCTCACCCGCGGAACGGTAGGCGTCATTCGCCATGGCCATTGACTTCTCATTTTTGGAAACCTCCAGAAAAAGCTTTTCCGCATTGTCCAGACGCTGGCTGGCTTCATCCTTGGCGGATGCATTCTTTTTATCGTCCATCAGTTTGCGCGCCTGGGAGGCAAGAACTTTTGCGGCCAGGTAGGCAGCCTCGGCCGCCAGCGACGAATTGCCGGCCTGCCTGCGAAACTCAGTCAAGGTATTCTCAGCGCCGGCAAAATCCTCCGCCTGGAATTGCACAAACGCCTTGCCATAAAGAACATCGCCCATCGCCTTGGTATTGGGATAGTTCTTCAGGTGTGCATCATACGCATCAAGACTCTCCTTGAAAAGCTTGGCCTTGGTTTCCGGTCCATCCTCCGGCTTGACCTTTGTCCCCGCCTCTCCGGCCAGGGCGCCCGCCAGCAAAAGGGACGATTGTTCGCGAATTCCAGGATCATTGGTCACCTTGGCCACAATTTCCTTCAACGTCTTTATCGCATCCGGGTACCGGTCCGCCTGATAATAGGCGATCGCCAGATTGAATCTGACACTCAGCCCGCCCTCATAGGTGGGAAACCGTTTTCCAATCATCTCGTAAATCTCAATGGCCTTCTTCAGATTCCCTTCCTGGTAAGCCGCGTCCGCGCGAAGCACATAAGACTCAGCGGTTTCCTGGGCGCAAAGGCATTGAACAACAACAAAAAATACCCCGAAAAAGATGAAGTGACATCTGCTCATGCCCCCTTTCGTAGCAGGAAAAACGATGCGGCGCAAGCCTCAGGACAAAAGATTATGGGGTTGTTTCCCTCTCAAAACACGGCAGGCCTTTGGATCGTAAAAGGAATAAAACGGGTATCGTCCCTGTTCCGGAACAGGACGGAGCTTCCAGCGTTTATACATCCACATCCAACACTCGGGCTGCTCCCGGACCAAACGCTCGCAATGCTCCAGCCACCGGCAGGTCACACGATCCATCTCCTCCTCGACCGGCGCCTGAGGATCCACCTTGATCTCCGGACCAATTTCAATCCGGTAACGCCCGTTCGCGAGCGGACGGGCAACCGAACAAACCACCGGAGCCCCTGTTCGCAAAGCCAGAAATCCCACTGACCGGGTGGTCATCGCCGGCAATCCAAGGAAGTCGAAAAACCCCCCTCCCTCCTCAACTGAGGAATTCAAGTCCACCAACAAACCAATGGATTCCCCGCGCTTGAGAGCCTTGAACAAATGACGTCCGGCATGATGCCGCGGAATGATTCTTGTTCCCATTTGCTGGCGGACCCGGCAAAACATCTCCTCCACTTTCGGATTTTTAATGGTCTGAGCAACCGCAGTCACCGGATACCCCGCCATGCCCCACGCGAGACTCAACCATTCCCAATTGCCGTAATGAAATGTCAAGGCAATCAATCCCTTTTTCCTCCCAATAATTTCCTTCAAAAGCTCCAAAGAACCTGGCGCAAACTCGAAGTGATTCTCGAAATGTGCCCCTTTAAGCCGCGAAGCGGCCAGGGTTTCCAAGGATGTCCTGGCAACGGACTGAAAGGACCGGCGAACAATATTTTTCTTTTCCTCCCATGCCATTCGACTGCCAAAAACCACATCCATGTTGGCCAGCATAATCCGTCTTTCCCTTCCCAAAAAAATCCATCCAAACCATCCCGCCAGGCGGGACAAAGCGAGCAAACACCCGCAGGGCAACCGGGGGAAAAGCCAAAAACCAATTCCACAGCCAACGGTTTCAAACATCCGACGAATTCGTCTCCAAACAGAACGGTCCAAAGCCGGAGTCACAATCAAATGGATCTGTTTACCGTGTGGTCTGGACTGGCGTCCGATCATTTGGCGCATTGGCCACCACCGTGGTGTCACGCGCCTGATCCAAGCTGACCACTTCGGCGGGGATGGCCGCCGGACGATCTTCAAAGCGGGGCTGTGTGGACATGGGCAATGTTGCAAGTTCCTGGGCAATCCTCAACCGTTCGGTCCGCTGATGTTCGGTTGCCACCACTTTGGCAGCCGCAGGCGCTTTGACAACCCTTTTGGCGGCGGTCGTTTTTGAGGCATCCACCGTGTCTGAAAAAAGAATGAATGAAGCAATGAACGCGCCCAATGGCACTCCAAAGAAAAACCCCGCTCCAAAAGTCAACCAATACTTCATGGCAACTAAACATAAACCTCTTTCAGAATTTGTCGAGGAAATCCTTGCTCAATGGCAAAGACTGGGTTATGAGCAAGATGCTCGCTGGGCAAAGGATGGTTTCGACCGTGCTGAGCCAGCAGGCACAGCCTATTTTGGGGGTTGGTAGCTCAGTCGGTAGAGCAGTGCCCTTTTAAGGCATTGGTCCTGGGTTCGAGTCCCAGCCAACCCACCAAAGCGACATTCAATCTTCCGAGGCTCCTTAATCCGTCAACGGCGTCCCGAAATTGGCATTGGTCATCATCCCCATTCCTGCTGGAGAAGGACTGCCGGGAATCATCACATTAATCGTCGTTCCTTGAACCGTGACTTGCGTCCCTCCCTTGGGCAATAGCGATCCGTCTCCCATGGGATCCGATGCCATCTCCATCGCCTTCCCCTCATTTTCAGCCACTTCCAGATAACCGCTCATTTGTTTTTGCCGCGCATCATTCATTTTGCGCACCGACTGGGCAGTTTTTCGCGATCCATTGACGCTGACCAAGACCAACAAGCTCAAAGAGCAAACCAACCCTGTGACGACCAGAGTCTCCACCAATGTCATTGCCCGGCAATTACTTATGCAAAACATTCTTTTTTCTTTTTTAACCAAGCCGATCGCCAAACCGGCATGATAAGAGGAATATACCTGTTTTTTTCAATTTGTCACAAAATTTCTGAGGCTCTTGCAAAACCACGATCCAACAAAAATCGCACAATATGGCCTGTTTGGAATTGTGCCTTTGAGAACAATGCGATAAAATATCGCTCATTTCCATGAAAATCAACCAGCGGCATGAAAAAATCATTGAGCTGCTTTCCCGTGAAGGCCAGTTTTCAGTCGAGACCCTCGCCCAACGCCTCGACGTAAGCCTCATGACCATCCGGCGGGATCTGAAAACCCTTTCCCAGACAGGACAGGTCAGCCGGACCCATGGCGGCGCGGTGCTTTCCCGAACCGGATCCATCAATTTCCTTTTTCAACAACGCGAAAACCAAAACCTGCCCAAAAAACAGGCCATTGCGCGCGAGGTGATTCGCATGATCCATCCCGGCAACGGCATCATTCTGGACAACGGTTCCACCACTCTGGAAGTCGCCCGCGCCATGAGCAGCATGAGCGATCTGACCGTGCTTTCCTCTTCCCTTCTGGTCGCGTCTGTTCTGCACACCAACGAACGCATGGAAGTGGTGCTGCTGGGCGGCGTGGTGCGCAAAAATTTTCCGGACCTGACCGGTCCCCTGACCGAGGAAAATCTCAAGGGGTTCCGGGTTCATCTGGCCGTGGTGGGCGCCGATGCCGCAAGTTCCGAGGGAACCTTCACCCACGATGTGCGAACAGCCCGCGTCACCAAGGTCATGACCCAGGCGGCCGACCGGGTTGTTGTGGTTTTTGACAGTTCAAAATTCACCAAAACCGCGCTGGCCCACTGTCTGGATTGGAAAGACATCCATGTCGTGGTGACCGACGAAGCCTGCCCGGAATCCATTCGCAGCTGGCTGAACAAGGCCGTCTCCAAAGTCATCTACGCGCCATTAACACCGTCGTCATCCCAATAAAGGAGACGCGCAAAGGCGGCTGGATTCCCGCGAATGCGGGAATGACGAAAGGGAAGTGGAATGATGAAAATTTCCAGCAAACTTTGAAATTCCCATTTTTAAATGCGTTTATCCTGATTTTTCGCTTGCCTTTTGGACAACTCAGACCTTTTATGAAATGAGCTGCTTTGTCCTGCCCCTCTGTCGCGTGCCATAATTTTGAAACTTTGCGGGGATGGAGACATCGCCTGAAAGGTATACCCCATGAATCAAGTCACTTCGCTTTTAATTGAACTTTGCGGATTGGAGGACAAGCTCAAGAAGCGCTTGTCCAGCCAGCAACGCGCCGAAGTGAGTGCTCAAGCTGAAGAAATCCTCAAAAAAATCCCCCTTCCCATCCAGGGCCATTACGGCAGGTTGAGGGACGCCGGCAAGCGTCCCCTGGCGGAGGTGGTCAACGGCATTTGCAAGGGTTGTTTCCTGACCATCCCGTACGGGGACATCCTTCGAATGAAGGATTCCAACGACATCCATATCTGCGATCACTGCGGACGGTACATTTACGTATTGGAAATTGTCAGGCCGGAAGATTTGGAGCAGGAGGAAGAAACACCGGAACCCCCCTCCCTTGAGGAAACCGTCCGTCCCTCCAAATCAAAAAAGGCCAACAGCAAACCCAAAAAGGTCAAATCCTCCAGCAAAAAAAACTGATCGAATTTCGCCCCTGAATCATGACGCGGAAGCGTTGTTTATGGATATTCAGTCTGCTGGCCGGCTGGCCGCTGTTTTCCGCCACCGCCATCAACCCGGTGCAGGTTTCACTGGTGGCGCAACGTTCTGTCGCTGCTGCCGGCGACCGTTTTGATGTCGGCGTCCTGTTTGAAATCGCCCCCGGCTGGCATATTTACGGCAAGGATCCCGGCGAATCGGGACTGCCCACTGAAATCCACCTGAAACTTCCATCCGGCTTCAAAGCCGAAGCCATCCGATGGCCCACGCCCCAAACCTTTTCCTTCATGGGCGCCTCCAGCCAAGGCTATGAAGGACGGGTTCTTTTTCCCATTCGCATTCAGGTTCCCTCCACCGGGCGCCATTCCGGACAATCCGCCGCCATCGAGGCGGAAGTGTCGTGGCTGGCCTGCGAGAAAAGCTGCGTCCCTGGCTCGGCCAAGGTGACCGTCCATTTGCGGATGGGACGCATCAGCATGGACAGTTCGCCGGAAATTCTCTCCCTGTTTGAGTCTCAAAAAACGCCGGCATCGAAACCTCCCCCCCCGCCACCCGTCCAGCCGTCTCCGGACGGACAAAACGCATTGCTCTGGCATGCCTTGTTGGCAGCCTTGGTGGGAGGACTGATTCTTAACCTGATGCCCTGCGTCTTGCCGGTGCTGGCCATTAAAATCATGCACTTCGTCAACCAGGCCGGCCAGGAGACCGCCACTCCCCGCAAACTGTCGCTTTTTTACGCCCTCGGGGTCATTTTCTCCTTCTGGCTGTTGACTGCCCTCATTGGCATTTTCCGGTTGATCGGGCAGGAGGCGGGATGGGGATTCCAATTTCAAAACCCGGTTTTTCTCATATTCATGGCCTATGTCCTCACTTTGGTGTCCCTTAATCTCTTTGGAATATTCGAATTCACCCCTCCCATCCACCTGCCACAAGGGATCTCTGCGCCGGACACGAAGGGTCCATGGGGCGCCCTTTTCAGCGGAATTCTGGCCACCCTCCTGGCCACTCCCTGCACCGCTCCGTTTGTTTCCACCGCGGCAGCCTTTGCCTTCAGCCAACCTCTCTGGCAATCCTTTCTGGTTCTCACCACAATGGGGCTCGGCCTCGCCCTGCCCACCGTGGCGCTGTCATGGAACCCCCGTCTTCTCAAGCGGCTCCCCAAACCGGGGGCGTGGATGCTTCATTTCAAACAAGCCATGGGATTTCCCATTCTGGCCACAGTTCTCTGGCTTCTTTGGATTCTTATCCGCTCCGCCAGCCCCGACAGCGCCATGTGGACCGCCGGCTGGCTGTTGCTCGCCGCCTTTGGGATCTGGCTGGTTAACATTCTCCGTCCCTGTCATTTCGGCTGGCTGACCGCAACCATCGCCTTTTTTGCCTTTGCCGGATATTTCACCGTTGCCGGACGCATGGCCGTTTCCACAACACCAACCAATATTCATGCAACAACCGCAGGCATTTCATGGCGTCCCTTTTCCCGCCAGGCTTTGGATGAAGCCCTCAAGACCTCCCAGCCTGTGTTTGTCGATTTCACCGCCGACTGGTGCATCACCTGCCAGGCCAACAAACGGACCGCCATCGAAACCCACGCCGTGGCCACGCGTTTCCGCGATCTGGGCGTCATCCCTCTCCTGGCGGACTGGACCCGCCCAAACGAAGAAATCCGCCAGGCTCTCAAATCCCACGGACGCGCGGGAGTGCCTCTTTACCTGCTATTTCCTGCCGACCGCCAAAAACCGCCCGTCATTCTTCCGGAGCTACTGACTGAAGGACTTGTTTTGCAGGCGCTTGAAGCCGCCGGATCATCAGGGAATCCCTGACGGCTCTCCAAATTTTCCCCTTTGCATCCGCCATCGCTCTCGCCTAGATTCCTTGAAAACCAAAATATGATGTTAAAAAATCAAAATTTTGAACCGCCATGGCGCCAGATCATTTTGAATTTTTAATTTTTACTTTTGAATTGCGAAGCTTTGCCGCTTGTTGGTCTGCGGCAAAGCCTCGCCAGAATATCAAGCAACAGCAACCAACAACAAGGAGTACTGTCCAATGAAATTCATGGAAAACAAACCGCTTCGCTCCAGGATGATGTGGAGTTTCATGTGGGTGACTATTTTAGCGCTGCTTGGCGCCATCGTTCGCTTCTACGGTGTTTATCATTTGGGAGTGCAAGTTCATGAACTCGGCGCCACCCGGCTGAACTTGATCGGATCGTTGCTGACCATCAGCCAGGCTCAAACCTCCCTGTATGCCGCGGATCAGACTCTGCTCAATCCCCGTTCCGACCGGGAAACCCGCCAGTTCCAAATGGTCCAAATCGCCGAAGCGCAAGGCCGGCTTGAAAACGCCTGGACAAGATTCAACAGTGTTAAAAAAGACGAAACTGACAGCGCAAATGCCGACCAACTTGTCAAGGAATGGCAATACTGGAAAGACGCCCATGTCGAATTTCTGAATCTGGCCAAGGAACGGGAAAAAATCAGCGCCCCCAATGATCCCCGCCTTTCGAGACTGGAACAGGACATGTCCAACGCCTTCAGCAAAACCCATGAGCGTTTCCTCAGCGTCCAGAAACTATTGCAACCCATGGTCAAGTTCAATGAAGACGCCGCCCGCCGCATCCAGCAGGAGGCAACCACCAGCGAGCGGGTAAACAACTTCTTCTCTTGGATGGCGGTCGTTGTCGGATTCATCATTGCCGTCATCTTCGCGCTTGTTCTCAGCCGGGGCATTGCCGACCCCGTCAAACGCGTGGCCAGGGCTCTCGCCAGCGGCGCGGAAAACGCCACCACCACCGCCGAACAGGTTTCCAACGCCAGCCAGCAACTGGCGGGCGGCGCCGCCGAGCAGGCCGCGTCCCTTGAGGAAACCAGCGCCTCGCTCGAGCAAATGGCCAGCATGACCAAGAAAAACGCCGAAAACGCCCAATTCGCCAAGGATCAGGCCACGCAGGCCCGCACCGTGGCCGACACCGGCACGGTCGAAATGAAGGAATTGAACGAGGTCATGGAAAGCATCAAGGTCTCCATGAGCGAAATGAACAACGCCATGAACGCCATCAAGACCTCCAGCGGCGACATTTCCAAGATCATCAAGACCATTGACGAAATCGCGTTCCAAACCAATATTCTGGCCCTTAACGCCGCCGTCGAGGCCGCCAGGGCCGGCGAGGCGGGAATGGGATTTGCCGTGGTCGCCGACGAAGTGCGCGGACTGGCCCAGCGCAGCGCCCAGGCCGCCAAGGAAACCGCGGAAAAAATCGAGGATTCCATCCGCAACAGCGAACACGGCGTGCGCTCCAGCGAAAAAGTCGGACATGACCTGCTCGCCGCCGTTCAAAAAGCCACCGATGTGGATCACCGGCTCAAGGAAATTGTCTCCCGCGTCCACAGGGTGGACGAATTGGTCGCGGAAATCGCAGTGGCTTCCCAGGAACAAAGCCAGGGCATCACCCAGATCGACAACGCAGTGAATCAAATGGACCGGGTCACCCAATCCAACGCCGCCAACGCCGAGCAAACCGCCAGCGCTTCCGAGGAGCTCAAAGTCCAGGCCGCCGCCCTCAAAAACTCCGTCAGGGAACTGGTGGCCCTTGCGGAAGGTTCCGAAGTGCGGGAAACCGAAAACCTGCCATTCGAGGAAACCAAACCCGCCCAAAAACTCACCGCCACCCCCGTGCCAAACCCGGCTCCGGCGGCGGCAGCCCCGGCCGTCAAGGTGACCGTCCACACCCCGTCTCAACCGGACGAAACACGAAAAGCCGGACGGAACAAACTCACCTTGTCCGGGGAACCTCGCTCAAAACGCCAGGAAGCCGACGAAAAAATCCCCATGGGCAAGGACTTTCGCAATATCTTCTAACCATCAGCCGCAATGACCGCCAGCCAACCCACTGAAGTCAAGGGACTGCGCCGCATCCTCGGCCTTGCCTGCCACCATTGTCCGTTTTGTTCCTATGGACGCAAACACCCCAACTCCCTGATCGGAAAATTGATGCACTCCAGCCTGCACGCCAATCATTGTCCCGCCTGGAATGCCGAAAAGGCGCTCTACCCCGAAACCAACACGGCGGCGGACAGGAAAACCACCAACTAACCGCGCAAGGGCGCCTCCCCCCTTCCATTCCTCCATGGGACGTCGTTTCCCATTGATCATTCTTCTTGTTCTCGTCCTTCAATGGCTCGCCGCGCCGCAGGCTGGCGCGGCAGACCGGCCGCCTGTCTGGACCATCATGATCTACGGCAATGGCGACAACAACCTGGCTCCCTCGCTGGTCGCCGACATCAAAAAAATGGAGACCACCGGAAGCGCCGCCGGCTTCAACATGGTCGTCCAAGCCGACTTCGACGCCAGCCAGTTGGAAGACCTCGTCGAGGATGGCCTGCCCAAAGAATTGGCCCCCGCCACAACCCGTTTCCTGGTCAAAGCCTCCACAAACCCGGAAAAAGTGACGTCCGCCCCCGTCCAACGCCTGCCCGAACTCAACCACGACGATCCCAAGGTGTTGTCCGATTTCATTGTTTGGGCGGCCCGCAAATATCCCGCCAACCGCTACGCATTGATCCTCTGGGACCACGGCGGCCAATGGGAAGGATACGGAGGCGACACCCAGGACGGCACACTCGATGATCCCGGCAGCCTGTCCACCGCCCAGATCGCCGGCGCCATCCAAGCCGCCATGAAAACCGCTTCCATTCCCAAATGGGAATTCATCGCCTTCGACACCTGTCTCATGGGCGGCGCCGAGGTCCTCGGCGACTTCGCTTCCATCACCGGGGTTTTCATCGCCTGTCCGGAAATTGATTTCGGCGACGGGTGGAATTATGGCGCGTCCTTTGCCTGGCTGAAATCCCATCCCGCCGCCGGCACACTGGATTTCGCCCGTCAGGAAGCCGAATGCTGGAAAACCCTGCATTTCAAAGACGACAATCCCGCCGACCAAATCCTCGCCGCCCACAGCGTTTTCGATCTGCGAAAATATCCCACATTTGAACGGGTGTTTGCCGAATTCGCCTCCACCCTGGCCCGTCTGGCCACCCCCAAAAACCTCGACATCCCCATCCTCCGGCGAAAATCCCACGAATACAGCATCCCTTGCGTCATGGATCTGGGCAACCCCACCGAATACGTGGACTTGGGCGAATTCGCCGGAAAGCTGGCTCAAAGCCCGAAAATCGACGCCAGCCTCCGGGATGTCTCCCGCCGGCTCCTCGTCTCAGTCGATGACTTGGTCGCCGCCAAAGTCATCGGATCATGCCGCAAGGATTGCCGCGGATTGTCCGTCTGGTATCCCGTCAATGGGTGGGGCGAACTCCATGAAGCGGACGAGGAGGAGGAAAGCGGCGAGGACGGTGAAGAAGACAACGCCGGCAGCCCGGCCCGCAAAGATCCCTCCCCTGATGCGGAAGCGCGCGAAAAATTCCAGCATTACCAGCAAATCTCCATGGCCAGACGGACCCCATGGGGCCAGTTCCTCACCCGGATCCACGAAAACTTCCTCCTCGACAAAAATGAGCCTCCCGAGATCGAGGGATTGCCATCCCAAACCGCCGAAAACCTCTCCGCCTCCGTCCGCGCCCCCCTGCGCATCCCCGTCCGGATCGGCAAAGGCAACGGCGCCATCGGCATCACCTCCATGGTCATCGGCAACCACATGACCAAAAACCCGCGGATTCACGTTTTCCTCGGCGAAATCTCGGAGACGGAGGCCGGCGGCCCCGGTCAATACGAGGTCCGCTGGGATTCCCGCCTGCCTGTCGTGGCGGTGAACAACGGAACAAAAACCATTTTCATGGGCGGCGCCTATTTGCAGGGCAGCGGCCTCTTCGTCAGCTACGCAAAACATTTCCCGAAAAATTCCAAACGAGGAGACGACGTCATCCTCATCACTCAGTTTGAAGGCGAAAAAGGCAGGATCGTCGATGTCCTGGACGCCGGCGACGGCAACAGCGCGCCCAGCAGCATGGAGGTCGATCCGGGCGATTCTTTCCGCCTCGTTTACCAGGCCCAACGACGCAAAGGCAACAACCCCGGCAAATGGACAGACTTCCAACTCACCGCCAAGGAACGGATCGTTGTGCCGCCCAAAGGCGTCAAAGACATCCCTGTTTTATTTCAGCCCGCCCCCCCCGGCTCTTATTGCGTGGATATCATGGCCACCGATGTTTACAACAACGGCAGCAATGTTCTGGAATACCCGGTTCTCGTCGGCAGCCAGCCCTGATGGGACTGGAAAGGATATCCTTGGGAAAGCGGGAATCCAGCCGGCTTTGCGCCTGTCTGCCAAAGTCCCGTCACGCGGAAACACAGCCCTATTTTACGTTTGCCCTGAACCACACTTTGACACCAAGCCCGTCATCCTGTAGATTTCGGCGGCATGGAAAACCTCCCGGCGGCAATCATGGTCGTGGACGACATCCCCTCCGTCTGCGAATTGATGACTGAATTGCTTCAGGATTACCGGGTCCTGTCCCTGGAGGGGACGAATGCAGCCCTCGAATGGTTCCAGCAAAATCCCGATACCCCCATCGATCTGGTCATATCCGATTTCGACATGCCTCCCGGCCCCAACGGTCTGACTTTGCTTTCCTTCGTTCAATCCGTCTGCCCCTCCACCAAGCGGGTCATCATGAGCGGCACCGTTGCCGACGATCTCGAACAAATGGCCATCGACAATCAACTCGACGGTTTTCTGCTCAAGCCCTTTACCATCACCCAGCTGCATTCGGTGGTCAGCGGACTGTTGCCGCCCAACAGACGCCCCAAAGGTCCCAAGGAAACGACTTTCATTCCCAGATGCCAGCTTCCCTCCGGAGAATAAGGAGCCGCGCAAAAATTAACCTCTCCGGAAAAGCTCCTTGCGAAAAACCGGCCCTTGCGATACGGGATGATTCATTCACTCGTCCCCCTCCATTTTTCCAGCCCTTTTTTCCGGCCTTTTCATCCTGGCCGGCGCCTTCTCCAGTCTGCATGCGGGAGATCCCTTTTCCACCCTGATCCGGGTCGGAATCCTTCAAAACTCCCCCGACGTCGAAACCGCATTGATGACTGTGGCAGGACGGGATTACAAGGGCGCCGTGCGGGTGGTTCCCAATGATCGCGGCGGCTGCGATGTCATCAACATCCTGGAACTGGAAGATTTTCTGCTGGGTGTGGTGGCGCGGGAAATGGACCCCAAGGGGCCATTGGAAGCTCTGAAAGCCCAAGCCATTGCCGCGCGCTCGCATGCTCTCCACCAAATCTGCACATCCGGCAACCGGTCCTGCGATCTGGTGGCCAATCTCTCGCAAGCCTACATGGGCCAGCCCAAACTCAATAAAAACATCGTGCTGGCCATTGAAACAACCCGGGGACAAGTGCTGGTCTTTAAAAACAAATGCTTCCCATCCTATTTTCACTCCAGTTGCGGCGGACATACGGAAACAGAAGCGGACATCTGGGAAACAAAAAACGAATCAATGCTGCCCGCCGCAGTCGTCTGCCCATGGTGTGTCCGTTCATCCCAAAATCGATGGACCTTTAAAATCAGCCGGTCCGCCTTGCGTCAAATCCTGAAGGAAGCCGGCCTCACCACCGGTCCCACCCCATCGCTGTCAATCACCCGGAAAACAGCCGGAGGACACATCCTCCGGATCACCATCCGCAGCGAAACCGGTGTGCTGGCGCTCTCCGGTGAAAAATTCCGCGCATTGCTGGGATACGGCAACCTGAAAAGCACTCTGTTCGACGCATCTTCCGCCCCCCGTTCCGTCAACGCTCCGGACGAAATCATTGTGTTCCATGGCAACGGATTCGGTCACGGCGTAGGCCTCTGCCAATTCGGCGCTGAACAAATGGCCCGTCAAGGCGCCACCTCAACCAAAATCCTCAACCACTACTTCCCCAAAGCCCGGGTGCAGGACCGATTCGTCTCAAAATGACAAGCGGAAAATTCAAAGTTGCCTTGACACTCATATTCCGCTAGCGTCTCCGTCACCTTTCTATATGCCATCATTAATTCTCCTTTCCGAAGAGGGTGAGCGGCAGATTTTTCCGCTCGGCAAAGCCACGCTAATGGTGGGACGTGATGACCTTTCTCAAATCCATATCGACAGCGACAGCGTGTCGCGCAACCATGCCTCCATCATCTTCGACGAAAACAACCAGTTTGTGGTTCGGGACAATGGCTCCCTCAACGGCACATTCGTCAACGGACAACGGGTCAGCCGCTACATTCTCAAAAATCACGACATCATCCGCTTTGGCGATATTGTCTTCCTGATGGACATGGAAGATCAGCATCTCAAGGAAGGCATCCACACGCCCCAACTCAAAGCCCACGAAGCCACCGTGTCCGGCGAAGGCGCCCATTACCGGGCGATTGTCAATCTTCCGCCAGACAAAAAAAAACCGGGTGCGTCGGGCTTGCAGTTGACTCTTACCCATCCCGTACCCAAGCCGCTGCCCAAAACACCCGTTCCCGTGGCCGTCCAGACAGAATCCCAATTCATGGTCATGGCTTGTTTCATCTGCGGTTGCGCCGGTTTGATTGCCTTTCTGCCAGCCATCATCCTCGGGCACCTGAGCAAACCCTCCGACGCCCGTTCCCAAAAACTGCGGTTGATGGGCATGCTTTTGGGCTATAGCTGCCTGGTCATCTGGTTGCTGGCCGCCATCTATTTTCTGACCGTCCACCATTCGGCAGCCGACTCCGGCAAAACCGCCGCCCCAACCGCGCCCGCGGCCAGTCACGCCTCCGCAGCGGCGGCAGATCCGCTTCTTGCCCCCCCCAAAGTCGCGGCGGCCCTGCCCCTGCTCAATGGCCAACTGGTTTGGGCGCCCTCCGGCGGCGATCCCTCCCTCCTCCTGTCTCCCGACACCGTCGCCAGCTCCCTTTCTTTGCCGGAATCAGTTTCCAATCTCACCAAGGAAGACGCCCTTCAAAATTTTCGTTCGATTTACCGCACAGGCGCGGTCGTTCTCTCTCCCGCATTGCTGCGCGTGGAATCCAATCCCACCGCCCGCGCTTACCTTCGTCTGATCATCGAGGATTGCCTCCACAATCCCACTTTTTGGGACTACAACAGCACGGTGGTTGAGGCTAAAAAGGCCCTCATCGGCTCCTTTCATCTTCCAACCCTGGGACAAAATCTTTATTTCGACCGTTCTCCGCAACTGATGGCCCAGGTCCCCAAATTCAACACCCCCCGATTCCCCTGGCACATGGCCGCTCGCGGCATCCAGTGGGGATTGGTCTCCCTCCCCACCAAGGAATTGCAGAAAACCCTCCAGGAAAAAGAAAAACTTCTCTGGCTGGCCATCATCAAACCCGCCATAACCGAACCCGGCAAACTCCTCATCGAAACCCTTGAGGGAGACTACATGCGCGACACTCCAAAGGAATACACCTTCAAAGCCTATCCCGCCGAACTTCTCGCGGAAATCCTCTATGACGGAAGCAAAAATCACGTTGCGGACATTCGTCTCAACGATCTCCTCTACTCGGCCAATGAAACACAACAGGCCAGAAAACTTCTTGCCGCCGGCCTGAAAAACATCCTGTCCCACCGGCCCCAGGACGAAACGGAAATCCCTCTTCCCTTCAAGCTGGCGCTGCCTCCTCCTCAAAAGCCTCCCGCCATCCATCCGCCCGTTTCACCCCCCAAACAGCCCGTGAAACCTGCGGCAAAAAAGAAATAGCCCGGGCCAAAAGCCTCTCAGCCGCACGCGGTCGTATTTTTGAAACAGGGTGCTTGGGCAGCGCCCTCTTTCAGCAACGATTCCAACAACCGGGCGGCCTTGGTTGCCGCCTCCATCTCTTCATACACCACATGGTTCGCGCCGGCTTTGCGCAATTTCTCTATTTGCGACCCATATCTCGCCCGCCCGATAATCAGCAAATCCGGACGCCGCATCCGCGCCTCCCGGATCAACTCCGCCGCCGCCGACACATCGGGAATGGTGACAACCATGGCGCAGGCGCTTTCCAAATGAAGCGATTCCATGATGGTAAGATTTCCCGCCTCGCCATACATGGCATCGAACCCGGCCTGCTGAAGCGATCGGACGGTTTCCGAATTCAATTCCAGGATCCGGCAATGAACACGGCACACCTGCAGGGAATGTAACACCGTCTGCCCAAAAGGCCCGCACCCCACCAACACCACATGATCCTTTAACGTCGCGGCATGCTCAGGCTCCTCCTGGGCATAGCGGCGGTCTTCCCAGCGCCGGACGAACGGACGCCTGACCAGCCAGCGCGCCCAACGTCCAAAAGGGCGCCAGAGGGCGGGCACCACCACCAGTGTGAAAAGAATCACACCAAGAAAAAGCTGGTAATCCTCCTGGCTGATATCGTTATCCCGGATCCCTTGCAACAGCAGCACAAAGGAAAATTCACCCACTTGGGACAAGGCCATGCCCGCCAGCAGGGAAGCCTGCAAAGGGAATCCGCAAGCCAGGCAGGCGCCCAGCGCCACCACAAACTTGAAAAACACCCCCAGACATCCCCAGCCCAACACCGCCTGCCAATGTTCCACCGCCCAGTCCACATTCACCAGCATCCCCACCGAAATGAAGAAAAGGCTCAAAAAACAATCCCTCAACGGCAGCATGTCGGAAAAAATCTTGTGACTGTAAATGGAACGGCTGACCAGCAAACCCGCCACAAACGCCCCCACCGCCACGGACAACCCCATTCGCTCCGCCAGCAAAGCCACCCCCAGACACATCGCCACCGCCGAAATCGTGAACAACTCCTTGCTGCGCGTCCGCGCCACCACATCAAAAAACCAGCGCACCGCCAGCCGGTTGATCAGCCAGCAAACCCCCAGAAAAAGAACGCTTTTACCCAATGAAATCATCAACCCCATCAAAGCGCCGGATTCCTTCCCCCCCAGCGCGGACAGCAACAACATCAACGGCACCACCATCACATCCTGATAAATGGCCATCCCCAACGCCGCAGCCCCATGCGGAGTGTGGGTTCCCCCGCCATCCTCCAAAAGCTTCAACACAATGACCGTGCTGCTCATGGCCAGAATGCAACCCGCAAACAATCCCTTGAACCCATTCCCGTAGAGAAACCCCCAAAGCAGAAAAACCCCAAAAATCGTCACCCAAAGCTGAATGCTGCCTCCAATCAAAGCCGGACGCCAAAGCCTCTTCAACTGCGCCATGGAAAATTCCACCCCAAGACTGAACATCAGCACGATCACTCCCACCTCGGCCAGGGCCTGGACATTGTGAACATCACGAATCAATCCCACTCCGGAAGGGCCGATCAGCAACCCCACCAGCAAATAAGCCATCACCGGCGGCTGCTTCAACCGATGCATCAGCGCCGCAATCACCGATGCCGCCAGAAACGCCAGCACCAAAGCCTGCAAAAAACCCGCTTCCACGCCCCATCTCTACGCCGCCTCGAACCATTTGACAAATCTCAATTTTGGGGATAAGTTTCCGGCAACGATACCGGCAACGTTGCCGACAAACCACCGTGGCGCCATGCAACCCCCTTTTCCCATCAATTCCCTTGCCTCCCTCCTTCGCGCGGATCCCCACCGCGAAAACCTGGCGCGCAGGCGTCAAACCGCTCTATGGCAACATCAAAAGCCCGACGCCTGGCCCATTGTTTTCAACGCCCCGCTCACCACCGATCAGGAAAATATCCCGGTCCCCAATTTTCACGACGCCTTTTACAATCAGGAACTCATGCTCTGTTCACAGTTTCGGGCTGCCTGCGCCATCGTCAATGCCCGCGCCGATGGCGTTCCCAGCATCCGGGTCAACTTCGGAACAGGCGTCTGCCTCTCCTGTCTCGGTCTCGAACAGGAAATCTTCCCGGACAAAATGCCGTGGCTGCGGCAGCATTTGACCAGGGATCAAATTGCCAGACTCACGCCCGATGACATCAAAAACCAGGGAACTTTTTCCCGGGGTCTGGAATTCATGCGTTGCTTCCGTCAGATCATGGGAGATTCCCTGCCCATCTATTGCATGGATACCCAGGGACCTTTCGACCTGGCTCACCTGATCATGGGCGACGATCTTTTTTATGAACTCCATGAAGACCCGGCTTTCGTTCATCACCTGATGGAAATCGCCCTGGCCTTGGGCATCAAAACCCACACTTGGATGAAGGAAATCATCGGAGAACCCCTTGCCGCTCATCATCACACCGGCATACTCTACGCTGAAAACATGGGCATCCGCATTTGCGAGGATACCACCACCCTGCTCAGCCCCAAAGACATCCGCGAATTTGCCATTCCCTGCACCCAACGCCTGGCGCAACATTTCGGCGGGGCGTGGGTTCACTATTGCGGACGCAACGATCACCTAACCCGGGCCATCTGCGAACTGCCGGAAATCCGGGCCATCAACTTCGGCCACATTCCCGGTCACGAGCACGACCACCCCTTTGAACAGGACATGGCCTTGATTCATGAGTCGGGCAAGGTCTATTTCGGCAGATGGCCGCGGCGTCCCGATGAATCCGGGCGGGATTACCTGCGTCGTCTCCACTCGTGGGCGGCCAAGGGAAGCCTGTTCCCTTCCGGCAATGAGGCGGTCGGGCCGCACGATTTTCCCGATGTTTTCACCGCTCGCGATTTTTGGTATTCTCTTTGAATAAATTAAATCCGCCTGCGGCGGACAACTTTTCGACAGGATTAACAGAATTTACAGGATTGTTCGGCCATGCGGCCGGACATGGTCTTGCATAAAAATCCTGTTAATCCTGTCAAAAAATCCATCTCCAATTCATTTTTTTGCAAACATTGAAATTCCTGAACATCAAGGCCCGACTGAACCTGACTCCACCATGAACCGCCCATCCGTCATCGATATCGCCCGGCGCTGCAAGGTTTCCCCCTCCACCGTATGCCGCGCCCTGAATCGCGGTCATGAGATCAACGCCAAAACCCGGGCCCGCATCCTGCAAGCCTGCGACCGGCTGGGATACTGCAAGGACAACGCGGCCAGTTCCCTGCGTCTCAAGCAGTCAAACACCCTCGCCTGTCTCATGCCCGACCTGGAAAATGAACTTTTTGTCGAAAAACTGCATTTTTTAAAGGCGTCATGCCGCGCCGCCGGTTTCGATTGGCAACTGGCCAGTTTTCAGAATCAGGAGGAAGCCGAAAATCAACTGCGCCGGCTGGTCAGCAGCCGTCCGGCGGGAATCATCCTTTCCTGCGCCCTCAGCGATTCCATGCGCCACTTGATCGCCCGCAATCAAATTCCGGTGGCGGGCTGCGATCTGGACGATCCCCTCTGCGACTGTGTCGCCTTGGATCGCATCGCCGGATGCCGTCAGGCCATAAACCATCTGTTTCAACAACAACGGCGGCGCATCCTGTTGCTGGGCTCATCCCTGAAAAACGAACGGGGCATCGCCTATCAACAGGCGCACGACGAACATCAAATCCCCATTGATCCCGCGCTGATTCACGCCATTCCTTTCGCCCGGAATCTTTACGAATACGGCCATGAACAAACCCGAGCCCGCTTGAAACAATCCTCCTTCGACGCGATTTTTGCCGTCAACGACGCCTGCGCCATCGGCGCCATGCGGGCGCTTCATGAAGCCGGCCTGTCCGTCCCCGGCCAAGTCGCCGTGGTTGGGTTCGACAACATCATGGCCGCACCCTTTCACCGCCCCTCCCTGACCACCGTCGCCCAACCCAAGGAGGAACTGGCCCAACAAAGCATTGCATTCCTCATGGCGCGCATCCAAAAGCCGTCCATCCCCCGCCAATTCATCCGCCTGCCCACGCAATTGATCGTGCGCGAAAGCTCCCAACCCTCCGCAATTGCTTCATCATTGCATCCATGATGCAAGAATCAAGAGCATGCAATCTCTGAAAAATTATGGGATGGCTGTGAAAAATTGGGATGATGGAGATGATCGGCATTACTCTCTCCCGTCATTCCCGCGAAAGCGGGAATCCAGAGGGTTCCTCAAAATAAAAACCCTTCGCAATTCCCGATTTTTTAATGCGTTTGCCCTGCACTCAAACCACATCCCATATAGGCACAATATGTTGTTTCAAAAATGACCCAAATAATCCCCGCCACGAAGGCTCTTAAATTAAATCCGCCTGCGGCGGACAACTTTTCGACAGGATTAACAGAATTTACAGGATTGTTCGGCCATGCGGCCGGACATGGTCTTGCATAAAAATCCTGTCAATCCTGTTAATCCTGTCAAAAAATCCATCTCCAATTCATTTTTTTGCAAACATTGAAATTTCCAAACAAGAACAATAATCCGATTTCAAATCAGGACACTCCCCGGCATTGACTTTATTCGATGCTCTATTAGCCTTGTGTTTTCTTGTGAAAAAAAACCATCCAACCACTGGAATGAAGCGCGGCAAAACCTTGCCGCGCTATGAAATCCATCCTTTGAGCGGGGCCTGCGTGTTTGCCTTTTACGACACAGCGCTGGGGGCGGGCCCGATCTACTGGAATCATCACAAGGAGATGGAACTGGTCTATTACCCCGGCGCCAGCGGCATCCGTGCGGTCGGCGATTCGGTCGAGCCGTACCGGAATGGGGACCTGTGCCTGATCGGGCCCGATGTGCCCCATGGCTGGTCCATCGAGGCGAAACCTGGTCGCAAAGAGCGCATCCTGCAGATCCAGTTTGATCCGGGCGCATGGGGGCCGTCTCTCATGGAGCTGCCGGAAATGAAGGCGTTGAAGCGGCTTTTTCAGGAGACCCGTTTCGGCTTGAAAATCGCCGGGGAATCGCGGCGCCGGATCGCGCAAATGCTTCTCGAATTCGCGAAAAAGCCCCCGCCGCCGCCCCAACGGTTCTGCACGGTTTTGAATCTGCTGGTTGAACTGGCTGTGGGCAAAGACTGGACTCCGCTGTCCTCAACGATCATGGCGCCGGCGGTCAGTTCCCCAACCGATTCCGTTCTGGGCCGGGTGCTGGATTACATCCGGGAAAACACTGAACAAGGCCGCGCAGCGCCGCAGCCGGGGGCGGCGGCAATTGCGGGAAAATCCCCGGCGGCCTTCAGCCGGTTTTTCAAGCGACATACGGGCAAGACCTACGAAAAATTCATCAACGAAATCCGGATAGGGAAAGCCTGCATGGCCCTGCTGCAGACGGAGCGAACCATATCCGAGATCGCCTATGCGGCGGGGTTCCAAAACCTGTCGCATTTCAACACCCAATTCCGCGCCATGAAAACGCTGTCCCCGGGCGAGTACCGGCGGCGGCTCCAGCTCCAGTTCGGGAACAAAAACCGGCAAGCGCACGGGAAAATCCAAATGAAATGAGCGGAGCCTTTCAACCAGACGAACTATTTACGGGGTGTTGACACGGCGGAGATCGAGGCTTTTCCCTTGAGCCCGCCCGTTTCCGGCAGCAACACCTCACCCTGCGCGGGAGTCCAGAAATCCTTTTTCGGCAACTGGAC
Organism: Verrucomicrobiia bacterium; assembly: GCA_028687435.1. Classification (GTDB taxonomy): domain Bacteria; phylum Verrucomicrobiota; class Verrucomicrobiia; order JABWAM01; family JABWAM01; genus JAQUAF01. The sequence goes on along the minus strand of JAQUAF010000013.1, from coordinate 36,651 downwards.
CAGATAAACCTGGAAAAGCCGGTAATTCACCCGGTCCCGGCGTGTGGCCAGCAAAGCTCCGGAGGGAAGAACCTCTTTTCCATCTTTTTTCAAAGGCCGGGCAAGAACAAAACAATAGACGGTTGGCTTGGTCAAGGTTCCCGCCACAATGCTCTGGAGGGTGACATCCAGTTCTTCGCCATCGGAGCCGAAAGAGAAATCCTGGCAAGGCATTTTCCTGGCAGACGGCCAGACATAACGGGGAGAATCGCACCCGGCAAACCCCAGCGCAAAAAACAAACATCCCAAGCCAAGCAAAACGGTTTTGCACATATTGCGTCTGACGATACAACATCGCCGCCGGTTCGCCAGCCTTTTTCGATTCGCAAACGCGGGGCGCGCGGCTGTTTTACAACACGGTTTCCACGTGCCGATGGCTGTGGCAGTCGAGATTCACCGCCACGGGAAGCGCCGCAATATGGCAGGGAAAGGATTTCACATGAACAGCCAGGGCGGTCGTCCGCCCCCCCAATCCCATCGGTCCCACTCCGGTGTCATTGACCTCCTTCAACAAGGTCCGCTCCAATTCCCGATCCGCCGGGAGTTCGGCCGGCCGGCCCAGAGGCCGCAACAAGGCCTCCTTGGCAAGCAAGGCGGCTTTTTCGAAATTTCCTCCGAGCCCCACTCCCACCACCACAGGCGGGCAGGGATTGCCGCCCGCATCCCTGACGGTCTGAACCACAAAATCAACAACTCCACGGCATCCCACCGAGGGGGTCAACATTCCGATCCGGGACATGTTCTCGCAACCGCCTCCTTTTGCGACGAAACCGATTTTCATCCGGTCGCCCGGAACAATCCGCGTGTGAATCATGGCGGGTGTGTTGTCGCCGGTGTTTTTCCTGTTCAGGGGATGATCCACGAGGCTTTTGCGCAGATAAAATTTTTTGTATGCCTCGCGAACCGCCGCTTGAACCGTTTCTTCCAGGGAGCCGCCGGTCAAATGGATCTCCTGTCCGATTTCAAGAAAAACCACCGCCACACCGGTATCCTGGCACAAGGGCCTGGACTCGGCGGCGGCAATCTCCGCGTTTTTAATGAGCTGCCGAAGAATGGATTTCCCGGTTTCGCCGGTTTCCGTGCGCAACGATTCCTCCAGCTTCTGCCGGACATCGGGCATCAGGATGAAACAAGCCCGCCGGACACAATCCAGCAACGCCTCCCGAATGACTTCCGTCGATATTTCACGCATAATCCCGTCAAGAGTTGAGTGTTGCGGGGAGGGTGGCGATTCGGTATTTTGCATTCAAGTTTTTTATGACAACAACTCCCAGGGGAACTCCATAACCTGCAGTCTTTCAACCTGACTCATCTCCCATGTCCTCATCACCCCAAATCATCACCCCGCCGATGGATGAAACCTCCGCACGCGGACTCAAAGCCGGCGACGAGGTTCTCATCCAGGGCGTGATCTACGCCGCCCGGGACGCCGCGCACAAACGGATGATTGCCGCCCTGGACGAGGGGCGCCCCCTGCCCGTCGACATTCGGGGCGCCATCATTTATTATGTGGGCCCGACTCCCGGCGCGCCCGGCCAGGTTGTCGGTTCGGCAGGGCCCACCACCAGCGTGCGGATGGATGCGTACGCCCCGCGGCTCATCGAACTGGGGTTGCGCGGGATGATCGGCAAAGGCGAACGCTCGCCGGAGGTGGTCGCGGCCATGAAACAATCCGGCGCTGTTTATTTCGCCGCCACCGGCGGGGCGGGAGCGCTCCTGGCCAAATGCATTGTCCGCGCGGAAGTGGCGGCTTATGAGGATTTGGGGCCCGAGGCTTTGCGCCTCATGGAAGTGAAGGATTTTCCGGCCATTGTCGCCACCGACGCCAACGGCCAGTCGCTCTATCAACGGCATCAGCGATTTCGGAACGATTTTTTTCCAGATTGCTAACATCCGGTCTATCAAGGGGATAAGGGGGGTTGGAGCAGATTCGTTTTGGCGGGCAGATTCTTTTTTGTTGCATTTTTTGGATTTTGCGATATCTTCTGGATATCTATGGCGAAGGATCACCAACTCCAGACGCTTTCCACCCTTGCGTTGCGTAAACGCAAGCTCTTCCTGCTCAAAAAGCTGCGGTTTTCTCCGCAACTGATCCGGGCATCGGTGGTGGAAAGGTTCACCAAGTGCGGAAAACCCAATTGCCGGTGTTTGCAGGGCCATTTGCACGGCCCCTTCTATTACCTGACCCAGTGTCTGGGGGTGGGACGGATGCGCAAATTCCTGCTCAAAACCCCGGAGGCCCAACTGCAGGCCCGCGAGGCGGTCAAAGCTTTCAATGAGTATTACGATCAATTGGAGTTGCTTTCCCAGATCAACACCGAGTTGTTGGATCGAGGGGAAAAGCTGGGTTCCTCCACCTGATGAACCCCATCAAAGGCTTTTGGCACTACGCCAAGAAGGTTTATGGACTGCATTGGAGGTTGAAGGGTGTCCGGGATGATCGGACCCAGGCCAAAATTCCCACCGAGGTGGTTTCCGCCACGTTGTTTTTGGGAATGTTGCTGCGGATCGGCGCCTTTCTGCAACTGGAGCAGGAGAGCAAACGCTGGGGATTTCAACGCCTGACGGGCTATGCCCAAATCGTGCATGACGATTTGTTGGCCTATGTTTGCGAACGTTACCGGGTGGAAGATTGGCGCTGGGTCCTGGTGGATGTGAATCGACAGCTCAAAAAGAACAAGGGTTTGGAAAGCGCCATGATCAATGGCTTGCTGGTGGTGGCGCTGGATGCCAACGAGCAATTCCACAGCGACAAACGTTGTTGTGAGGCTTGTTCGCAGCGTCGGATAAAAGTCAAAGATTCCAAGGGGGTGGAACACGAGCATATCCAGTATTATCACCGCCAAGTTTACGCCCATATCCAAGGCCCGGATTGCAGTGTGATCCTGGATCTGGAACCCATCCGCCCCGGCGAGGACGAATGCCGCGCCGCCCTGCGTTTGTTGGGACGGATGCGCCGGATGTATGGCCCCCGTTTTTTTCAGGTTGTCACGGTGGATGCTTGGTACACCAAGGGCCCCTTCCTGCTGGCCGTCGAGAAAATGGGCTGGGGGGTGGTCAGTGTGCTGAAGCAGGAAAAATACCACATCAACACGATGGCCAGCCTGCTGCAGCGGCGCACCGCCTGCCAGGAGTTGGTTGAGGCCAAGCGCCAGATCAAGCTTTGGGATATTCGCCATCTGGATTTTACCGAGGAAGCGATGGGCAAGGTTCGGGTGGTCATTGCCGATGAGAAATGGGAGCAAAATCATCGGGTGGGCGGGACGCTGCAACGCCAGGAAGAGCAAAGCCACTGGCGGTGGATGGCAACCCGGAAATTGGATGGCTATGGAGCAGCAGTGGTCTGGCGCATCGGCCATCGGCGCTGGGGAGTGGAAAACGATGCTTTCAACGAGTTGACTCAGCACTACCATCTGACCCATTGCGCCCATCATCATCCCGTGGCTATTTTGGTCTGCCTGCTCATCAAGGTGCTGGCTTTCAATCTCTTCGAGTTTTACGTCAAGCTTAACGGCAAACTCTGGCGGGTGGGGCGAACCACTCTCCGGGAGATCGCCCGGCAGATGGATTTGTCCATGGAACAATGGGAGCAACTGGAGCCCATCTGGAGCGGCTGAACTTTCTTTCCAGGGAGTGTTTCTCGGGAAATTGTTCTTTGACAGTGAAATGGAGTTTTTGCGGTTACCCGCCACGGGTGAGGTGTCTTCACGACAGATGGGGGGCTCAGGCTGGATCAGGGTTTGATCCGGCGGATGCCCCTAAAAAAATGATGCCGTCCCGAAAGATGGCGAAAACCGGCAACGTTCCGAAATCGCTGCAACGGCATTCCCCTCTTTGACGAATCAACGTTTGTCGTGTAGATTCTGAGCATGGATTCGATCAACGCCATCGCCGCCCAGTCCGGTCAGACCGGCGTTTCTGGCGCAGTAACCACCACCATGCTAAAAAAAGCGCTGGACATGCAACAACAGACGGTTGCAACACTCATCGGTTCCCTTCCTGCCGTAGGCGGCGGAAGCAATGCCGCCACACCCGCCGTCCCAGTCACGTCATCCAATCATCTTGTGGATGTGCTGGCGTGATTCGGTCAGACCGTCCTCCCACCGCCGAAAGCGCAAGGCGTTCCCACGGCTGCCTCAATCCCTTCAGTCTTCCCGAACTGCGCCAGAGGCTTCGTCGAGGCGGGCAGGCCAAACAACCTCCCGGGAATCAGTGTCCGAACTTCTTGCCGTTGATTTCGAAGAGCGAGGTGACGGAACTGTTGCCGTGGATGCAAAGAATCGCATCGCCCAGCAACGAGGCAATGCTCAGGACATGCACGGGGATGCCGCTGAAATCCTGATGGGGAACACTATCGGTGGTCACAATTTCCTTGAATGACGAATTGCGAAGCCGATCAATCCCGACCTTGCCCAGCACGGTGTGGGAAACACCGGCATAGATGCTGCGTGCGCCGGCTTTTTTGAGGAAATCAGCGGCGGCGGTCAGGGTGCCCGCAGTCTCGGTCAGGTCGTCAACGATCAGGGTGTCACAATCGCGCACTTCGCCGATCAAATTGAACGCATCCACTTCGGTGGCGGACTTGCGGCGTTTGGCCACGATGCCCAGTCCGGCGCCGAGCATGTTGGAATAGGCATAAGCCATCTTGACCCCGCCCACGTCCGGAGAAACCACCACCAATTTGTGAAGTTTTTTGGCCATGAAGTAACGGTAAAGCACCGGAGCGGCATAAAGATGATCCACGGGAATGTCGAAAAAACCCTGAATCTGCTGCGCGTGCAGGTCCATGGTCAGGATTCGATTGGCGCCCGCAGCCGTGAGGAGGTTTGCCACCAATTTGGCGGTGATCGGCACCCGCGGCTGGTCTTTGCGATCCTGCCGGGCATATCCATAAAAAGGAATCACCGCGGTGATCCGGTCGGCGCTCGCGCGCCGGGCGGCATCGATCATGATCAACAGTTCCATCAAGTTATGATTGGTCGGGGGGCAGGTTGACTGGATGACAAACAGGTCGCGGCCCCGGACATTTTCGTTGATTTTGACGAAGGTCTCGCCATCCGGGAAGGTCGTAACCGCGGCATTGGTCAGGGGCACCCCCACATGCTGGGCGATTTTTCCGGCGAGGTTTGGGTTTGAATTTCCGGTAATGAGACAAAGATCAGACAGATTTTTTCGCATGGGTGCAGGGGGTTGGATGCGTGAGACAGGTTATTTTTCGATTTTCAAGGTATAATCTTCAATGACTGGATTGGAAAGCAGATCGCGGCAAATGCCCTCCAGCTTCTGTTTGCAGGCTTCGGTGGCAGATCCCTCCAGGGTCAATTCAATGTACCTGCCCACGCGGGCATCCTTGACTTCCGGCAAGCCCAGCTGATGGATGGCATTGGCAACCGCCTTGCCTTGGGGATCGAGAACTGTTTTTTTGGGTGTGACAACAATCAAAGCTTTCATGGAAAAATCCTTGGAATAATCATCGAAGAACCCTCTTCACGGCCACCACGAGGTTGCCCAAATCCGTGTCCTTGCTCACATATCCGGACGCGCCATTTTTGAGGGCTGACTGCATCATTTCATCATCGTAACCGGCGCCTGTCAGAATAACCACCGGCACGGACGGATATTTCTTCTTGAATTCCGCCAGAAAGGCCAGTCCATCCTCTCCGGCCAGATTGATATCCAGCAACATGGCATGCACGGGGTTCTTCTCCATTTCGGCCATGGCGCCACGGGTGTTTCTGGCGGAACAGGTTTCGTAACCGTCGTCCTGCAGAAACTCACAGGTGATGTCAACGATGGACTGCTCATCGTCAACCACCAACACACGTTTTTTTTCTTTTTTAAAAAAAAGCATAGGCGCCTCGGGCAACTGTCTGCCGAACGAACCACAGCAAAACAAAGGCGAACACTGAACGCAAGGCCTTTTCGCCATCATCATGTTTTTTCCGGAAAAACCGGGAAAATATTGGAAGGCAAAACAAGACCGGACGTCAAAAACTTCACTTGACTATTGACCCCAAACCTCTTTTCAACCACATTATCAGAGTCATGAACAAACATACATTGGAGGGGAAACGCGTGCTGATCGTAGAGGACAACGAACTCTTCTCCCGCCTTGTTTTTGAATTGCTGAAGGAAGAAAAGATGGAACCCTTCACCGCCACGGACCTGACCGAAGCCTTTAAAATCATGGAAAAAACCTCCATCGACCTGATTTTCCTGGATATCCGGCTGCAAAACGAAAACGGGCTCGATATCCTTCCCGACTTCAAGAAAAAATATCCGGAAGTGCCCGTGGTGGTGTTGACCGGCATGGGATACGACAGCAATATGATGAAGACAGCCATCGACCGGGGCGCCGCCACTTATTTCAGCAAGGAAAACGATCTGAGGGATTTGCTTGGGCTGGCCGACCGGTTGATCAGCAAACATTGGTATTTCGATGAGAGAAGCTTACCCAAAGCATCCAAGAAACATCCCCATTAAGATCATCAATCGGGCGATCGAAGATGGGTTGTTGAGCAGCATCGCGACCACGGCCGAAGTGGCTCTGAGCGAGAAGGTTGCCGACTACCTTTTGCGTCTGGGCTATTCCAGCGCCCACATCACAGGCATCATTGTCCAGTTGCTGACCAAAGGCAAGGTCAGGGTCGATTTCCGCGAATACACCGAACGTCTGGAATTGATCAATGTAGGCGACCGGCTGACTTCAGGCCAGGCCATGAGTTTGCTGGAGGATTTTCTGGCGGAAATGACCACCCCGGAGGATTCCAATCAGAAAACCAGCAGCAGCACCCAGAAAATCGTCGTTCAACTTCCCAAAATTCCCCGCGGGCACTGATTCATCCGCCGCAATCCGGTCAGGAACATGCGGCTTCCCTTGTCATCGCGCCAAAGATCAAGTATGTTGCCCAGCCAATGAATGCCGATGACATGTGGTACGCCGTGGCCAACACGGAGGTGGTGGTGCCGCCGCGCCAGCGGCTCGACACTTTTGGCGCCACCGTGATCACCTACCATCTCCTCGCGGAAAAAATGGACGCAGTCAATGAAGTCCGGATTCGCGAGGGGCGGATCCATGCGGAACGCCCCCAGGTGCTCACCCCCGCCTACTTCGAACGGCTCATGCTGGAAGGCTTCGGCAATGAGGCCCAACAATATATCGAGTGGCTCCAGGCTGCCATTCCAGATCTAACCTTCCTCAAATACGGGTTTGGCTTCCGCAAGGAAAATCTCCAAGAGTCCACCATCCACGAAACCCTCGCCACCGCAACCGAACGGGTCAAACGGCATGTCGAGGAAAAAAACGAGCCTCTGACCACGGTGATCAAAGGGGTGGACGATGCATGGGAAATCTGCCTGCTCAAGTTCATGTCCGACACCATTCACCAAACCGTGCCGCAACATGTGAAGGACCTGCGCCGGCGCAAACTGCTGGAAAACATCGAAGGAATCCCCCGCTTCGTGCGCGAAGAAATCGAGCGCGATTTCGCCCAGACAGGAAAAGATCCGGAAAAAATCAAGGCCTTGGGCGCCAAACTCTGCCATTACGGCGTGTTTGAAAATTATGAAGACCGTTTTTATGAGATCATGAAAGAGTCATGAACCTTCTCCCCAAAGACATCATCTACCTGGATAATAACGCCACCACAGCCATTGCTCCCGAAGTGATGGAGGCCATGCTGCCTTTTTTGAAGGATTTCTGGGGAAATCCTTCCAGCGCCTACCGTTTCGGAAGCCAGGTTCGCGCCGCCATCGAAACAGCCCGCGAACAGGTGGCCCAAATCATCGGCGCCGCCCCAAGGGAAATCCTTTTCACCTCCTGCGCCACCGAAAGCGACAATGCGGCCATTCTCTCCGCCTTGGAAACCACCGGACGCCAAAAAATTGTCACCACCCAAGTCGAACACTCCGCAATTGTCAAAATGGGCGATTTCTTGAAAAAAAAGGGTTTTGAAGTCGTCCGGCTCCCCGTCCAATCGGACGGCACTCTGGCCCCTGAAACTGTGGATAAGGCTGTGGATGAAAAAACCGCCATCTGTTCCATCATGTGGGCCAACAATGAAACCGGTGTTCTTTTCCCTGTCGAGGAAATTGCCGCAATCTGCAAATCCAAAGGCGTCCTCTTTCACACCGACGCCGTTCAAGCCGTTGGGAAAATCCCCATTGACATGAAGCAAAACAAGATCGATATGCTATCCATTGCCGGTCATAAGCTTCACGCACCCAAAGGGATCGGCGCAATTTACATTCGCAAAGGAGTTGCCTTCTCTCCCATGGTCATTGGCGGTGGACAGGAACGAAGCAAACGCGGTGGAACTGAAAATGTATCGCATATTGTGGGCCTGGGCAAAGCTTGCGAACTGGCATCCAACCGCATTGAGGAAGAAAACACGCGGATCAGAGCTCTGCGTGATCGATTGGAAAATCATGTCCTGTCCACCATTTCCCACACATGGGTCAATGGTTCCCGCAAAATGCGCCTTCCCAACACCACCAGCTTGGGATTTGATTTCATCGAATCAGAGGCCGTCTTGACCATGCTCGACCATTATTCAATCTGTGCCTCCTCAGGTTCAGCCTGCACCACCGGATCGCTGGACCCATCTCATGTCCTTTTGGCCATGGGCATTCCCCCGGCTCGTGCACGCGGTTCCGTGCGTTTCAGTTTGTCCACCTATAACACTGATTCAGACATTGACAAAACGATAGCCGTCCTCCCTGCCATCATTCAAAAGTTAAGAGCCATTTCGCCGCTCGGTCCGGAAAACGCCTAAATCCCAGGCATGGGACAAATGGCCCCCGAAGTATGCTGAAAAGGGATATTTTTTACGTCCAGCATATTCTTCATCTCTGCTATTGACTTTTGCAACTCATTGCGCTAGAACATGTCCAATCCTTTTTTAGCGAAGTCGTTTGACATTTTTCATTCGACCTCGTGTATGACCAAAAAATTAATCTATCAATTCCATGCAACAGAAGCCGGCCATCAATCCCCCCTCACCTGAGGCAACAACTCCTGTTCCCATTGAAAACGTTTTTCGCATCAATCCTGCTTTTTTTCAGGAAAAAACCCGCGATCTGCCTCTTTCCAAGCGCGCCATGAGCGCCTTGGCGCGCATGGGGACTCAAAAACTGGGGGATTTGGATGGGATTGCCTGCAGCAAACTGTTGGAGCTAAAGAATTGCGGCGCGAAGACATTCAACGAAATTGTGCGACTCATTGAAAAATACGCGCAATCCGAATCACAAAAGGACGGGCAGATCAATCGCACCGTTTACGCTTCCGGCAACAATCGAACGCTGTCCATTCCGGAATACGCCAGAAATTGGCCGGTCTCCCATCTTCCCCTTTCCATCCGGCTGGATCATGTTCTGCAAAAGCTCAACCACAAAACCCTCGGAGACTTGCACGGTGTGGTTTGCGCGGATTTGCTGGTGGTTCCAAATTGCGGCCAACGAACCTTGAATGAATTGCAGGACATCATCAGCCGGATCGAACGCGGAGAATTTGGGAGCCCGGAGAAACCTTTGACCGAAAACCCCATTGTCTCCCTGGTTGGAAAAATCGATGCCACAGTCGCCCAACTCCAACCCCAATACCGGCAGATTTTCATTGATCGGACCGGCGGCATGGGACAGCCCATGGCCCTGGCCGAAGTTGGACGCAAATTCAACATGACCCGCGAACGGGTGCGTCAGATTGTTGACATGCTGCTGGTCCGAATCACTCGCGCGGGAGGTCCCGAATTTGCCCAGGCGCTGAAGCAACTCGGAGAGGAGCTCAACCGTCTGGTGCTGCCGTTGACCCCGCAATTCATCAAGTCCAATCTCGACAAGGCATCCTTCACAGCAGCCCATTCCCTGCCATTTTACATCCGCCTGATGGATTGGATTTCCAAGGATTTTTCCGCATGGCCCACGGGACAGACGCCAGCCGCTCTGCGCACACCGGAACTCGAAAAAGTCCTCACGCTTCTCAAAAAACGGTTCGAAGGCAAAACCATGCCCATGACCTTTGCGGAAGCTTACCAGGAAATCAAAACCGAGGATGCCAGCTGCACTCCCTTCACATTCATGGAAGCGTTGCGATACGCCGCCGAATTTGAAATTTCCCTGGATGATCCCTTCAAACCAACCATTGCGCCACCCGAGGAATCCCCCCGCCGCTGGGCGCAAACAGTTCTGATGCGCGCCAAGGAATCCTCCATCACATCCGCAAGCCTCGCGCGGGCGCGGGCCATCCTTCAGGTCCGGCGTTCCCCTCGTTCCGAATACCACCTGGTCAGCACCACATAATCCGCTTCTATCCCTTGTGCGCCGGCGCCGGAACTGTTATAAAACCGGCGGCAATGAAGTTTCCCGACACTCTCGGCTTCGATCCCAAGCTCGAAAATCAGCTCATCCTCACCGAAGTCAGCGCGGTGATGAACTGGATGCGCAAGAATTCCCTCTGGCCCATGCCGATGGGACTGGCCTGCTGTGCCATCGAACTCATGAGTTCCGGCGCCTCGCGCTTTGACATCTCCCGGTTCGGCGCCGAAGTCATGCGTTTTTCCCCCCGCCAGACCGACCTGATGATCGTCGCGGGAACCGTCACCTATAAAATGGCCCTGGCCGCCAAACGCCTCTACGACCAGATGCCCTCTCCCAAATGGGTCATCGCCATGGGCGCCTGCGCCTCCTCCGGCGGCATGTACCGCAGTTACGCCGTCCTCCAAGGCATCGATCGCATCCTGCCCGTGGACATCTATGTCTCGGGATGCCCTCCCCGTCCGGAAGCCCTTCTCGAAGGATTGATCCAGCTCCAGAAAAAAATCCAGATTGAACCGTCCCTTCTCCGGCAAAAAAAAGCTGATTGTTGATCATCAATAAGGGCCATGAACGCCCCCGCTCATTTTCAATGGTCTTCCGCGGTAAACAGGTGCCGCCGCCTTTTGAATGGCGGTGTTCTGGTTGAAAACCTGTTCCACCATCTGCCAGCCTGCCTGATCGCCTCCATCGGCCTGACCCTGGTCGTTCTTCTGGCGCTGCAAAAACCCTCATGGCGTCCCCTTGCCATCCTGCCTCTTGGCGCGAGCCTGATCCTGGCCTGGCAACGCAGCCGGCGCCGATTTTTCACCAACCGGCAGGCTGCTGCATGGCTCGATGCCCGGCATGCCCTGCACGGCTTGGGAACCCTGGCGCAGGATGGCGTCCCGCTGTCCGCCCCCTTGGGCCAAAACCTGGCAAGGGGACATTTTCCGCCCCGCCTTCACTGGCGCTGGATGAAACTCCTGCGCCCGGCAATCGCCCCGGTCCTCACCCTGCTGGTTCTTCAATTGATCCCCTGGAAAACCACATCCCCATCCGCAACCCGGTCCATCCCCATCCACAAACAAATCCGCCGGCAATTGGAACGCATCCAAACCCTTGAAAAAACCGGTCTGCTCCCAGGCAGGGAACTGGATGGTTTCAAGCGCGAAATCGAGGATTTGAACCGGGCCGCCGGCGCATACGCCGGCGATCCGCCGACGCTCGAAGCTGCCGACCGCCTTTCCGAACAACTGGCAAAATCCGAATCAAACCTCCTCAACCAACTGCGAAGTTGCGCCGATGCCGTCAATTCCCTGCAACAATTTGCCGTCACCGGAAAAGCCATGGAAACCTGGCAATCCGCGGAATTGAAGACTCAAACCGCCGAACTCCTCCAAAAAATGAAGGATTTGGGACTCGACAGCGATCCCGCCCTTTCCCAACTCAACAACAAGGAACTGGCTGAAATCATGCGCGCCTATCTCGCAGGCGCCAACGCCGAATTGCCAAAAAACCCGGGCGAACTGCAAAACATGCTCGACACCATGCGTCAATGGTTGAAAACCAAGGCGGACAAGGCATCCCAATGCCAGCTTGGCGCCGGGTGCTCAGACCATTTCATCACCGAAACCGAGGCCGAACGCCAGGCGCTCAAGTCCGCCTGCTCCGGCGTCTCCGGGCAACCCGGCAAGGGCGGCAACGACCGCGGCAGGGCCGACGCCGAATTGACCTATGGCGACGAAACCAGGCTCGATGACAAAGCCTTCCAAGCCCGGTTGCTGCCAGATGGCGCCAGCCCCTCCGCCGACCAATCCCTCACCCTTTCCATCCAGGCGCTGCCCCCCAAAGCCACCCCGCTCGCCGGCGCCGCCACCCCTTCATCCAGCGCTGCCGCTTCAACAGCCAAAACCGAAGGCCATGGCGCAGCCGTCCTTCTTCGCCATCGCGAAACCGTCCGCCGTTACTTCACCCAGCCAACCCCTCCCTCCAAATAATCGCGATAGATTCTTGCCTGACAGCGGTTTCTTTTGGCAAAAGCAAGGGATGCGAATTCTATCCGGAATCCAACCATCGGGCGTTCTCCATATCGGCAACTACTTTGGCATGATGCGCCCGGCCATCGAACTACAGGAACGCGGCGAAGCCTTTTACTTCATCGCCGACTACCACGCCCTCACCTCCCTGCACGACCCCGAAGCCCTGCGCCGTTACAGCAACGAAGTCGCCATGGACTTCCTCGCCTGCGGTCTCGACCCCAAAAAAGCCACCTTCTTCCGCCAATCCGACATCCCCGAAGTCACCGAACTGACCTGGCTCCTCTCCATTGTCACCCCCATGAGCCTTTTGGAAAAATGCCACTCCTTCAAAGACAAAATCGCCAAGGGCATTTCCCCATCCCACGGCCTGTTCGCCTACCCCGTCCTCATGGCCGCCGACATCCTGATCTACCAATCCAACCTCGTGCCCGTCGGACGCGACCAAAAACAACACGTCGAGGTGACCCGGGACCTGGGCATCAAATTCAACATGCAATTTGGCGAAACCTTCACCATCCCCGAACCGGAAATCCGGGACAGCGTCGCCGTCATCCCCGGCCTCGACGGCCAGAAAATGTCCAAGAGCTACAACAACACCCTCGAAATCTTCGGCGAGGAAAAGGCCCTTCGCAAAAAGGTCATGGGCATCAAAAGCGACAGCCAGCCCTTGGAAGCGCCCAAAACCGGCCTTAATGAAAACATCGCATGGAACCTCTTCAAGCTTTTTGCCGGCCCCGCCGACATCGAGGCCATGGAAAAACGCCTCAAGGCGGGCGGCACCGGCTGGGGCGACCTCAAAAAAGCCCTTTTCGACCAATATTGGAACTACTTCGCCGAAGCCCGCCGCCGCCGGGCCGGATTGCAGGCCAACCCCGGCGAAGTCGAACGCGTCCTCCGCGAAGGCGCCGCCAGGGCGCGCCCCATCGCCCAAGCCACCCTCCGCAAAGCCCGCCAGGCCGTGGGGCTGAAATGAAAACCTTCCACCCGTTCACGCTGGGTATTTGCATTTTTCCGCCCAATCCTCTTTAATCCCCATCCATGCCGGACTACAAGGTTCAACTCGAGGTTTTTGAGGGGCCGCTCGACCTGCTCCTCTACCTCATCAAGAAAAACGAGGTGGATATCTACCATATCCCCATCGCCAAAATCACCTCTCAATACCTTGAGTACCTCACCATGATGAAACTGGTCGTCCCCGATGTCGCCGGCGAATTCGTCGTCATGGGCGCCACGCTCATGTACATCAAAAGCCGCATGCTCCTTCCCGCGGACCAGCAGCAGGTCGATCCCGAGGAGCCCGCCGACGAAATGGACCCCCGCTGGGAACTGATCCGGCAGCTCGTCGAATACAAAAAATTCAAGGACGCCGCCGCCACGCTCCAACAACGCGAGTTCATGAAGGAAGGCATGTTCAGCCGGCAGGAACGGGAAAAAGGCGCCTCCTTCATGCCCGACAGCGGCAGCATGATGCTCGGCGAACTGAGCGTCTTCGACCTCCTCAACGCCTTCAACCAGGTCCTCAAACGCGTCAGCGAACCCGAGGATGTCCGCGAAATCTCCGAGGAACGCTTCACCGTCAGCGACAAAATCGATTTCATCCGCAAAGCCATGTCCGTGGAAAACCGCACCCCCTTCACCCAGTTGTTCGACGGCGCGGCCTCCCGCTTTGAAATCATCGTCACCTTCCTCGCCATGCTCGAACTGATCCGGCTCAAACACCTGCGGGTGGAACAGGAAGGTCCCTTCGGCGAAATCATGGTCATCCGCCAGTCACTGGAAACCGAAAGCAAAACGTCCACACCGCCGGCGAATGCCGCTTCAAAATCGGACCATGCCACGCCGGAAACCGCTCCGGCGCCCAGTGAACCGGTTCTCCAAACCGCTGCGGCTGCCGCCGATCCCCAACCCGCGCCTGATATCCAACCCGCGGCGCCCGGCCAGCCAGCCGATCCCTTACCCTCCAACCCAGCCTGATTGCCATGGAACTGAAACCCCTCGTCGAAGCCATCCTCTTTACGGCCCATGAGCCCCTGTCTCTCAAGGAAATCAGGTCCGTCATCACCCATCCGGACGAAACCGCGGACCCCGAACAGGCCAAGGCCCTCAAGAAAATCAAGGAATCCCAGATCGTCGAGGCCATCGACGCCCTCAAAGCGGAATTCGAAGCCCAAAACCGCAGCTTCCAAGTCCAGGAAATCGCCGGTTCATACCAATTGCTGAGCCACTCCACCTTCGCCCCATGGCTGCGCCAGATGGTCGGCGAAAACATCCAGCACCGCCTCTCCCAGGCATCCCTCGAAACCCTCGCCATCATCGCCTACCGCCAGCCCATCACCCGCGCCGATATCGAAAGCATCCGCGGCGTCAATGTGGACGGCGTCATGCAAACCCTCCTCGAACGGGGCTTGGTCACCATCGCCGGCCGCGCCGAAGTCGCGGGCCGCCCCATGCTTTACGGCACCACCCGCCAGTTCCTCGAACACTTCGCCCTCAAGGACCTCAACGAACTCCCCGCCATCGAGGAATTGAAACGCATCGTCCTGCCCACCGCCGAAACCACGCCCCTTCCCGCCCAGGAGGAAGGCGCGTCATCCGGCGGCGCCCCGGATGCCGCCGCAAAAGAACCCACCCCACCCCAAGCCCCATCGGAATCCCATGTCCCCGCAAATAAAGAAGAAACTGCAGCTGATCCGGCGGAACATTGACCAGATCGACGACCAAATCGTCGATCTCCTCAAACGGCGGCTGACCCTCGCCCAAAAGGTTGGCAAAATCAAAGCCAGCTGCGGCGAGAAGATTTATGACCGCCAGCGCGAACGCGAAATCCTCAACCGCCTTTCCGATTCCGGCAACACCGTCCTCTCCACCGCCGAAATACACGGCGTTTACCAGCGCATCCTCAAAATCTCCCGCAACCGCCAGCGCCGCATCATCCAAATATCCTCCCGCCAATAGTCGCTTTAATTTGTTTCGCCACCTCAGTGCCTTAGCGCCCCAGTGCCTCAGTGCCTCAGCGCCTTTTTTCGCAGCTCAGTCTGCGCAAAAATCCAGTCACTTCACCCACAACCGGTACGCGGAATAGACCAGGAATATCGCAAACGCCTTCCTGGCGTACTCCGCCGGAATCTTCTGGATGAAATAAACCCCCGCCAGCGCCCCGATCACCCCGCTGATCGCGCATCCCCAGAAAATCGCCCAATCAATCTTCTGCAATGTGAAATTGGCCGAACTGCCCGCCACCGCAATCGGCAGGATCAACGCCAGCGACGTCCCCACCGCCACATGATACGGCACCTTGAAAAATATCACCATCACCGGCACCATCAAAGCCCCTCCACCAATGCCAAAACACCCGCTGGCAAAACCCGCCGCCAGTCCCAATCCCGCATAGGCCATCATCATCCCGCTCGTCATCTCGTTCCCTTCCTTTGATCACTCATGAGGCTCTTGCAAAACTACGATACTTGGCGCGATGAACCGCTTTGGCCAAATCCAAGGCGATGAGGCGGGAAAATCCCCAAAGTGGGCTTTGACTGCCGAGTCAACGCCGGAGTTGGCCAAAGCGGTTGTCGCCCAAGGGGTTGCGCGTCTTTTTTTTCGCTGGCGGTCCCGCTGTGGTGGCGGGATCGCTTGTGCCGCACAAGCGGCACCGTTGCAGGGATTGCCCAAGCTCCACGCCTTCCCAGCGAAAAAAATCCGCAGCAACGCCAAGCATCGTAGTTTTGCAAGAGCCTCTCATGATTACATCATAAAAATTTCACCCAAAAAATCAATTCCTTATCTTGCAAACCCAGGTTGTGTTGTAAACTTGCCTTCCTTCCCGCAACCTGCCACCAAAGAGAGGTGCGCATCCTCCTCGTCAGCACCACAGCCATCGGCGACAGCGTCATGGCCACCCCCTTCATCCGGGCCGCGCGCCAGCGCCATCCGGATGCCGAAATCTCCCTTTTCGCCCACATCCGGCGCATGGCCGTCTTCGAAGGCAATCCGCACCTCAACCACCTCATCCCTTACCACGGCAAATGGAAAAAACTCTGGACCACCCTCGCCCGGCTGAGACGCGGACATTTCGACCTGGTCCTGGTCCTCCATGCCAACGATCCCGACATCGTTCCCCTGGTTCGCTGGACCGGCGCCCCGCAACGGGTCGGCTGGGGCGAAAGCAAATGGGCGCACCTTTTCACCCACTCCCTTCTCCGAACCGATCCACCTGAACATTTCCTCGCCCACAAAAAACGGCTGGCTGAACTGGCCGGCATCCCCGTCCACGACCTGCGCACCGAACTGTTCCTCAATGACGCCGACGATCTCCGAACCCGGGAGGAAATTCTTCCCTGGACTGAAAAGGCATCCAAAGGCAAAGGCTACGTGGTCATGCATTGCTTCGGCACCAATCCCCTCAAATGGTGGCCGTTGGAACAATTCTTCACCATGTCCGGGTACCTTTTCAAAAAACACGGACTCGCCACTGTTTTTGTCGGCGATGAACAAGCCCGGCAACAGGTTCGCTCCCATCGCTCCTTCGATCCCTCCCTCCACCTTGCCCCCTCCGGCCTCAGTATCCGCCAAAGCGCCTGCGTCATCCGCGCCGCCCGCCGCATGCTCACCACCGATTCCGGCCCCATGCATCTCGCCTTTGCCGTCCGCTGCCCCACCCTCTGCCTCTTCGGCCCCACCCATCCATCCGTCCACGGCCCCGCCTTCGACCTCGATCTCCACCGCGTTATCCACCAAAATCCCCTTTCCACCCTGGAATTTCAAGAGGTCGCCAAAGTCTGGGATGAATGGACCAGTCAAATTGACAGATTGCCCATCTCAACATAGCTTCCCAATCAGTTGGATTGCATTTTTTGATTCTGATATTCAGAGCCATCCCATAATTTTTCAGAGATTGCTTCGGTCCCTTTTTCCCAAACCTCGCAATGACCTCCTAAAATGTCATTGCGAACCCAGGGCAACAGGGGGTGAAGCAATCTCCGGATTCTTAATCTCAGCTTTTGGCATTTTGCTTCCTTCTCCTGAACAAAAATGAAAAATTGGCCGTTTCACGAAATTATGGGATGGCTGTGTCTGATATTGTCAATTTTCAATTCTTAATTGTCCATCGCCACCAGCTTGCTCTTCCGCCGTTCTGGTGTAGATTATGACTAAGGCCTGTCTAAAAACGGATGGGCAATGCGTCTGGCCATTTTATCCCATGCTAGGGCGCCAAGGCCGGGGAACCTCTTTGCGGTTTTTGCCACTCAAACGGCAACGATCGCAAGGGTGGTTTGCTTTTGGGCTGCGCTGGAATGGGACAAGGGGCTGGCAATAAAGGAGGCGGTATGAAGACTTTCCCCGATTTTTCATCACCAACAAAGCCGGCCCAAAGGATCACTTTCAACGACAAATCCATCATGGTCGTGGACGACGATCCCCTTCAGGTCCAAACCATTCTGCGAGTCCTCCGATCCACCGGCTGTCACTTGGCCGGATCAACCAATCCCAATTCTTTTCTCCGCTGGCTCTCCATCAACAACCCGGATCTGGTGATTCTGGATGTCATGATGCCCGACATCGACGGCTGGGAAGTCTTTCGCCGCATGCGCGCCTCGCCCCGTCACCAAAACACCCCCGTCATCTTTCTGACCGGCATCGCCGCTCCAGACGAAGAGGATTTTTTCAATCTGGGCCCCGGCAACTGCCGCCTCCTCGCCAAACCCGTCCACCACGAAGGCCTCCTCGATACCATCGAAGAACTCCTGACCACCGCCGCCGCCGCCTGATGCGAATTCTGATCATTCACATGGATGAACAGGATAGACAGGGTTAAACCCGTCCCTGCTCATTGTTTGTCCATGTTCAATTCCCATCTGAACAGGGATTTTCTCCGCGTCCTCCGCGCCTCTGCGTAAACCTGTGCCCCTGTAAACCGTGAACCTTAAACCGCCCCCCTGAATCCTGAATCCTGAAACCTGAAACCTAAAACCTAAAACCTTAAACCTTAAACCTTCCCCCCCCAACCTTATCCCGTCTGAAAACCAATGGGCGAAACAATCAAGTGTTCGCCCTCCGCTTCGACATGCAAAACGTAACGGTTCGTTTTCCGATCGGTTTTGCGATCTTCCCAATCCAGTGAATACCTCTCGCTCCCCTTTCCCTGATCCTCAAAAACCTTTTCCCCATTGCGAAAAATCTCCACCCGCCCGATTTTCTTGCCTCCCAAATTAGCCGCCGCCAAACGCAAAAAGGGAATCTTCGCTTTGACAAGCGCCCTGGATGGAACCGGCTCCAGCCGTTCAATGCGAAAATCGCCATAAACCGCGCAACTCCGCCGATCGTTCCACGCCTCCATCACGGAATCAACCGTCAGTTCTCCATTCACCCCAAGATAGGTGGCGGGCACGATCCGGGTTTCATCGGAAACCGCCGCGTTCGGATTGACCGCATTGTCCACGCTTGCGCAACACCCCATGCCGCCAGATCTTTCCCGGCGCAAAAACGACAGATACATTCCAAAATCAAGCGGAAATTTGTCCGGATGATCGATGGTGAACAACTCGAAGCAATCCATCGCTTCAAGCCCCGGGACTTCCAACGGCGGCGGCCCGCCAAACGCTGAATGAACCGACAGCCACGGATGATTCAGCGTCAGGGCAATCCCTTGCCGGCGCGCCTCCGCCATCAATCCCTCAACATCCCGGGTGAAAGAGGCTGCCAGGGCGCGCGTCTCAGGCGGCTCAAGAGAAGGCTCAAAACCGGCCAACGGAACACAACTATGATGCTCATGCCTCTCCGAAAACGGCGGAAACATCAGATGGATCTCCGGCGCGGGAATGAACAGAAAATCATGCCGCGCGCTCTCCGTCAGGCAAAACTCCCGAAATTCGCCGAATTCCCTCACATCCAAACCCCAATAATAATTCCCATCCTGGTCCCCATGGTCTCCCGCGCAAAAAGCGAACTTCGCCCCCAGCCTTTTCAAATCCTGCGCCATCTTTTGCGGGGAAAGCCTGGTCTCCCCCGGATAACGAAACCCGGTATGATAATGCGCAACGCCTTTGATCCATTCGGTTTTCATAAATTCAATTCAAATTATTGATGATTAAGAAACCATTCCCAAACATCCACATGGATAAACAGGATGCACAGGATTAAATCCCCGCCCGTCCATTCACTCAAGTTTGAATATCCTATCCTGTTCATCCTGTTTATCCATGTTCAATTTCTGGCCTGCCAAGGATTTGTTCCTTCGCTGAACGCCCCGCGCCTACAACTTCCAAAAGTCATCCTCCACGGCAATTTGGTTGTCATCCGGCCCCATCAATTCCAATCGCAACCGGCATCCGCCGGAAGAATCGCCGTCAATCACCGGCGGGCATGCCCCTCCCTGTTTGATGTAAACGGTTTTCCCAAGCGTTTCATTGACTCAAGCCCATCCGTCTTCAACTCCAAGGCTTTCTCAAACCAGGGAACAACCTCCTTTTTCCGTCCAATGTCATACAGGGCGGAGACATCCCCTCCCGCCAGCCAAATCCTTACTTTTCAGCATCCTTCCCGGCAACCGGCGGCGTCCCCTCTTTTCCGTTCCCGATGGGAAGCCGGATGGTGAAGGTGGTTCCCTTTCCCTCCTCGCTGGCCGCCTCGATGCTCCCCCGGTGTTTCTGGATGATTCCATAGGAAATCGACAGCCCCAGCCCCGTTCCCTTGCCGGTCGGTTTGGTGGTGAAAAACGGGGTGAAAAGCTTCGGCATGTTTTCCGGCGCGATGCCCTTGCCCGTATCGCTGATCCGGATGATGATCTCCCTCTCCCTTGCCTCTGTCTCAATGGCAATATCCCCTTTTTCCGGAATGGATTGGGCGGCATTGACCAAAAGATTCATCAACACTTGGTTGATCTGGCCCGGGTAACATTGAATGGACGGCAAATCCCCCAGTTTTTTGGAAACCCGGCATTTGTATTTGAGTTCGTTCCAGATGATCTTGAGCGTCGATTCAATGCATTCGTTGATGTTGGCATCCTTGAGTTCAGCCTCGTCAAGGCGGGCAAAACTCTTCAGGTTCAATACAATCTCCTTCACCCGATCCGCTCCATCCATCGACTCTTTCAGGAGATGGCCGATATCTCCCATGATGAAATCAAGATTTTCCTTCTGGTCGAGCGATTGAATCTGCCGCACAATCATTTGTTGCCTGACGATGTCCCCGTTCCCGACCGCGTCAACCAGTGTCACGCACAGGGAATGCAATTTTTTGAAAGCCTCCGTGTATTCCTGCAGGGTGCCCAGGTTGCTGCGGACAAAGCCCACGGGATTGTTGATTTCATGGGCCACTCCCGCCGCCAACTGGCCGAGCGAGGCCATTTTTTCGGACTGCACCAGTTGGGCCTGGTTGGTTTGCAACAACTGGTTGATTTCCACCAGATCCGCCATGTTTTTCGCCAGCGCCGCCTCCATCCGTTTTCTCTCGGAAATATCAATGGCAATGCCGAGAAACCCATTGCACTCCCCCCTTGCGTCGAACAAACCGGTGATCGACAAAAAAACCGGAAACCGGCTGCCATCCTTCCGGATATAGGTCCACTCCCTCTCATCCGGCATCCCGCGCCGCGCCTTGGCGGTAAAAACCTCGAACCCCGGCTCGATGTTCCTCCCCAACTTCTTGGAAAGCGCCTTGGCCCGCTCGATCACCTCCTCCTGGTCATGGAAAATCCCCGGGTTTGTCTTTTCCACAACCTCTTCGGCCTTGTAGCCAAGCCACCGTTCCGCGGAGGTGTTGAAAGAGCGGATCGTGCCGTCATTCGTCGTTGAAATGATGGTCATGTTGGCGCTGTCGAAAATGGCCTGCTGCAACAAACTGATCCGATGCAGTTCCCGCTCCATGACGCAACGGCGGCGTTCATCCTCCATTCGATCCAGCCCAAAGGAAATATCCATCACCACTTCATCCAACAACTCGATTTCCCTGGTTTTGAAAAAGCCGGGGGCATCGGAGTAAAGCACCAGCGCGCCGCAAACCTTCTGTTTGAAACGAATGGGAAAGGCCGCCGTGGAACGAAGCGGCGTCTGGCGGATCCGTTCAATCCACGGTTGCATTTGCGGGCTGTTCAGCAAATCGTTGCAAATAAAACTGCGCCCCTCGCGAATGCAGGCGCCCGTCGGGCCGCGCCCCTCCGGACGTTCATCGGCATAAATCCGGATATCCTGGACATACTCCCTTGGTTCGCCAGCGCATGCCGTGGGAACCACCTGCCGCGTGGTTTCATCAACCCATCCGATCCAAACCATCTTGAAATTGCCATGCTCCACCCCAATGCGGCAAATCTGCCCGAAAAGCTCCTCCTTGGAACGGCTGCGCACCAGAAGCTGGTTGACCTGGCTTAAAACCGCGAAAAGCCGGTTCAGGCGGAGTATTTCAACATCAGCCCCCTGCCGCTCGCGAATCTCGGCTGCCATCCGCTCATTCAAGGCGGTTAATTTGGCATTGGCATCCTCAAGCTGTCGCGCGTTTTCAAGAGAAGATTGTTTTGTCGCCGCAAGAAGTTCCTCCAAGACACGAATTTTCGAGGTCAATTCCACGACTCTGGAATCCGAATCCCCTTTTTTGCCGTTTTCATTTGAAGAACTCATGGTTTTCTTCCATTCCGGAAAACCGCCATGCCAGCAGATTTTTCACAGAAAACAGAACCGTCCGCTGTAAAATCAGGAAAATCGTGCATGGGTCCCCTTTCTTCTCAAATGTAATGAGCCGGATCGAGGCAAGACTACCCAAAAAATCATAAATATAAAGAAAAAGATCAGGGCAAACGCATTAAAAAATCGGGAATTGCGAAGGATTTTTATTTTGAGGAACCTTCTGGATTCCCGCTTTCGCGGGAATGACGGGAGAGAGCAATGCCGATCATCTCCATCATCCCAATTTTTCATCATTCCCATTTCACCTTCTCAACCCATTTTCTCCTCATTCTTCTTTCTTCGTCATTCTTTTTTTCTTCGTCATTCCCGCGAAAGCGGGAATCGCCTCAAAAAAACTTTTCCCCTCCAAAAATAGAATTGCCGTCTCAACAGCCTCCGCCTAGAGTCCAAGGCTTCAATTTTCACCTTTCCATCTTATGAAATCGCAAGCCAAAGTTCTTGTTCTCGACCATGTGTCCGCGCGTGGTGTGGCCATCCTGAAAGCCGAACCCTCCCTGGAGGTGAAGGAATCCGGCCCCATGCCCGAGGCCGAATTGATCGCAAACATCGGCGACATCAGCGCCTTGGTGGTCCGCAGCCAGACCAAGGTCACCCGCAAGGCCATCGAAGCGGCCAAAAAACTCAAAATCATCGGTCGCGCCGGCGTGGGGGTGGACAATGTGGACGTGGAAGCCGCCACCCAAAAAGGCATCGTGGTGATGAACACCCCCAGCGGCAACACCATCTCCACCGCCGAACTCTCCTTTTCCATGATCCTTTCCCTGGCCCGGAGCATCCCCCAGGCCCACGCTTCCATGAAAGCCGGCAAGTGGGATCGCAAAAGCTACCAGGGAGTCGAGCTTTGCAACAAAACCCTCGGCGTCATCGGCCTGGGCCGCATCGGCGGCGAAGTGGCGCGCCGCGCCATCGCCTTTGGCATGAGGGTGATCGCCTACGACCCCTTCGTTTCCCTCGCACGGGCCAAAAGCCTGCAGGTCGAACTCTCGGAACTGCCCTCGCTTTTCGAACGGGCCGACTGGATCACCGTCCACATGCCCCTGTCCGATGAAACCAAAAACATGGTCAACCGCGAGGCGTTCGCCCGGATGAAAAAGGGCGTCCGCATCGTCAATTGCGCCCGCGGCGGCATCGTGGACGAACAGGCCCTGGCCGAAGCCATCGAATCCGGCAAGGTGGCCGGCGCGGCGTTCGATGTCTACGACCCCGAACCGCCCCCCGCCGATTACATCCTGCGGAAATTCCCCAACGTCATTCTCACCCCCCACCTTGGCGCCTCCACCGCCGAAGCCCAGGAAAGCGTCGGCATCGAAATCGCCGAGGCCGCCCGCAACTTCCTCCTGCGCGGCGAAATCCAAAACGCGGTGAACATGCCCAACCTCGACGCCAAAAGCCTGGCCACGCTCAAGCCTTATCTGGTCCTTGGCGAAAAACTCGGCCGCGCCCTTTCCCAAATCTCGCCCAAGAACGTGGAACAATTCACCATCAACTACAGCGGCCACGTCAGCGAACTCAACACCCAGCCCATCACACGCCTGGCCGTGAAAGGCTTCCTGGAACGCATCTCGGGACGCGATGTCAACGAAATCAACGCCATGGCCATCGCTGCCAACCTGGGCATCCGCGTCCAGGAAAACCGCACCGCCTCGCCCCTGGACTACAGCGAACTGATCCAGGTCAGCGTCAAGGGCGGAACCGAGGAATGCTCCATCGCGGGCGCATTCTTCGGCTCCACCAACAACCCGCGCTTCGTGCGCATCAACGACCGCCCCGTGGAAGCCACTCCAAAGGGCGTGCTCTTCCTGCTGGCCAACAACGACCGCCCCGGCATCGTCGGCTGGCTGGGCACCGTCCTCGGCAAACACAAGGTCAACATCGCCAACATGTCCCTCGCCCGCGACCAGCGCGGCGGCCATGCCCTGACCGCGCTGAACCTCGACAGCGCGCCCTGCGAAAAAACCCTCGCCGAAATCACCGCCAACCCCGACATCCTCTGGACAAAAACCATCAAACTATGACGCGACTGCCCCCCGCCTGTGCTGCCCGGGAGGTCAGCGCTCCATTTATTTGCAATTAAAATAATGGAGGGCGGGGCTCCCGCACCGCTTTTCCCGGCAAACCTTGAAATCCGCCTTGAAAATCTGCGATGTCACCCAGTTCTATTCCCCCGTCAGCGGCGGCGTCAAACGCTACCTGACCGAAAAACGGGATTACCTCGAACAATACACGGACCATGAACACGTGCTGATTGTTCCGGGACCGCGCACCACCATGGAACAAAAGGGCCGCCTCAAGACCTGTTACGTGGCGGCGCCCCGGGTGTCCTTCACCTCCCATTACCGGATCGTGCTCAACCGCAAACCCGTGCTGGAAGCCATCCTGCGGGAAAATCCCGACGTCATCGAAGCCGGGGAACCTTATCAACTGGCCTGGACCTGCCTCCGCGCCGGCCAACAACTCCGCAAGCCGGTCGTGGGATTTTACCATTCCCATTTTCCCGAAAGCTATCTGCGCACTTTTTCCCGCTTTGGCGGCCCTCCCACCGCCGCCCTGGTGGATTCCATCAGCCAGTCTTACATCCGCAAATTGTACGGCCGCTTCGACCTGACCCTTGTGGCCTCCACCAAACTGGAAAAAGTCCTCAACGGCATCGGCGTCCACAACACCCGCATCGTTCCCCTCGGGGTTGAAACCGACGTCTTTGTCCCCGCGCTCCGCAGCATGGAATGGCGCCGTTCCCTGGGCATTCGCGACCGGCAGATCCTCCTGCTTTTTGTCGGACGCCTGGCCCGCGAGAAACGCCTCGACTGCCTGTTGCAGGCTTTTGCCCGGGTCCGCCATTACGCCGGCGACCGTTTCGCCCTGCTCATTGTCGGCGAGGGCGGCGAAGGCGCCCGCGTCGAGGAATTCCAGAAAATCCAGCACGATGTTTACCGGCTCCCCTACGAAGGCGACACCAAAAAACTGGCATCCATCTACGCCTCCGCCGACCTGATGGTGCACGCCGGCCTGTGCGAAACCTTTGGATTGGTGGTGCTGGAAGCCCAGGCCTGCGGCACCCCGGCCATTGCCATCCACGGCAGCGGCATGGAGGAAAACATCTTCGGCGGCGGCGATTTCCTCTGCCATGGCAGCGACCCCGAATCCCTCGCCAAATGCATCCTCCACGCCTACCAGAACGACCTGCGCGAAGTCGGCCGCCAGGCCCGCGAAATGGTCATCCAAAAATACCCCTGGACCGTCGTCTTCCGCCGCCTCTTCGACCTGTACAGCCAGCTTGCCGCAAAAAAATAACCCCCTGCCGCCGCAAAAAAAGCGGCCGAGGAATCGAAAGTCATTGAAAAAAACCAATGTCTTCCCCGAACGACAACGCCGCCCCGCCGGACGCCATCGGCCTGAATTTTGCCCGCCGGAGCAATGACCCCTTGGGCGCCCAGGCATTGGGTTTTCTGGGGGTGGGCGGTTTCTTTCTGGCATGGTGGATTTCGCTCCGTTGGGCGGTTCAAAAACCGCCCGCCCAACTGATCCTTTTCGTGCTGCTGACTGCGGCGCCCATGGCCATCCTGAGCGTGCTGGTCAACCGCGTCCATTTGCGGCCAGACAGCGGACTGGCGCCTGTTGCCAGGCCTTTTGACCCGCGCCGCTGCGCCATCAAACTCCTCGGCCTGCTGTTGACCCTTTCGACGCTGGCCCTGGCCTACTGGCTTTTCCCCTTGTACGCCCGGGATTTTTACCAGCCGGTCTGGGAAGCGGCGCGTTTGGTGTTTTGGCCCGCCCTTCTGCTGATGGCGGCTTATTTTTTCTGGATTGACCGGCGCATGGCGCAGCCCAAGGACGGTTATTGGCACATGGGGCTGCTGCTCACCCATTTTTTGCTCCTGCCGCTTGAGTTGATCCGAAATCGGGCGGACAGTCCTGGGCGAAACCGAAGGACTGTTCATGACGGCCAAATCGACTGGCAGGAAATCCGCGGCCATGTTGCAGGCTGGATCATCAAGGGATTTTATCTGCCGCTGATGCTGGCGGGCGCCGTTCCCTTGCTGGAAAAATTGATTTCCAATGGCGTGGATTTCAAAACCTTCGGCGGGCTTTACACCACTTCGTTGAATCTCATTTTTGCCTTGGACGTCGTTTTTGGCGCAGCGGGTTACCTTTTCACCCTGCGGCTGCTCGACACGCAAATCCGCTCCTCCGAATCAACAGGACTCGGCTGGGCAAGCGCCATCTGTTGCTACGAACCCTTCGCCTCGTTTATGTACAGCGCGTTTCTCAGCTACAAAGGCCCGGTGCGCTGGAACGACTGGTTGCAGGAACAACCCATGACCTATATCTCCTGGGGGTTTGCCATCCTCCTGCTGCATGTCATCTACGTTTGGGCCACCGTTTCATTCGGATGCCGTTTCTCCAACCTGACCAACCGCGGCATCCTGGTGGATGGGCCTTACCGGTTTGTGCGCCACCCGGCCTATGTGGCCAAAAATCTGGCGTGGTGGATGATGTCCGTTCCTTTCGTGGCCCATGCCGCATGGGACGACGCCTTGCGGGCGTGTCTGTGCCTGGCCCTGACCAATGGCATCTATGTCTTGCGCGCAAAAACAGAGGAGAGGCATCTGTCCCGCGATCCCGCCTACGTCGCTTATTGCCGGTGGATCGACCGGCATGGATTGCTGGCGCAAATCCGCGCTCTTTTCAGAAGAAGGTCATGAGGCAGCAACATCATGGTCTTTTGCGGCATGGGTTGTTGATCTTTATCCTTGCGGGAACCGGACTGCGCCTGCTTCTGCCGTTTTTCGACAGCCCCATGGATCATCTCTTTTCCGATCCCCAAAGGCATTGGGACAACGCGGGCCGTTTCCTGCATCCCCTGCTCATGAACGGCTGCGATCCGCTGGGATATCAGGTTTTTCTTTTTCTGACCCGCAAGCTCTCCTTCGACAACCGTTTTGTCCTGAACTTGTTCACCGGGATTCTTTCCGCCGCAATGCCATGGCTCTATTATCGGGCGGCGCGCAGCCTGGGCTTGGAGCAAAAACCCGCGGCCATGTTTTGGTCTTTCATGCTCTGGATGCCGTCGTTTCTTGTCATCTACAGCTTTTTCATGGTTGAAACGCTCCTGCTGCCCCTGATGGGGCTGGGGCTTTGGATGACAGGCCGCGCGCTTCGCCGCAAGGATCTGCCCTCGTTCCTGCTCATGACTGTTTGCTGGACTCTTGCCGCCCTGACCAAAGCCCAGGCCCTTCTTCCCTTGATCCTCTGCTGCGGTTATGCGCTTTGGCAAATGCCCCGCAGGATTCCGGCCCTGATCGCAGCCCTTGCGTTGACGGCCTTGATGCTCATTCCCAACACCCTGCGCACCCGCTCCATTCTGGGTTTCCCCTCCCCCTTTGGCAACAGTTGCCTGGCCCGCATCATGCATGCGGGCGGAACCAAACATACGCAATTTTATTGGGAAAATGGCCGCCGGGAAACCCTGATCTACAGTTCGCCCAGTTGCTATATCCACCCTTTGGAACCGCTCAACGAATGGCGGATCGGGCGGGGGGATGGAGAAAACACCATGGAAGTGGTCATCCACCGGAAAAACGGGAGGAACGATTGGACTGCAGCCCTGGCCGGCGTCCGACGTTCCGCTTCCGTCTGGCTCCAACATCTCGGGGAAAATGTCGTATTGTTTCTTTTTGCCCCCTCTTGGCCGGAAACCAGCCATGAAGGTTTCCCTGGCGCGATCAGCCGCTGGCAGCGCTGGCTTTGGGCGCCGTTGATTTTTCAGGTGTTGATCGGCAATGCGGCTTTTTTGATCCGCCGCCCGATTCCCCTCCTGCCGTTGCTGACCTCCGCGATGCTTCTTGTCCTCTGTTTTCAAAACAGCGTGACCATGGAAGGACGCTACCGCAAACCCCTGGAACCCCTGTTGCTGCTGAATTTCATCTGGCTTTGCTCAAAATCCGGCGCCGCAGGCGGAGGCACTCCCAAAGAATCCGGCCTATGACGCGGGGGCGCGCCCCTGTCGCAGCCCCATATCGGCGCGGGAAATGCCGCACCGGCGCTTCAACGCAACGCCATCCCTCCGCCGCCGCCAGCGCCAGCAGTTCCGCATTGATGAATCCGCCCTCCGAACGCAAGTCGAGAGCCTGCAGCCTGTCGCGTCTGACAAGCTTGAACGCGCAGTTGATGTCCCGCGCCCGGATGCCAAGCATCCATCGGGCAAGAAAATTCCCAATCCGGGCGGCCAGGATGCGGAACCACGGATCATGTCGCGGAGCGCGATAGCCCATGATCAGGTCATGACGCTCAAGATGTGGAAGCAGCCCGCTGATGTCATCGAACCGAAACTGTCTGTCCGCGTCCATGAAAAAAATCCACTCCTTGGTTGCGGCGGCAAAACCGCTGCGAAGGGCCGCGCCATAACCGCGATTGGAGGAATGATGAATCGCGCGCACGCAGGGTGATTCCGCCGCCAGTTCCCCGCAAATCGAGGCGGTCCGGTCGTCGCTGCCGTCGTTGACCAGGATCAGTTCATAATCGGCAAAAAAAACGGGCGCCGCGGCCAGAATCTCCCGAGCGGCCCCGGGCAGACTGGCTTCCTCGTTGAAAATCGGAAGAATGACGGAAACCGGAGTTGAATTAAGTCCCGCCTGCGCCGGGGCGGCTCGATGCTCGATGTTTGACGCTTGATGCGGAAAACCGGCAAGGCGGTGCGGGAGCCCCGCCTGCGTGGCCAAAGCCATTTCCGCCTTCGCCCGAGCGCTTCGGCGAGACAAGTCGGCGTGGCGACGGCCCGCCCGCCATTCATTTTGAAATAAAAGGAGGGCGGGGCTCCTGCACCGCTTTTTCCAGCAAACTCTGAATTTTCCAAACCTTGAAACAAAATGAGGCATGAGGGGTTTCCCGATGAAAAAGTTTAATATTGTCAAATGATGTTGACAGCGATTTATTAATGCATAGACTCGCCTTTTCACAAACAAGAAAGAGGCTTCCGACGAAAAATATCAAGATTCTGTTTGGATTGCTGGTTTGCGCCGCTGTTTTGTGGGTTGTCACCCTGGTCACGTTCGCCTCGCAGGTTCGAAGGGACGGCAACACGATCCGGCCCACCCAGTCGCAGGGCACCTCCTGCTCATCCTCCAGTTCGTCCAGTGGAGGGGAATGATAAGAGGCTGTCCGCCACGGCGGCTGTTAGAACTCAAGACCGAAGGAATGAAGCGTCTCAACGCATCAAAGAGATGGCAAGAGTTTTTTCCATAAACAACCATTTGCGCGCTCTTCTTGCGGCGGCATGCCTGCTGGTTTCCGTCCAGCCGGGTCGGAGTTGCGGATTGTCATGGGGAGTTCCCCGTTCGTTTTTCGATCATGTGGACTTCCAAGGCCATGTTTTGCATGTGGAAACCGTTGGCAGCCTGGATCTCGGCAAAATCCAGGCGCCTCTCTATGTTTTCTTCAATTCCAGCCTGAACATCCCTTCCCCCTATCTTGGGGGCGGTCAGGCGGGCTCCTGGTGCGTGCCGTTGCTTGAGGCAAAGATGTACCAGGTGGATGACAACAATTATAAGCTGGAACAGCCCGACGGATGGTTCCGCATCTTTCAGATCGACAAAAAAAATCCCTCGATCTTGCATGGCCAGGGAGGTTGGAAAGCCGAAAAAAACGGTCCCAGCTTGTTTGTTTATGCAACTTGCGACACCAAGATGGTTTTCAACCAGGGCAGAATCGCCCAGTTTCAGACCAAGGACAAAAAACTGGATTATTTCTACATGAACAACAGGGTGTCGGAAATCCGGGAGGGCGGCACCCCCATCCTGCGGGTGGAAACCGCGCCCATGACCGGGGAAGTGACAGGTTTCCTTCTGCGCAACAACCAACGGATTGCCATCGAAAAAATCAAGCTCCCCTCTTTGACCCCGGGCCTCAAGGAAGAGTCCTGTCTCGCCAGGGTGGTCAAGGCGGACGGAACGTCGTCCAGCTTCGAGTATGGAACCGACGGCCAGAAAAATTCCACGCTCAAACTGAACGGCGCCCGGCTGCTGGCGTGGGACGCCAAAACCCGGCGGATTCTCAAGGATGCCGCCCCAAACGGGGAGTGGACCTACCATGTGGACGCCGCCAAGGGCATGTTTGAGAACGCCGCGATTGGACGCAAAAACGCCAAGGGACAGACGGAGTTCTGGCATGATGACACGGCCAAGGGCATTCTCATCGTTCAGAGCCTTGATGGCGTAAAGAAAACCTCATGCCGATTTGCCTCCGGCTCTCTTGCCGGAAAATTCCGCAAGGAAGAAATCGTGGAGAATGGCAAGATTGTCAAATCGGTGCGCAATACCTATAATGAGCAAGGCAAAAGGGTTCGAACAACGGAAAAAAGTCAGGACAATCCGACAAAAACCACGTCATACCAATATTCCCCGGATGGCCGGCATATAACCGCCATATGCGATGGCCGGTTGCTCTGGAAAGAAGAACGTGATGAATCCGGACGGGTGGTTTACCGCGAAAATATGGGCCACTCGCAAATACGCACACGATATTTGACCGACGGGATGAGAGAGATCACCATCATACCCGCGCGTTTTTTCAAGGAATCGCCAGACACTTCAGCCGATGCAAAGACCAATTCCAACGACTCGTGGGACATGGAAAGGCGAAGGGTCCTTTACTACGACGCCCGGGGACATTGCGTGGCCCAACGCGACGCCAAGGGCAGGATTTGGACCTATGAGCGCAGCGCTGACGGCAAGACCAAAACCGCTTATTTGGACGGAGTGCCGCATCATATTGTGCAATACGGCGACGATGGGCAGGAAGAAAAAACCCTTTATTATGATCATCATGGGACCACACTGGTGCGGGAAAAACGAACTGCGGTTGGCGACGGGGGAAGGGAGATGCAGATTACCAGCATTGATTTGCTGGCTGGAAAACAATCCGTCAAAACAGTGCATTTTGACGCCATGGGCGGACTGGCAAAACCGCAGCGGAACTCTTCCGGCAACAACTGACGGGCATCACATTTCAAGTTGAAATCGCGAAAGAAACTTATGAAAATTTTTAATGTGCCGCATTTGAAAAACCCGCTTCATTGGGGACTGGCCTTGTGGATCTTGATTGCCGCGAATCACCCCTTGGGGGGAACGGTGACAATTGATCTGGGCGCCGGAGACGGACAGAATCTTTGCCTGAATGAAACCGGTTACCTGTACGCCTTTGACGAAGATCCGCCGGAACCGCCTGACGCCTCTTCCTGTTGCAAGGATGATGGAAGCACGGGATCATGGAGCCTGGATTCCACCTTTTACCATTGGTATGACGATTTAACCCAAGTCGGCGATAACGCCATATTAAATACCAGCAGCCCCGGTTGGAAACATGCGGAAGTTTATATCACTTATTATTGGTCCTGTTCGGTCGATGACAGCAACAAGCCGCAGAATATCAGCTCCGGCGAAAATTGGTTTAATGTGGAGCAAATCACGGTGACAGATGAAAGAGGCGGTGCCCCTTTTTGCCTGTCTGACGGGGCGGGCGGCTATTGTTACGCGGATGGAGCGGCGATGGGCAGTTACAGCTGGTCCTCCAGCAACACGGACGTGTGTGATGTGAGCGATTTGGGCGGCGGAACAGCATGGATGAGTTTTTACAAGCGCGGCAAGACAACCATCTCGGTTTCCGACGCAAACCTGGGATGCGAAGCCGATCCGCATCAGGTAACCATCGGCGGCGCGGCGATTTCCGGGGATGCCTCCATTCCCTGCGGGGAAAGCATCATGTTGCACAATGAATATCTTTCCGGAAGCGGCGCTCCCACGCTTTATTGGACATCGGAGAATACTTCCATCGCAACAGTCAGCCCGGAAGAGGGACCCACAACCAAGGTGACGTATGTCAAGGATTCCACCGGTGGAACAGTAAATATCAGGGCCGAGGATGTGGCGGACAAGGATGTTCATCAAGTGGACGTGAAGCCGCCAATCAAGGTTGAGGCATCCCAGGAATGGGTCGCCGCAGGCTGGAAAACGGTTGTTTGGGCAACAGGCGGATCGGGCAGCTATGCATGGAGTTCGTCGGACACGTCAAAGGCGGTGGTGGCGACCAATGAATCCGTGGCCTATGTCTGCGGACAGAACATGAGCAGTTCGCTCAAAGACGTGCAAATTTCCGCCAAAGATCAAAACGAATCCTCATGCAAAGGGAGCAAGGATTTCAGCGTGGCGGGAGTAAAAGTGACCCATATCAATTTTGATTATGGCGCGGGCGCCCCCGCCATCCATCTCCGGCAGGATTATTCCACGGCTTATAATCTTACCAATGGCGAGTGGGCGGCGGCGGGCGGATCGGCAATACCGGTGTGCTACCCCACAAACAAAATCTTCTCCTTCAAGGCCCGCTTTGCCGTTCAACCCTCCGGGCTGACCAATGCCATTTACCGGGCCACGATGTCGCCTGTCGCGGCGGGTTCGTCCGGTTCCCTGTCCTTGGGCACGAATTGCTACTCCACCGTGTCGTTCCCAACCGGCGGAGGCGAGTCGGACGGTGGAACAAACTGGACGATGTTCTCGTCCGCGGGAACCGCAACCAACTGCGTGCTGAAAATGACCGGCGGCCAATGGCAATGGCAGATGCGGGGGTTCAACACAACCGTCACAACCAACGTCAACATGAACGTTTCAGGGCCTATCACCGTATACACGATCCTCGACACGCCGGCATCGCCGTGGGAAAACACTGTTGGAAGCCAGAAAAACGCGTGGACAAAGGCTTTGGATTTTGTAATGACAAGCGCCTCCTGCAATGGAGACTCAACATCAGGCAACGCCTTGCGCCATATTACCCAGTATCTTCATGCGGGGCACGGCCTTACTTACGACATAAACGGTGGTCGTCGAAAGTATGCGGAAAATAATTTTGGCGGGAGAATGAATCTTACTGGTTATATCGACAAATCCGATGGAAATATCATCAATTGTTACGATCAGGCCTCTGGCATTTGTAGTCTTGGAAGATTACTAGGCATTCCGATTAATTATCGTTATATGTCACCCTTTGGATATATAAATACCATTAATTTAGTAGGTGAAGGAAACTGCAACAATCCATTTTACCCCTTATCGACCAGCAATTTGAAAATTGCCGGCACAGACGATGTCAACCCTGTTCGACTTGGCTTTGGAAATCATGCCTTTGCAGAATTCGACGGACGGATTTTCGATGCCTGCGCAGGCCCATCGCTTGGCACGCAAACAGAAGCGCAATATATCGCGGACACAATCGACACCTCGACCGCCGCGGAAGCTGCATCGGCAGGAACAACAGCAAATATCAGCCCAGGCACGGTATCAGATATTCAATAAAAAAGGTATTTATGAAACAAAGCATCAATGTCATTATTCAAGGAATTCTTCTAATTTTTCTTTGTGAAATTTGTTTTTCAGATGATATGGATGACCGAGCCGGTCAACTTAGATCTTCACTTAAAATTCCAATTAAAAGCCAATCACTCACGACAAGAAAAACGTTTTTTTTAGACAAAAGCATCCTATTGGTTGGCGGATTCCAAATAAAAACGAAAAACTTTCAAAAAAGCCAGAAAGGGATTATTTCAGACATGGATATTTTTGATAAAAACGGAGAAATTCTCGCTCGCGGACGTGTTATTGAGGGCGCAACATCGGAAGATGCCTTGGCTCTTCTTATGAAAGATTTGGTTATGAACTCAATGATGATTGATTCATTGTTGCTAAAATATCAGATTTGCAACAATAAAGTTGGAGAGTGGTGTATTATTGAAAGAAAATTTGAAAAAGCCAGCAAGTCATATATTGAAGATCCTTCTGTGGTTCATTTTTTCAGGGAAGGCAATGCAATCAGTCTGTATGCTACTGAAAAAATCAAAGATATTGATGGAATTTCAAAAGCTGTCGATGCCTTGATTTTAAATGCCCGCAAGAATTGAACATCAGATAAAAGGCGGCAAAATCCCATGAATCTATCGCTGTCTTTTGGCCGCCCCGGCGAGAAGGTTTGCCATGGCTGTCTGGTTATACTGTCTGGCGAGGGTGAGAGCGGTTTCACCGTTGCAACCCTTAACGCCAGGATCCGCGCCCTGCTTGAGCAGCAGCCTGGCCATTTCCACGTTGCCCATCAAGGCGGCCAGCATCAGCGAAGTCCTGCCTTGTGAGTCAATGGCGTTGATTTTCGCCCCTTTTTGAAGCAGGAGCAGGGCAATTTCAGCATGTCCCCCGGCCGTGGCGCCCATAAGCGCCGTCCAACCCTGCCCCGGCTTGGCTGCGTTCACATCCGCGCCATGCTTCAGAAAAATCCTGACAGCCTCCAATTGCCCACGTTCCGCGGCCCACATGAGAGGAGTTTTGCCTTCCCTGTCAGGTTCATCAACCCTGGCATCCTGATCCAGCATGGCTTGGATTTTTTTAACATGGCCGATCTTGGCCCAGGCCGCAAGTGATTGGTCGGTGTCGGGAAGTTCCGACGGCAAAGGGAGGACGGCGGTTGCTCCGGCTTTTTGCAGCATGACCGCCAAATGAGTCTGGTTGTTCTCCAAAGCGTAATCAAGAGCGCCCTTTCCCGAGGAATTCCTGGCATTGACATTTGCTCCATGTTTAAGAAGGCAGGCAACGGCATCGGCATGCCTGGTCAGCGAGGCAAGGATCATGGGGGTCCAGCCGCTTTGATGTCTGGCATTGACTTTGGCGCCCCTTTCAATCAGAAGCTCCAGCAATTTTGTTTGACTGCCTGTGACAGCGCTCATGAGCGGCGTCCAACCTTCCGAAGTGGAGGCATTCACATCGGCGCCACGCTCCAGGAGAAGCATGGCGATTTCATGGCGGTTTCGTTCCGCAGCCCACATGAGCGGCGTCTTGCCGCCCTCATCACGCTGATCGGGAGGAATTCCGCTTTTCAGCAATTCCCGAACCCTGGCCAAGTTGCCCGACTTCACATGGTCCGCCATCGTTTGAACTTTCTTGCTTTCCGAAGGAGACGAAGAGAACGCCGGGGGCGGAGTTGGTTTTCCGCCCGCTTTGGTCAGCAATGCGGCAAGCTCTGGCTGGCCGGTCCGATCGGCAAAAGCAATCGCATAATCAAGCGGATTTTTCCCAAATTGGTTGGGTTCATTGACCACAGCCCCATGGGCAAGCAACAATCGAACCATTTCAACGCGGGCATTGGCCGCCGCAAGATTGAGGGCAGTCCATTCACCGGCATTTTTGGCGTTTACTCTGGCGCCTTTCGAAATCAAAATTTTTGCGATGGCCACATGTCCGGCGGCGGCGGCTTTCATGAGGGGCGTCCACCCCTCGACGCTGGCAAGATTGACATCCGCACCTTTGGCAAGCGCGAGTTCGACAATCTCAAAATGACCGCGTTCCGCCGCCCAAAACAAGGGGGTTTTACCTTCCGCATCGGTGGAATTCACTGAAACGCCTTTGTCCAGCAAAACCTTGACTTGGGTGAAACTGCCGACTTTTGCGGCTGCGACAAGGGGAGGATCTGTCAGAATGACAGGAGACATTGATTTCTGGGCGGACAACGAACCGGCAACAAGGAGCAGGAAGAAAGACGAAAAAAAAGGAGCTTTCATGCCTGTCAAGTGTAGAGAATATTTCCCGCCAAGACGAAAGGAAAATCTGAATCGAAAAAAATAGATTTGCCGTGAAAAATCTCTTTTTATATTATTGTTGTCATGTTCTGCCTGCCTGTTGACCGTTTTACAAAATATTTCGCTGCCGTTGTTTGCAGCCTTGCTCCGTTTTCCGTGTCACAAGCGCAGATCAAGTGGGAATCTCCGGTATTGGAACTGCGTCCCACCGTCCAGGATCGCGGGATGATCGCGGAATATCATTTTCGCAATGAGGGCAAACGGCCGGTCACCATCAATGCCATCAAATCAAACTGCAAATGCGTGACGGTGCTGGTGGACAAGAAAACCTATCAACCCGGGGAAAAAGGGACGCTGACCGCCCAGTTTGAGTTTGGCCGGAGGCTTGGCCGGCAAGAACACCAAATCGCGGTTTCCACGGATGACGCGCAGAATCCGGTTTCCGTGCTCCAACTGCGAGCGTTCATTCCCTCGCCTCTCACCATTGACCCGCCATCCTTGTTTTGGTCGGTGGGGGAAGCGGCCACGGCGAAAACAATCCGGTTGAAGGCAGAAACCGCCGCCCCCATTCAAATCACCAAGGTGAGCAGCGATGGCGCACGTTTTGTTCCCAAGCTGCAAACACGCGTTGAGGGAAAAGAATACACCGTGGTCGTCACCCCCACCGGCACGGCAAAACCGGTGAGGGAAATCATCCGGATGGAAACAAGCGATCCCGGCGGAAGACCGCGCGTTTATTCCGTGGAAACCATTGTGGGCAAATCGACGTTGCCGGCGGGTTTGAGCGAACAATTTCCCGCCAAACCGCGCTGAGTTGGGGATTTGCGCATCATTTCTTTTCACTGTCATCCTATAATTCTTGAAATTGACCATTCTTCAGAGCTTGAGAGTACCGAATTCTGGACTACTCCTTCAGTGATTTTTTAGCTTCCTCAACTTCCAGTCTGGAGAGCGTCAGGGCGAGGTCGATCCATTTTTGGGTCAACATTTTGAATCGTTTGAAGTT
>JAQUAF010000143.1 GCA_028687435.1 Verrucomicrobiia bacterium | reverse complement strand
TGGCGGATGTTGAAGTCGCTTACGATCTTTACCAGAAGTGAGTTTTTTTGTTGCATGGTCTTAAATGACCTCGCACCCATTGTGCTTTACAAGATGTGGGTAAAGATCAGCTTGTCAAGGAGGGGCTAAAATTGAGCCTTCCCTTTTCAAAGGAGGCTTGTCCCGGACAGGATTTTCGCTATACATGGGGCATGGCCAAACATGACGAAGATAAAAGTTCAAAGGGGCAGCTTATTCCGGCCCCTCACCATTTTTTTCCTTTGCAGGATGCGGCGCGGCTGGGGGTTTTCAAGGAGGCGATTGAACAGACGGTCCCGAAAGACGGGAAGGTGGTGGAACTTGGCGGGGGAACCGGGGTGTTGTCTTTTTTTGCGGCCCGGCGGGCGGCAAAGGTGTGGTGCGTGGAGCGCGATCCCGTGCTGGCGGACATGGCGGAAAAATTGATTGCAGGCAATGCGGTGGCGGACCGGGTGGAGGTGGTTGTGGCCGACGCCATGGAATATCTTCCTCCCGAGCCGGTCGATGCGGTGATTTGTTCAATGCTGGATGTTGGTTTGTTGCGGAAGAAGCAGGTTGCGGTGGTCGAGTCCTTCAAACGCCGTTATCGGCAGGCGTTTCCGGGCAGGGAATTGCCGGTGTTCATTCCCGAGGCGTCGATCCTGGCCGCGCAACCGGTGCGGCAATCGTTTGATTTTTGCGGTTACCAGGCGCCGGTGACTTTGATTTGCGACCCGGCTGCGAGAAATGAGGGGACGACCGGTCTGGCGGATCCGGTGGTTTACCAGATGGCGATTTACGGGCAGGATCTGCCTTCCATGCTGGTTGGAGAATTGGAGGTTCGCATGGCGACCGGGGGGGCGTTGAACGCGGTTCGTTTCATCACCAAAAATGCCGTGGCCATTCTGGTGAAGGAAAAACGCACGTTGGATTGGTTCAATTTCTATCTGGTGGCGCCGCTGGCCCGTCCCATGCTGGTGGCGGCGGGCGAAGTGGTGCGGATACGGTTCAATTATGAGCCGGGGGCCGGCATTTCCGCCCTGACCACAACCTTAAAGGTCTCGCGCAAGACAGCTTGATTGGGTTGCCCGCCTGTGCTGAACATTCGAATTTTGAATTTCGGATTTCCCGCATATTTCAGCTTTTTGATGAAATGTGCGGGTGAAACTTCAGCCTTCCGTCTTTCTGATAAGGCCAACCGGGGATGTTTTCGACTTTGACCAGTTCCACGGTCAGGGTGCCGAAGACAGCCTTGATGGCGATGCGAAGGGGCACTTTGAAGTCATCGTCACTGACCCAGACGTGAACTTTGGCTTTTTTGAGGAAACCGCTCAGATAAGTGGAACTGGGTTCGGCTTTGAAGGCGGGGATTGGGGCGAAATCGTCCAGGGTGATGGTGCCGGCATCGGTTTTTGAGGCTTCCATTTCAAAACATCCCTTGTCGTTTCCGATGACGGCGGCGTGGGAGACGGAGGTTTTCCAGTCCTGCCGGCGCATGTGATAGATGACGGAGAGTTTGTCCTGGAGCTGCCTGCCGGGCGGAATGTCGAACCATTTGATTTCGCCGGTGGTGTAGGATTGGGTGCTGCCTTTGCCAAAGGAGTAGTAGAAAAAAGTGTCCTCCCAACAGTGTCGTTTGCCTTCCCTGCGATCCTGGAAAAATCGGACGGAACATTGGCGTTCGGGGTCGCAGTAGCTCGTGGCGATATCCTTGGTGGGATAGAAGGTTGAAATGAAATCGTTGGATTGGCCGGTGACGGTGAAGACATCGCGCCCCTGTTTGTCCCGCTGGACTTCAAACCAGCAGCGTCCGGCCATGATGAAGCCAAACCGAACGTGGTAGGTGAGGATTTCCCCGGGGTGAAAGGGCTGCGGCGGTTGGGCATGCGCGCCAAGGGCGAAAAGGAAAAGAGCCCAGATCGGAAGCGCCGCCCTAAATATCGCCATTTTCCACGATTTTGCCGTCCTCATAAGGGGCAATGGCCCGGCGGTAGAGTTCCAGTTTGACGCATTCGATGGCGCCGATGAGCTTGTTGGCCTCGTCGTAGCGAAGGTTGGCTTGGAGAAGCGCTTTGGCGACGCGGCTGAAGACATAGTTGAGGTCCCCGGCCTGCGAGCCGTGTTTTTTGAGTTCGGCGACAAGCTCGTTGATCAGCGGATCGTAGGGCTTGCGGTTTTCGGGTTTGATGTAGGGCATGCCTGGAATGTTAGCGGGGCGCGCGCAGGTGGAAAAGCAGAAAGCGAGGTGCGCAAGCTTTTCTTGTGTTGTTCGATGAAATCAACAGTGGCAGGAGGGGCTTGAATGAGCCTTTCCCTTTCAAAGGCGGTTTGTTCCGCCGATTAGACGGTCAGTTTCCAGACGAACTGGTTTCCGGGCCGGGATCGAAGACAGACCAACGGGGTGTTTCAACGGCTTGAGCTTCATCCGGAACGGCAGGGACAGCGTCATCCATTTTGATGGAGGATGGAAGTTCGGGATTCATTGGGGGCAAGGCCAGGGTTCAAAGTTGAAGGACGAGGGCTGTCAGGCGGTGATGGGTGTTGCAAATTTCAGTTTTCAGCTTTTGTCCTGTTTATGTATTCGGCAGATTTGACGGATTGATAAGGGGCTGCTAAAAAAAACCGTTTTTGCGCGGGTCCCGGGAAGATGGGATTACAGGGGATGGGGGAGGGTGGAACAGGAGTCGTAGAGGGAACGGAGGACTTCGCGGAGATTGCCGCAGTGAAGGTCGAACAGGCGGCGGGCTTGAAGGCGGAGGGGGCTGCCGGGAGGGATGTGCAATTGGGTGAGAAGGTTGTCCAGAAGCGCGGGGGTGGTGGCGCAGGTGAAGAGCGTGGGGAGGCGTCCAGGTTGATGAGTGGTGATGATGAGTCCGGCGGCGTGGCGGGACTGGCGGAGGAAACGCTGCCAGGAAAGCCAGTTTAATTGTTCGGCGCCGTCGAGGATGAGGATGGTGCTTTCCAGATTGGCAAAGAAATGGCCGGGATCGGGAATTTGGCGGTGTTGGATGGTCAATCCGGCGAGCCTGGTTTGGCGGCCTTGTTTTTCGAGGCGGACGGCCAATTCCTCAAGGATGGTGGTTTTGCCCGACCCCATGGGACCGGTGATGGCGCCGCGGTATTCCAGACGCTGAAGCCGGAGGAGAAGGGAATCCCAAGAGTGGGATGGAGGGAAATGGCAGCGGAGCCGGCTGATCAGGTTGGAGGCGAATGGATTGTCGCGGGCGCGCATGGGAATGGCACAGAGTCAGCCGTTGACGGGGTTGGCAGGGAAGGTGTCGCAGAGGAGAATTTCCCGTCCGGTGGGGGAGAGGATGAATTCCTGGCGGCCAGCTTCGTCGAGGGGATCGGTGACGGCTTCGATGGCCCAGATGAGGGAAATGAGTTTGCCGGAGAAACTGTAGGGGGAGGAGGGCAATTGGAATTGGAAGGGGCGGGTGTCTCTTTGGGGAGGTTGGGTAAAGCGGAGGGTGTTGACGATATTGATGTCCTGTGTGCCTTTGCCATTGGTATGCCAGAAGAGACGCAGTTCAATGGCGTTGACGGACTTTTCCAGCTGCCAAGTGATTTTGGCGGCAATGGTTTCGCCAGGGGAGAAGCTGGTTTTTTGATTTTGAATGTCAAGATGAATCATTGGGCGGCCTCCAATGGAAGAACGACAATTTCGAATTCTTCCTTTATGTCAGGCCACCAGTTGATTTCACCGTGGAGTTGGATGAACCAGACGATTTTGTTGTTGCTGCTGGCGAAGGAGTGCATGCTGCTAGACGGCACGACAACGGTTGCCTGGCCAGAGGTCATTTCAAGGGGGTTGGTGGTGTCGAAAATATTCAAGGTGGCGAAGATCGCCTTGTCTGTGATGGTGCTGGTTCCGCGCTGGTAGGTGGCTTCCTCCTGTCCGGCCAGCCGGATATGGAGTCGTCGGATGCGGCTGGTGCGTCCGGAGAATTCCCATCGCAGGGTGAAGGAACCGCCGAGAGGCACGCATTGGGAACTGACACCGAGGCGCGGGCGGGGATTGGCAAGGGCAAGAAGATGATAAAACGCAATGCCAGGAAGGACGATGCCGGCCAGGAAAAAGGGGATGAAAAACAGCGCGAGGGACCAGTCCACGGCGCCTTTCTGCCAGCCTTGCAGGAGCTGTGAGGCAAAAATGAAAATGACGATGTTCCAGATGACCGCGAAGACAAAGAAGAAGATGAATTTTTTGAGAGGGGAATTTTTTGGGGCAAGAATGGCGGGGAGAGCGGAATGGGGGGGTAAAGAACCGGGGTTGGGAGGGGCGCCAAGGCCGAAGATCTTGTTGCTTCCGCCTGCGCCCACATTGAGTTTGTTTCTCCGGACGACGAACAGGCCCGCGGCGCCAACAACTGTAAAAACCACGGGGATGATGCCGGCGAGGTAGCCGGCATGAAGATCGCGGCGCAAGACGGCTTCGGAAGGGTTGACAGGATTGACATAGCAGACCCGCTGACTGCCGGGAGGATGGGCGTCCACCGCCATTTTTTTGGATTTGAAGCCGCTGGATGAACCGGTGATGAAATCGTAACGGTCCGATTGAAACATGCGGTTGTTGAAATGATAGCGGTAAACAATGTGGATGCCATAGGTGGTGCTGTCTCCGCCGCTATGGCGTTTGACCTCGCTGGAAACAATGGTGCATGGCATCCGGGGCCAGTCTTGGGCGGCCCTTTGTTTCCAAAGCGGGTGGATGAGAAAAGGACAGGTCAGGATCAGTCCCAAGCCCAGAAAGACCCCGAAAAACAGAAACATGATCAAACGGACATGTTTCGGGTCCTTTTTGCTTGTGATGGAATCGGGTTGGTTCCGTGCCACAAGCCAAGTATAGGGGGGATAAAAGCGGGGGCAAGAGGGAAAAAACCTTCTTCATTCAGGCGCCTTCACAATCGGTGCGGGAACCCGGTTCTTTGTGGGGTTGTTGTGAAGGGGATGGAGAACGCAACTCCCGCACCGATGTCTGTGTGGCGGGGCGGCAAGCCTATGAACATCCCGCCTTGCAGTGCCGCAGGCAGGATTCCAGGATGCAAGCGCGGCGCTTCATCACGGGGTCTTTCTTCTTGCAGGCTTCGGCCATGTCCTCGATGCGGATACGGCTCTGAGGGGCGGCGACGTCTGTGTTGTT
>JAQUAF010000085.1 GCA_028687435.1 Verrucomicrobiia bacterium | reverse complement strand
ACTCAAATGTTCGCTGGCCGTCGTTGACGCAATTCCCGTTATTATCATACGTGAGCGTTCTTGTCTCGCCACTGGGCACGACGACCTGATACCTATTTGTTTTTTCATTGCCTGAATAATCCTTGGCAATCACCGGCACGACATTCGTACCGGGCAGCACTTCCGCCGTGCCTTCAAAGCGGTTGCTGACCATGCTGGCGGCTTTGCCTTGAACCGTCACCGTGCCCGGTTCGCTGATGCTGCCCGCAAACTGCATGGGGCCACCGGCTTCCTTGCTGGTAAGCTGGTTCGCGCTGTTGTAATTGCCCCGAGTAATGGTGTTGCCGCCACCGGGGATGTCCTGTTGTTCGCTGACGCGGTTTCCGGCTTTGTCGTAGGAATACAAAAATCTTTTGACAATGGCCTGTGTCTGGCTGTTCTTGAGCGTGGCGCTTAAAAGCTGGTCAATGGAATCGTATTCAAACTCGTGGGCCGTGGGCGTCCCGGCGTCGGCCTGTTGCGTCCACTTGGTGATTTGTCCCTCGGGATTGTATTCGTAGGTGTGAGAGGACAGGGTTGAGGTGTCAGGTTTCAGGTGGAGGATTTGCCGCAACCTTTGGTCGCCGGAATTTCCATAATAACTAAATTGAGTCTGCTGCCCGTTGGGATAAGCGATGGACGCCAGCCGCGCCGTGGTGTTGATATAATTGTAATTGAATGTCCCAAGCGGGTTGGTCGCGCTCGACACCCTGCCCAAAGCGTCGTAAACGACCGATGAGGCCACGCTGTTAATGGCGCGGGATGTGACCCTGCCCAGTTCATCGTAGGAATATTGGATGACATCGTTGCCCAGCGGCCCGTTGAGTCCCGCAAGACGCCCCGCCCCAAGCGCCGGGGTGGCTGCGATGGGATTGTAGGCGTAGGCGGTTTCGCCCGTGCCGTCGGTCATCTTGGTCACGCGGTTATAGTTGGTGTCGTACTCGAAATTGACCTCCGGGGTGGCAATCTGGGCGTTGGTGTAGTAAACGCGCTTGAGGTTATTGTCGGAATTATATTCGTAATTTGTGGTTTGATTTTTAGCATCCTTAACCGATTTCAACCGGCTTGTGGCGTTTTCATATGTGTAAGCCACCACCTTGTTGTCAGGATAAACCTTGTTGGTGACGCGCCCCTGGACATCCCTAAACCATGTGGTTATGCGCCCCATTGGATCGGTGATCTGGTTCAGGCTTCCACAATGGCACCACTCCATCTGCGTCATCCGCCCCAAGGCATCCTGCACCGCAACCACCTCACGCAACGCATTATAATATATCCGCGTCATGCGCCCCAACCGGTCTTTGGTCAACACGGGATCGAGATTCACATAATCAATGGACTCATAAGTTCCGTCCGGATAAGTCACCCGCGTCACCCGGTCCAAAACATCGTAATCGGTGGTGACCGTATAACCCTCGGAGTCCGTCACAGTCCGCACCCTGCCGTAGCCGTCATAGGAAAAGGCCGTGGTTGAACCTGTCACCGGCCCTGTGATGGAGGTCAGGTAACCGCTTGAGTTGTACCCCAAGGTAGTGGTTTCATTTTTCGGATTGGTCACCGTCAGAAGCTGCCCTTGCGGATTATAAGTGAAGGTCGTGACCTGCCCCGCGACATCGGTGGCGGTCAGGGGCAGGTGCTGTGAATTATAAGTGAACGCCGCCAGTTTTTCGCTGATCCCGCCGGTTGTCTGGCGCACCTCCAGCAAATCGACAAGGTTGGTTGCGTAGACATAACTGGTTGTCCGTCCCAAAGGATCGACGGCCTTGGTCACTTTGCCGAGGTCGTTGTATTCGAATTGCTGCAGTTGGGTCGTTCCATCATCAAGACGCCTGGCGATTTTCACGGGCAACGCGGTCGCTCCCTCGTTCATGGCCGCCGACTGATCCTTATAATTGTACCACACCCGGCGTTCCATCGGGCTTTTTTCGCTCTCCAGTATTGCCGAATGGGTGCTTGTGTCCACCCCGTGCAGCCAATGATAAATTTTGGCCTTTGTATAATCAGCTGAATACTTGGCCATGGTTTCCTTATCAAAAAAGAAGGTATTGCGATAGCTCACATACGAGTTGAAAGTGTTAATATTCCCAGGCACGGTTTCCGCGGGATCGGCATCCGCAATTCCCGGCGCCACATGCCGAAATTCGACCGCTTCTTGATTGCCCTGAGGGTCGGTAATATCCAACCGCCGCTGATTTCCATTGACTGTTCGACGGAACGAAGTGGTTCCATATGGCGTGGTCATGGTTGACATCACATCCGTGTTGCCCTCATAAGCAAACTCCGAGACGATGCCAATGACATCCGTGATGCGCTGCAACCGTCCCAATGCGTCATACACAAAATCGGCATGACGCCCGAACGGG
Source organism: Verrucomicrobiia bacterium (assembly GCA_028687435.1). Lineage (GTDB taxonomy): Bacteria > Verrucomicrobiota > Verrucomicrobiia > JABWAM01 > JABWAM01 > JAQUAF01. The sequence goes on along the minus strand of JAQUAF010000085.1, from coordinate 20,542 downwards.
TCGGTTACCCTGCTCACCAGATAAAAACCGGCGCTTCCGCTGTCATTGGACACATAGTCCAGCGCAGTCACCTGCCCCAGAGCATCCGTGACAGCCACCATCCGCAAATTGGAATCATAAGCCAGACTCAAGGCATTGCCCGCCGCATCGACAATTTGCGTCAGAAACACTTTTCGCCCCGCCCCGGACACATTGTTGGGTTGAGCGAAGATTTCCCTTGCCCCATCCGGATAACGTTTTTCATAAGAGGTGGCGGAAGTTCGCGCCAGCACAACCCGGCTGCGTTTTTCGGCGGCAAAAGTTTGCGTGGAGGAATTAAATTCCGAATGGATCGCCAATCCGCCACCGCGCATGAACAGGCTCACGTCGGCATTGGGACTGGAGGGATCGTCCACCACATAAGAAAGCCAGTCAAAAGTCCATTTGGGACCAAAATTCGTGTACGCGAAAATGGATGGCTGGCTGGCCTCGCGTTCGCTGTAAAGCACCTGAAACTCCACCGCCGGCCCCACCGGTGGCGCGTACCCCATCGGTGTATCGAAAACCATCAGGCTGGTCAAAGCCGCCAACACGGTGTATTGGGCCATTTTAGTCGCCGAACCATTCGGACTCGGACAGGTCGGACAATTTATTTCTCCTTTGCCTGATGCCTTCACCGGCTCGCCATTGGTATTGCCCTTGCCCCACACCTTGTCACCCTCATCCTTTTCCACCTTGTTCCAGCCGCCGGGCAGCGGTCCGGAGGGGATCAACCAATAGCCCGACCCTTCCTCCTCAAACACCTGGCGCGACACCCACAATTCCCCGCCCATGCTCAAATCCAGCACTCGGTAACGCCCGTTTTGCTCCTCCACCACGGCCCCGTAATGAAAAGATTTCCAATGCACCATGGCAGGCGTCACCACTGTTGCGCCGGGTTGCCGCCGGGCCATCTGATAATCCATTTTCAATTCATGCGCCATTTTTTCCAATTGGGTCAGCGAAAAACCATTCCTCCCGCTCGAAGCTGCCATGTGGATCTTGATATCCCCGGCCAACAGTGGTTTTTTCCATGAACGCAGCCGATCCAAGGCCATCGGCCCGCAGCGAAAGGATTCATCCGACACGTTTTCCATAAGCCACAACCCCAATCGCGCCGCGTTGACGCGCTCGGCAGACGCGCCCCTCATTTCACGCCCTTTCAACTCCCACATCAAAGCGTTCAACCGCTCATAACGGCAAAAAGAACTGTTGAGCCGCGCCAACTCGGACACCGCCCGATCCACAATGGCTTTTTCCCGTTGTCCAGCTTCATTTTTGCCAATCCACCAAGCTTCCTCCCACGCATTGAACGCCTTGGTGAACCAGCCGGTTTGGCGATAAATCAAGCCGAGGTTGGTCAATAACGCCACTTTCCAACGCGATTCCGGATAGGTTTGGAGAATTTTCTCGAAATCCGCCACTTCGTCATTTGCTTTGCGTTTCTGGTAGGCCAACAGCGCCTGCGCCAAAGCCTTGTTTTCCCTGGCATCACCCAATTGGCCGCCTACTGGAATCAAAGGCTCCTCCAACACTCCAGACCTAAAAATCTCCACGTCGGTGGGATTGACGCTAAACTTCGCAGTCTTGCTTGGCGGCGTCACTTTCGGTTTGGTCCGATTGACTTTTACCTTTGGCGCCTCGGGAACAACCGCCGCCTTTGTTTTATCCGTGGCGGCAAACACATAAACCGGCATGCAGGTCAGCAGATGGATGGGAATCAGAACTGCGGCAAAAAGCCTCAAGGGTAGCGGTAAGCAACGGGAGGATGTCATATCACTTTCAAGGGTTAAGATTCAAAAAGGCCGGAAACAAATTCGTCCTGCTGTTTTTCATGCTCAAGGTTCCAGTTCGGCATTGAGCGGCTTGGTGAGAATAATGACCGGCAGGGTATGGTCGTTTGGATCAGGCTCGGGAGCGATCCATCGGGACGAGTCCAAAGGATAGGCATCAAGACCATCCGGCACGCCATCCCCATCGGTGTCGGCTTTGAAAGGATCGGTTCCCACCAGCAATTCCGAAGCATTAAGCATCCCATCGCCATCGGCATCCAAATTGGCGGGGTTGATTCCCAACAGGATGACATCATCACTGAATCCATCGCCGTTGGTATCCGGATTCAGCGGATCGGTTCCATAGATAAATTCCTCCCAATCCATCAGGCCGTCGTGGTCACTGTCAAACGGAAGCATCATCAGCACTGGTGCCAGCCGGTTCGCATGCGTTCCATCCAACAATTGATATCTCCCGTTTGCTCCCCAACCATAAAACAAATTGACGCCAGACCAAGGTTTCAACGCCAAACTCTGTGTTCCTCCACTCAAGCTCGTCACCCCGCTCAGGCCGCTCACTTGTTTGGGCGCGTTTTGATAGGTTGTGGTTCCATCGCCCAACTGTCCCTCCAAATTATATCCCCACGCCCACACAGTGCCATCGCGTTTCAACGCCAGGGAATGATACTGCCCCGCCGCTATCGCCACCACATCAGTCAACCCGCTTGCCTTCACCGGATGATCCCTGTTCTCCCATGTCCCATCTCCCACTTGTCCATAATTGCCGTTACCCCATGCCCACACAGTGCCATCCGCCTTCAAAGCCACCACATGCCTCAACCCGCAAGACACCGTTACAACATCAAAAATTCCACCCACTTGGACGGGAACCCCATGATCCCCGCTGGTCGCGCCAATTCCCAATCGTCCATGGTCATACCGCCCCCATGTCCACACGGTTCCATCCCTTTTCACTGCGGCGCAAAATTCATCTCCTCCGTCCACAGCCACCACCCCGCTCAAACCGCTTACCGCGACCGGCACATTATGATCCACATTCGTGCCATCGCCCAACTGCAACCGATTATTCCGCCCCCAAACCCACACCGTCCCATCCTCCTTCAAAGCCAGGGTATGCGTCGATCCTGCCGCAACCTTCCTTATCCCGCTCAAACCGGACACCTGTTCCGGAGCAGATCGTCGAACGGCATCTCCAAGCCCCAGTTGTCCATACACATTGTATCCCCACGTCCACGCGGTTCCGTCACCCTTCACCGCCACCGAATGGGAGTCACCGCCGTCCACTCCCGCCACCCCACTCATCCCTTCCAATCCATTGCCCAATTCCCCATATTCATTGTATCCCCACGCAAACAACATCCCATCCGCTTTCAAAGCAAAGCTGTGATTGCAGCCGGCCACAACCTGCGGTCCTATCCGATAGGTCGCGCTCCTGGCCATGCTGGGCAGAATCCCATTTTTGAACGCCTTGGCGCGCAACATCCTCGCTCCATCGTTAATCACCACCGTCCCGCCATTGTTTACCAACACATCGCTCTCTGTCGGCTCCCGCCCGTCCAGTGTGTAATAAATCCGCGCCTCAGGCGTTGCGCAACTGATCGTCACTGTCTGCGCTGTCAAATAACTTCCTTCTTCCACACTAAACACCGGGCATGCCACCTGCTCCGCAAACGTCAGGCAGGCCAACGCCGTCGGCGCATTGCGACTGGCAATGTCTCCCACCCCCAACTGCCCGCTATCATTGGAACCCCACGCAAGAAAACTGCCGTCGCTCTTGAGAACCAAACTCTGCGTCCCTCCAGCCAGGGAAACCACCCCGCTCAAACTGGATACCTGTGTTGGCGTGTTACGCCGCGTGGTTGTCCCATCGCCCAACTGCCCCTGATCGTTATTTCCCCACATCCACACCGTTCCATCGCGTTTCACCGCCATGGAATGATACTGCCCTGCCGCTATCGCCACCACATCGGTCAATCCGCTTACCTGCACCGGCGTCCACCGTTCCGCAAATGCCCCATCCCCAATCTGTCCATAGGCACCACTACCCCATGCCCATACCGTTCCATCCCCCTTTAATGCCAATGCATGTTCCGCGCCTGCGGCAATGGCCGCCACATCATAAAGCCCGCTAATTTGCACCGGTTGATGCTGTTCACTCACCGATCCAAGTCCCAACCGGCCATAATCCGAGCGCCCCCATGTCCACACCCTGCCATCCCCTTTCAACGCAACATTAAAACCATATCCCGCCGCAACATTCACACAATTCGTCAATCCTGTCACCTGCACCGGCGCATTCCGATCCGTGGTCGTTCCATCTCCCAAGGCGCCCCAGGAGTTTTGCCCCCATGCCCACACAGTCCCATCATTCTTAAGCGCCAAATTATGATAAGCCCGTGTTGTCACTTTGCAAACCCCGATCAAAGACAACTGCGCGGGCGCATTGCGTTGCGTGTTATCCCCAAGCCCCAACTGTCCCTGATCATTACTTCCCCAACCCCACACGGTTCCATCGTTTTTTACCGCCACGGCATGATAAGCGCCACCCGCCATGCCAACCACTCCATTGATTCCGCTCACCTCCTGCGGCCAGCAACGATTCATCGTTTGTCCATCCCCCAGTTGCCCCCGCGCATTATCCCCCCAACTCCATAGCACCCCATTCGTCTGCAACGCCAGACCATTCAAATACCCAGCCGCCACCTGAGGCCCAATTTGATAGGCCGCACTTTTCACGCTGGACAGGCAACCCGTCCTGAATGCCTTGGCCCGCAGCATGGCATTCCCGGAATTGATAGTCACAGGCGAACCGGAAGCGACCAACGGATCGCTTTCCGTCGGTTCGCGGCCATCCGTGGTATAATAAATGCGAGCGATGGGATCCGCGCAGGTAATGGCTACGGATCGCGACGTCAGATATCGCCCGCTGTCCACACTGAACACCGGCTGTGAAACCGTCGGCGCATTATATTTTTCGGTCAAATACTGCTCCACCTGCTGACACTCCGCCGTGGTCAAAGGCCGGTCGTAAACCAGCGTCTCGGCGATGTCGCCATTGAACCAGAAATTGCCCTCGGCCTGGCCAATGCGAAAATCCGAATTGATCACCGGAATCGACACACTGCAGGTCCCGCCGCCAAATGCCGCGCCATCCCTGAAATAATTGTATTGGCTGCCATTTTTAACCAGGGTCCATCGGTTGAAACTGCCCACTTGCGGCGTAAACGCGGTCGAATAGACCGAACCGCTCCCCGGATAGACGAAGAAACACATGGCGCCGCTGGTATACCAATAAATCCATTTGTTCTGCGAACCGCCGCCAACATCCTTGGAAAACACCGCCTGATTCCCGCTTGTGCTCCGGAAACTCATCATCGCGAAAAAGGTCAGGTTCGTGCAATCCATGGACGCAGGCGTGCCCACGCTGAGAAAATTGCCGCTGCCATTGAATCGAACCACCGGCTGGCCATTTAAAATGGCACTCACCAAGGTTGGCTTTGCGCCGCTGGACGTCTGCACCGCGTGATTGCCCTGTCCTGACTGATCGGCCCACTGGCTCACCAAGTTGCTGGAGTCCTTGGTCACGCCGGCATCAGCTTTCAACCACAACTTCATGCCGGAAGCGGGAGGAATTGAGGCATTTGCAACTATCTCCGAAAAAACGACAAGCGGGGAGTTGGTTCCACCCGCGACAGTTGCGCTGACGAGATTGGTGGAGCCAAAAGCTGGAGGCATCAAACAAAAAGCTGAAGCCATGCCATTGGTATCCGTTCTAGTTCCAAGGCTGGAGCTAAAAGCGGTGGCATTGGAGGAAACAGCAAGCAACGCCCCCCCTTGGGTGACATTAAAGGTCACTGGCGCGTCGATCAGCGGCACACCATTGGTGGCCAGCAACACTTGCAGAGGTTGGACAAGAAACTGATCCGCTTTGCCGGTCTGCCCATCGCCCCCCACCTTGGTCAATGTTGGCAGCACGCCGTTGAAATAATCGTTGGGATCGCTGCCCATCTGGTATTCCTGCAGATTGGTCCGGCCGTCGCCGTCGGGATCGGCGTTGGGATCCGTTCCTGTGGCGCCAAAATACCGCTGTTCCCAGTCGTCCGGCAATCCGTTGCCATCGGCGTCCACAAATATCCCCGCATGATCGAAATACGCCTGATTCAGCGCCGACGTGTTGCGGCTGCACACCGCCAAACCCGCCAGCACGCTGTTGGTCATGGTGATGGTCTGGCTGTTGACCAGGGTCCAACCCAGGCCGTCGGTTGATTGATATCCGCTCAACACATTGCCCGCCCGCGACACTTTCACCCATTGCGGCGCGCGTGTCTGCGCGTTGCCCACCACGTTGGTCGCCGCGCCGCCAGCCGTCAGCCGGCTCACGCACAGCGTCCCGTTGGTCGGCGTCAGCCCCACAAACATCTGCCGCGCGTTGGCGTTGAGGTTTTCGCGGATCATCACACCGGCCTTGGCCGCCGTATGCGTGTTATCCAGCCAGGTCACCTGCGCCACAAACTCCCCGTCCCCGCTCATCGGCACATACGCGTAATGAAACGAATCGGCTTTCCCGCCTATCTCGGATCCCGCTCCCCGCACCGTGAACACCCCGTTGCTTAGCGTGGCCGTTCCGCCCGTGGTTACGCTTCCCACGTCGCCATGTTTCCATGGATCGGGAAGACTCGCCGCATCCAAGGTCACGTTGAACGCCGCGCTGGCGCCAGACACATGCCCCGCCGCATCCTGCGCCTTGATCGTGTAGGCATAAGTCTGCCCGGGATTGCGTCCAACGTCCGTATAACTCCTCTGCGCCGTGCTGGCGATTTTCACGCCGTCACGGTAAACCTGATAAGCCGCTATCCCCACGTCGTCCGATGAGGCATCCCAGCGGATCGTTGCCCATGTGTCTGATTTGGCCGTCAACGCCACTCCGGAGGGAACCGCAGGGGGTTGCGTGTCGTTGACCGTCCCGGGCGTGACGCTCAACGAATCAAACAAGCTCAAATTCAAAACATTCGTGTTGCGGCTGCAAACCACCAGCCCCACCTGCGCCGAGGAACTCACTGTCATCACATTGGTCCCGGCAAGCGTCCAGTTCACACCGTCCACCGAGCCGTATCCCTGGAAAACATTTCCCGTGCGGATCAGTTTCACCCACGCAGGGGCATTGAAATCCCTCAAATTCCCGCTGCTGGTTGCGCCCCCGGCCGTCACGCGCCTCTGGTGATACACCCCGTAATTGGGTGTCACCAGCGCCGCCGAATACACGGCATTGCTTTCCATCCCGTCGCGGATCATCACACCGGCCTTGGCCGCCGCGCTTGTGTTTTGCATCCAGCCCACCCGCGCCACGATCTGAACATCACCCGCCAGCGGCTGCCCGACAAAATATCCCTGATCTCCCGTCCCGCCGATATCCGTTCCCGCCCCAACCACCGCCAGAGTTCCATCGCTCAACACGCTTCCCGCACCGCCCACTCCGGGCGTTCCCACATTGCCGCCGATCCAAGGCGACGACCATCCCGCCAATGTCTCCACATGCAATCCCGAAAATCGCGCTTCGCACAATTGCGCATTGTTATGACTGCTCACCGCCAGCCCCACACGCAGTTCCGCTCCCACCGCAAGCGTCGCGCCTCCCACAAACGTCCAGTTCACTCCGTCCACCGACGCATATCCGCTCAGATGCCGCCCCAGCCGTCTCAGTTTCACCCACCGCGGAGCATCCGCCGCCCCGCCCGAAATCGCGCTGGTTCCCGCCGCGGGATTGGCGCGATACTGGAATCTCAACCCGTTGCCGGGCGTCAACGCCATGAACACGTTGCGCGAATCCTTTTCAAGACTCTCACGCGCCATCAACCCGGCCTTGGCCCACGCATGCGTCGCGTCCATGGACATCACCCGCGCCACAGCCTCGAAATCCCCGCTCACGACCTTTGAAAGAAAATGTCCCGCATCCCTGATTGAGGCAATGTCGCTGCCGGACCCCTTGACAGTTGCCTCTCCGCTGGTTTCGTTGAGCGTTGCACCCCCATATTTTCCCACCGAACCCAAATCACGGCTCTCCCATCCACCTGCCGAAGCTTGAGCCTGAAACTCCACCCCCACGCTCTGGCTCCCGCTCGCCGCAGCAGCCGTCACCCGCTGGCTGCCCGCCACACCGGGCATCAGGCACCACACCGACGCCAGCCCGTTGGTGCCGCTGCAAACGCCCAGCGACGAACTCATTGGCGCTCCATTGGTTGACACCGACAACTGCGCCCCGCCTTCCGCCACCGTAAAGTTCACCGGCGCATTCTTCATGATCTTGCCCGCGGCATTGGCCACCTTCACCGTCAACGCCGACACCAGCCATGCGTTGGTCGTCCCGACCTGCGGATTGGCCCCCGCCACGCTCAACACGGGCAACACGCCATTATAATAATCCGTGGGATCGGTTCCCATCCGGTATTCCAGCAGGTCGTTCACGCCATCCTGGTCGAAATCACCGGCCCCGTTGCGTTCCAACCCGTAAAAATACTGCGTCTCCCATGCATCCGGCATCCCGTCCCAATCCATATCCCCGCCGGGCATTGACACGCTGTCAAAGAAAGAACGGTTCAATATCCCTGACTTATGACTGTTGACCGCCAGCCCCACATACACGTGGTTGACCATCGCCATGCTCTGGCTGTCCACCATTGACCAGTTCACCCCGTCCTCCGATTGATATCCGCTGAACACATCGCCCTCGCGCTTCACCCTGAAATACATCGCCGTTTTCCCAACCTTCCCTCCGCTCACGCTCACCGAATCCCCTCCGCTCACCACACGGCTCACGCTCCACGTCCCGTTGGTCGGCGTCAATCCCACGAAAAAATGCCGGGAATTGGATTTGAGAGTCTCCCGCACCATCACACCGGCCCTGGCCTCCGCGTGCGTGTTGTCCACCCATCCCACCTGCGCCACAAACTCGCCATCCCCGCTCAACGGCACATACGCGTAATGAAACGAATCCGACGTGCCGCCGATATTCGAGCCGTCCCCGCACACCGTGTACACCCCATTGCTCACCGTGGCGCTGCCTCCGGCCTTCACAGACCCCACGTCCTGGTGCGCCCATGGAAACAACAGCGTCGCGGGGTCAAGCGTCACGCTCAACGGCTCGCTCAAGGCCGACACATTGCCCGCCCCGTCCCGAGCCTTGAGCGTGTAAACATGCGTCTGCGACGGCGTGCGGGCCGTGTCCACATAACTTCGGAGGCTGGTGGAGGCGATTTTCACCCCATCCCGATAAATCTGGTAAAGCGCAATCCCCACGTTGTCCGATGAGGGTTCCCAACGCAGCGACACCCAAGTGTCGGATTGGGCCGCCGCCACAAGACCGGTTGGCGCGGAAGGCGCCTGGGTATCCACCACCGCCCCGGGCAACACGTTCACCGAATCCATTTCCGCCACGCTCAACGAATTGGTTGAGCGGCTGCAAACCACCAAACCGGCGTTCAAACTCGCCGCCATCCCGATGCTGTTGGTCCCCATCAACGTCCAGTTCACCCCGTCCTCCGAACGATACCCGCTGAACACATTGCCCGAACGAATCAACTTCAGCCAATAGGGCAGCGTCACTGTCGAATACCCGCTGGCCAGCGTCCCGGTTTCGTCCGCCACGCGCCTCTCATAATAAACCCCGCCCGAGGGCGTCACCAGCATCGCCGCATGACAGGCGTTGCTCACCATGTTTTCCCGAAGCATGATCCCGGCCTTGGACGCCGTGCTCCCATTGTGAACCGACAACACCTGCGCCACAATCTGCCCATCCCCCTCCAGCGGCTGGGAAACGATCCGAAACGCATCGTTGGTGGCCCCGATGTCCTTTCCCGCACCCGCCACCGTGTAAACCCCGTTGCTTGAACTTTCAGCCCCGGAAAGCCCTGTCAAACCCACGTCCTGCGATGACCACGGCGCCCCCACTGACGATAGCGATTCCACCGACACATGATCCATCTGCGCCTCGCAAAGCGCCGTGTTGAGGTGGCTGCACACCGCAAGCCCCGCCTCCACGCTTGAGGAAAAAACAATGGTGGTTCCGCCCACGTACTCCCATGAAATCCCGTCCACCGAGGAATAAGCGCTGAGACTTGATCCCAGCCGCGTCAGCTTCACCCAACGCGGCGCCACAGCCGAACCGCCCGACACCACCGACGTGCCGCGTCCGGTGGCGACCCGCCGCTGGAAGGTCAAACCGTTGCCCGGCGTCAGGGCCATGAAAACATGGCGCGCATTGGCCGCCGCGCCTTCCCGGATCATCACCCCGGCCTTGGCCCAGGCATGCGTGGACTGAACCGACACCACACGCGCCACCAGCGTGAAATTGCCAGTCAATGTCCGGGAAACAAAATGAAACGCGTCCTTGGTGCTTGTGATGTCCGCGCCCGACCCCCGAACCGTAAAAACGCCGCTGATCTCATCGTAGCTGGAACTTCCCGCCACCCCCACGCTTCCCACATCCGAATCCTGCCACACCTCCGGTTCCTGCGAAAAAAGCAAGCTTGCTGACAAAAAGAATCCGACAAGCAAAAAAACACCTCTTGCTTTACGCCCGATTTTTTCCACCATGAGTTGGCAGCGCATAAAATATAATGAAACAGAGTAAAAAAAGGCGCGACTTATTTGGCAGATGCGCCACCTGCAGGCAAGACCTTTCATCAAAAAAACCCGAGCCCTCACAACGATTTTTTTGCAACTCCTTGCAATAGAACGGGTTGCAAAAACAGATTTTTTTCAAGAAAATTGGGAAAAACCTGACTTCAAGGGTTCAGTTTTCCATGAGCCCCAAGGTTTTTAACCCGTGGAGGCTCTTGCAAAACTACGATGCGTGGCGCGATAAATCACTTTGGCCGAATCCAAGCCATTCGACAGGCTCAGGCTTGTCCCGAGTGAAATTGAGGAGGTCAACGCCGGAGTTGACCAAAGTGATTGTCGCCCAAGGGTTGCAAGAGCCTCCCTGCTCAAAGGATTGCCAAATTTATTTTCCGTTATTTTCCGGGGTTTCCAACAACTGCCGCACCATGTCGCTTTTGACCAAGGCAAAGAGGGAATGATGACGCGCCACCCCATTGCCGATCTCCAGTTGCAACTCAATGACGGCCATGACCGGGCGGGACACTTCCAGCGGCGTAATTTTCACCTCGTATTCTCCGCTGTTTTTCGTGGGGTTCAATTCCGCAAGAAAACCGGCCCCTTTCATCCTCATCGTCACCTTTTTCACCTCCGGGGCCGTCTTGATATTGATTGTCTTGGGATCTTTTTTCTCCCCAATTTTCCAAAGCGCAAAAGCCGCGCCCGCCTTGCAAACCTCCGGAATTTCCACTGAAAAATTCAACACCACCGTGGATTCCCCGGGATCGTCCGTCTGGACCAAAATCCGCTTGCGTTGCAATCCAACCCGGTCGCCAAACACAAAATCAGCCACGATTTCACCCTTTTCACCGGACGCATACGTTTTCTTTTCCTTGTCCACACGCGTGCAACCACAGGATGACTGTATGGCCAGCAATTTCACGGGGCGGCGTCCGGCATTTTGAAAAGGAAAACGCGCCACCACATTGGTTTCCATGAGTGCGGGTTTGAAATTCAGATCCCGCATCTGCCACTGCAATTGTCCCCACCCTGGAGACGGACACCCGGCCAGAAAAGCAAAAGCCCCCATCAGACACCGTACGAATCCCGTCATTACAACCTCCCGATGCCGCTGGTCAGATCAAAGACCGCCACCAGCACGCTGAAAACAATGCTCCCCACAAAAGCCGCCATCAACACGATCAACACGGGCTCGATCAACGAAGTCAGGGTCTTGGTCGATCGTTCCATGTCGCGTTCATAAGCCTGGGCGATATATCGCAAGGAACCTCCCAGATCACCCGTGCGCTCGCCCACCCCAAGCATGTCCAGCATCAGGGCTGGAAACACTCCCTGGGCGGCCAAGGCGTCCCGCAGGGACTTTCCCTCCTGAACCTGACCGCGCACGACGCGAATGGCCTGCCTCAACACCTCGTTGCCGATGGTGGCCTCCGCCACGCGCAGGGCTTCCACCAACGTGATGCCGCTTTGGAGCAGCGTCGAAAGCGTCTGCGAAAAGCGGCTGTGCTCGCTCAACGCCACCAGACGGCCCGCCAAAGGCAAACGCAAAACCCTGCCATCCCACGCCAGCTTGTTTGCCGGCTCGCGCACCCATTTGCGAAAGGCAAACCATCCGGCCACGGCAAGTAAAATCCCCACCCACCCATAACTCGTCGCCATATCGCTGAACCAGATGAGAAGCCGTGTGGACCATGGAAGCGCCTGCCCCATTTCCCTGAACATGGCGGCAAGGCGCGGCAGCATGACCATCATGAAAAAGGCCACCGTCGAAATTCCGGCGGCAATGATGATTCCCGGATAAATAAGAGCTGCCACCACCTGCTGGCGCAACATCTCCTGCCTCTGCAGATAAGCCGCCAGCCGTTCCAACACCTCCGCCAGATGCCCGCTGGCTTCTCCCGTGGCCACCATGGAACGGAAAAAACCGTCAAACAATTCCGAGTGGGTTTCCATGGCAATCGAAAGCGGTTTGCCGCCCACCACCGCCGAACGAAGATCCTCAAACACCCCGCCCCATCCGGGATCCGCTGTTCGGCGGGCCATGGTCTCCAACACTTCGCTCAGACGCATCCCCGCCCTCAATAACTCGGCCATCTGTTCGGTCTTCATCGGCAACTGTTTGCGCCGGGGGCGTCTGGCCTGCGGCGCGCCGCGCTGCCGGACCGAGGAAACCGGCTTTGAGGCCGTTCCCTCCTCCTTGATCCGCACCACAAAACACTGGCGGGCCTGCAAAAGCCGGTGCGCCTGCGCCAGATCAGACGCCTCAATCACACCGTCCTGCGCGGCGCCCGCCCTGTCTTTGGCTTGATATTCAAATCGTGGCATTTATTGCAAAATAAAATCTAAATTAAAAATCGAAAATCAGGCGTCAGTCTCCCTCCTCGGCCACCCGAAGGACTTCATCAACGGTTGTCAACCCTTGCGCAGCCTTGATCAAACCGTCCTGCCGCAAGGTCAGCATACCCTCCTTCATGGCAGCCGCCCCAATCGCGCCAGCCGACGCCCGGCTCAACACCAGGGGACGAATGACATCTGACATCAACATGAATTCATGAATCGCCGTCCGGCCAAGATATCCAAACCGGCTGCATCGTTCGCAACCCCGCGCTTCCACAAAATGGCTTTCCACCCCCTGTGTTTGAAGAAAATCCCTGTCCGCGTCGGTCAACCCGGCCGGCTCCGTTGTGGCCGCCGCGCAATGGGAACAAATCCGGCGAACCAATCGCTGGGCCACCACCAAATTCAACGACGATGAGACCAAAAAGGGCTCCACCCCCATGTCCAGCAACCGCGTGATGGCACCCGGGGCGTCGTTGGTATGCAGGGTGCTAAACACCAGATGGCCAGTCAGCGAGGCGCGAATGGCGATTTCCGCCGTCTCAAAATCGCGAATTTCCCCAACCATGATCACATCCGGGTCCTGGCGAAGAATATGGCGCAATCCCTTGGCAAAATCGAACTCGATCTCGGGCCGCACCTGCACCTGGTTCACCCCGGCCAGGCGATATTCAATGGGATCCTCCAGAGTGATCAAACGCAATTCCTCTCGATTGATGGCGCTCAAACAGGCGTACAACGTCGTGCTTTTCCCGCATCCCGTCGGACCTGTCACCAGAATGATCCCATGCGGACGCTGAATCAGGCTTTGCAAACGTTTCTCGTTGTCCGCCCTGAACCCCAACTGATCCAGCCCGATAACCAGGCTCTGCCGGGTCAACAAACGCAGGCTGACACTCTCTCCATGGGCGCTTGGAATGGTGGAAACGCGCACATCCAGATCCTCGCCATCCACCCTGGCCTGCAACCGTCCGTCCTGCGGCAGCCGTTTTTCCGCGATATCCATGCCGGACATCACCTTCACACGCGAGATGATGGCATTCTCGAAACGCTTGGCCTCCGGCGGCAACGGCACTTGATGCAGCACCCCGTCCACCCGGTAGCGGATGCGCAGCGAGTTTTCCATGGGTTCAAAGTGAATATCCGTCGCCCGCTCGTGATGCGCCTCGGCAATGACTTGATTCACAAACTTGATGACCGAAGCCTCGGCCTCGTCAAAACGCTCCTCGCCGGCCGCCGATCCTCCTGTCGCGGCATCCCTCCACTCTTCCTGCCCGAGCATCTCATGCATGGTTGCCGCGCCCACTCCATAATGCTCCTTGATCAGCTTGGCCACCGTTTTCTCGTCCGCCTCCTCCCACACGATTTCCTTTTGCAGGAGATAAGCCAGCAGGGAGACCGCATAAGGATCGCGAGGGTGGCTCGTCATCAGGGTCACCGTCCCGTCCGTCTCCTCCAAGGGCAGCACCTGCCGCTCGAAAATCAGGCGGCGCGGAAATTCCGGCGAAAGCCTGCAGGTCTTCAGCTTTTCCCCGGCTTCGGTTGGCGTCAGGCTCATGGCGAAGCGTTCCCCGTTCGTCTGGGCACGATGATCCTTCGGACGCGGGGCGTTGTGGCTGAGCCGCTGCCTGCGGCCATTCCAGGATTGGCCGGCGCGACTGCGCTTGTTCCGGCGGCTGGAGGAGCGCCCCCCACAACCGTCATGGGACCGCCAGGTGCCACGCCCGGAGGAGGCATGGGAGCGCCTGGCCTTCCTGCCCCCGGCTCGGCAATCGACAACTTCAAAATTTCGCCATTCACCAGCAATGAAACGCTTTTTTCCCTGTCTTCCACATTGATCTCCTTCACCTCGACTCCATCGGCGCTTTGCCCGACAGCCAGAAGATAGCTCTTGTTTCCTGACAGATTCTCAATGGAACACAAAAGCCTGTTGCCGATGATGACATAGCCTCCGAAACGATAAGCCGCCGCCTGCGCACCCGTCCTGACCATCATCTTGGGCGCCGCATCCTCGGACATGAAAGGGTTGCGCTTGACCATGGCCTCGTATTTTTCAAAGCCATCCCCCCCGGCCATGGCCATGCCGGTTCCGCAGACAAACAAAATCCAGCCCAACTCTTTCATGTGGAACACGTTGCATAGCTGATTCCCTTGCGATTGGCGAGCCATTTTGAGAGGGTTCACCCTCTTTTCCCCATCCCATCGTTTTTTTTCAGACATCCCTTGCCATCTCAAAGCCTTGCGGTGGGCCTTCACCGGCTCATTTGATCGGTTCAAGTGTCATCTTTTTCTTGGAAAAATCGTTTTTACTCCCATGATCCAATCCCGCTCCCCCATCCTCCCCACCGGCTGGCCCCATGAGGTCAAACTCGCCATCCTCAACGTCATCTCCATGGCTCAAACCAGTCTCGTTCATCATTGGGGCTGGGGCGTTCACCATCCAAAACGCGAAATCAGGCTGCAATCCGAACTCGATCAACTCCAATCCCAACTGGCCTTGCTGCGAGAAGAATGCCGGATCAAGGATTTGCGCATGGCCGCCATCCCAGCACCACAACGCCCCCGTTATCACCCCACCGAACGGCTCGCCATTTTGGAACTCCGCGCCGCCTGCGGTTGGTCCCTGGCCGAAACCGCCCGCCGGTTTCTGGTCGAACCCGATACCATTGCAAAATGGTTCCGCCGACTCGATGAACCGGGCGACAAGCCCCTCGTCCAAAACCCCACCCCAATCAACAAATACCCGGATTTCGTCCGTTACGTGGTCCAACGCCTTAAAACCCTTTGCCCAATCATGGGAAAAAAACGCATCGCCCACACCCTGTCCCGCGCAGGAATCAAACTGGCCGCATCCACCGTCGCCCGCATCCTCAAGGAAATGCCCATCCCCCCACCCCACGCGCCAACTGTCAAAAAAGATGCCGCCGAGGACAACAACAACACTTCCCCCGCCGCCCGCGTGGTCACCGCCCGTTACCCCCACCATCTCTGGCACATCGACCTCACTCTGTTCCCAACACTCATGGGCTTTTGGCTGCCTTGGTTCCCCTTCACCCAACTCCAATGCTGGCCCTACGCCTGGCACATCGCGCTGGTCATCGATCATTTCTCCCGCCAGATCGTCGGCATGCGAATCTTCAAAAACCAGCCCTCTTCCATTCAGATTCAGGAATTCCTTGACCAGTTGATCCAACGCATCGGTCAAACCCCAAGACATCTGGTTTCCGACAAAGGACCTCAATTCTGGTGTGATGAATTCGAGGCATGGTGCAAAAGCAAAAAAATCCGCCCTCGCTTTGGCGCCATCGGACAACATGGCAGCATTGCCGTGGTCGAACGCGCGATCCGCTCCCTCAAACATGAGCATCTCCGCCGCATCCTGATTCCCCTGCGCCCGGAAGAAATGGAACGTTCCCTCGCCCTTTACGCGCAATGGCATAACCGCCACCGCCCTCATCAACACCATGGCGGATACACACCCCATGAAATCGCAACCGCTCCCATTCCGGCCATCCGCCACGAACCCCGTCCCGATTGGCCGCTTGATCCCGAAAGCAGGCGCATCACTGAACTGACGCTTCAGGTCGCGCCTTTCGCCGGCCAATTCCATCTGCCCGTCATTGAACTCAAAGCGGCCTGAATTTCCGCGGCGTCCGCGCAGATCAACCCCCAGCCGAACTCTGCCCACACGTTCAAAACACCGCCGTTTTCTCATCCCATCGTTCAATCTTTTCCTTTTTTCCTCAAATTTTTCACTCCTTTTCATCCATTCCCATCGCTCAAAACCGGCAACTTTTTCCGCCCAACTCTCGCTGAACCACTACACCCGCCCCCGGGCAGGCCAAACAGGCAGAAGTAAAGCATGTAGGGAAAGAGGACTGTGAGATAAGGTATGATTGGATTATGTAAACAAATTATCTTCAAAGATCATTTTGGTTTGTCTTATACCCTCACCGGCCAAATCATTCCCGCCCTTTCCCGCTCACCAGCCAGTTTTCGCAGAAACCCGGGTTGGATTTGAAACACCACATAATCCATCAATTTGAAATCCCCAAACCTCACCGCCGCCCATTCCACGCCATTCCCCTGCAACCCTCGCCTTTCATGTTCCGGTTTCATGGGGATGTTGATGGTCATGGGGTTGAGGATGGTCGCATGGGGTTTTGATAAAATGGGAAAGGCTGTTGTGGCATTCGCCATGCTCTTGGTTGCCATTTTCATTTGTCGGAAGTTGTCCTTTTCCCTTTCACTTGTCCAAAATACCATGCCATCATTGCCAGAATAAAGCCTAGCGCACATGGAGGAACAGCCTGATGCCAGTCTGACCCCATGCCAGCACCCATCATCACGCTATGATGCAATTGCCGTAGCGGAGGTGGAATATCCCATACACCCGGCTTCGGCGAATCCTTCGCATGTTCTTTAAAAAACTCTCCTGATTGCGTTTTGAAGTAAGCATCGAAGGCTCGATCTTGCCTTGACAAAATCTCAACCGAAATCTGCACACGAGCAATTCCATATGTAAAACAGGCCACGCCAATGAGCAGAAGAAGCTTGCTAAAGAATTGCATAAATCACTTGCCCAAACCTTCAGTGACGAGGTTGGATCCTGCATTGAACCTATTAACCGAACCCGAAAAGCCAACAAACACCCCATTAGGAGCGAGATGTTGACGCCAGCCGGGGCCATATATCCTACTGCCCTTGGCGTCTATTCCAGTGAGTTCTTGCTGAGCGGTATAGCATCCCAACAATTTTATTACAGCCAATGAATACGGCGGGTGCACACTGCTTGGAGAAACACCATCTGGATTTGAAGGCGAAGCAATTATGTAACCATTTGGTGCTCCATGTCCTCCATACAAAATTCCATAAATTCCTTTTTGTGTCCAAAGGCTCACAAAGGCACTCTCGTCATCCATCTCAATCAGACGCATAACCAGAAAACCTTTTGAATGAAATCCATTTGCATCGGCTATGGCATTTTGGCGCAAAGCACGGGCTGTTGAAGTATAGGCATCATAATACCATCGCGTTGACTTTGAGGTGTACAAGCCAATCACATTGGGGACTTTAAATGTTCCACATTTAATCTTCTCATTTTCATCCTTGGGAAGTTTGGAACCCTCGGTAGGAATAAGCCACTTCGCAAACTGCTTCGGATCTAACCGCAACTTTTGCGCAAGTGCAGAAACCGTATCATTTTTATCAGCCTCAACTTCAGCAAAAAAATCATGTTCTCGCTTGGGTTCAGCCCACATTCCAAGATAATCAAACTTATTAACCGCATCATTGGAACACATCCCGTACAAATTCAGCCCGCCTTCTTCCTCAAGCGGGTCGCGCCCAATCCATCGCCCTGTACTGGCATTATAATACCGATAGCCGTAGTAAAGCAGCCCTGTTTCGGTATCGGTGTATTTTGTTGAAAACCGAAACGGATTGGTCTTCGCCATTGAACCTGTTGCCCGGATAGGTTCACCAAAGGGCGAATATTCATATTTCGCCGTGGCGCGTCCTGTCTTGGCATCCACAAGAGCGGCGACATTGCCATTGCCGTCCATGGCATAGAAATGGCTTCCGCGATTAGGTGTGTCCACAGCCAGCAGGCCACCAACCCCGCCCGCCGTCGCTCCGGGGGAGCTTTGGCGCGGCACGCCCGCACCTGCTTGTTCCGCTATATCGAGACCCCAGAGATACGTGGTCGCCTCCGGCTTCCAATGCTTTCGCATGAAGTCTTCCAGCTTCCCGCACCGGCCTTTCCATTCGGGTTGTTCAAACTCCGCAATCAAATTCCAGCCGTCCGACACAAAAACGCTCGTTGTCTTGTGAGTGAAACATGCATGATGGCCCCACGATTTGGAAACGGTTTTGCTGATTCTTCTGCCCTGCCAATCATAGGCAAATTCCAGTTTTCGTTTCGGATGGCCCGGCTTCACCGCCAGTTCTTCCATGGCAACAAGCTGGTTTTCCCCATTCCAGCTATATTTCCAGCGTCCATCCTGAATAAGATTTCCATCCAGATCATGGACAAATTTCTCAGGGGTTTGCGGAACAAACACGCATCCGGTTTCCTCGTCGCCCCATCCATGGCCATGCCTCTTTTGGCTGCGGATTTTGACTTCCTTGAAGTCAGGGCACTTACTGATTTCTTTTGGCGCGCTCATATGTGATGACTAGCTGATCACTTAAAATTGAAACATTCGCAAGAAACCAGCCAACATGAGCAAAACAAAAACTACAACAGAAACCTCTTTCCCCTTATATAAAAAAGCCACAACCGCAAAAAAAGAAGACATCACCATGGGTGCTATCCACCAACTAAAACTATCAAAACTAAACAACATAGCCACAAAAGAAGCCGTTCCAGAAGCAATTTCAAAGCCTCTTTTTTTTAATTTTAATAATATCATATTTTCCAATCCATCATCGCAAAACAATTCCATATGAATATGCGTCATTAAGCAAATCATCTTCATTCAATCCAAAAGTGTACATTTTAAAAACGTGATCCTCAGTGCCTGCCAACAAATGACTTAGTTCGTGCGCAACCAACTCTTGGAGTTGAACGCCCTGTTGGCGAAAGGCATGCTCACATATCGCAATTGTCGATCCGCCTGCAACTTTAAAACCATCGCATGAACGGCAAATAGGATTTATATCATCATATCCAACCGTAAAGCTTTCAAATCCCCTAGCAGATTTCATTTTAATCATGACTTCTTTTATTTTACCAAGAGCCTTCTTTAATTTGCATTTATCCCGATGGGTATCCAACCGAAATGTTGGCACCAAATCCATGATATCAGAAAGGCTAACTCTGCGATCTTCTAACTTATGGCTTGCCAAAAATCTCTGGACGCTGGTCGCATAACCCCATGACTGAGCCGCAATATTTTCACGTATGGAAATCAATGTTCTCCACTCAGCAGCACTAGGCGGGCGGTATGGCTTAAAATCACTAAAACTTACATTACCAAAGGGATCTACTTGATTTTCAAAATCATTGCCACACGTCGCATACAGGTTCAAGCAAGCATCTTCCCCTGCCAAATCTCGCTTCAACCATCGGCCGGTGCTCGCATTGTAAATATTCCCGCCATAATTAACCAACCCGCTCTCGGTATCGGTGTATTTGGTGGAAAATCTAAACGGATTCGCCTTGGCCATGATGCCGCTACCTCTGATCAATTCCCCCGCTGGCGAGTATTCATATTTCGCGGTGACATGTCCGTTCCTCGCATCAACCAAAGCCGCGACGTTGCCATTGCCGTCCATCGAAAAGAAATGACTCCCACGCGCGGGCGTATCCATCGCGAGCAACCCACCCACGCCCCCGGCTCCTTGGATAGTGCCGGACAAATCGAGACCCCAGAGATAGGTGGTCGCCTCGGGTTTCCAGTGTTTGCGCATGAAGTCTTCCAGCTTCCCGCATCTTCCCTTCCATTCGGGTTGCTCAAACTCGGCGATTAAATTCCAGCCGTCCGACACAAAAACGCTCGTTGTCTTGTGCGTGAAACATGCATGATGGCCCCACGATTTGGAAACGGTTTTGCTAATCCGCCTGCCCTGCCAGTCATAGGCAAACTCGATTTTCCGCTTTGGATGGCCGGGTTTCACCGCCAGTTCTTCCATGCCTATAAGTCGATTTTCGGCATCCCAACTGTATTTCCAGCGTCCATCCTGAATCAAATTGCCATCCAAATCATGGACAAATTTCTCAGGAGTTTGCGGCACAAACACGCATCCATTTTCCTCGTCGCCCCATCCAGACCATCCAT
>JAQUAF010000084.1 GCA_028687435.1 Verrucomicrobiia bacterium | reverse complement strand
TGGACAGGTTTTCACTGGCGCTCTTGCCGGTGCGAACTCGCCTGTCTTGATGGGGTGGGGTTTTACGTTCACGGTTCCCCTCTATCCCCGGACGCTTTTGAAAGGGGGGGATTCGGAACCGCAGCATGGCAAACCCGGACTTTATTTTTTGCGCAAAATCTGGCAGACTTTTCCAAAAGGAGAAAAACAATGTTCAAGGATTTGATTTTGAAAAACCGGTCTTTCCGCAGGTTTCACGAAAAAACACCGGTCAAACCCGCCACCCTGAGAAAGCTGATCGACCTCGGCAGACTTTCGGCTTCGGCCGCCAACCGCCAGCCGCTCAAATACATCTTCTCTTGCAATCCACGGACGAACAACATCATCTTCCCTCATCTCGCCTGGGCCGGCTACCTTAAGGGATGGGGTGGCCCGGCGGGTGGGGAACGCCCTTCCGCCTATATCATCCTGCTGGGCGACACCAAGGTCAGCCGCGCCTTCGGTTGCGACCACGGCATCGCCGCCCAAAGCATCCTCCTGGGCGCCGCGGAAAAAGGATTGGCCGGTTGCATGATCGGCTCCATCAAACGTCCCCAACTCAAAAAAACGCTCAAAATCCCCGCTCACTACGAAATCCTGCTCGTCCTGGCGCTCGGCATCCCCAAGGAAACCGTTGTTTTGGAAACCGTCGGCGGCAATGGCGACACCAAATATTGGCGCGACAGCCGGGGCGTCCATCATGTGCCCAAACGCCCCTTGAACGAAATCATCGTTGGAGAATATTGCTGAGGTCAGGCCGCCAGCGCCTTCGCCACGCGTTCCACCCGCCAGAAATCGGCGTTCGGCGGCACATTGTCCGACATGCCAAGAATAAAACCACGCCTCCCGCGCAACGGCAAAATCGTCTCCTCCAGATAACGCTCGAAATCATCCCTCGTTCCACCCTCCTTGCAAACCAGCACCGATGGCAGGCCGCCCTGCAAAACCACTTTCCCGTCCAGCAACTCCAACGCCCGCTCCAGGGTAACATCCGCCATCGGCTTGGTGACAATCGCCTCCACCACATCCAGACCGCACTCGGGAACCAACGGCAGCAGGGTCTGGGTTTGTCCGCACCAGTGCCCTTCGAAAATCTTGCCGCGGGCCGATATAATTCGCCGGGCTTCCTGGTAAAAGGGAACGGCGTATTCCTTGAAAATGGCCGGGGAAATCATGGTGCCATCCATATTGTCCCCGGTGGCAATCACATCCGCCGGCCCATTCGCCAGCACCTCATATCCCTGCAAGAAACTTCGATGATATGCCGCAACAAGGGAATCCACTTCCTTGCGATGATCCGTCCACATGTAAAACGCGTTGATATATCCCACATCCGTCTTGGCCACCTGCAAAAACGGCACGCAGAAATAGGAATTCAACACCACCCCGTCATCGCCGGTCTCTTGCAGTGCCTTTTGCGTGGGTCCGTAATCCGCCTCATACCGGGTCGCCTCCACCACGTATTGCATCACCCGCAAATCCTCAACGTTCTTCACAAAATGTTCGGCAAGAAAACGGCTGCGCGTCTTCTTTTCAGTTTCGCGATATACCTCTTGGATCGTTCCTACCGGCGTCGTCAATTCGTGAATCTGGTCGCCACCCTTCTCCCGCCAGACGTCCTTGACCGACGCATCCAACACCCCCCGGCACCCGATGGCGCGATTCCAAATGCTCCCTCCCACCGCCCGGACAATATCATTGCGAGACATCCCCGCATACTTTTCCGGCAGGGTTTTTTCCGCGGAATTGACCGCCAGCCAGTAGTCAAAATTCGGCGCCCAAACCCATTCATCCACCGCCTGGTTCCTCAAAGCCTTCAGGTAACGCTCTCGTTTATTCATGCTTGAATCTACCCCACCCGGCAAAGAATGAAATGGACAATCCCCCAAAAAAGTTGGATGATCTGTTGGTGAAATAAGTCAATTTCAACCACCCCTTCATCTCCAATCTAAAATCATAAATCCAAAATCCAAAATCCAGCCCCCCACCTGGCTCAATCTGCTCGATCAACTCCGTTTGGAGTTTGGCTCCGCCATTTTCTATCATTGTCCGGAAGAATGGCGTATTCTGCCCCGCGTCACTCCCGACGAACAACTCCATCTGATCCACCGTGGCGTCGTGGAATTCACCTTTGACGGCAAACGGCATATCGGCAAACCCGGTGAAATCGCCTTTTGCCCCCCCCAATGTTCAGTGGTCCGCGCGCCGTGTCTCCCGAGAGCTCTACCAAGTCACGGTCGTCCATTTCCAGGCGCGGTTCCCAAGCGGTTGCCGTTATCTCGACGCAATGGGTTTTGCCCCGATCCTTCATCCCACACCGGCCATTCACCGCCGGCTTGTTCTCATTGGAAATCACCTCTGCCGGTTGTTTCGCGACAAACCACCCGCGCATTTCTTGAAAGAAACATCCCTCCTGTACGATTTTTTTCACGCCTTTCACCCTCTCCATGGTTCTCCCCAGTCTGTGGATCGCGACGCGGAACGCATTGTCACCGTCATTCAATACCTGCAAAACAACCTTGCCCAACCAGCCACTCTTGAAGATCTTGCGCGGCTTGTCTTTGTCAGTCCAAACCATCTCTCCACCCTTTTTCGCCGGCACACCGGACACAGCCCCATCGACTACCTCATCCGCCTCCGGATGGAAGAAGCCTGCCGTCTGTTGCGCGGACGCCGATTGCAAGTGCGCGAAATTGCCGACAAAGCGGGTTACGCCGACACCGCCTACTTCAGCCGTCATTTCCGCCAGCACATCGGCATCCCCCCGTCCAAATACCGCAACAAACACTCCATGTTGATGTAACCCCAGCGGAGCGGCAACAGGGCAGGGCATTGGAATAACGCTGGTCCGCCTGTGCACTGAAGATGTCATGCATGAACAGAATATACCTGAATCATGGGACGATCGTCCCATCGTTAAGGTATATTTTCAATGACTCGAACCGAAATCACCCCGGCGCAGCAACACGCTTCACATTCATGCGGATTGTAATATACCTTTTCAATGGAACGATCGTTCCATTGAAAAGGTATATTAGCGCGCGGCGAAGAGACGCGTGTTTTTATGAGAAATCCGGTTTTCACGCCATGATTCCGTTCAGAGGGCGGAGACAAACATCCTTGATTTTCAATGCTGGCAAACTGAAGATCAAAACAGGCCAGACGGACCGGCAGTCATTGAAAAATCCCATGAACAATCACCAAAAGAAAATCTCTTTCGTGCGGATTCCCGGACTGGCTGGCGTCTGTTTTTGCCTGGTCGCCGGTTTCAGCATGATGGGAGGAAATCCTGCGGTGCTTTTCATTTTAACCTCGTGGTTTACCGTTTTGGGAATCACATGGTTCGCATTGTTTGCCACTTACGGTTCTGACTTCCTGCGGCGATGCCTTCCTTGCCTTGTTTTTCCAACCTAGGTGGACCCCAAAAATCGGGCCAGTGGTTAAGCTATAAAAATGACGGTTTTGGGTGTAAAACCCTAAACCAAAATGAAAGCACAACGACGAAGACACGACAGTAGTTTCAAAGCCCGAGTGGCGCTGGAAGCGCTCAAGGGGATCAAGACCATTCAGCAAATTGCCAAGGAGTATGAAGTGCATCCGACGCAAGTAGCCGTGTGGAAAACCACATTACAGGAACGCCTTGGGCAGGTGTTCGGGCAGCCATCCGGCAACGAAGGGAGTGGAGATTTCGAGCAAGAGCGCGCCGAATTGCATGCCAAGATCGGACAGTTGACGGTGGAAGTGGATTTTCTTCGAAAAAAATCCAAACAACTTGGCCTGTAAGCGGGCGTGCCAAGTTGGTGGGAAAAATCATCCGCAATTGAGTCAGCGACGGCAGTGTCAACTGCTTGGAGTGGCGCGTTCGACACTGGCGTACCAGGCGCGTCCTGAGAATGCGCAGGATTTGCGGCTCAAGCGTCTGTTGGATGAAATATACATGAAGGATCCCTGCATGGGCACGCGTCGGCTGGTGACGCTGCTGGCGCGTGACCATGGGCTCTTGGTGAATCGAAAGCGATTGCAGCGGCTGAGGCATAAGATGGGGCTGGAGACGTTGTGGTGCCGGCCCCGGCTGAGCGTGGGCAATCAGGGACATTGCAAATATCCGTATCTGCTCAAAGACCTTGTGATTGACCGAGCGGATCAACAGGATTGACAGGATTTTTATGCAAGACAATGTCCGGCCGCATGGCCGAACAATCCTGTAAATTCTGTTAATCCTGTCGAAAAGTTGTCCGCCGCAGGCGGATTTAATTTAAGGTCAACAAGAGATACGCGTCGAGTTCTTACCATACCTCAACACGATGCATAATTAGTCTGATCTTGAAAGCTAAATTGAATAACAGGCTAACAGTCTAATAGCCTAACCCCCGCCCCCCTACCTCCCCGCCAGACATTCCCTCAAATCCTTCTCCGGCGTGGTGATGGGCATGATGTTGAACTTCTCAACCAGCACCTTCAAAACAGCGGGTGAGACAAACGCCGGCAGACTGGGCCCGAGCCGGATGTTTTTCACCCCAAGATGCAGCAGGGTCAGCAGGATGCAGACCGCCTTTTGCTCAAACCAGGACAGCACCATCGACAGCGGCAGATCGTTGACGCCGCACTTGAACGCCCCGGCCAGGGCCACCGCCACCTGGATGGCGGAGTAAGCGTCGTTGCACTGCCCCATGTCCAGCAATCGCGGAATCCCGCCGATCGCGCCAAACTCCAGTTTATTAAACCGATACTTGCCGCACGCCAGCGTCAAAATCACGCAATCCTTCGGAACCGCCTGCGCAAAGTCCGTGTAATAATTCCGTCCGGGCTTGGCGCCGTCGCAGCCGCCAATCAGGAAAAACCGCTTGATAGCCCCCGCCTTGACACCTTCGATGACCTTGTCCGCCACCCCCAAAACCGTGTTGTGGCCAAACCCCACCGTGATCGTCTTTCCCGGCCCATCCGCCAAAAATCCCTCCATCTTTTCCGCCGCACGGATCACCGGACCAAAATCCCGATCCTTGATGTGAACCACTCCCGGCCATGCCACCAGACCGCTGGTAAAGATGCGGTCGCGATAGGTTTCCTTGGGTTTTTGCATGCAATTCGTGGTCATCAAAATCGCCCCTGGGAACGCATCGAACTCCTCCCTTTGATTCTGCCACGCCCCGCCGTAATTCCCCGCCAGATGCGGATATTTCCTCAGCCCCGGATAGCCATGGGCCGGCAACATCTCGCTGTGAGTGTAAACATTGATCCCCTTGCCCTCCGTCTGCTTGAGCAATTCCTCGAGATCCTTCAAATCATGCCCGGAAACCAGAATGGCGCGGCCCTTTACAGGATCCACCCTGACCGGTGTGGGCGCGGGATGCCCATAGGCGCCGGTGTTCGCGGCATCCAGCAATGCCATCACCTTCAAATTCACCTCGCCGCATTTGAGATTCAAGGCCACAAGCTGTCCCAAATCCGGCTTCACATGGGTCAACGCGTCAAGCGCCTCGTGGAAAAAGGCAAACACCTCCGCGTCCTCCCTGCCCAGAATCAACGCGTGATCCGCATAAGCGGCCATGCCCTTCAGTCCATAGGTTGCCAGCTCCTGCAACCCGGCAATGTCCGCCCCATGCCGTTCCAGCCGCTTTTCCACTCCAATCCTCCTTCCCTCGTCAATCATCTCGCGCAAATCCGCCTTGGGCAGCCAGAGAGCCGGCCCGCCAAGAGTCTCGGCGGTCTTCCCTTTCTGGCGGCAGGCGCTCTCATAAAGCCGCTTTGCATTTTCAATCATCGACCCCGCCCTGACCAGCAAACCATGGATGCGCGCGGGATCAAAATTGACGTTGGTCACGGTCGTGAACAAGGCTTCAACGGTAAAGACGTCCAATTCACGGCTCCGGGCGCCCAACTGTCCGGCCCGATGCGCATACATGGCAATGCCCTTGACCGCATGAACCAGCAAATCCTGCAAGGCTGCGGTTTCCGGATCCTTGCCGCAAACCCCAAATGACGTGCATCCCGTTCCCCTGGCTGTCTGTTCACATTGATAACAAAACATGCTGTTCATGGTTTCTCCTTTGCGGAATGCCCCCGGCATCCCACGGTTGTTTGGTTCTGTTGGACTTTAGCCGAAATACCGGTCGAAGAACTTGACCTGGATCAAGAAAACCGTAGTTTTTGATCGGAATGACATACAATGCGAACACGTTAATTGCCCAAACCGGCTTTTTCAAGGGAATTTCCGAGGAGGGACGAACAAGGCTGGCTTCCATTTGCGCCGCCAAACGGATCGCCAAAAAAGCCATTCTCTTCCGCGAAGGCGATCCCGGGCATTCCATGTTCCTCTTGGCCATGGGAAGCATCCGCCTCTCCAAAATGACCGACGACGGAAAGGAAGTCGTCATCCGGGTGGTCAAACTGCACGAAGTCTTTGCCGAGGTTGTCCTATTCGAACGCGATACATTCCCCGTCACCGCCACGGCCCTGTCCGACGCCATTGTCCTGCAAATCCCCAGGCAGGAAATCCGCAACCTGTTGAGGAACGAAAATTTCCGCGACGACTTCATCCGCATGCTCATGCAAAAGCAGCGCTATCTGGCCGGCCAGATCCAGATGCTTGCCACCTGCGATGTCGAACAACGGTTCTTCCACTTCCTGCGCGATCAATACGGCGAAAGGGATGAAATCCGGATGCCCCTTCCCAAACAGGAACTCGCCGCCGCCATCGGCGCCACCCCCGAGACCCTCTCCCGCCTCATCGCCCGCCTCAAACGCCAAAAACTCCTTGCCTGGACCGGCCGCACCCTCCGCCTCCATCCGTCCGCATGGAAAATCTCCGTCCGCCGCCACTGAAAAAGTCATTTCCGCCCGACAAAAAGAAACACCGAAAACTCCCGTTTCCCTCCTCCCGGACGGGTTTTCGCCACCTTCGCCGCCGTCCGGTCCCTCACTTCTCCAAACCCGGCCTCCACAAAATCGCGGCGCAACGCCGCCCGGTCAAACCCATGATGATACACGCCATCATGATTTTCATGAAATTCCCCGCCCTCAAAATCCAGGTCGGCAACACAAAGATAACCCCCCGGGTTCAGATGATCATAAAACTGTCCGAACAGGGGTTTGAT
Organism: Verrucomicrobiia bacterium; assembly: GCA_028687435.1. GTDB lineage: Bacteria > Verrucomicrobiota > Verrucomicrobiia > JABWAM01 > JABWAM01 > JAQUAF01. Next base: position 15,962 of record JAQUAF010000084.1, on the reverse strand, counting down.
CTCCCTGACATGATGAAAAACCATGCCGCTGACAATCATGTGGTAGCGGCCTTGCAGGACATCCCCTTTTCCAAGGTCCAGACATTGTGTTTTGACATTGGTCACCCGCTGACTTTCAACCTTTGCCCTCAAAACATTCAACATTCCCTCTGAACTGTCCACCCCCTCAATGGAACGCACATGAGGCCGCAGTCGGAGGGTCAAAAGCCCCGTCCCGCAACCGAAGTCCATAACATCCATGTCCGAAGCCGGAATTTTTTCATCCATCAACGCTTGGACCAGATCATCCGCCAGCTTGATCCTCGACGGTTTCTCATCCCAGGATGCCGCATCCTTGTCAAAATTCCGCTCTTTAATGTCCAACCTGTCCGCCTGAATTCCAGCCATGATTCCTGCACTGTCCCCCCTTGAGACCGGCCATTCAAGACACTTTTAGCATTTCCCGCAATTGACGCATCCCCCGCGTCAACGCCAGTTGGCGGCCATCCGCCAAAACAACAATCGCTCCGCTCTCAAAGGATGATTTGATCTCGCGAACCCTCTCAAGGTTCACAATGGTGGAACGGCTGATGCGAAGAAAACGGCTTGCCCCCAGTTTGGTTTCCAGACTGTTCAGGGTTTCACGATGAATGTGGGTCTGGGCGCCCACATGAACCAACGCATAATTTCCCGCCGCCTCGATAAAATCTATCTCCTCGACTTTCAGGAATAAAACCCTGTTGGAAACCTTCACCGCCAGCCTTCCGGGATATCCGTCCAGGACAGGCGCCCCCTCGGCAGGCGCCCGGCCCATTATCCGGCACTGCAATTGCTTTCGCACTCGCTGCAGGGAATCCTGCAAACGGGACCGCTTGAAAGGCTTGACCAGATAATCCAGAACCTGGGCATCGTAGGCCGGCGCCGCATATTGATTATGCGCGGTGACAAACACCACAATCGGCGCAATGGATGTATCGGTGTCAATCGCCCTCAACACATCAAATCCGTCAATCTGGGGCATCTGAACATCCAGAAAAACCAGATCCGGCTGTTGCATGCCGATGGCCTTGATCGCATCCTCGCCCCCGGCGCATTCCCCGACGATGTTGATGTCGGATTCCTGTTCGAGCAATGACTTGATCCGTTCGCGGGCGAGCGGCTCGTCATCCACAATGAGAGTATTGATTTTCATGACGTTTTCAAGTTGGTTGAGGCGCAAGGCATCCGATGGAAGGGAATCTCCAGAATCAACGTGGCGCCTGTGATCTCCCGTTTCAACTCCAGCCGGTAATCGTCTCCATACAATTCACGCAATCTCGCAAAAGTGTTGGACAACCCGATGCCTTCCTTCACCGGATTGGCCGCCGATCCCAGCCCCTGCCTGTTTTCACCATCGTCACCAATGCACAACAGGAGCCGATCCTTCTCCCGTCGCGCGGAAATGGTGAGAATTCCACCGCCTGTTTTGGGTTCAATCCCATGCTTGATTGCGTTTTCAACCAAAGGCTGCAAAATCAGGTTGGGAACTCCGGCATCCAACACCTCCTTTTCAACACCCTTCACAACCCTCAGCCTCTCTCCAAAACGAACCTGCTGGATTTCCAGATAAAGATCCACCAGCGCCAGTTCCTCCTGCAGCGACACCTCCTGCCGGGTGGAATTTCTCAGGCTCACCCGGAGAAGCTCACTGAGATTGGTTATCATTTCATCGGCCTTGTCCGCATCCTTGTGAACCAGCGCCGCTATGGCATTCAGCGTGTTGAACAAAAAATGGGGCTGAAGCTGCAGTTGCAACGCCCTGATCCGGGCTTCCATCAAATGCTTCTCAAGCTCCATCGCGCGCCTCTCCCGTTCCTTGGAACGCCGGTAATAATTTACAGCATGGCTCATCCCCACAAGCATCCAATAAAATGGCACGTTGAAATGGGCCCTAAACATCAGCATTCTTATCAAAAAATCCAGAAAACCGGGAGGTTCAGGCCCGAAACGCCCGCCGGAATGCTGGTCAAAACGAGGCTCAGGCGGCGGAGGCGGACCGCCAGGGCGTCCCTCAGAACCATGGCCTTCCTGAAAAAAGGGAGGCGGCATCTCCATTTGCGATTTTGAAGGCGGAGGCGGTCTGCCGTCGTCATGCTGCCTTCCTCCAGCCCCCCTTGGTCCTCCACCCCCATGCAAGGGCAAAGGCGCCCACCCCATACCCAGCATCGGCGCCAGCGCCACCATCACAATGCAGCAAACAGCATGCATCGCCAGACGCCTCCCCAGCCAGGGCTTTTCCACGGGAAAACGCTGGCAAAGCCACACCACGATCGGAGCAAAAATCAACCATGGCCCCACATCGCACATGGCCACTTTCAATGCCTCCAGCCACGCAAACATTCCGGTAAGATGAATCAGGCTGGTGATCAGCAACACCATCGCAGCCCATAAGCCGACAATCAGGGCATACAACTTCCATCTGTTGGTAATCAGGAAATTGTCCATAATTTTTCTTGCCAATTCATTGTAACACAGAGAAAGCATCTCCCAAAACATCAGCCAAACACCCCTTTACAGTACCCCTTTCAAACCCGGCAACCAGCGTTTTGGGATGAATGGCGTTTTTTTAGGGATAAATGTGTGTTTTTCAGGGATGAATCAAGTCACTAAACCTGGCTCTCCTGCCGATGATTATTCCATACGGTAACCAAACGGGCTTTTGGGAATGACAAGGCAAAAATTTAGATGGCTTTTCATCTTCCCCTATCCAGTATCCGATAGCCTGCAGCCCCAGACCAAATCGTAAAAACAATCATCCAAGGAAATCACTATGAGCTCCATCAGCGCTATTGGCAGTGCGGGAAACATGATAAGTCCCACCCAGGTATTTGACACAGCCGATGTCAATAAAGACGGCAAGGTCACCCAGGAAGAACTGGCAAAAGTCGTTCCCAACGCCAGCGATGTGTTCAGTTTGGTGGATACCGACGGTGATGGGTCCATTACCAAAACCGAGGACGATGCCTGGCTGGAAAAAATGAAGGAAAACGGCCCGGGCGCCGCAGGACAATCCGATCCCATAGGGAGTCTGATCGATCAAATCATGCAACGGTTGAATGGAACTTCAAGTTCGGACTCCGGCACCGGTGACGCCTCATCAACGGACGACAGCTCTGTTTCTCTGGAAGATCTGGTCAAGCAGTTGATAGAGAAACTCAAGGAAAAACAATCCTCAGCCAGTTCAGGTTATAATCAAAGCGGCAGTCTGATGCCTCCTCCGCCCGAAAACGCGCTCGAAGTCAGCGCATGAATTCGCCCGCATAGGAGTGACAGGATGAACCAAAGTGGGGCCTGCCATGACGGGGTGTTCTGGCAGTAATGCCGCTTTATTGATATTTCGCGCCCTTGCAGTTAAGTGAATAAAAGCGTAGGCTGCAGGCATGACGTTGACCGTTCCCCCGCATCTGCGCACCCGGCTGGCGCCGCTCTGGCTCATGACTGCCTTGGCGGCATTGGGTTACGGTCTTTTTTTTCATGCCATTCCGGTGCAAAACGTCCAGGGGGATAAAAAGGAAATCCGAAACGAACCGGAAACCGCCCTGGTGTTGGAAGTGACACGCGGGGGAATGAATCGCTCCACAGACGGTCTGTTGCAACGGATCAACACTGGCGGTGAGGGACAGGCCAAATGCCCCACTTGAGTGAAATAACCCGGGGTCGTGGCGTCCATGACCAAACAATCCTCCTCAACTGACCAGTCCCCCGCCCCGTCCGCCACGGACAAAGGCATCCTGCCTTCATCTCCGCGTTCGCCCGGACGGCTGGTTCGTTGGAGACGCTGGGTTCAGGCAGGTTTTCTGCTCCTCTGGCTGGATCCGTTGCGTCTGCAAACCCTGCGATTCTGCTCGCCGGTTTTTCATTGCTATGCCTGCCCGCTGGCTTTCCTGGCATGTCCGATCGGAGTGCTGGCTCAATTCAGCGCCCTGCATGTCATCCCATGGGTGGCCATCGGCACATTGGCGCTGATCGGCAGCATCGGCGGAAGCATGGTTTGCGGTTGGGCCTGTCCATTCGGTTTCTTCCAGGATCTCGTGGCCCGGTTCGCCAAACCGCGTTTTCACCTGCCAGCTTGGACCTCCCCTCTGCGCTATGTCGTCCTGGCGGGGCTGGTTCTGCTCATCCCTTTTCTCTGGGGGGAAAACCACGCGCTTTTCATCTGCCGGGTCTGCCCTGCAGGCGCGCTGGAAGGAGCGGCGCCCAACATGATCAGCCAGTTATGGAATCACCAGGCTGTCTCCTGGCCAAGCGCAATCAAAATCGTCGTCGTCGCTCTTTTCCTCGCCGCCATGTTCTTTATGCACCGCCCATGGTGCGCGCTTTTCTGCCCCCTCGGCGCAATCTACAGCCTCTTCAACCGTTTTTCCCTGCTGTCCCTGCGTTTTTCACCGGATAACTGCCGCAACTGCGGCCATTGCGAAAAAAGCTGTCCCCACGGTCTTCATCCCAAACAAGGCGCGGAGGACCTTCGATGCATCCGCTGCCTCGAATGTTCGCGTTGCGGCGCCTGCAGGTTGAAATAATCATATTCGACTGCTCCATCGTCATCCTTGTCAGCCATTTCTCCGGAACCTCCCATGCCTTACGCAATTCTGCAACAAGACCTGGACGCTCCGCCTCCCGGTGGGCTGGAAAAAGCCTTGAAAAATCTGCAGCTGTTTACATCTCTGGACGCAATCACCCTGGCACGGGATGCCTTCGGCATTCTCATCAAAGACCTTTCATTGGCGGACGCCCAACTCCTCCACCACGCCTTGAAACAGGAAGGCATTCAAAACCTCATGGTCGATCAGCAGGAACTGCCGCCGCTTGCGCCCGCTCAAAAATTGATCAAGGCGGATGTCACCGATGAAGCGCTGTTGGTTTATGACGCCTTGCAACGCCCCCGCCGCATTGAATGGCCGCAGGTCGCCATGATCGCGGCAGGCTGCGTCAGAATCACACAATTTAAGCGGATGGAAAAAACGGTCGTGGTTAACCGCGGCACGCCAGATGGCCAATCCATTCCCATCGAACGAACCGAAGTGGATTACCGCGAGGAAAACCGGCCAAAATGTGTGGTGGAAATTTTTGCCGCGGCAACCCCTCCTCGTTATCACATCGATGCGGAGAATTTTTCCTTTGCCTGTCTTGGCGACCGCCGCCAACGCGGGGTGATTCCCAATTATATGACTTTTGTCCAGGGTATGCTCCGCCATGCGCCCCATGCCGTGATGAATCGCGGCGCGCTGCGGTTCAAACAGGAGCCCTGCCTGTTCTTCGAATATCCGAGCAAACACGCATTCGAAGAGGAAATCATCTGGCAGCTCTGGCAGGCCCGGCAACGGCGAACCTTGTCCGCCGGCGCCCCCTCATCGGCAACCCTGCCGCAAACGTCCGCCCCATCCTGATACCAATTCCCTCTTGCGCGGGAATGACGGAAAAGCCCCTCCCTCCACTTGACTTTTTTAATTATTATGCTTAAGTATCCTTAGGATTTGTATGGATACTAATTTCTGCGTTCAACCCGCCAATCGTGTTCCCCTTCAACTGGCCGGCTTTCTGCGCGACCAGATTCAGAGCGGAAAACTCAAGCCGGGGGAACGTCTGCCCACCACAAACGAACTCGTCCAGCTATGGAATGTTGGCCGGGTTTCCGTCCACCGCGCCCTGACCCGTCTGGCCGCGGAAGGAATGATCGAACGCAAACGGCACGAGGGCACCTTTGTCCGCAACGACGTCAACAAAGGCGTCATCGGCGTGCTCATCGGCGCCAATCTGGCGGACGAAACCATCCATTCCCAACACGCCATCATCCAGGCCATCCACTCAAAAATCTCCGGAACAAGGGATTGCCACTGGGATTGCCGGGTTTACGGAGGACTCATTGCCGGCGGCGAACCAGCCGACGTCCGGCATTCGACCGCCTGCCGCGCCATCCGTCGCGACATGGAGAGCTACGCCTTCAAAGGACTGATCCAGATCGTGGGCGACCTCACCTCAAAACAAATCGCCCAATTGGACTTCGACCTGCCCATCATCCGTCTGGGACCTTCCCTGAGCAACACCGACATGGATGTGGCCCTTGACCGATACCAGTTCGGCGAAAGCAGCGTCAAGTTCGCCGCAGGCCAGGGGCGGAAAAAACTGGCCTACTTGCGCGCATGCATGCAACGCAAGGGATACCTGCCCGATTTGGAAGGCGTCCGGCAAACCGCCGCCTCCCTTCAACTGCCCTCCGTCTCCGTCCACCAGATCACCCCCGAGGCGAGGGGAGGCGCATGGCTGGAACGAGCCGCCTATGCCAAAACAATACAACTGATCGACCAATGGAAAAAAAACGGCGATTGGCCCGAGGCATTGCTGATTCCGGACGACATCGCGACACGCGGCGTCGCACTGGCCCTGGCCCACAAAGGAGTTTCCGAATCAAACCGCCCCATGGTCATCATCATGGCCAACGAGGGAATTTACCATCATTATGGAATCCCGGTCGTGCGATGCGAATTCTCGCTCGACCAGGTCGCCGGGACGCTTCTCGAGCTTTTGCGGAAAAAGATGACCAACGCTCCCCTGCCCCAACTGCCGGTCAAGGTGCCCCCAACCGGCCGGTTCGTTGAAACCGTTGACGGCTGCCTTGTCCGCCCATTAACCAAGCCCCATCTGAATTGAATCCCTCTCCCTCCACAAAGGGACTACTGCTAGACAAGCGCTCGCCTCAGAAACTCAGCAAGGCGGTGCGGGAGCCCCGCCCTCCATCATTTTCCAACAATTGGAGGGCGGGGCTCCCGCACCGCCTTCTCCAGCAACCATTGAAATCCCTTAACACTGAATCAAGACGCGTCAACTGCCCGGCGCTTCCTGAAAAATCAACCGCAACTTCATTTTAAACACCATGACAACAAACAAAACCATTCGTGAACCAGCCAGGGAAATTCCCGTAATCGCCGAAACCGATGTGATCGTCGCGGGAGGCGGCGTCGCCGGCATTGCCGCAGCCGTTGCGGCGGCCAGAAACGGCGCCAAAACCCTTTTGATCGAACGCTACGGCTGCCTGGGCGGCACCATGAGCGGCGTGCCCATGAAATGGGTCGGCGGCTACAATCCCGAAGTCCACGGCGGCATCGTCAGGGAACTGGTCGAGGCCGCGCGGCGCGAAAAAGGCGTCATCCGGGAATTTTACATCCCCACTGTCAACGGCTCCATGGTGGGAATCTATGTGGACGCCCTCAAAAAAATCACCCTCGACATGATCGAAACCGCCAAAGTTCAACTGTTGCTTCATGCCTGGGCGGTCGAGGCCATCATGGACGAAGGCGGGAAAAAACTGAGGGGGATCATCATCGAAAGCAAATCGGGACGCCAGGCTGTGCTAGGCAAAATGATCATTGACGCCACAGGCGACGGCGATATCGCCGCGCTCGCAAAGTTCCCTTACGAAAAGGGACGTCCGGGCGACGGCAAAACCCAGCCCATGACAGCCTACGGCCCCAGAATGTTGAATGTGGACACCGAAAAGCTGCTGACCTTTTTGCAGAGTTACAAAAAGGCCAACCCCAAGGATCTCATGGAGTGCGACATATCGCTCCCCAATTTCACCTTCGGCGGTTTTTCGGATCTCCTGGCCAAGGCCAGGAAAAACGGCGACATTTATCTCGATTACAACGCCCTGTGGGTCAACTGCAACCACGAAAGCCGCAGTGTGGAAATCGACGGGAGTTTTGTCCCCAATGTGGATGGCACGAATGTGTTCGACCTGACCCATGCCGAGACGGATTCGATCAAACAGGTTTCATCCTTCGAGGGTTTTGCCAGGAAATACCTGGCGGGTTTTGAAAAGAGTTGCCGCACCGACCGGGGAGGATTTTCCATCGGCGTGCGCGAAACCCGGCGGATCATGGGACAATATGTCATCACCGAGGAGGATGTCGCCGGCGGGAGGAGTTTCCCCGATGGAATCTGCCGCAACACGACAGCCATGGACGTGCACAGCCCGGACGGCACCCAGAGCTGGACCCCGGCCCGGTGTTATGAAATTCCCTTTCGCTGCCTTGTGCCCAGGGAATCCGTCAACCTTCTGGTTGCGGGCCGGTGCGTATCCACCACCCATCGGGCGCTGGCCTCCGTCCGGTTCATTCCGCCCTGCATCGGCACCGGCGAGGCGGCGGGCGTCGCCGCGGCCATGGCTGCGGCGGACGGCATTCCGATCGAAAAACTGGACACTCAACTCTTGCGCGAAAAACTGAAAAAACAGGGCGTGATTTTATGAACACGCCAAAGGCGCAGCGACGCTTGACTTTTCAATTATTCTCATTTATTGTAACATTATCATAAAAAATGTAATTTCTTTCAATCCGGTTTCATCCTGGCCAAAAACAGCCCCCGACACCAGATCGGCATTGAAGCGCTTTTCCCTTCAAGTACACTGATGGCCTATGCAAAAAGCCCCTCAGCGACATCCCATGCCACATGCCTCGTCACACCCGTCGCCGGTCTCGGAACGAGCCTTTACGCTTGTCGAGCTTCTCGTGGTCACCGCCTGCATCGGCCTGTTGTGCTCCCTCCTTTTCCCCGCGCTGAAATCCACACGGGAAAAGGCGCGGCAGATTCAATGCATAAACAATCTGAAAAACATCGGCATCGCCGCATTGGAATATGCGAGGGAAAACGACGAATGGCTGCCCCATTCAAGCCTTCCCTACAATCCGTACACCAACACCAACAGGCATTGGAAAGGCGCCCTTGCCAGCTACCTTGGCCTCAAATCGACCGCGTTCACCGTTGTCGAACACGGGGTTTTCCACTGCCCCAGCCAGACACTTCCCACTTGCGGCGAACCGACCTATGGCGACAACGGGTTCTACGGCGGATACGGTTGGAACTGGTATAATCTGGGGTATATCAATACCGACACTTACGTCCGGCTGAACGCCATAAACAACCCCTCTCAAACCATCATGGCCGGAGACACCAGCGACTGGCACTTGACCACCTATCCTTACCGGGTGTTCAACCTGTACTACAACCAATCGGAAGCATTAAGCCTTCGGCATAATACAGGCGGCAATTACCTCTGGGTGGACGGCCATGTCAGCTGGCTCTCAGCCCAGGACGCCTTTGCCAACTCGTCAAAATATTTTTTAAAATAACTCAACATCCGTTCGTCCCAACCACACCCCAAAGATCCGCGCATTTCCAATGAAAATCCCCTCCCTGCGCTTTCACGGAATAAACACCGGCTTCCCCATCGCCTTGATCTCTCTTTTGGTTGCGGTTGCCCCTCCCCTTGGGGCGGCGGAACCGGAATTGAAAATGTTTCAACGCCAGTTGAACGCCCAAAGCGGGATGACGTTGATTCCATGGTATAAGGGAAACAAGGGGTACACGGTCCATTTCAAAGGGGTTGTTGACAACCCGGCAAACCCCGGCAAAAAACTGTACAAACTCGACATCTCCTTCAATCAGGCCACCCGGGTTTACTGGGGCATTCCTGTTAACCTGCCCGTCGAAGGCAATCTCAAGACAAAAACAACCTATGCGATCATGAATGAAAAGGGGGGCAAGGGAAAATGCGGCATCGGGTTTGGATTGGAGCCATGTCCGAATTTCAGGGACAACTACATCTATACGCACATCCGCACGGAGGAAAAAACCGCCCTCTCAAGCGAAAAATGGGAAACAGTGGAAATGAACGACATCCGCAAATATTGCGTTGAAACCGCCGCGCCCACTGTCGCAAGAAAATACCTGGCGGATGCCGCGCCGGAAAACATCTCTTTCCGGCTCCAATCCATCACCTTCTTTCTGAGCGGAACAACAGGAACCAGGATGACCCTCCTTGTCGATGAACTCAATCTGGAAGGCGCCACTTTTGACGATTCGGAAACAAAGGATCTGGTTGCCAGACGCTGGCAGCCCGCGGGGGAAAAACTGAAACGCCGGATCAATGCCTTGAAACAGCGGCTTGAGAATGCCATCCACGCGCTTGAAAACGAATCCCTTGAAACCCGGGAGGCAAACGCGGTTCGGAACCAGGCATTGGAAAAAGCCGGACAGATCGATCAAACTCTGAAAAATCTGGCAAAAAGAGCCTCCGTTGAACAGGTCGAGGAAAAGGAACTGTCACGGGAAATCCGGGCTGTGGAAGCAATCCGGCTGAAGGAAATCGACCATTTTCTCTCGAACACCAAAGAACATTTTTACCTGCCTTTTGTGGTGGACCCCCTCAACGGACAAAAAATCCTTCCCACCGACCTTTCCATCGTTGGAAAAATCGGATTGGACCTTCATCTGACCGCCTCCCCCGGGGAATACGAACCCGCCAGTTTTGTCATCCGAGCCCTTGCCGATCTCAAGGGGCTGACCGTCTCAACTTCAGATCTTGTCTGCAAAGAAAGCGGCGGGAAAATCTCCGGAACCCATGTGGATATCCGGACGGTCAAATGCTGGTATCAGGCGGGAACCGCATGGGTTTCAATCAACCAACAACGCGATAAAAAAGTTTTGGTCCCCGAATTGCTGTTGAAAGATGATTCCCTCGTCGCAGTGGATGCGATCAAACAGGAAAATTACCTGAAACTCACATTCCCCGATTGGGTGGAATATCGCTGGATCAGCGATCCAAAGGAAAAAACCGAACCCGGCCCATACCGGATCTGGACTGCATCGGAATTCCCCGTCCAGGATGCCCCGAACCTGCAGCCCCTGGATTTGCCCGCCGGAACCAACAAACAATTCTGGATCACCCTCCAGGCGCCCGCCGACGCAAAACCGGGCGATTACGAGGGAACCATCACCCTGTCCCAAAAGGATTCTCCCATTGGAACATTCAAATTAAACGTAAAAATTCTGCCATTCAAACTGGCCGATCCCTGTTATACCTCCAGTGTTTATTACCGGGGCATTTTGTCACACAAACACCCCGGCGGCACCATCAGTTCCGAGGATAAGAGCGCCACCCAACTTTTGGAAGAATTCAAAAATCTGGCCGCCCATGGGATCACCAATCCTCTTTGTTACCAGCCTTTCAAGGACAAGGAACTGCTGGACCAATATTTCGAGATCAGGAAAAAGGCCGGCATCAACGCCACCGAACTCTACTATTGCTATGGCATTGACATCGAGGACACCGACATTCCCCGGCTTAAACAACAGGTGACATCCGTCAGGGAATACCTCGGCAAGAACGATATCCGCGATGTTTATTTTTACGGGGCGGATGAAGCCATGGGGGACCGGCTCAAGGCCCAAAGAACCCGGTGGAATGCCGTCCACGAGGCAGGCGGCAAGATTATTGCATCCGGCATTGTCAGGGAAAACTTCGAAAAAATGGGCGATATTCAGGATCTCCTTGTCTGCGAAAACGCCCCGGACAAAGCGGAAGCCGCGCGCTGGCATCGAAATCATCACAAGATATGGTGCTATGGCTATCCCCAAGCCGGCGTGGAAAACCCCGCTGTTTACCGGCATAACTACGGCCTTCTCCTTTGGCAAAAAGACTATGATGGCGCGGCAACCTTTGCCTATCATATCTCCTTTGGAAACATCTGGAACGATTTCGACTACAATCATCGCGAGGAAAACTTCACCTATCCCACAATCAATGGCGTCATCGACACCATGGCATGGGAGGGGTATCGCGAGGGAGTGGACGATGTCCGGTACCTGACCACCTTGTTGCGGGAAATCGAAACCGCAAAAGCGAACGGTTCGGCAAAACAAAAAAACGCGGCAGCCAACGCCGAAAAATATCTGCTCAAACTCAAGGGAACCAATCTGGAGGAGGAAAACCTCGACGAGATCCGGGCTGAGATGGTCAAATTGATCCTGTCGTTAAAAAAATCCGATACTTATTGATCCTCGCAAACACTCCAACAGAAAAATATTCGCCCATTCGCTTTGCCGTTTTCATCATTTCAACACCATCCGGTTGAAGCAACGGGTTTTCGGGGGAACAACGCTCTCAATATCGTTCCGGCGTTGGGATCGTTTTTGGCAATCTTTGGAAACGACGGGGTTTCCTCAACCGAAAGCAACCCCAGGATCATTTGAAGCAGGCAAAACTCCCCGATTTTCAAATGGATTCGAGGTTTCCGGCCATCCACAACATCAAGGGTCCCTCGTTGAAGCATAAGCTGGACAGCATCCCGTTCGGTTTGTATTTCGACAACCGCATCCCCTTTCAAATCCTTCAGATGGCCGATTCTTTGCCTCAATTCGGGAATCAACCGTTGGAAGAGCGACTGCAAATGGATGATCCTCAACATATTGGAACTCTTTCCGCCATGGGTTTCGATGCATTGAAAGCGGATGGGCATGCTTGACAGAATTTCAATGATTTCCGGGTCGAACGGCATTCTGGCGGTGATCCGCTTGATCCCCCTGGCCAAAGCCAGGTTGTTAATGTGTTTGATGAGGAACTCAAAGGCATGGGGCTTGCGCCGGTCATATCCAACATCGCCGATCGTGATTCTTCCCTCAAATTCGCTGTACTCCTGATCGAGTTCAACGGCAAAAAGATACGCCAGGATTTTTCCGTTCTCCTCGAAAACAAGGCGCATCGGATCCCGTTCGCCTGTCGGATTTTTATTCTTTCCCCCTTTGTCAGGGACAATCCATGAAGCGTTATACGGCTGGCTGAAGGAAGCGTGGAGTCTGGCATATGAGGAAAAATCCTTCCGGGGATCATAAAGTCTTATCTTTTGAAGCTGGTCTTTGGGGATGGGGATTTCAGCCTCCTCGACGACCGATGCGCCAGCGCGCGCGGATTGGCCGACAGAAAATTCAACATAGCGACGCGGAAACCTTTTATAGCCAAAGCGGGAATAAAAACGCACCAACCCGCCCAGCCGCGAAAGGTCATATCGCTCCTTTTTCATCCACTCCATGGCGTCTTGCATGATGAGTGTTCCCAATCCCTGCCCCTGATATTCCGGGAGGGCGGCCACTCCGCCGACATCCCCCTTCAACAATTTTCCCCTGCCCACCTTCAGCCAACTTTTTCGGATATGCACGGTTCCGGCAACCCGTCCATCCAAAAAAAGCAACCGCCAGGCCCCCGGTGAAGACAGAAAGGATTTTCGCTCGTTTTCCCACCTTTCGCTGTTTCTTTTCCAATGAAAGGCTTTTCCCAAAACATTCATCACGGCAAGCTCATCCCGCCCGGACGCCATGCGAAAGGTAATCTTTGAATCTTTTTGCATGATTTTTTCCTCCGAGCTACAAAAGCCGCGTTTTTTCATGGGGTTTGAATTGCATTTCCCCGGGAAAGATTCGCGCATGGTTTCTGCCAAGATATTGGGACCGGATTTCAACGCGTCTCTTCAAAACCTGAGTGGAAGTGTTTTCAATCACGATTCTCTCAATCTTTCCTTTCCGCATTTTCAAGGACACCAGCAATCCCAATGGAACCCGTAAATTGCGAAACTCCAAATCCCTCCATGAATCCGGAATCGCGGGCAAAACAAACAGCCTTCTGTCATCGCCATGGGCCAGCATCGCATTCAACGCCCACACAAAGGTTCCATGGGCGGAAAGAAACCAATAATTGATGGGAAAACCATCCGGCCTGATTTTTTCAGGGAAAGCCCCCAGGGAACTGGTGTATTTCGCGCCATTTGAAAGATGCCCGAACGCCCTTTGATCCTTCAGATAGGCCAGGGCGGCGGCCGCGCGAAATTCAGTCCACGGCCAAATCAAATTCTGATAGGTCCCTGGATTGGTCAGTCCCAATTTTCCGCGGCATTCATCCAGGGCTTTTTCAACATTCTCCGGGGGAACGCCCTCCGGCAGATTGAGCAGATAAAAAGTAAAGGCGGCTGACAGGCAGCGATCAGCCCCTTGAAACGGCATGAGCAGACGCCCATGGAAGTTTTTATCCAATCCGGCCTTCAATTTCGCAAGAATCCTCGCATAACCGGAATCCAATTTTCTGTTCAAAACCGCGCCCGCCTTGATCAAGGCCTCGATCGCCTTCATGGTGCTGAGCAAATGAGTCGTGTCATTTTTCCGCGGAATGGACTCGTCGGCGCCTTCCCCGGTCCGGATAAAGGCGAAATTCCCCTTCTCTTCAACCAGGAACGCGATCAAAAAATCAACCGTTTCCTTGATGACATCCCAGTGCGCCTCAAGGAATCCGCGGTCCCCGGAAAAAAGGTAATGATTGAAAACCTCCATGACCAGGCAGCCATTGTTGAATTTTTCGATGTGCGGAAACTCCTTTGGATGGGAAAAATCAAGGGACTTGCCCTGATAATTCATGAACCATGGATAATAGGCGCCCCTGGCGCCGATTTTTTTTGCATAGTCACGGGCAATCGGCAGGCCGCGATGGTAACCCTCAATGAGTTTTTCCGACTCACCAATTCGATTTGCGCCCAACAACGCAGTGTGGGGAAAAATCAAATCCCACGAGTTGCTCATTCCGCCGCCCCACAACTGGGGATAATTGCCGAGGGAAATCAACCCGGTTTTTAAATTCTGATTGGCCCGGATCAGATACAAACTCAAATAATAAAGATACTCCGCCTGTTGATCGGGTAATTTCAATAAATTCCGGTTTTGATATCGCGCCCATTCGTCCTGATGAGCCTTGAAAATGGCATCAAAGCCGTTCTTTTTGGCAAAACGAATCGTCCGCGCCGCCGCGCTTTTATAATCCGGATCGTCTTTCTCATCAAAAACGGCCAGATACTTGACAAAGGAACTCCCGCGTTTCAAACCGGAAAGCACCAGCCGCTTTCCGCCCCAAAACTCCACCTGGCTTGTTTGCGGATGATCCGTGTAAATCACCCCGCATCCCCGGGTTTCATTCACGCAATATTGGCATTCCGCCATTTGTCCGCCGCCACGCTTCGAAAAGACATGGGCGCTCTTGACGGGAAACGCCAACAGGCTGGCTGTGACGGGCGGATGCAGGTTCAATGCAATAAGAGGCCTGTCCTTGGGCAGATTCTTGACGACATAACGCTCGACCAACAAATGCTCCCTGGATAAAAAGGATGTTATTTCAAGCTCGAAATCAGTGGCCTTGACGAGGGTGGTCAACGTCGCCTTTCGCGGATCAAACGCCTGGGAAAAATCGCCCACTTCATAGGTTGCCCCTCCATCGGCGGTCAGGGTATAGGAGGACTGCAAAATGGGAAGCAGCGGCTTCCTCCGTTCCCGTTGCGTCGCCTTGTACCACGCGCAGATGGCGCCCTGGTGCTGCTCCAAGTGGAGATGCCCCGAGTTGCAGCTCATGGAGCCGGAATAATCGACCAACACAGCGTCAACTCCATTGCCAAGCAGAAAAGGATAATAGGGTTTTTCCCGATGGATCAGTTTTTTCATTTTTATATGAGACCATTTCAAAATAAATGCGCCGGCATTTTTCTCATTCACCGGTCTGACACCACGGAACCATCGTATTCTGATAACCCCAATTGCCCTTTGGAACCGAACCATCCTCCCACCACGCCACATGCATATCAAAAAAAAGAAGATTCATCCCCCCATGATGCCGTGGCGCCACGATATCCCCCACATTCCCAGGATAAACATGAACCGCATCAAACCCATCAATGGCGGCAAATGTCTCAGCTGGCCGATACAGGCGGCTGCGGCGGCCTTTGACAATCCGATTTTGGTCCTCATTTGAACTCAACACCCCGCCATTCAAGGAAAAATCCGACCGGGAAGTGGCATGCGCGCGTTTTTCCTCGGGACAAAGAACCGGGCTTTCAAAGGAACGCGTATTGGTTTGGGCCATCGACAATTTCTTTGCGGAAATATACCCCTTGTCAAAAAGCGGGTCGAACCATTCCACGCCAGGCGCTATCGACGAAGGCGGATAGGTGTCGTCATGATCGTCCGCATACATGTTCAACGCCAGGCCGAGCTGCCGCAAATGATTCATGCACTGGATGCCCCGGGCGCTCTCACGCGCCTTCTTCATGGCGGGAGACAAAAGCGCAGCCAAAAATGAAAGA
>JAQUAF010000083.1 GCA_028687435.1 Verrucomicrobiia bacterium | reverse complement strand
CAATTGCAGGAAAGCCATTTAGACCACATCAAAAAAATTCGCAACCTTTTTCTGCATTTTTTAATAAAATAATTATCACTTGATTTTTAATATATTGCACAAGTTATTTTTATCATTTTTGTAAAAAAATCATTCGCTCTCAATATGAATATTGGATTTACTTTTACAACTCCCTTATTTTGAGACGATTGCAAAACTCCATCCATTACAAAAATGATAATTTTTCACAGCCATCCCATAATTTTGCAAAACTGGCAAATTTTAGGTTTTGTTCAGAGATGACATGAAGTGAAAAGCCAAAAGCTGAGATTAAGAATACATGGATTAGCCACGGACATCCCCCAACCCTGTCATTCGACTTCGCTCATGGCGAGCCCATTCGACTTCGCTCATGGCGAGCCGCCTCCCGATAAAACGCCCTCTTGCGATGAGGATAGCCTTGGGAAGGAGGGCGAGGGGCACCAGGGTCTGAGGGATGTCCGTGGGGCTCCGTGGCTAAAAAGTTTTTGGTCAACTCTCAATTGCATTACGATGAAAAAATTATTTCTGAAAAATTATGGGATGGCTGTGATAATTTTTCATTCCGTTCTAATGGAGGCGGTGCGGGAGCCCCGCCCTCCATTTCCAGCGGCGGGACGCCGCTGCCACTCTATTTCGTCTCGCAACCACTTTCGCCTTCCCCGGCTTACGTCTCTTTTATCTTTTCAACTCCCGCCACCACAAGGCGCCGGCCAGGACGAATAAAAAGGCGTCGCGCGCGAGGGCGTACGGAAGGGCGTGGGGAACCGAGGGGCCGAAGCATCCGCAGTCGATGGCCAGGCCGCGAAACATGGCGGAGGAGAGCGCGACGCCAAACAGGACGGTCAAGGCAAGGGTCATGCCCAAGGCCATTCGCCGCAGGGGGGCAAACAGGAGCAGGGCTGTGAGGGCTTCCAGCCATGGCAACGCAAGGGCCAGAAGGTTGATCCAACGGGCGGACAGGATTTGAAATCCGTCAATGGCGTCGGCAAAATCAAGGGGTTCGCGAATCTTCAGGATGGCGGCATAAAGGAAAACCCCGGCCAGGGCGGCTCTGCCCAGCCGTTCCAGCGCCATCCCGTTGAAAAATGGCTTCACGGTTGTCTCCCCTTCCCTTTTTCCAGTTGCCCGCCCTGACGGTGCCATTCCTCCCAACCGCCCTTGATGACCCGGACATCGGGGAAATCCATTTCATCCAAAAGCGAGGCAATGGCCTCGCTGTCGCCGCATGTGCCGCCCTTGCAATACACCACGATTTGTCTGACTTCGGGCCTGACCAATTGTTGAAAAACATCGGGCAAGACCTCCTGGTAACCGTGGCGAGGCAGGTTCAGGGCGCCAGGGACATGGCCGTCGGCGAATGGCTGCCGGTCGCGGGCATCCAGGAAAACCACATCCTGACGTCCCATTAAAAGCCGCGCCTCATCGACGTTGATCCATCGGACTGTTTTTTTGCCGATGAGGGTTGTCGCGCCGGACTGCATCTTGGCGGCGGCGGCGGGCAGGGACTGCAAGGACTGGCGCAGGCGTTCCTTGGGCGTCTGGTAAACCATGGGCAAAGGGTCATGCCGCAGGACGTTGGCGAGGATTCCCAAGGCCAGGGAAACGCAGAGCAACAGCGCGCCATGAAGGGCGTCTGTGGTAAAGGCACTGAGGCACTGGGGCACTGGGGCACTGAGTCGCATTTTTCAGGGTGTTAGGAGGTTAGACTATTAGCTGTTAGGTTATTTAGGGGGCGGAGGGAACGAAGCAGGGCAGCCAGGACTTTGCCGGTTTCTTGAATTTTTGCCTCAAGACCGGGAAGGGCGAGCTTATCAAAGTATCCCAGGCGTTTTGCAAGGTTGCATTGGTAGTCCAGCTCCCTCAAGGATCCGAATGCGATTTCAAGAAAACGGAAATATTCAACATGACTTTCCCTTGCGCATCCTTCCACAATGTTTGATGGAATCGAAACAGCCGCTCTTTTCATTTGGGATGCCAATCCGTACAGCTCTTCCTTTGGAAACCGTCTGGTTGCCTGATAGATCAGCATGGCAACCTCATCAGCGAGGATAAAAGCCCTGAGTTTCGTATGATCACGCATGATTTTCCAAACTTCCTAACAGTCCAACAGTCTAATAGTCTCATTTCCCCTTCGGCAAAGCCTTGAGATAGTCTTGGGATTTTTTGGCGAAGGAGGAATCGGGGTATTTTTCGAGCACGGCCGCGAAATAGGGGCGTGCCTGGTCGAACTGTTTGTCGAGGGTGTACATCCAGCCGATGAGATACTGGATTTCCACTTTTTCGGCGTTATTTCCGCAAGAAGGGAGGTATTTTTTCAGGTGATCCACCGCCTCGCGGTATTTGCGCAGGTTGAGACAGGTGGTGGCCAGAAGCCTGTGGAGGCGGGCGGGGACTTTATCCCCGCCGATTTCCAGGGCTTTTTCGCCGCTGGCGTGGGCACCGGCCGGATCGTTGCCCTGGTTTTTGATTTCCACCAAGGTCACGAGACGTTCCAACTGAACGGCCGGGTTTTTTGCGCCAGCCAGCGCGGCCTCCATGATCCGGGCCGCTTCAGCGCAAAACCCCTGTTCGCGCAACGACCGGCTCAACCGCACCTGGAAATCTTCATCGGGCCAGCGCAACCGGTCCATGTAGGGCGAAACGCCCAGGTAAATGCGGCGGCTGCAGGAGGGGTCGGTGGTTTCCATGGCATATTGGAGGAAACGCACCAGCACCGTGTTGTTGAGATCGGGCTGGGGCGGATTCTGGCCCTCGAGCCAGAACTTCAAAAGGCCGGCAAAGGAATCCGGCCTGGGCGAATCAAGGGACAGCAGGACGCGGATGAGCCGGAATCCGTTGCGATTCGCAAAAATGTATGAACCGCCGCCGGAGGGTGATTGGAGATATTCATCGATAAAAGCGTAAAGCGTTTCGCGGAAAGTGCTGAAAAGGAGGCGATCCGCCAGGTTTTCACAGGCCGGTTCGCTGCCGGCCGGGGCAACGGCCAGCATGCGGTTGAGCTGTCCGTTTTTTTGCAACTCGGCCTGTTTTTGGAAAAAAAGTTGCAGGAAATCGGGCTCTCCCAGTTTGGGCAGCAGCCGCGCGAATTCGGCGATGGAAACGATCTGTTGTTCGGCGGCGAGTTGATGTGGAAAATCGAACGATCGGGGGGCCAGCGGCAGTTCCTGGATGACCACGGCCGCCTTGAGCAGGGCGTCGAACCGGTCGGTGTCGCCCCCGAATTCGCTCCAGGAGGTTCGCAGGACGGCCAGTTGGACGCGGCGGTAATAGCGTTTATGTTCGGGCGTTTCCGGGACGAGGAGTTGCTGGGATTCGGTCCAACGGGCCAGCGCGTCCTTGTTTTTACCCGCCAGCCAATCCCGAAATCCCATTTCAAAGAGGCACAAGGCTTGTTGTTCCCTTGGGTTTTCGACCTCCCACGACGCCGAATCGGAGAGGGCCGGGCGGCCGGGGATTTTTCTGGTTTTGATCATCTGCTCGAGATTTTCGGCCTGGAGCGCTTTGAGGGCCTGAAGGTAATCGCCGTCTTTATAGAGCGAATCGCCGGAGGCGAACACCCGCGAGAATGTCAACGCGCAAATGAATATACACAGGTATAAATTAAGCCGGGCCCAAGGCCCGGCAACTGCTCGATCCGCCTTCGCCCAAGCGCTTCGGCGAGACAAGCGCACGACGCAAAAACGGAATATAAAAGGACATGCTCCCCTTCCGTCATTCCCGTGAATGCGGGAATCCAGAGACTGTCGCAATTTCGTTTTCATCCGGACTTCGTGTTCTCCACGGCTTCAATGTGTTGCCTCAAACCCCCAACAGTCCAGGTTTTTCCCAGACTTCGCTACGGAAAAAAGGCTGAAGATTGATAGGCTGAAGGAGGAAAATACAATCATGAGAATGGCCAGCGATTTTTTCACAACAATTTGTTGTCGTGAAATTTTGGATTAGCGTCTAAACAAAAATTTAGCTTGCGCACTCGAGGGCAGTTCCGGAGAATGGGCGGAGCATCCAACAAGCCGCCATGTCCAGTCAACCTGAAAATTCACCAGAGAAACTCGGCGTAATGTCGCCTTTCGATGATCAACGCGGAGACGCATCCCGGAAACCGGTTTCCTCCCGCGGGGGTGGGATATCCAAAATGGCGATCGGCGCGGCGATCATGCTTGGGACGCTGGTTGCGGTGGCGGCAGTCATGTTTTTCTGGCGCAAGACGGTGGATGATCCCTATCGGACCTTGGAGCCTTTTTCGGCGGACAAATATTTTGAGAATCCGCAATCGCTGACCGGAAACCGTTTCCGGGCGACGTTGCGAGTGGAAGGCGATCTGGGATGGAAGGAAGGCGTGGGCAAACTGATGGTTTTCAGCGTGGAAGGCGATTCGCGTTTTGTGCCAGTGCTGGTGGCCGGCGGCAAGCTCAACATCTCCTTCAGCAAAGGCCAGACTTACACGGCCAACATTCAAGTCCAGGAAGGAGGTTTGATCCATGCGACAGATTTCAAGAAAAACTGACGCCGGGACGGGGAACGCCCGGTGGATGAGAGCGGCGCATGGGGGGATGACCCTTTTCTTCGCGCTGGCCGCGGCAACGATGGCGCAGGATGACGACGATGCGCCGGCGAAGGCCAAGGCGCCGGCGGCGGCGGTAAAGTCGTCGGTGCAAACGCCGGGATTGGACGCGTTGCTGAATCCCAAGGGGACGACGGCGGTTGGGCAGAACATGCCGTCCGGAGTGGCGGCGCTGCCCGGTTTTGGCGTGGCGGAGCAGGAGGCGCTCAAGGAAAAGATCAAGTCGCTCAACAGCCTGACCTCGCCTGGTTTTGACAATCCGGTGGTTCGCGCGAGATTCGAGAAATACCTGAACGCCCCCGCTGCGGACGCCAATGATCTGGCCCGCTACAAGGAACTGGTGAAAAAGGCGCAGGATCACCTGTTGCGCCGGGAGGACAAGGCGGCGTGGCAGGTTCTTTTCGAGCTTTCGAAATTCGAGTGGGACGCAGGCATCAGCCAGGCGCTGGCGGGCCGGGTGGAAGCCACGTGGGACATGAAGCTGTCCAACGCGGAACTGGATGCGAAAATCGAGCGGCTCAAGAAGGAAATGGAATCCGCCAACTGGAACATGGACGTGATGAGCCAGCCGAAACTGGTGACATCGGGGGAACATGCGCGGTCCGTGCCCGGCGGAAAACAGGGCGTTCCGGCCAGGACAACGGGCGGCGGGACGGTCAATGCGGACAATGTGCCGTTCATGGAGGGAAAGATGCGGGCGATGGGCGAGTATCTGAAGGTGGTGGAGGGCCGGGCCAAGATCAAGGTGGCGGAGGTCAAGACCGACGCAATCGAGCTCAAGAACAAGACGGATTTCCAGGAATACATCGCCGGTCTTTTCACGGCCCGGCGCCATGTGCAGACGGTGCTGGCGGCGGATTTTTTCCGTCATCTTTACGGGGGCGGGGATTATCCGGCCAGCATGGCCAGCCAGGTGAACACGGCCAAGGAAGTGATCCGCGACGTGGAGCAGGCGGTGACGGTGTTCAAATACAAGCTTGGACACAACGAACTGACCGGCGCGACGGAACATCTGCTCAACGCCTTCACGGCGAGCGAATTTCACACGGCGATGCTGGGATTGGACCGGGAATCCAAGCGCCGGATCCAGAATTTTGGTTTTCAACTGGTGAAGCTGCAGAGCGCGCTGGAGGCCCGGGATTTCACGAGCGTGGACAATCTGATCAAGGAATTGCAGAAACTGGCCACGGATTTTGACGCCACCAAGCCGCGATCGATCGTGGAGGCGGTGAAACTGGAGAGCAAGATGCATCTGGGCAACGCGAAGTTGGCGGCGCAACAAGGGGATTTGAAGACGGCCATGTCGGAATTCCGTTCCGCCGCGCAGATCTGGCCCGGGAATCCGGATCTGGACATGGCGCAACTGGGTTTTTTCAATTCGCAGGACACGAAGAACCAGTTTCAGCAGGAATTCGACCGTTTGTTTGAAGCGAAGAATTACCGTGCGATCTTCGACAAGCAACTGGCGCTGGCCACGGCGCTGGTCAACGACGCCAAGCGGGCGGATCTTTTGAAACAGGCGCTGGAAAAGGTCAAATCTGTGGAAACCGCCATTGAAAAGGCCAGGTTGTTTCAGCGCAACGGGAATGCGTTCGGGGCGTGGGAAGCGCTGGAACTCATCGCCAGGGAATGGCCCGACGACTCCACTCTCAACAAAATGCGCGCGGAACTCTCTGCGGAAAGCGCGGCCTTTGTGCACCAGATCAAAAAAGGCGAGGAAGCCGAAAAAAACGGCTCCACAGGATACAGTCTGGCCTGTTATCTCAATGCCCAACGCCTCTATCCCACCAGCGAGATTGCCAAGGCGGCCGTGGAAAGGCTCAGCCATCGCATTCTGAAGAAGTAGGGGGAAGCCGCAGGCTGTTAGGAGGTTAGACCATTAGACTTTTAGACTTTTAGGCTGTTAGGCTGTTAGGCTATTAGGAGGTTAGGAAAATGCATGCGTGATCACACGAAACTCAGGGCTTTTATTCTTGCCGACGAGGTTGCCATTCTAATCTATCAGGCAACCAGACGGTTTCCGAAAGAGGAAATGCAGCCCTGCAAAACGCTTGGGATACTTTGATGAACACGACCTCCTCAATCTTGAATCAAAAATTCAAGAAACCGGAAAAGTCCTGGCCGCCCTTCTTCGATCCCTCCGCCCCTCCCAAACAACCTAACAGTCTAACAGCCTAACAGTCTAAATTCCCAACAGATCCCCATGCCTTCCGCCGTTGCAGTCAGACATTTAACCTATGAAGCGGGACATCCGTCCGCGAGCAAACGCATTTTGGACGATGTGTCGTTTTCCCTGCCGCCGGGGCATTTCACAGCGATCATTGGCGCGTCCGGGTGCGGCAAGAGCACCCTATTGCGGACCCTGACGGGTTTGCTGGCTCCCACAACGGGGGATATTTTTCTGTTGGGCCATTCGCTGGCGGATTACAAGGCGCAGTATCCGCTGGCGCTGGGATATCTGCCCCAGTTTTCCGAGGCACACGAGGATCTGACCATCGAGGAAATCCTGCGATTCTGCGCCGATCTGCAACTGCCCGGCTCCGTAAATCCGGGAACCCGGGAAAAGTGGCTTGCCTACCTGATTCAACTGGCCGGACTGGACGGCGTGCGGCATCAACGTTACAAAAGCCTTTCAGGCGGTCAGCGCCGGCGGCTGGCTCTGGCGGAGACGCTCATGCCCGATCCGCCCATTCTGCTGGTGGATGAACTGACCAGCGGCCTGGATCCGCGCGCGGAAGCCAGCATGATGGAATGGCTTGGTTTTCTGTCCCACCAGAGCGGCAAAACCATTTTGCTGGTCACGCACGCGGTCAAGAACCTGGATCAGACCGATTCGGTTCTTTTCATGAAAAAGGGCCGTCTGTTTTTTCACGGCAACCATCGGGATCTGCTGGCCAAATACCAGGCGTCCTCGATCGAGGAGCTTTACCAGGAGGACGATCCGGCCCCCCGGGAAAACGCGGGAGGCGCGGAGAAAATCGCGGCCGGCGCGGACGGGCAGGAGGAGGAACCGGCGGCGGTTCGGACAGCGGGGCCTGCTTCGGCATGGCAACAATTCATAGTTCTACTGAAGCGCCATTTTCTGCTGTTTTCGAGGGACCGCGCCCAGATGATTCTGCACGCGGTTTTGCTGCTGACTTTTCCGGCGCTGGTGGCTGTCTTTGCGCTGGGCGGCCTGCCGCAGGTGCGCAGTCTTTCGCTGTCGCTGGACACCAACATCATTCGATCCCTGCAGGAGCAGTTGCTTTACCTGAAGGATTCCATGTCGTCGGCGACGCTGGTTTCGGGGCTCATCATGTTTCAGGTGATTCTGCTGACGCTGGCCGGCTCCAACAATGGCGCCCGCGAAATCGCCAAGGAACGCGGGATACTGGAAAAGGAACAACGTTGCGGCCTTTCGAGCTGGGCTTATGTTTCCAGCAAAATGGTCCATGTGATTCTGCTGGCTTTTTTGCAGTCGTTTTGGATGACATGGTTTGTCAAGAGCACCTGCAATTTTCCGGGCGCGTTCAGCGTTCAATTTTCGATTCTTTTCCTGACCACGCTGGCCATGGGAACGACGTGTCTGGCCATCTCGTCCTGTTCCAGTTCCACGGAGAAGGCGTCTTTGCAGGCGATTTATCTGGTCGGCCTGCAACTGCCTCTTTCGGGCGCGGTGCTGGCCCTGCCGGAATGGCTGGTGTGGATCACCCGCCCTTTCATTGCGGCCTATTGGGGGTGGAGCGGTTATTTGAAATGCCTCTCGGAATTTCGCATTTACGACATTGTGCGCCAGACGACCAAAACCTGGCTGGCCGCCCCCGCGCTGGTCTGCGGGGTTCTCGCGTGTCATATCATCCTCGCCTATGCCTGGAGCGTTTTTTTCGTGAATCGCCGGAAATGCCCCCCCAGCCATTAAGGAGCCGCGCTACGAGACAAATCCATTGGGCGGGGCGTGTGTTTTTGCCTTTTACGACACAGCGCCGGGCGCGAGCCCGATTTACTGGAATCATCACAAGGAGATGGAACCGGTTTAATTTCGCCAGCAAATTTTGCGGGTTTGAACAGGCTCTTATGAGAAATACGCCATCTGCAGCATAAAATCCCGCGTCACAGCTTTCCGGCCATGAATGCGTCAAACGCGCCGCCAAACAGGCCGGCGACATCGCGCTGAATCTCCTTCTCCGCCGCCACCCAGCCGGCTTTCTCAAGATCATGGTACTTCTCCTTGAGCACCTTGGAGATAATCCGGCGGGAGTGGTTCCATTTGTAGGTCAACTGATCAAAAACGCGGGCGTCCGAATGTTGGGGCGTGACGCTCAGGCCGATCAATTCAATGCGCAGACGGGTGATTTCCTCGATGCACAGCGGGATGTTGGTGAACCACCAGCAGCCGAACACATGCAGGTTGCGAAATTTGCGGGCCAGCACGCACAACTCGTGCTGGTTCTCCCGGGCCAGCATGGTGACCAGAAACTTGTTGCGCGGATGGCTGGCCAGGAGATTTTCGTAGGCGCGTGTGTCAACAAAACCCACCGCGTCACCGGCCAGCCGGAGCTGGGGATTGAGCAGTTTCTTCACGCCTCCCATCATGGCAAAAGGCATGTTTCTTTCCAGACAATGCGGCAAAACAGCCTTCTCCACCAGTTGTCCGGAGGGAATCTTCGAGGGATATTCAAAATCCGGCGGCAGCGACACCATCAAATACCTGGCATTGATCCGATCTGTCCAGTCATCAAGAAAACGGCGCACCTCGCCAATCACCGGCGCCGTGAGGTCCGGTCCGGTCTTGTATCCCCAATCCTTCAGCTTCTTCCATGCGCTGGGCCAGTCCAGCAACAACGGATCGATCCGCAAGGCCGCCTGAAAACGCGAATCCCATTTGAATCCCTTCTCCCACACCGGGCGTTCCGCGTCGTCGAAGGGTGAGTTGGTCATGTAAAGCGTCTTGATCCGCGACACCTCCAGCACGCGGTCAATGTAATCGTGAAGATCCTGGGCGGCAAACCACTTGCGCAAAGCCGGCAAATCGCGTTTCCCAACATCCAATCCCATCACATTCAGGGAGGTGATCAACCCGCGGCACGCCTCGGAAATAGGCGAATGCTTGATAAACAGCTCATCCCAGATCAACCCGGCCTGGCGGCTCTTGGGAAGTTTCCAAAACGAGTCATAGGACATGTCGAAATACCGGAAGGCTTCCGACACGAGGTAATGATACACCAGCAACTCGTCAATCCCCCAAAGGAAAAGCTTTCCAAATGCGGGATCGTAAAGATGGGTGTGAATGTCATGCGTCCATGTCTCCGCCACCGCGCGATCAACGGCCGCGTCCAGATTGAAACGTCCCGAAGTCTTGGATGTCTTCATTTTTTGCCCGTCTCCTTTTTGATCTCTTCGATCATCTTCATCATCCGCCGCCCATACTCGACATAGTTGGAATACATGATTTCAGCGGAACTCTTTTTGGTTTCATCGTGAAAAACCACCGCCAGGTGCGGCTCGATGGAAATGCCTCCTTCATACCCCCGGGCAATCAGATCCTTCATGATCCGGCGGACTTCCCCCACCCCTTCACCCGGAAAACTGAAGATGCTCTTCTGTTCCCTGTCGTCAAAACGCCCATCCTTGATGTGAATATAGGCAATGTGTTCCTTCACATGGTCGTAGAATTCCCAAGCCGATTGTTTGGGATGCGGTTTGGGCTTGGACCGGTCATCGGTGAAAATCGGATTGCCGGTATCGAAAACCAGTTTCAAGCCCGGGACGTTTTCGATCAGCTTGAGCGTATGCCGCCAGCTCATGCCGCCGTAGTTCATGCAGTTCTCATGCACGGGGGTCAGCCCCTCATCATTGAACATCTTCAACAATTCCCGCAACCGGCGGAAACGCTCCTCCTCCATCTGGTCGTCCTGCTCCCTCACGGCAAAACTCATGATCCGGATCAGCTTCGTTCCCAACCGTTTCATGCGCGGGATGGCGCGCCGGACCTCCGCCAGGGAGGAATCAAACGGTTCGTCGATCTTCTTGCCCCAGTTGGCGATCGCCGATCCAAAACAATTGATCTGGACGCCCGCCAATTCCAATTTCCGGGCCACCACATCAAAATCCCGGTCGGAAATATCATGAAGATTGGCAGGCTTGCCCTCCCCCGCCTGCACCGACCTCATTTCGATGTTCTTCCAACCCAATTCCTTTGTGGCCTTGATCTGAATATCGATCGAAGGCCCCGCCTCGTCCGCAAAACCGGTCATGTACATGAATGTTCCTTGTGTGTTAGAAAACCCGTCCGCAGGGAATCCAACGGGGCGGCGAAAACAGGAAGCCTGTTCCGCAATTCCCGTGAATCACTTATTGAAGGATTTGCTCAGGTCGTTGACAGCAGGCTTGACTTCCTTTTTCTTGAATTTCGACGCGGCAATCAGCCGCTTGAGATGCCGCTCGTATTGGGCGGAGTTCATGGGCAGATCAATGGTCTTGTTCTCGAACGTCGAGAGGAGAATGGCATTGGCCAATTCAACGGAACGCATCCCGTCCTTGGCGGGCGCGACAAGGGGCGCGCCATCAAGAATGGCATCCACAAAATTCTGCGTGAGTTCCTGATGCCCGGCGCCTGTGTCGGCAGGAACAGGAATGGCCACCTCCCATACCGGCGGCATGGCAAACCCCTGGTCGGTCGTCCGGCTGAACTCGGTCATGGGCGCTTCGTTCCGCGTGAAAAGAATCTTGTTGTTCTCGAAAACCAGACGCCCCTTTTCGCCTGTCACCTCCAGCCGGTTGGTGCCCGGCGCCTCGCCGGTGGAAGCGACGAAAACCCCCGTCTTGCCGTCCTTGTACTCGAAATAAGCGGTTACATCGTCCTCCACCTCGATCTTGTGATACCGCCCGAACTGGCAGAAACCGCGCACCCGGTCCGGCATGCCAAACATCCACTGGAAAAGATCCAGGTTATGGGGACATTGGTTCAACAACACCCCGCCCCCCTCCCCGCCCCACGTGGCCCGCCATCCGCCGGAAGCGTAATACGCCTCCGTGCGAAACCAGTTGGTGATAATCCAGTTGACCCGGCGAATCTCCCCCAACTCGCCGCTGGTCACCAAATGGCGGATCTTTTTGTAAATGGATGTGCAACGCAGATTGAACATGGCGGCAAACACCTGCTTTTTGCCCCTGTGAGCCTCCAGTAATTTTTCGCAGTCCGCCTTGTGAACCGAAATGGGTTTCTCCACCAAAACATGCAACCCCTTTTTCAAGGCGGAAATTCCAAGGGTGGTGTGCGAATAATGGGGAGTGGCGATCAACACCGCATCAATGGTCCCGGAATTGAACATCTCCCCGGCGTCCCGGAACGTCCTCAGATTGTTGTACTTGGCCAGCCGGTTCGGATCCATGTCGCACACGGCGGTGAGTTCGCAACGATTGACTTTGCCATCCAGCAGATATCTGGCATGAACTCCTCCCATGCCCAACCCAATGATGCCCAAACGAACTGATTTCATAAAAACCTCCAAAAAACTGATTTTTAAAAATGTTTTCCAAGCCGTGATGTTTCAGCTTGATACCAACACGTGTTAGCATTATATTGCCCAAAAGTCAAATAAAACCTGCTCCGGGAGGTTGTTTAGACTGAAGCCTGAAGGAAAAATATGCCATCCCCAAACGTTCGCTCCACTTCCCAACTCGCCAAACACCTTGGCCTGTCCCGGTGGACCATCTCTCGCGCGCTCAACAAACATCCGGGC
The DNA here is from genome assembly GCA_028687435.1 of Verrucomicrobiia bacterium. Lineage (GTDB taxonomy): Bacteria > Verrucomicrobiota > Verrucomicrobiia > JABWAM01 > JABWAM01 > JAQUAF01. The sequence goes on along the minus strand of JAQUAF010000083.1, from coordinate 10,811 downwards.
GTCAACGCCAAAACCGTTGAACGGGTTCAGCAGGCCATGCGGGATTTGCAATTCGAACCCAATCCTTTGGCCCGCGGTTTGCGCGGCGGACGAACCGGGGTCATCGGCATCTGTGTGCAGGAACTCGAAAACCACAACCTCACAACCAAGATTTCCTGCCTTCAAAAACAACTGCGCGACCGCCAGTACCGGGGAGTCATCGAATTCACCATGGGCCAGCCCAAAATCGAAGAGGAGGTGCTCCGGCATTTCATGGCGCTGCGGGTCGAGGGCGTTGTCATGATGGCGCCTGTCCAGCCATCCCTGAGCCGGAGTTTTGAACAGCTGCGGCAGCATAAAATCCCGGTGGTGGCCATTGACCCCGCCGATGAAGCCATGCCCGGCGCCTTTGCCATCGACCGGCGTCATGCCATGGAACTGGCCATTGGACATCTCCACGACCTCGGCCACCGCCAATTCGCGTTGCTGGGCATCGGCGAAAACGTGCCCTTCGGCAAAACCCGTCTGGCCGGGCTGGACGCCTCGCTCAAAAAACGGGGTGTCAATCCCAAGACCCATTTGCATTCCTTCAGCGAACCGGGTCCCGTCCTGGCGGATTACGACTACGGCTGGACTCTGGCGGAACGTTTCCAGGTCAATCACTGCCAGGCCACGGCCATCGTCGCCCTGAATGACCGGATTGCCTTTGGCGCCATGCGTTATTTTCAACAAAAAGGCATCGAACTGCCACGCCAGCTTTCCATCATCGGTTACGACAACATGGGTTTCACCGGTTATTGCTCCCCGGCTCTGACCACCCTCGACGCCCAGGTTGGCGAACTCATTGACCGCGCCACCGACCAACTCTTCGCTCAAATCTCAAAAGAGGCCGCCCCCGCAAAAACCCCCACCCTGATCCAACCCGCGCTCATCCAACGCCAATCCACCGCGCGTGCGCCATGAACGCAGGTTGTTTAGGCTGCAGGCTGTTAGACTGTTAGGAATAGAAAACGGAATGAAAAACACCTTCCACAGGTGAACGAGGATCCCAAATCATCAAGCCAAAATCATAAATCAAAAATCCAAAATCAGGAGACCCCATGTCCAAACTTTTCGATCTTAGCAATGAAATCGCCGTTGTCATCGGCGGAACCGGCGCGCTTGGCGGCGCCATCGCCCGCGGCCTGGGCTCGGCCGGGGCAAAAATCGCCGTTCTCGGCCGCAACGCGGAGCGCGGCGGCAAATGTGTTGAACAAATCAAAAAAGCCGGCGGACAGGCAGCCTTTTTTGCAGCTGACGCATTGAAACGCGAAAGCCTTCACACCGCCCACGAACAAATCAGCCGCCAACTGGGCGCCCCCACCCTTCTCGTCAATGCCGCCGGCGGCAATGATCCCAAGGTGACCGTCACTGCGGAGCGTTCCTTTGAACAAATCGCCATGGAGGATTGGCATGCCAACTTCGACCTGAACCTGGTGGGCGGCGCGTTTCTGCCCTGTCAGGAATTCGGACCGGCCATGTGCGAACGACAAAAAGGCAGCATCATCAACATTGCCAGCGTCTCGGCCCATCTGCCGCTCTCCCGGGTGGTGGCCTATTCCGCCAGCAAGGCGGCGGTGCTGAACCTCACCCGTTTCCTGGCGCGCGAATGGGCGCCGAAAAAGGTGCGCGTCAACTCCATCACCCCCGGCTTTTTCCCTGCGGAACAAAACCGCCGCCTGCTGTTCAACGAGGACGGCACGCCCACGCCCCGCACCCAGGCCATCCTCGGCCACACCGCCATGGGACGGTTCGGAGATCCGGAGGAACTCATCGGCGCCGCCGTTTTTCTGGCCAGCGAAAAAGCCAGCCGTTTCGTCACCGGCACGGATATCCGCGTCGATGGCGGATTCCTGAGCCAGACGATTTGATCGGGCCGCGCCGGGGCGCGGCAGTTTGATCCGCCTTCGCCCAAGCGCTTCGGCGAGACAAGCGCACGATGCAGACGCTCGACGCAGAAAACCGGCAAGGCGGTGCGGGAGCCCCGCCCTCCATTCATTTCGCGACAAATGGAGGGCGGGGCTCCTGCACCGCCTTTTTCGCCAAACATTGAAATTCCTGAACACTTCATTACCTGCGCGAACGCCGGATGGTTTCGAACAACGCCTCCAGACGCACCACGAGACGCGCCGAATCCGAGGGCGAATAATCCGTTTCAATGCGGAGAAACGGCAGTTTCAACTCCTCCTCCGCCAGGCGTTTGACCCGCGCGGACTCGACATCGTAAGTCAGGCACGCCTGCCAGATCAGATCCACCACGCAATCGGCGCGGTAATCTGCGGCCAGACGGCGGATAAGATCCAACCGGCGGCGGTTGGGAGTCATGACCGAACACGGCAGATGAAAATACTTTTGCGCCAGGGCGCGCAATGGATCGGACGCGCGAGGATCGACATCATCGACAAGAGGACGCAGCCCCGTGCAATTTTCCATGGCCACCACCAGTCCGCCGTGTTTTTCGATCAGATCCACCACCCGCTCGGCGCCATGGACCACCGGCACACCGGTCAGCAACACGCGCACCCGGGAACGAAGCGCGGGCGATTCCGGCCTGGAACGCAGCCACTTCAAGATCATCCCGTACTGCTCAAGATCGGCGGGAATGCCGGAAATGATGCTCTTCAAATCAAGCAATTGCCGGCCGGTCAAAGGAGGAGCGTCCGCCTGCAGCAACGCTGCCAGTTCCCGCCGCAGCCGTCGTTCGCGATTCATTGTCGCGATGGCCCGGCGAAGTCTGGCGGCGGTCACCCTGGTCCGGTAACGTTTCTCGAGAAAATCCCGCAATTTCCGCAATTCACACACCCAATGTTCAAAGGCATCCGGATCATCCACCTTCTGCGGCAGCTCCAGGACATGCATCGGCCGGGTTTCAGCCAGAAGTTCGTACATTTTCTTTTTTCCGTCGCAGGTGGTCTCCGCCACCAGCAGATCCGCCCATTCCAGAAAGGGATTGGCCTTTTCAAGATGATACCCAAAGGTGGACTTGATCAGGGGGCAGAGATTGGCCGGGAGATGTTTTTCCGCAGAGGAAATGCGTTGGGCGGAACCGCCGCAAAGACAGACCGGTATGCCGCCGGCCGCCATGATGATCTCGCGGGGCGTGTATTCGCACATGATGCCCACGATCGGCGCCCCCTTCACGTGAGCCGTCTCCGCGTAATCGTAACAGTGGTCGATCATCTCTTCAAACCAGGCAAGCGGGGAAATAAAAGGTGTTTTTTTCATATTTTCCTTAGTGCCCCAGTGCCTGAATCATTCCTCTCAGTTGGCGAATCAGCCGCCAGAAGGGCAGCCCCCAGCGCGCCGGTAAACTGGGGTTGCGGCGCCACGGATACCGGACACTTCAGAACTTTCGCCAACGCCTCTTTCATGCCGGACACCAGCGCCACTCCGCCGGTGAAAACCACCGGCTGTTCAAGAATCGATCCGGTCATTCCCGCCACCCGGACGGCAATGGATTGCTGCACCCCGGCCACGATGTTGGCGGGAGGGACGCCGCCGGCCAGCAATCCGAGAATCTCGGTTTCCGCAAAAACAATGCACATGCTGCTGATCGGCGCGGGCTTGATTCCCCGATGCACCAGCGAACCCAATTTTTTCACGGAAATCTTCAGGCGTCCGGCCACCACCTCAAGAAACCGTCCGGTCCCGGCGGCGCACCGGTCATTCATGGCAAAATCCCGCACCCTTCCATCCGGCTCCAGTCGAAGCAGTTTGCTGTCCTGTCCGCCAATCTCGACCACCGTGCGGGCAGCCGGCGCCAGACGATTCACACCCCGCGCATGGCAGGTGATTTCCGTGATGGTGGTATCCGCCATCCGGATCAGATTGCGACCATAACCGGTGGCCACCACGCGGCCGATGTCGCACTCGTGGAAGCGGTGCGCCCGCAGAAGTTTTCGCAACAACCCTGCGGCCACAGCCTGACAATCGGTTCCCTGCTCCGCAAGACCCGCGGCGATCTGGCGGCGTTTTCCGCCGTCCCACAGGACAATCTTCAACCAGCGGGAACCGGCATCCATTCCAACGTAAATCATGTTTTTCTCCTTTGAGGCTCTTGCAAAAGCCTCCTTTGTTTAACGGTTTCCACCAAAGCTTCGAGGCGCGTGCGCAAATGAGGGGCAAGGGAATCCGAAATGGACGGCGCCTCGATTTCAATGACGGGAAGATCCAGGGTCCCCTGCAAAATTCCACCGATCATCCGCCCTTCCGAAGCGCAGTGGCTTGCGCCGGGGATGCGCGAAATGACCACCGCTTCGGCGCCATAAACCTGAACATCCCGGGCAATGCGCGCGGCGCGATCCTTCGACAGACCCGCCATTGGATCGGACAGCGCCATACGCGCCAGGGCCTCCATTGGCGGCAACTCCACGGGAATCGTGTCCAAGGCATGCGTAAACATGTAATCCGTGCCGCAAATTCTTCCGCCCGCGGCCTCCGCAAGATTCATGACCCGCAAATCCGCCACCGGATTGACCCAAAAAATCCGCGCCGCATCGGTTTCCTGGAAGCCCTTCCCTTCCCTCACCCTGCATTTCACCTCCCGGAGCAATCCCTTCAACACACGCTCTGTTCCGGCAAAATCCGAACAAAAATGAATGGCCAGCATTTCGGCAATCAACATTTCCAGCGCCGGCAGGGGAGTCTGCGGCGCACCAAAGACCTGCCGGCGCAATTCGCCCAGCAAATGCCGGACGCGGTTGGCCCGCCGGATGCCGGCGGATAAAACAGCGTCATCCAAAGATTGTCCGCTTCTTTCAGCCAGCAACCGCCGGATTCGTTGCAGTTCCGCCCTGACCGCGGCAACCAGGCTGGCGGGCGCCGCGGCGCCTCCGGGCAGAAGGACTCTTTTCTCACCCTTCACCGGCGGCCGCCGATAAGGAATCTCCCACCAATGAACAATCCGCCCCAAACCTTCCAACCGCTGGACAATGGCTGAAAAATCGTCGCAGGTGGCGCCCGCGCTGCAAATCAGGAGATCCGGGGATGGAAAATGCGCCTCGTTCAGAAAGGCTCCCAGCATGGCCCGCACAGGACAAAACGTTTCGGTGACGCCCAGCGAATCGGCCAGGGCCAGGCAATCCTCCTGTTGTTCCATCAGACAGGGAATCCACCACGCCCCGTCCGGATAAAAAGCCACCACGTTGGACAACGCGTAAGCCATCACCGGCACCGTGCCGAGATCCTTCATGACGCCGACAATCATCCTGCCGTCCGCCCGGGCTTGTCGCAAACGATCCTCTTCGGTCAGCAGGAAGTTCCAAAGATGCAATGCCGCGGGCGACGGATCGAAACGCAGGCGGCGCAACCGTTGGTCGTTGTCCCGCAAATGCCTTCGCAACGATCCGCCCCATGAAGGTTCCTTCAATCCGTTGCGCTTCAACTGCCGGTAACGGCCATCCCATTGGTCAAGCGTGAGGGTTGAGAGACGCTTCTTCATCGCAATGTCTCCAAAAACGCCTGCAAACGCGCATCGGTCCGTCCTCCCGGGGTCAATCCCTCGGCCGCAAGATCGAGATCCAACAAAGGCGCCCCCGCGCAATCCCGGATTCGCGGCGTTTCGGCATGCCACAAATCGCACCACACCTGGCGGATCACCAGCACCCCGCGCACCCCGCGTTTCTCACAGTTTTCCCCCAGCCAATCAAACAACCGGTCGTTGGGACGGCGGAACACATCCGGCACAACATCGAAATAGGCCCGCGCCAATTCCCTGAACGGATTTTGACGCATGCCCTTTTCGTCAAACGGCGCCGGACACGATCGCTCGCCATTCTCCATGCCATCGAGCGCCACCCATCCCCCGTGAAATTGGATGCGCTCAAGAATCGCCCGTTGATTTTCCAGCCAGGGACCGCCCACAAGGGCCAGCGGGATTTTCCCCGGTGGACAAGTTCTCCCCCCGGCAACACGCCGGCGGCGGGAAGCGCAACGGCGCATGGCCTGCCGCAAACGCTCCGGGGTGGGCATCAGGCCTCCACGCGAAACCAAAAACCGCCCAAGCCGCCGCAGTTCCCCTTCGTAAAGTCTTCGGGATGCCGGAGTCTGCCATGTGGCGGGAAGGCTCATCAGGAAAACGCCCTCTTTTCCGGCCACGGATGGATTGGCCATGGCCCGGCGCATCTGGTCGCAGGAGGCAGCCACCACCAGATTGTCCCCGCCCCCGCCTTTTTCCGCCAAAACCGCCACCGCATGAGCCCATGCGCATTGTCCCATTTGCGCATCCGGCGCGGCTGCCGGAACCGCGGCGCGCGCGCGAAAACCATGCGCCTCAATCCATTCCGCCGGGATCATCGGCCCAACCTGCAAAACGGTTTTCATCACTTTTTCTTCCGGGCCACAAACAAACCCTGCGCAATCTTGCCGGCATGCGCCAGTTCGCGCATGAACCGCATCTCGCCGCCCATGGCTTGCATCAACTCCTGGTTGAAACCAATGATCTTCAAGGCGTCATAAGTCAGTTGCCGGTTCAGCATGTCGAGATAAAGATCCACATATGGCGCAAAACGCCCTGTGTCCTCCGCCCTCGCCATTTCACAGCCGTTTCGAACCAACAAGTCCTTGTATTCCTCAAGATTCAGGACATTTGGAAATTTCATGAACGACAGATACCGCTGCGCCTCCGCAGTCGTAAGTTCGGGCGATCCCTCAATCCAATCGGTGAAAGCGATCGTCCCGCCGGGACGCGTCAGGCGCGCGGCTTCGGCGATCAATTTCGCCTTGTCCTCCACATAACACCAGGCGTCCTCCCCCCAGACAAAATCCGCCGATCCGTCGGGCAATCCGGTCTCCATCACATTGGCCTGGACAAATTGGATGCGCCCGGCAAGGCCTTCCTCCCCGCACCGCCGCCGCCCGCGTTCGATGACATGGGAAGTGGCATCCACACCCGTCATGCGCGCCGCCTGCCGGAACCGGACCAGAAACCGCATGCCGGCGCCATTGCAACAGCAAAGATCCACCCCGGTCTTGCCGGCGGCAAGCCCGGCTTTTTCCGCGAGATCCATGGACGATTGCAAACCGCCAATATGGATCTGCTCGCCCATGATGAGTTCCCAGAGATCGCCTTCCGGCCCGCTGTAAACGGACTGCACGTCCGCAAGATGAATAGTGTTGATGGTTTTCATAAAATGAGGTGTTTAGACTGTAAGACTATTAGACTGTTAGGATGGACAATTCGGCGGTGCGGGAGAGCCCCGCCCTCCGTTTGACTCGTTGTGCAACCAATGGAGGGCGGGGCTCCCGCACCGCTGAATCGTCCCGATAATTTCCGGACATGAATCGATTCCCCGTTTTTGCGACAAGAATACCGATCTCTTGCAAAAAACAGGAAGACAACCCACTACAGACCAAGCCACTCCTCGGCCATTTTAAATTCAAACGGCCCGATGTTCGGTTTGACATCGACCTTGAACTTACCCTTGAAATTGGGAGGCACTCGCCACGAGTACCGACAAGTGCCGCCTCATCCATATTCAAAATTGCCGGTTTGAAGGGTTCTGCCAGATTCATCAAGCAGGGTGAATTCCGGCGCTGGATGACGGCTCCCGTTCTCTTCCAGTCCTGCCGTGTATTTCTCCCCCCCTTGTCCGATTATTTGGAAGCCAATCGAACACTGGCCGCCCGGTACCCTGATTGCCGTTGCCTTCAATTCCAAAGGGGCGCCCATGGCCAATCGAACGGTTTGATCCGTTTCCATCTTGATTCTTTTTGAGTCGCGCCACATCGCTTCGCCACACAACAAAAAGGTCTTGTTCCCGTCCTGCCGCTTAAGTTGATGCGAAAGAATCGCATAATCGCCGGCCGGCAATCGCAAGGGACCTTCCCTGCGGGTCAGAAAAGCCGAACAATCCTGCGAGACAACCGTCAATTCCAAATCAGGATCCCGCAGATCAATCGAACCGCAATCCGGCTGTACCGGCTCCAAATCGATCGAGGATTGATCCGGCGCAACGCTTGTCTTGTAAAATTTTTCCTGAATGCCGAGGATTTTCGACAGGGGCGCCATTTCAGAATGCGAATCAAACCGTCCATCCTGATTCAAATCGACAAACAACAGATACGACTGCCCTTCATCCTTCGCCGAAAGGACGGCGCCGGCCGGTCGAAACATGAACTTGGAAGACGATGAAGGCAACACGGCTGTTTTGAACGAGCAATCCCCCGCTCGAATGGTTCCCTCGAAAAAACCCTCGGGATAAACCTGCAAAGAGGGTTGCTGATTGGATTCGGGAAGAAAGTAAACCCGCGCCGTGAATCGCGACGCCGGATCGGCATCCGAACCATCCTTGAAAGAAAGCGGACCAAAATACGCCACACCCAACTGTCCGGGCTCCCATGGTTTCCCTTGCCAGACGCCCTCAACAGGGGTTTGATCCCGAAAATCCCATTGGCCCCTCGTATCCACCCAAAGCCGGGCGGGCTCCCTTTCAGTCGGTTGAATCAACGCCATCACAACGAGTTGGCGCCGGTAAGCCATTGAGAAAAAAACCGCCCGTTCCTCCGTTCCCGGAGGAAGGCCTTTTAACGCCGGCGGCGTCCCCGCCCTCATGTGTGAAGTCCCCAATGAAGCCTTTTGGACGATGTCGGCGCCCTGGCCCTCTGCTTTTCGGTAAACCAACGGGAAAGACTCTCCTTGCGCTTCAGCAAGAATCAGAACAACAGCGGCCAGGAAAAAAATACGGATGAGGAACGCCCGCACAAACAACCTTCTAGCGGCAACCGAAAATTTAATCAACCGTGAACCATGTGGCGTTCTGCCGAACCTCGAACGGCCCCCAATCGCCCTTGATCTCCACCCTGAATTTCCCCTTGAAGTTGGATGGTGCCCGCCACGAGCACGAACAGGTGCCGCCTCACCCAAACTCAAACTGGCCGCTGGCCATGACCCTGCCGGATTCGTCCATCACCTGGAACTTCGGCGCGGCATGCACCTGCCCGTTTTCCACAACCGCCGCCCGGTATTCCTCATTCAACGACCCCCTCAGCCGGCAATTAATCCACACCATCCCCTCCCCAATGCTGACTTGCGGGCATATGCGCAAATCCTCTCCCAGCCGGAGGCTGACCGGCTCTCCCGTGCTCTTGATCTTGCGATATTGCCCCGGAAGAGAACTGCCAACCAGCGTCCATTGCCGGCCCGCCATTATTTTCCGCACCTGATAAATGCTCACCTCATAAGAACCGGCGGGAACATCAAACTGTCCCGTGGCGCTGCTGACAGTCTTTTTATCAAGCCCAAAGAAACGGGCCAGCAGGAGATCAACCTCGGTTCTCACACCGGACATCGCCGCAGCCGGCTTGTTCCCGGCAACAGCATTCCCTCCAGGCGGGGTTTTGCCCAGCGCCTCCGGACGGCAAAGCGCCCGAATCTCAGTTCCGTCAGGCGCCCTGAAACAAACCCGGAACATTTTGGCGGCAGTCACATATTCCTCAATCTCCAAATCCGTGGCCGGCTCGAAAAAACCAATCTGCCGGGAGGGATTCCGGCAATCAAAAGCCTCCACGCGCCGCGCACACTCGACGGTCTCACCCAGGACAACCGGCAAAAAAGACAAACCTCCCCATCCAAGGAGGATCAACAAAAAGAGAAATTTTATTCTCATCAGCACGTCTCAATATATTCCGCCGCGCCGGCAAGGTCAAACCCGCGTCAGACACCGTTGAAAATTCCCCCAAAACTTCAGCCTTCGGTCTTCACATGAAAACCTGTCACTCAACCGTAAACCACGAGTCATCCTGCCGGACGCCGAACGGCCCCCACTCCGTCTTGATCTCAACCTTGAATTTACCCTTGAAATTGGATGGTACTCGCCACGAGTACGAACACATGCCGCCTCACCCAAACTCAAACTGCCCATTGCCCAGGACCTTTCCGCCCTCGTCCACCAACTGAAACTTCGGCGCGGCATGAAATTTTCCACTCTCCTCAACCGCCATCCGATACGATTCATTCAACGCCCCCACCAGCCAGCAATTGATCGACGCCACCTTGTCCTTGATCTTGACCTGCGGACGAAGAACCAACCCCTCGCCCAACTGGAGCGTGAATGGCTGGCCCGATCCCTCCACCTTGCGGTATTTATCCGGAAGAGAAAAGCCCATGATCGCCCATTTCCGGCCATTCACCAGCTTCCGAACCCGGTACGAGCGCACCTCGTAAGGTCCGGTGGGAATGTCAAACTGTCCCGTGGCGCTGCTGACAGTCTTTTGAACGCTTCCCCGGACAAGCAGGAGATCAACCTCGGTTTTTTCGTTTCCTGGCGCGGCGGCGGCAGACGGTTTGCCGGCTGCCGCAGAGGAAGAAGCGCCAGCCGTCGTCGCAGCCGGTTCGGTTCCAGGCGCGGTTTTACCCAAGGCTTCCGGCCGGCAGAGAGCCCGCACTTCACTTCCATTGGGCGCCTTGAAGCAAACCCGGAACATTTTGGCGTCCGCCACGTATTCCTCGATCTCCAAATTTGTGGACGGTTCGAAGAAACCAATCTGGTTGGAGGGATTCTGGCAGTCAAAAGCCGCTGTGCGCTGGGCGCATTGAACTGCCTCCCCAAAAACAACCGGCAAAAAAGACATCAAACTTCCAACAAGAAGAACCCCTGTTGATAATTTTTTTCGCGCGATCACCACGCCGCAAATGTATCTCCTTCCTCCTCCCCGGTCAAGTCCGGTTGCACAATGACTGCGGTTCCGAATCCCCCCCTTTCAAAAGCGTCCGGGGATAGAGGGGAACCGTGAACGTAAAACCCCACCCCATCAAGACAGGCGAGTTCGCACCGGCAAGAGCGCCAGTGAAAACC
>JAQUAF010000012.1 GCA_028687435.1 Verrucomicrobiia bacterium | reverse complement strand
TCACCGCCTCTTCACTTTCCTGGAGATCAACCATCTGCCTCCCACCAACAACTACGCCGAACAAACCCTCCGCCACCCAGTCATCTTCCGTAAAATCATTTTTGGCAACCGTTCGGACAATGGCGCCATGCCTTGGCCATCAATCTTTCCCTGCTCAACTCCGCCAAATGCCGCAAACTCGATCCCATCCCTTTGCTTGTAAAACTCTTGTTGAACGGTTGCCAACACGTCTCAAAAATTCTTTTCGCCGATTCGGCGTGAGTAAAAAAATGGGCTAAACTGTTACGAATTCACCCCTCAGTCAAACCCGTTAATAAGTTTGGTTTGGGTCGCGGAACCATTCGGGTACCAGCGGACACTGCCATCGCAAAATAAAAATATAATTCCGCCCGAATGGCGATAATGAGCGCTATCGTTCCAAGAGCAAAAGGCAACGCGCCCCCAAGAAGAGGCCGAGGACGATTGCTTGGTATCGCCAAGCAGCATCAACTGGGAAGGTCTGCTAATATCGGATACGCGCACATGCTGGTCCAAAGGCCATGCCTCGGTATTCATGCCATAGGTAATCGTCGGGTAAACGGTATAGGCCGACACCGCGGACGGACAAACGTGAATCGCATCGCCAAGCGCCGGAAAGCATTTGGCGGCGCTAAGCTGCTGGGCAAAACACTTGTTGCTCGGCCCATCCCATTCAGCAGGAAAATAGTCATCGTTGTTTTGGGCATAGAGAAGAAAGGCCAGCCCATACTGCCGCAGATTATTCATACACCGAAGTTGACGCCCTTTTTCGCGGGCTTGCATGAGGGCTGGAGTCAGTAACGCGGCAAGCAACATGACAATCGCCAAAACAACTATCAGCTCGATCAGCGTAAAGGCATGCTTCGCCGATGCCCCGCCGCGCCCCCATCTCGTTGGGTGGCACGCAGGAAAAAGTCTCCTCGTTGGACTCGTCATGCCAGGACTATAATCCTTCAAGTCATTTGTGCAAAGAAAAACCATTGATCCTCAGCTTTGATCGCAGCGCGATCAGATTATTGCTGTTCACCAAAAATACGCGCCGCCATTCTGATTGGCCGCAAACAACTTGCTTATCTGGACTTGAGATGGATCACGGCCAAATCGCGGGCGGCAATCACGGTTTCGATTTCGGCGGGGTCGGAAAAGCGGCGTCCCGATTCAAAATCGCACGCCTCATAACGGAATGGTTCCGGCTTCCCCAGGTAATTACCCTGGCCATCGTCCACATTGACTTGTGAAATATGCACGCTTTGAGGAACAGGGGAATCATTAAAAACGAAAATGGCGCGGTCATCCCCCTTGATCCAAACCGCATAAGGAAGCGCCTTATCAAGACGGACAAGATAATCCGCCCGGGTCCCCCGCACGAAGAAATCCTCAAAATTCGCGACGATCTCAACGCCTTCACGAACCAAGGACCAAGTCTGGGCATCGAACGTCGGCAACCAGATATAAATTTGCACGCCATCCGCGTGACAGGACGCAATTGCTTCGACAAAGTGGTTTTTGGCGAGCGCATATCGCGGCGCCTGGTTCCAGTTTGAAATCGCGCTCAAGACGGGAACCCGTCTGTCCGTTTGCGCGCCAAGAGCCGATCGCATGAGTTCGACATCGGCTCTGCCCAGCAGTCCCGTCAATGGCCAATGCGGCCGGCAGTAAACATCAATCACGCGTCCCGCTTCCGGGGGAAAAACCCCAAAATACTCACAATCGCGCCAGCGATTGCCCTTCATAAAGCAAATACTTCCGCTATAAAGATAGAACTCCGCATTCGGATTCGCCACGCGAACGGCCGAGCGAATGCCGGCCCATTCGTTTGCCGTTTGATGTCCACGAAACTTGCACCAGGAAAGCGGCTGCTTGCCGAGAATCGTCCCGGCTGCTCCCGAAAGTTTGGCGTAAGGATAGCCAGGTTGAATGGGTTGGGCATATGCGGCGGACTCTTCCAGCTTCTCGTCCTTGACAAATTTTCGAAAGGCTTCGACACATTCGGGACAAAAGCAGCGGGCCGCATCGAGTTGAAACTTTTTGCCATCGTAGGATAATCCCATGAAATATCCAAATTCATAATCGTAGAAGGCGCCATCCCAACGATTGGTCTCCGCCGCTCTAGTTAAGAAGGCAAGCCACTTTTGCCAAAAGGCACATTCACTGCGGTGCATCTTTTGAGGGCACAGCATGGTTTCAATGCGCCCTGAATGGGCCGGCACAACGGGTTTTCCCACGGCACTAATGGCATGGAATTCGGGATTTTCCAGCAGGTAGGCCTTTAGCCCGATTGAGAAGCTGCCGAAATAAGGCAAAATCTGAAAGCCGGCTTTGCACAGCTTCGCCTCCAGCGGGTTTTTCACGGGAGCGCTTTCGACTTTACCATTGCACGATGGGTGCCAGGGCGAGGAAACCAGTTTCGTAAAATGAGTTTTAACTCCGGCCGCTTTGGTGACATCGATCAGGACATCTTGCACCTCTTCGGTTTGGAATCCAAGGGCTTCCTCCGCCTGAGACCAAAGGGCAACCCGGAGTTTTTTCGGCGTTTTCGGCAAGCGGGGAACCACCTTGATTGCCAGCTCTTCCCCGGGACACCTGACAACCGCGCCCGCCTCCTCAAATTCATAATGGCAGGAAAGCTTTAATTCCTTCCGCGAGCTCTCCTTAAGCTGCAAAAACACAGGAGCCCAAACGTATTCCGCGGGGGACGCCAGCACTCGTGAACGCGCGCGAAGTTTGAACAAGTATTTTGTTTGAGGCTGCAGCACGATGGTTCCCAAGACCGTTTTTTGCTGATTTTTACGCTGACTTTCAGGAATGCTCACGCGCATAAAACCGCGTTCCCCTTCGCGTTCGAAAGTCACCGACTTGTCCCGCGTTATATCCGGAGGCAACCCCGTTTCAAAATTACAGTTAAAAACAGCCTCCCATCCACGCGGCCCCTCGCGCTGGATTTCGACCCGGTCAAGGTCAACGGTTCCATGGCTCCGTTCAACCGCCGTACTGCCAAAAAGGCCAGGCCAGCGCCAGAGTGAAACCGTGACGTCGAGAGGCTGTAAATCTTCGGCAAAATATTCGGCTTGGTATTCCGTCCATTCCCCGGAATTGCCAATATCGATCAAGGGGCGATGGATATAATGATCTTTTCCGCTAAGCCAAAGACTTAGGCCCGTCGTGCCCACCCCCGCGTAAAAGAGCGTATAACGGTTGCGTCCGTCATCGGTCTTTTCGCGCGCGATTTTGACTGGATATAACGAGGAGGTAAGGGATCCGCTTAATTCCGGGGTAAGGCGCCAAGGCGACGTGAGCAACTCCATCCCGGCGGAAACAGTAAGAATGTAGCGAAAGTTTGTCATTCTTTCCGGGGTCTTCCAACCAGACATTGGCAAACGAAGATATTGAATCGTATTTTCCGGAAACAGCAGGGGGCGCTTGAGCCAGAAGACATCCACCTCTTTTGCGAAGGCTTCAGCCTTAACCGCCAGATTGCCTGCCAGCAAAAGCGCCAAGCCAAAACCGATGATTCGAAAACGCTGATTTTTCATTTTTACAGTGGCGTTCAGTCCTTGGAAAAATGGATTTTTGTTTATCGCAGGCAAAAACCAGCCTGCCTTTTGCATCCAGTCCCAAATTGCCACAAGCTGATTGAACCATCAACTGTTTTATTGACAATAGATGATGCTTTTTTAACACTAGGCAAAATGCTTAAGCGACCGGCGAATCTCCCACAATTTGAGCCCCACGCCACGGCGGGTTTTGCCTTCTACATCTGTCGCGGCAAACGGATCCCTTTTAAATGGCACCACCATCCTGAATTTGAGCTGTTCGCGCTTGGCGCCGGCAGGGGAATTAGAATCGTCGGTGACAGCATCGAGGAATTTTGCGATGGGGACGTATGCCTGATCGGAGCCAATTTGCCCCACACTTGGCGATGTCCCAGCAGAGGGGGCGGAGGCTATCGCCTTTTTCTAGTGCAGTTTTTGCCTGATTTCATGGGAAGGAGTTTTCTCGGATTGCCAGAAATGCGAGCTTTGCGACGGCTCTTTCAGAAGGCTGCGAACGGTTTGAAAATTACCGGCGTTTCGGCGCGCCGCGTATTGGCAACCCTGGCGACGATTGCCAAGGAGCGCCCCAAAGCCTCCCGGCGATTCCTTTTGATTCTCAGTTTGCTAATGGATTTGGCGGAAAGCAAAGACTTGCGCACCTTGTCTTCCACCTTAAGTTTGCCCAGCGTCAATCCGCGAATTGACCAACTGCTCCAACGCGTTCTGGACTACCTCCGGGATCATTTTGATCAGGATCCCTCCGAGACGAAAGTGGCGGCGCTGGCGGGAATGTCGGCCACCGCCTTTAGTCGTTTTTTCCGGCGAAACACTGGCAAAACCTATATCGGCTTTGTCACTGAACTTAAAGTCAGTCGTGCCTGCGCCGCACTGCTCGAAACCGATCAGACAGTGGCGGAGGTCGCTTATGGATCGGGGTTTCGCAATTTGGCGAATTTCAATCAGCACTTTCGGCGTTATAAAAAAATGACTCCGATTGAATACCGGCGGCGAATTCTGCGCGAGTTTTAACCCTGCTGGCAAACCTTCGCGGCAAAGCACGCGGAAAAAGTTGCCCGTCCATGATCGAAAAGGAAATAACCCTTCACTTTATTGTCCACAATTTGATCCTTCATCTCATCTGGCAAAGCTCCATGAAATATGGGGTGTCTATTTGGCGGATCAGTTTCAAGGGGTCGCTGGATATTTTGCGTTCCGCTCAAGACCATTTTCATCACTTAAAACCAGGCTCGCGACGGTCGCGGGAAATGACGCAGATCTTGTTGAGATTTATCGCCGGGGACTTGCTCCCTTCCCGCCCGGGACGGGTTGAACCGCGTTGCATCAAACGCCGGCCAAAACCTTATCAACTGCTCATCAAACCACGGCATATCATGCGTGAAATCCCCCACTGCGGAAAGAAGCGGATGGCTTAACTAAGCGCCATTCCGGACCCCTTTTCCAACAGGATAGACAGGATTGGAACTCTGTCCTCCCATTCAGTCGATCCGCTTGAAAAATGACCCGTTTCATCCCTTTTCTTGCAAATTGTTTGACAAAGCGAATAAACCATGCTTAAGTATGCATGAGCATGCCTGCAATAACTGAACATACTGAACAAGTTTCCAAGAGCCACTTGGCGCCGCTGTACATTCAGCTCAAGGAGACGATTCGCAGCCAGATTGAGAGTGGGATTTTAAAGCCTGGTCAATCCCTGCCTCCAACCCAGGAGTTGTGCAAAAAATATCACATCAGCCACATTACGGTTCGTCAAGCCCTGGTGGATCTGACCCGCGAAGGGCTGCTCTGCCGGATCCCCAGCCGGGGCACGTTTGTCAATGATCGTAAGAATGTTTCGAGTGAAACAACCCTGGGGCTCATCATTCCGGATCAAGCGGATGTTCAGAGTTCCCAATTTCTTTCTCAATTGTTGTTGGGGATCAAGTCGGTGGCCAGCGCCGAGCAGGCAGGTTTGCTTCTTTATACCAGCCATGAGACGACGTTTCTGGGCGATATTCAGCGCGGAAAAGTTCAAGGCATGATTCTGACCAATCCCCAAGTGGAGGACATTCGGATCCGCCTGCTGAAGCAGGAGAAAGCCGCCTTGGTGGTTGTGGGGCGGGTGGATGAAGAGGGGGTCTGCACGGTGGACAACGACAATGTGTGGGTGGGGGCGCAATTGACTGCGCATCTGCTTGAGCGGGGGCATCGCAAGATTGGGCTGGTGAACAGTCCGTCGCATTTGACGGTCAGCCAGGACCGGTTTCGAGGATATGAGCAAGCTCTGAACGAGGCGGGGGTAGGGATGGATGAATCGCTGGTGCGGCACGGGGATTTTTCGAGGGAGAGCGGATATCGGAATGGGAAAGAGCTGATTCGAAAGGGGGTCGAGGCCTTGGTGTGCGCGGATGACCTGGTGGGGTTGGGGGTGTTTGAGGCGGCGCGGGAAGAGGGGCGGAGCATTCCCGGACAACTGGCCGTTTGCGGGTGCAACAACTCGGCGTTTTCCCTAATTTTCCAGCCGCCCATGACCACCGTGGATATCAACGCGCGCGAGATTGGCGCCCAGGCGGCGCGAAAACTGTTGGCTCGAATCCGGGGCTGTTCGGTGGAGCCGCGGACGCTGATTGAAGGAAAACTACTGTCCCGATTGTCCACGACGGGATCGACAAAAAAAACTTTTTCACCTTTCGACTGCCCATAAAATCCAGTTTTGCCTATCGTAGGCATGGCAAGCAAGTCCCACGATTTTATTTCGAGTCAATTTATCCTGCTGAAATTAAGTGGAATCCCTGTAATGATCAAAGGAAGAAATATGAAATCACCGATGAAACTTGAATTAAAAGATTTATCTGCCAAGAATTTTCAGAAAATATTTCCGAGAATGAATCGCGCTGCCTATTTTAAATTTATATGTTATGTCTTTATTTTCTTCGTATGGCCAGTGACTTGTTTGCTTGCAGAGGTGAGAGTGGCTGTCTATGGATCTGGAGTAAATGGCGCCATGACAGCGCTGGGCAAGGATGGAGGGATCAAGGCTTCAAAAATAGAAAATTTGCGATGCTTGTCGACCTTCGATGTAATTATATTTTCAAGTACAATAACCTTATTGAATGATAACGAAGACGATGCAATATTAAAAATCATGAATTTTGTTCATTGTGGTGGCGGGGTTCTTTTTACCCATGCAGCCTGCGGTCGATGGGGCGTTTTCAGAGAGCCGATATTTCCTCAAGTCTGTTATGGCGTCGTCGATGTTTCGGATAAAATGGAAATGAAACTTGTCAATAAAGAGCATCCAGCGCTAAAAAATGTTCGAGAAGTTTTTTCGTGTGGCTTTAACGATCATCTTATTATTAAAAACGGCCCGCGAGGAACGGTGCTGATTCGAGATGATTGCAATGAAGTGGTCGTGGTGGCTGGCTTGCCTTTCGAGGGGAGCGATGGCCGTGTTGTTTTCATGGGCACTTTGCCTCTCTCAGGCACTCCAGGCGGTGAGATGGAACTGCTCACTTCCGCCGTTAAGTGGTTAGGATCAGGCAAAAAGACCTCGATCCAACTCGATGATAATACAAGAACCCGTTTCATGCAGGAAAGAAAACAAATGCTTGCGAATTTTGAAAAAGAACGAAATGGCAATATCGATATCGATTATGAAAAATTGCCCAAAGGGCATTTTCAGAGGAAGGCCATGTTTCAAGAAGGATTTGTTTTTCCTGGCATATATACTCAGGCAGGAGTAAAAATGTATATTGCCCACTTAAAACATTTGGGGATTAACGTTCTATTGTTTAGTGCCTATGACCAAGGTTATGCCTTGTTTTTAAGCAAAAATCCAGAAGCGGAAATTCTCTTGCCATATCGGGAATTGCAATTTGATCCATTAAAAGCTATCTGTGAAGAGGCTCATAGACATAAAATTCAAGTTTTGGCATTGATTCATCCTTTTCATTCAACTTATGATTATGCTTCAAAGCATCTTGAATTTTTGCAGGTTTGGCATGGCTTGGGAGCAAAGTTGGGAGAAGACCAATCCGAGGAAACGCTTAAAACCATGAATATGCCATGGCTCTGTCCTGATCGTCCGGAAGTGCGAGAACGGGCCAAAAAAATTATTGGTGAAATAATAAAAAACTATGATGTGGACGGCATCAGTCTTGATTATATACGTTATGCAAATGGTCGCAGCTGCTCATGTCCTTATTCTTTAAAGGAACAGCAAAGATATCAACAAAAAAATTCAACACTTAATGGAAATGCCGCAACATTGCAATACTGCCGAGAATCCATATTAAGTTTTATCTCTGAAATAAAAGTCATGATGGAGAAAACACGTGATGGTCTTATGCTTCACGGGTATACACATCCGGATTATATGAATCAAATTCCATGGACTTATCACAGTAAAAGGGTAAGCTCTGCTCAATGGGATCTAAAATTGAACAGACCTGACACCCTCGCATGGGAGACATTGGGGCAAATATTTAGAGGTTGTAAGAAATACGAGTCTTGGGCGCATCGGTTTTTCAAGACAACGGCCTTTTGTCCATTGGTTGACATCGGAGGGAAAAAACCTGTGGAAAGATTCAGAAAGGAAATCCGAACTGTTGCCGCCGCAGGTGTAAATAATATTGCGATATGGGGTGCGGGTTATGGACAATGGTTTATGCGCAAAAACAAAGTCTATATCGACACCTTGTCCGAAGAGCTTGGCGGTTTGACTGAAGGTTTGCAATGGGAAGATCCTCGTCCTCATGTTCCGGCAAAACCCAATCTTCTGCCGAATTCCGCCTTTGCCATAAATTCGCCGAACTGTTCCTTGCCCAATGGAATCATTTTGGAAAGAGGGCAAATGCCCCAAGTGCAGGATGACGGAAAATATGGGAAAAGGTCTCTTTTATTGGATGAAAACGGATTATTGCGTTGGAAAGAGCGTATTCCGGTCAATGGCGGGCGTTATCATTCTCTTTCCGCCTGGGTTAAAATTATTCAGAAAACAAGAGAATCCGATCTTGTTTTAATGGTGAGTTATTACGATGCGACAGATAAAAAGCTCTACTCGAATGTTGCCATCCTGCCTGATGACGAGTTTTTGCAGGATTGGCAACGGTTTGAATTCAACCGTCCCGCTCCATTTGGTTCGAAATACGCCATTATTCATGTGAGATGGAGGGGTATAAAATGCTTGCTAAATGCAGTTAAATTTGAGGAGTATCCTGTTGCTTCAGGCTACGAATAATGGAATTGTTTTACTAAAACACTGTTTGGTGATGCGCTTAGATGAAATTTTTAAGTTTTTTATTTGTCATCCGCCGCCCTGCCAATTTCACTCTAATGATCTCGTCAAAATCTCCTCCAATGGTTTGACGTTACAGCCACTTGCACTATGAGAAAAATCCAAAAAAGTTGTGAAAGTCATTTTGGAAAACGGGCAATTCGCAATTTAGCTTTTACTCTCATCGAGTTGCTTTTCACTGTTGGCATATTGTCTTTGTTGGCAAGCTTTATTTTGCCTGCATTATCCAATGTGCGTAATCAGGCGCGAACAATCAAATGTATGAATAATCTCAGACAGATAGGCATTGCCGTTATCGAATATGAGCAAGATCATGATGGGTTTTTGCCCGCCTATCCACTCTGGATTATTGATACCGTGGAAAAATATGCGGGACGAAGTAATCATCAAGGCCGCGGGCTGGTTTATTGTCCCATGGATAAAAATCCTGCGATACGCAATTATTTTGGTGGGCCTGCGACATATGTGTCATACGGTTACAATTTTGCGGGACTTACCCGGTCAGGAACACATTTTGAAGAAGGTTTAAATATTGCTGAGATTGCGTCCGATGTGGTTTTGGTGGCCGACAGTGGAACATATGACTGGGGCCTTTTGGCGACCAGTTGGGATGCTATCGGTTCTACGGTTACTTATAACCGCCCCATCTCGATTCGTCACAACGGCGGCAGCAATATATTGTTTGCGGATGGACATGTGGAATTGCATGATTATCGTGAAATTGCCGTCCAATGCCCAGGCTATTATAATCTTAACAATGCAAAGTATTGGAATGAACATTAGAATACATCGAAGTGCTGGCCTATTGTTCATGTGTTGCCGGCCTGCCTTGCGAAGAGAGCAACGGTCGAGTCGTCTACCTGGGAAACATCCCTGGCTGGCTTTCGGCAAAAAACGAATCCGCGCCGATGGATGGTGAACTCAAGCTTCTTATTCATCTCTCAGATGGCGCGGCACGAGAAAAAAGTGCTGTCCATTGATTAAACCCGGTCCAAATTTATGGTGCAAAGAGATCAGTTGCTTGCATCTGAACAAGGGGTCCGAGTTTTAAGGCATTTTGCTGTCGTCGCGCCATGAAAATCATGGCCCGTTTAATTTTTTCCATCCTTTGCTCAACCGGCGTTCCTCCCCCAACCGACGTCCAACCCGGCTCATCCCGCTGCGCAGACCCGCCACATTTTTTGGCGAAGGCGGACCTGTCTCGCCGCAGCTTCAGCGAAGGCGGATCGCTCTGGCAAATTGCAGTCGGGGGGCTCGCGCCATGCCGCCTTCCGGCCTTTTCCCCCATCGTTGTTGGAACGGATTGCCAAAGTTTCTCATCCAACAATTCCCTTTCCATCCCAAGAAATCGTCCTCCCATCCCAGGTCACATATTTAAAACTCCATGCCAGCAATCTGGGAAGAACCAACTGACAGGGAACGCACCAATCCGCAAAAGCGCGCCGAGGACAACCGTCTTTTGAAACTTGCTCATATGTTGTAAATGTGTCCTGCGTTTGGTGATGAAAACCATGATTGGCAAAAACATTTATGAATCGCGTCCGATCTCCAAGTTCCAACAATCCACGGGCATAGCTGGCCAGGGTCCAATTATCAAACCGGCATTCATCGCCAGGATAGCCGAAACAGGTCATGCCATGCACCTCGCCTTCCAATGTCTCCCGCGCAACAATGATTTTGGCAGCATCATCGGCGGACAGAATGTTTGCTTCCAGCAATTCCGGATAGTAGCGATAATTTACATAGGCGGCTTCACGGGATTCCGCAAAGTTTTTGAATTTTTCCTCTTTATCAATCCGGGATGGGACCATTCCGTTGTTTCGCTTGGCTGAATGCAGCGCCATGTCCATGGCCGTTTTCAATTCCCGCGCATGCCGCCCGGCTTCAACGGCAACTTCGAGATGCCCCAGTCGGGACATGGCTGCGGCCCATGCTTGGAAAGCCCGCCAGACAAAGGCATTGTTATGAAAAAAAACACCCGCATCGTGGCGCTGATCCGCTTCAGGAACCCCAAACATCAACCCCTGTTCCTGCCTGGACATGACTGGATTGCGGCATCTTGTCAGTTGGCGGAAAAGAGCCGCCAAAGGCCTCAGATTTTCACGCAGCCAATCCTCGCCTCCTGAGTAGTCCAGCATTCCAGCTCCAAGAATCAACACCATCCCCAATTCCGCCAAGGAAACACCATAATAATCAACATGGCCGTCCGGCATGAGAAACCGATCAAGATAATAGGAAAAAATATCCTGAGCGAGATGGACATGACCATATTCCAAGAGGGTTGAAACCATGGCGCAGGTCGTCGGGGGAAAACCATCATGTTGACATTTTCCATAATAACCCACCCCATAGTGGGGATGTTTTCCGGAATAAGCCGAACGGGCCTGTATCCAAGATGATCTCCACGCATCATCCATGCGGGAATTCAAACGTGGCGGATACCAACCGCTCTTGAACCAGTCCGTCCAGTATTTTTCCAACAAACACATTTCGTCCTCAAAATGTTCGTTTGAAATTCTTCCACCTTCCGGATGGGAAACAACCGACAAATCATCCCTGATCCACAGTGAATCGCCTTTAACCAACATCTGTATCCGTTTTCCAGAATCATTTTCAATCTGCAAAACGGGCATCCAGCCCTTTACCCAAGACCACTTGGATTTATCGCCAATGAAAGTTTTCCAATTGTAAAAAGCCCGGCTGAAATCACGGCCAACTGGCGTCCCCGCTTCATCGCCGTTTTGTTTCCAGACATGGCCATCCCTCTGCACCAGAAAAAATTCGTCGCGATCCAAAGCCGATAAAAAAACATAATCTTCAAGCCTGGACAGCTTGCGCTCCTTCATGGTTTCATTCCCGTTTTAGTTTTCTTCAATTCGGGAAGAACAGGATCCTCAAAATTAATTTCAGGAATTTTTTGGCCGGATTCATTTAAAACAATGAAAGCCACCTCTTTAGAGTCCAATTTCAACCGCGCCGAAATCATTTTGTCTTTCAATGAAAAATCAACCTTTTGTGACGATGGAAAAAACTTCTCCAATGAACACCTTTCACCCACCCCATATTCCGCCAAATCCAGTTCCATGATAAAACCCCGTGGGGTTTCGCCGATATTGGTCAGGACAATCCCCACCCGTCCATCTGGCGCCCGCCAAGCGCCAGCCAATATGCCCGGCAAATTGCAGACATGATTGGCACGGTATGACACTGCAATTTATCTTCGAGGCAACAAGCGGTGCAGGAGCCCCGCCCTCCTTTGAACAGCGATGGAATTGACGGAGGGCTGGCCACGTGAAACGTGGTGAACCTCCCGGCCTGCCCCGCCGTAGTATTCGACGAAGGCGGGACAGCCAAGGGGAAAAAGGGATGCCAATTTCGAGGCATCGAAAAAAATGTGTTGGAGACTCAGCCCCTTGACATCTACATGATCAGGGAAGGAGTTGCAAAAATTGCGCATTTTTTACGAAATCTGAGAAACTCGGGTTAAAACTCGGACTGCCCCTTTTCTGACAGAGGCGCAAGATGCGCAAAACAGCCTTTTTCGGGGTGCTGGGAATATTTTTTCCGGAAGGATTTCCGCTTGTTGTGAAGGCGGTCGGCCAATAGAGTGAATTTTGGCATGAGCGCGTTTCATTTTTTTGCGGGTGTCGCCCTGATGCTTTATGGAATCCGCATGCTTCGCAAGGGATCGGACCGTCTTTTCGGAGCGAGATTGCGGAGGATGATCCAGACGGCGACGCGGGGACGGGTGAGGACGTTTTTTACGGGTTTTGCCGTTTCTATTCTCACGCCCAGCAGCACCGCCGTGGCGCTGCTTTCGGTCGAGGCCATCAATGCGGGTTATGTCACTTTCCAGCAAATGCTGGTTTTCATGTTTGGCGCCAATATTGGTTTCACGCTCACGGTGCAGCTGCTGGCTTTCAAATTTTATGTTTTCAACTCGGTGTTTTTTGTCTGCGGCATGCCGTTTTTTCTGTTCAGCCGCAGCCGTTCAGGCAAGGGTTTTGGCCGGTTTTTGCTTGGCATGGGCTTTTTGCTTCTTTCCATTCAGGTCCTGTCGAGCGCCGTTGCGCCGCTCAAGGGAAGTTTGGAAGTGCAGCAGATTATGGAAGTCCTCGAACGGCATCCGGTTTGGATTGTTGTTTTTGGAGTGGCGATCAAGACGTTGTTGCAAAGCGCCACGGCCACCATCGGCATTGCCATCGCGTTGAATTCGCAGGGCATTCTTTCCTTGGACGCGGCTTTCGCGTTTGTGATCGGCGTCAACATTGGCATCGGCGTCACGGCCATGATTGCGGGATTTCACCGCGTGGATACCCGCCGGATGGCTGCGGGCAGCCTGTTTTTCATGCTGGCCGGGGCATTGATCTTTTTCCCATTGATTCCGTTTTTGAGCGCTTGGGCGCGTTCATCGGTTCATTTGGCGGACACCCAGCTCATTGCCCATGCCTATTCCTTTTTCAATATTGCCTTGGCGGTCATTTTTCTTCCCCTGGCGCCAAAGATTGGCGCGCTGATTGAAAAATGGATTCCGGCAGAAACCGAAAAACAACAGGCCTTTGGCCCCTTGTATCTCGACAAGACTTCCCTCGACAGTCCGATTGTGGCTTTAGGCCAGTCGTCGCGGGAAATTCTCCGCATGGCGGATTTGGTCGGCGCCATGCTGCGCGACACGCATTGCGTCTTCAGGGAAAATAACTGCGATCGGTGCAAGGAAATCCAGCGGCGGGATGACGAGGTGGATATCCTGAACGGCGAGATCAAGCAATTTCTCACCAAACTGTTCGAACAGGGGCTTGATAACGAGGAAGCCCGCCGGGAGATTGCCTTTCTCAGTTTTGCCGGCGAACTCGAAAATATCGGCGATATCATCGACAAAAACCTTGTGGAATTGGCGGAAAAACGAATCGCCTCAAAAGTGGAGTTTTCCGCGGAAGGATGGGCTGAACTGGATGAATTTTTCAGCAAAGTCCGGGAAAATCTCGAACTGGCGGCGCTTGCCTTTGCCGGACGCGACAGGCTTTTGGCCGAAAAATTGATCCGCCACAAGCAATTCATCAACAAGTGGGAGAGGGATCTGCGAGAGCGTCACTTCCAACGGCTTCACAAGGGGGTGGAACTGTCCCGCGAATCCAGCGTTATCCATCTTGACGTTCTCACCAATCTCAAGCACATCAATTCCCATCTTGCCGCCGTTGCCTATCCGATTTTGGAAAATGAAATATCCTGATTCGGACAAGGGGTCACCCATTGGAGCATTTTACTTAAAGCTGTAGCCGTTTTCCACTCATGACGCCAAGGAGACAAACAATTTTTTAGCCACAAACGGCACAAAAAAGCTCAAAATAAGATGGTTGCCAAGCCGTGGGTTAATGATTTGTGAATATTGAGCCTTTTTGTGGCTAATATCCATGCAAACCATCGCGTTTTTGGATTTCCCCCCTTTTTCCCCCACCCCACCTTAATCCTCCCCTTGCCAAGGGGAGGTGTCGAAATGGCTCCCCCTTGTTCAAGGGGGCGATAGAGGGGGTAGGCCATGACAATTGCTGTTCCAAAAAAAATTCTTATCGAAGCGCCATTCGGGTCAGTCCGAGTTTTAAGGCATTTTGCTGTCGTCGCGCCATGAAAATCATGGCCCGTTTAATTTTTTCCAGCCTTTGTTTAACCAGCAATCCCCGCCCAACCACCGCCCCACCCGGCTCAACCCGCTGCGCAGCCCTGCCACATTTCCATATTTCAATTCCCGGACCACTCACTTCACCCCCACTGCCGTCCGCCGCCGCAACCAATGCCCCAACAATTGTTTCCCCCATCCCGCGCTTGAGCACGTCTCCCCCAACGTCCGCAACCACATTTTTCGATCCGTCTCATCCTTGAAGATCGCCTCCAAGTGATCCCCCCGGTTCATCACGCGGTGGATTGCGCCGGCAAATTTTCACCGCGTCTCACGCGGCTATTCGAGGAGCGCGTGGCACGCTTGTTTCCCATCCGTTCTTTCATCTCTTGTCAACCAGTTTGAATCAAAACTCGGACCTCTTTTTCTCATGTTAAGAATTCATTGTCAGACTGTAAAAATACTGCCCGCAATAAATCGGGTTTCCGTTTCATCGTTAAAATAATAAACCGTCAAAATTTTTCCGGGCTCCAGTTCCACCGAGCTGGGATAACCCAAGTCAGCGTTTCTCCCATCACGTCTGATCACAATTTCATGTTCCATATCCCATGTCTTGCCATCGTCGCGGCTCAAACGGGCGCGAATGCCAAACGGTTCATGGCGATAGCCATAAGTGCATAACAGTCGGCCGTCATGCAGTCGCAGCAAATGCGGCGGGTGCCCCACCATCGGAGTCTTTCGGAAAGGCGACCACGTTTCACCTTCGTCAAAGGATTCGGCTTGCCGCAGATAATCCCCGCCTCCAACCGACGCGCGCATCATGCAGAGAATCTTTCCACTTGGCAACTGAACCAAGGCCGGCTCCTCCAGCCACACTTTTCCTTCAGCATCGGCGGCAACCGGGATCATTTCCGGCCAGGTTTTTCCGGCGTCCTTTGACCGGGCAACCCACACACCGTTATGCACTTCCAGGTTTTTATATTGTTCATCATTGACATAAACCGGCAACAGCAATGTTCCACTTTGACACTCCAAAGCGGGAGCGGACGTTGCCAAGGCTTTGAGTTTTCCGCTTCCCGCCTCGACGGGCGCCGTCCAGGTTTTCCCCCCATCCAACGAGCGCGTCACATAGGTTCCCGCAATGGCCGCCCAATGGATTTCGTGAAAGCCGCATGATCCGAGATCGCACTTCGGCGCCAGATCGCCCAAGGATTCCTTTTTCCGGGCAAACCGCCATTTGAAAAAATTCGCCATCAGCACTCCGCCACGCAACCGCATGATGGAACAATCCTGAATCCCGTCGGCATCCTGACAAATAATTATTTTTTCGCCCCAAGTGGCGCCCCCATCCCGGGAACGCACCAGTACCGCCTTCGACTCGGGATCAAAATGCCCCAGCCTGTCTCGCCGCGGCGCTTCACGGAAACAAACCAGGCCGTCGCCGTTCAGTGATTTCACAATGTCCGGAAACGCGCAATAAGTTTGATCATTCCGATAAATGACGATGTTTTCCACGATAATCTCCATCTAATGCAAAACAATTCCCATCATGATTTTTTACCAAATTTTTCTTTTTCCAGATTTTAAAGCAGGATACAACAAGAAGGATTCCATGCGATCATTGAATCCACAGCATTCCGCATCCCAAGTTCCGACGAGCTCATCATAGTCGCCTCCTTTTTGGATAACCTCGATCAATTTTCTAGACCCTATCATGTCCTCCACCGTATCCGTTTCGCTTTTAAAACAAAACCGGGGTTCTTCCCTTGCAAGCGTCAAAAACAATTCAAACAGAACCCGCATCGGGTTGCAAATCCTTCGATTCAACACCACCAGGTGGATCCCCGAACAGTTTTGCCCCTTGTATTTGCTGAAAGCAGGAGTAAAATGGATCTCTCTAAATGCGACCCCCGGCAATTTTCGGGCGTTCAATGACCGGACGATTTTTGTGGATGAAAGCCATGGCGCTCCAAAATACTCAAACGGTCTTATGGTACCCCGCCCCTCCGAAAGATTTGTTCCTTCAATCAACACGGTGACATTATAGCAAAAGGCCGAGTCGGAAGTCGGCAAATTCGCCGAGGGGGGGATCCACGGCAAACCCGTATCATCATAGTCCACACCTCGCCTCCAGTTTTTCAGACGCACGACTTGCAAATTCAAATCGAGCTTTAGCGCATCCCGATAGTAAAGAGCCAATTCACCGCTGGTAATATTATAAATAAATGGTATTGGCGGAGCCCCCTTATACGACTTATGGGCATAAACAGGACCGCGAGAACCCAAATATGAAAACGGCGGGGGCAAGTCTAAAATGACAAGCTTTTTCTTATGCTTTGCGCAACAAATCATCGTCTGCAACAAAGCATAGTTAAAGCTCCACAGCGAATTGCCCACGTCCTGGACACCATACGCCACCACATCAACAGCAGCCACAAACTCCTCCGGATAAACACGGCCCTTCGAAAAGTAACTATAGACCGGCAAGCCTGTTGCCTGTTCAATATAGTTTTCAAACTGATGCCCGGCCTGCAATTCTCCATTCAATCCGTGTTCCAGCCCAAGAAAACCCTGAACGCGGGCGGACTCCAGGAGAATCTCACTCACGGTCCCTTTCCCGGGAATCCAGGCCGCCGGCGTCATGACTATGCCGGTTTTTCTGCCTTTCGTTGTTTTCCGGAGTTTTCGCCAATCAATCTCAACGGCTCCACATAAACGATTTTTGGGCAAGAGCATTTTCTTTTCCCTCCTTTTATTTTTCTTCCTTTTTAAGCATGCGGATCCTGGCTATAATCTCTTCCCGAACCACCTGAGGCTCCGCCATGTCCTTTTCCCCAAGGGCTTCAATCCATTTCTCAATATTACCAGCCAGGTTTTTCCTCCGGTCATCGGCCTTGGACTTGATTTCCTCGATGATATTCAACAACGTCGTCAGGTAACGGACATCATCCACACCTTCCCGCCAACCTTCCCATTCAATTGTGTCAATCACTCCATCAGCTGTTGGATAAGTGAAACAAAGCTCGTTTTCACTTGAATCAAACCCATTCCAAATATGCCCAAAGCTCGCCTGGTAAGCGTAACCGGAGGCGCCGTCATAATTCGCTTTCCACAACTCGAAACCGTAGTGCCGCCGATAAACTTTCGGATGGGGCATGGCCCCCGGCTGAGGATACGCATAGCACCAGATCTTCCGCCCGTCATCGTGCCACTTTAAAGCCTCCTGCCGGCAAGGCCTGTAAGGATAAAGAATCAAGTCGAGCAGTTGTCCCACCGCCTCATAAGTGCCGATGTAACCGCTCGCGTAAATTTTCGCGCCGGCTTGACGCAGAACGCTCCAAGCGGGTTTTTGAGAAACCAGCCGTTTGCCGCTGGCTTCATCGATGCCGTAGAAATAGATCTCGCCATAACCATACTTTCGACAGATTTGCATCAATCTCTTGATCTTTTTTGACAAAACACCCAGCGCAAACGGATCCTGCGGGTCTTGCACATAAAAGCCCCCCCAGTCATCGCCATGGATATAAATTTTATCCCTTGGAAAATCAACCCGCTCGCGCAAACCGAGCTCGCGCTCGAAACAATTCCAGTCGAACGCTCCGCGCTGGTAAAAATGCGGATACGACACTCCATGCGCTTTTAAATCACACAACTCTTCATGGTATTGCTCATCAGATTTCGCGTACATCGTTATCGATCCGGCTTTGGCGGGATGGCTCGAGTAAAACATGCCATAATCCAACAAAGGCGCATCCAACGCAAACGGCAAAATCTCAATGGTGATTTTTATAAACGCCTCATCTTTGCCATCAACTTGCAACACCAATTTTCCCGAGTAACTTTTAGGAGTCGCATTTTTTGGCGGCCGGATGGTTATCCATAATTGTTTATTGGTCTGCGCGTCAATATCAAACGGCTGCAATGTTTTGGCGTCTTTTATATTGAACCCCGCAATGGAATCCCCTTCGCGCACCCCCTGCGCGTCGCTGATGCAGACATATTTATGTCCGCCATCGGAACGCGAAATTTTCGCGTAATTTCCAAGGTTATTCACGGCGATTAACTTATCGTCCTTCAACAACAACTCCGGGACCAGGGATTTCACTTTCAAATTAAGCGGCCGGCCAGCGGCTTTGTACCACGATTTTACGACGCGAAGATCGACGCAATCCGCCGGCAACCGATCCTCTCCATTCACAAAACCGCCAATAACAATCGCAAGATCTTTAACTTCGGTGAAGGCATGAACAATGACGGTTGCCGACTCATATTCGCCCGGACAGCAGGACACCCTGATTTCATTGCCAACCGTTGCCTCATCCGAAATCCAGTTTGGCCGCGAAGGCCGATCCGTCATCGCGGGAGCAATAAATGTCGCAAATTTGGGAAGGCTCCCATCCTTGTTTGTTTGTTCCCATTGAATGGCGGCACGAAAGTTGCTTTCCAGTTGAACGCTTTTGCCATAAATTGCGTCGATCTCATCCTCAATCAGTTCTCCCTCCTTCCCAGCGACTCCGCCCCCGGTTTTTTTGATTTTATCTTCCAACAAAGTCATACGGTCACTTAAATTACTCAGATCGGCCTCAACGCTCCGTTTCAGGGATGAGTGCGCAACTCCGTTTAAACGCTCTCTTAGCTTGAGGAGAACTTCTCTGACTGCAGCGAGGCGTGACAGGAGGGGGCCCCTCGCAATATAGGGCTGGCAATCCAAATGTCGCAGCAGTTTATCTGTCAAAACAACAACTCCAAGCTTTTCCACCTTTCCGGTTTGCCGGAGATTTTTACCAAGTGGAACCCAAGTGCTGTATTCATTCCATCCCGTTCGTCCAAAATTCATCTCCAAAACCGTTCCATCCAAAGATTTCATTCCCAATTCTGAAAATGGGATGGCAATCTCCATCTCCCAAGCGCCATCCGTTTTGCGAACAGCGCTCTTCCATTCCGGGTTCCATTCGATCACAGGATAATATTTATCCCCATAACAAGCGTCCAGCTTTGTTCCGATGGTATTGCAAATAAAATTGAAAAATCGCGTTTCAGAAGGAGTTTTCATGATAAGCTCAAAACCATCGTCCCCCCACACCTTTGCGTCCCGGTCTATGACATTCGCCCTGACTTCCGGCAACTTTGGCTCCACACAATGAACTCCAAAATAAAGATTGGCCTCGTCCCAAACAAAAAATACGTCGGTCTGTTTCCTCGATATTTTATCTGAGCCGAGAACAATAAAGTCACTGAATCGGTCGGATTCTTTCCAGCATTCATCGCTTAAACAACCGTCAATGATCGGCGGCTTTAAAGTCTTGATGCCGCAGCCGCACTTTGACGGAACAATCAATACCGGCGCATTGCACTTATCTATCCCGTTTGCCACAATCTCATTTTTATCAGCGGCCTTTCCAGGCATAACACACAGCAAAAAAGAAAATCCTAGAAAAAATCGGCGTATCCAAAGAGATTTGTGTCTTTTCATAAAAAAACCTTTTAACTTATTGCTTAAATCTTCCCATCCCAGTTTATGGGCTGAAAAAATAAGGTTGTATGAGATGACAAGCCCTTCTCAATAAGCAACTCCGTTCTCATCGGTGTAATGCGTCACTCCAAAACCCGCCAATTTTTCCACATTGCAACATTCAACATGACCGTCCGCAAAGGCCACGTTAGCCGTGCCGAAATGACGAAGATGAATTTTCCCATCTGCAAATTGAGGCGCAATGTTGCGCCATGTGTAATATTGTGAATTTACATAAAAAGAATCGGCCAAAAGTGGATAGGAACTCGGTTCTTCACGGCTACGAGCGGCGCCTGAAAGCAAGGCCAATTCCAACACCTGTGAATCGATGATTTTATGAACTGTAAAACAAGTCGGATCGGCCCTGATGCCATATGTGCTTGTTAAGGCAACAAAGGTCTTTGGATAAACACTTGGGCACACAAAAACCGATGACTTGCCCATAGATGGCATTGCAAAATATTTGCATTGAACCAGCCTTGCCTCCCAAAATGTCGTTCCATCCCATGCTGGCGGCGCCCATCCCTCGTTATCTTGCGCATAATTTAGAATGCCCAAGCTCACTTGGCGGAGATTGCTCATACAAACAATTTGCCGCGCCTTGTCACGCGCCTTCCCGAGCGCGGGAACTAACAAGGAAAAAAGCATGGCGACCAAACTAACGGCAACTAACATCTCTGTCAGAGTAAACCCCGGACAAACTCGGCAATTGAAATTCAATTCCATGTTGTCATACAACCTCAATTTTTGAAGTTTAAATTTCATCTCTTGATGAAAGCATTTGCAGAGGACATTGTAAATGCTCAACAGGTTTTCAATAAAAACGCCAGCGTTTTTAGCTCCCCCGCATCCATTTGCAATCCAGTCAGTTCTCAACGAATCTCCTCTCCTGCCCCCTCGCAGTCCTACTTTGCCGTATACCCCCCATCAACCGGAATATTTGCGCCGGTGATATAGGCCGACGCCTCGGACGCCAGAAAAATCACGGCGCCTTTAAGATCCGTTTGGCTGGCCATCCGGCCCAGCAAGGTGCGGTCGCAATATTGGCGAACAAAGGTTTCGGACATCTTTTCGGTTTGGAATCCTCCAGGATTGATGCAGTTGCAACGAACCCCTTTGCCGCCATAGTAACTGGCGATAAAACGCGTAAAATTGATCATCCCTCCCTTGTGAAAAAAGTAATCCGGATACCAACCGCTGATGTTGGTGTTGCGATAAAGGGCGGCGTCGGGAGCGATCAGGCCATGGATCGAACCCATGTTCACAATGGAACCGCCGCCTTCCTCGGCCATCCAGTCCCCGAACGCCCGCGTAATCACAAAGAGGCCGGTGGCGTTGACCCTCATGCTTTCTGCGAACGCCGCAGCTTCGTCCTGACAGCCTTTGTTGAGCATTGGCCTTAGCACAGCGTTATTGACCAACACATCAAGCCGTTGGACTCTTTGGCGCAATTCATTCCGCAGGGCCAAAATCGAGGACTCGTCCCCTTGGTCATAGCAGAGGATTTCAAGCGTTCGGCCTTTGTTTTGATATTCGGCGAGCGTCGCGTTCAGGTTTTTTGCATTACGCGAGGCAATGCAAGTCTTTGCGCCGGCTTCGACAAGGGCCTCCAATATTTGGCGGCCATAAAGACCGGTTCCACCTGTGAGAAGCGCGACTTTTCCTTTAAGGGAAAATTGTTCGAGGATATTCATGTCATCTCCGCTTGAATTTTTCAAAATGGCGGATGGTTTGCCGGAGCGCGTCCGCTTTTTGGGCGGCCAGTTCGAGATCGAGATAATTCGTCTTGAACTGCAAAAGCCAGGGTTGAACCGCCTCGGCATGGGGACACAAACCGCCATCCCAACGCTGCCTTTCGCCCAATTGGCCCGAGAGATGCGCCAGCGACCCCTGGGGTTTTTTTTGCAACTCCTGAAAAAACGGCTCCAGATAGTTGAGCCGCCACGCAGCATAAACCCGGTCGCCACCCAATTCCTGGTATTTTTTCCGAAAAGTCTGCCAATCCACCCCGATTGACGCGGCATCCAGACGAACCACAAAAGCCCAATACGAGTGAACGCGGTCTTCGGGAACCTTTTGCGGAATCAACCAATCGCACCCCGCCATGGCATCGAGATAGCATTTCGCCGCCGCCATGCGTTTTTGAACAAACTCCTCCAATCGCACAGCCTGTCCAAGCGCCACGGCGGCGCAAAGTTCGGGCATCCGGTAATTCCAACCCAACGCGACATGGCGAGCATAATTCGGATCAAGCAAATCCTCCTTGCGAATCTTGCTGCAACCCGGTCCGGCCGCCAGCCCCGCGTAACCCAGGCTGGAATGACGCCGCACCCGTTCGGCCAGATCATGGCGGTTGCAAATGACCATGCCGCCCTCGCCGCAGGTCATATGCTTGGAACTCTGAAAGCTGAAACTGCCCATATGACCAATCGCGCCCGCCAACCGGCCCCGATATCGGCCCAAAAAACATTGAGCGACATCCTCGATCACCGTCAGCTGCCGTTCTGCCGCGATTTCCATGATGTCATCCATATCCGGAGCAAGACCATAAATAGCCACTGGAATGATGGCCTTTGTCCGGGGACTCAAGAGACGACGCATCGCATTGGGATCGAGCGTCCAAGTCTCCGGATCGATATCGGCAAAGACGGGAATGGCGCCTTGATGCAAAACAGCCAAAGCCGTGCTGGCCATGGTCAAAGGCGGCACAATGACCTCATCCCCCGAGGCAACCCCGCCGGCGCAAAGGGCGGAATGCAACGTGGAAGTGCCGCTGTTGCAGGAAATCGCATAAGCCACGCCGAATTTTTCGCAAAAAATTTTCTCCAACTTCTCCACCATCCGAGGTTTTGCCGATCCCCGAAAATCCGAGGCAAGAACTTCCTCCACATAACGGAATTCGTCTGTGCCAATCCGTCTGCGGGATGCATTCGAAGACTCCTTCGGCTCAAATCCTGAAAACGCCCCGGCATCGTGAGCCAGCGGAACGGGAAGGATGGATGTTGTCATGAGTAGAACATAACGCGATTCCCCTCCGATTCCACCGGCAACCCTTGGACAACTATTTTGTCCAGAAACGGCTTATTCCAAAACATTGCCTTGAAAAACCACCTCCATTTCGGAAAATTCATGAAAATGAAAAAAACAGCGCTGTCCGGAAGGCTTTTCCCCAAACGCGAATCGCTCGCGGAACGAACAGCTGCCTCATTGCGTCTTCACCTGCAAGCCGGCAAATGGTCCGGTTTCCTGCCAACCGAACGCGAGCTCTGCAAGCTGTCCCAAGTCAGCCGTCCCATTATGCGAACGGCGCTCCATCTGCTGCAAAAAGAAGGACTTCTTCAAATCTGGAGGAGGCGGCCAACGCTCATTCTTCCACAGAAATACACCAGGACGCCGGTTATCCATAAAAAACAAGCGGTCATCCTGACGTGGCAGCCACTCCATGAAATTGACCAGTGGCATCTGCTGGCCATGGACGAAATCCGCCAACATCTCCACGTCAGGGGATGGCAGTGCCATTTTGTCGCCGATTTGCGATTACGCTGGAAAAACCCCCATTCCATCCTTCAAAAAATCGCCGCCCAGCATGACGCAGCATGCTGGGTTCTGGCATCCCAACCTGCAAACGTTCAGAAATGGTTTCAAGACCGCAAACTACGGGCTGTCATCATGGGCAGCGCTTTTAAGGGGATTCATTTTCCTTCGATCGACGACGATTTCCGCGCCATTTGCCGCCATGCAGCAGGTGTTTTTCTCGGCTTGGGCCATGTCCGCATCGCCTATTTCTGCCGCCAGCCCCAAACAGCGGGCGACTTGGCTTCTGAACAAGGTTTTTCCGAGGCATTTGAATCTTCCGGAATCAGACAAGCCACTCCAACCATCATTCGCCATTGCGGAATCCCCGATCGGATTCGAGCCCATATTCGAAAACTTTTTGCTCTGCCCCATCCTCCCACATCCATCTTGGTTTCCCACGCCATGGACGCCCTAACCATTCTGACATGCCTCCAGCGCATGAACATCCGATCGCCGGAAAACGTCTCCCTCATTTCCCGTTCCACGAACAATTTATTTGACCATGTCACCCCCGCCATCGCGCATTATTCTGCAAATCCTCTCAAACACGCAAAAATGGTCTGCCAACTCATCGAAGCCATCCCGATTTTACTTAATCAACCGCGTCATATCAGAATTTTTCCAACCTTTATGCGCGGCGAAACATTAGCCCCCCCTTCCTCAAGTCAGTAAAGACCATCCCCGCCTCTCCCTGACCTGACTGCATGAACTTCTCCAAGACTTTGCCGTTCTTTTCGTGTCAATGTCAATCCATGATAAAAATCGCATTGTTCCCTCTTCAAGGCCATCGAAACACAATGGACAAGGTTATCAGTCCGAGTTTTAAAGCATTTTGCTGTCTTCGTGTCGTGAAAATGATGTTCCATTTAGTTTTCCCCATCCTTTGCTCAACCGGCGTTCCTCCCCCAACCGACGTCCAACTCGGCTCATCCCGTCAAGCTTGACTTGAAGCCGAACTTCCAACATTTATGCATTTCAACCCTTCGCCCTGTTTTTTATTTTTGCCTCAACCAGTCAACCCTCTTATTCCCTTCGTCCGATGCCCTCCAAACCAGACATCCATGATCTTTTCGAAAAGGTGGCGCGCCGTTACGATCTGATCAACGACCTGCAAAGTCTGGGATTGCATCGCCGGTGGAAACAACGGGTTGTCGAAAAGCTGGCGTTTCCTGCCGGCGGACGCATTCTGGATCTGGCCTGCGGCTCCGGCGACCTTGCCCTGCAAATCCAGCGCCGGGATCCGCAAACCGCCGTTTTCGGAGGCGATCTGTCGCGGACCATGTTGCGAATCGCCGCGCGCCGCCAAGCCGCGGATTCCATTCGCTGGCTCAATCTGGACGCCCTGAGGCTCCCTTTCCGCGACCAGACTTTTCACGCCGTGACCATCGGATACGGGCTTCGGAATTTTCCGGACCGACCAGCCGCGTTGGATGAAATCCGCCGCATCCTCAAGCCCGGCGGACGCCTTGTGATCCTGGAGTTTGCCCATCCCCCCTCGAGGCCGATGAGAATCCTTTACTCCATTTTTCTGCGGACATTTCCCCCCCTGTTCGGATGGCTTTTATTGGGCGACCGGGCCGCTTATGATTACATCCTTGAATCCCTTGCGCGTTATCCCACTCCCATTGAAATCAGCCGTCTGCTGGAAGCCCATGGGTTTTCCGAAGCGGTTTGCGATCCGCTCATGGGCGGCGCCATGACGATTCACTCGGCTGCCGTCAAAGCATAGCACTCATATCCCATGACTGCCTTTTCCCGACTTTTTCTTCTTGGCGCCAGCGCGGCCATCTGCCAGATGACGGCGGCCCGGGAACTGCTCAACACCCTGCACGGCAACGATCTTCTGCTGGGATGGATTCTGGGCGCATGGCTGGCATGGACCGGAATCGGGAGTTGGATTGCAATCCGCAGGCAGTGGACGCCGCTTTTCATCGCGCACGCCATCTGGCTGATTCCCGCCACTCTTCTTCTTTGCCGGATCACGCATCTTGTCGTCGCGCCGGTCAGCGGACAGGCTGTGGCGCTCATCCCCGCCCTTGTCTGGAGCGCGTTGACGCTGGGACCGCTGGGACTGCTCCTGGGCGCGGCATTCACGATTCTGGCGCGAACGGGAACAGAGGCTCCAAATCCGGCGCCTTTCTTCCTCAATGCTTATGCCGCGGAAACCCTGGGATTTCTGGCTGGAGGCCTGGCGTATGGCTTGGGGCTGGTCTTCCTGAACCCTTTTCTCACAGCCGCCGCCTGCATCCTTCTGGTCATCCCCATCTTCCCTCGATTGTATCCAGCCGCGGCAATGGCCATTTTGATCTGCGGGGGGCTGGCGGCGCCTCTCAACCGGATCACTGAAAACTGGCGGTTCCCCAAACAAACCCTCATCGCCAGCCACCAAACCCCCTATGGCAGTCTCGCCGTCACCCAGACGGGATCCCAACTGGCCTTTTATGAGAGCGGCTGTCTGCTGGGCATCGAAAACGACCGGGAACACTGCGAACCGTTTGTCCACGTCCCCCTTCTCTGCCATCCCGACCCCCGGCAGATCCTTTTGATCGGCACGGGGTTTGACGGAACGATGGGCGAAATCCTAAAGCATGCCCCGTCGCGCGTCACTCATTTGGAATTGGATCCTTTTCTGCCCCGGTTGTTGTTCTCCCGCCTGTCCGCCCCGACGCAACAATCGCTGAGTGATCCGCGCGTCCGCTTCGTCGCCAGCGATGCCCGCCGCCACCTGCGGAAAACCGCGGAAACATACGACGCGATCCTGCTGCATCTGCCCGAACCTTCCACCACCCTGCTCAACCGGCATTATACCGCGGGTTTCTTTCGCGCCGCGGCGGCTCGGTTGAATCCCGGCGGGGTGTTTGCGCTCCAACTTCCCTACTCGGCAAGCCTGCCCGGTATGGAACTCGTGAGGCTTAACCTGTGTGTGAAAAAGGCGTTGGAAGAGGCCTTTCCCCGCGTGGTCTTTTTCCCCGAGGAAAACAACCTGTTCATCGCCACAAAATCCCCCCGTTTCCCGGTCGATTCCAAAACGCTGGCAAAACGAATGGCGGCCCGGAGTATCCAGACCGCATTTTTCAGCAAACCCGCCCTGCTGGACCGGCTGTCGATCGGCCGGATCGAAACCGCCGGCAAATTGTTCAACGAGAACAAAACCACCCAACCCAATACCGACGACCATCCCGCGGGCGCATGGCACAGTGGCCTCCACTGGCTCGGGATCTTTCATCCCCATCTGGCGCGGCAATTCAACCGGATGGCCTCCATCCCTTTTCTCACCGTGGCGGCGGCGCTGGCGCTGGCCACGGGACTGCTTGCGTGGAAACGCCCCGGCCAAACCGGCGGCTTCCGTTCCCTGGCGGTCACAACTTGCATTTCCGGGTTTTCGCTCATGAGCGTGGAAATTGCGCTTCTCTATGTTTTCCAAGTCCTCTGCGGCCAGATCTACCAGCAGATGGCCCTGCTCATCGCCCTGGTCATGGCCGGACTGGCTCTCGGCTCATGGGTTTGCAGCCGGTTGCCCCGCGCGTTTCCCTGTTCGATCGCGCCAGGCTTGAACGCCCTTTTTCTGTTCGTCCTGCTGCTACATCTCCACCACGAACTGGACTCTCCCAACCTTGCCGCCGCCTTTGGCTGGATCATGTTTTTTGCCGCCGGTTCCGGATTCTTCTCGGGCCTCCTTTTTGGTTGCGCCGCGACAACTTGCAAAAACCGCGTCATGCTCCTTTATTCAACAGAACTGCTGGGCGCGTGCCTTGGCGCCATCGCCACGGCAATCTTGCTCATCCCCGTTCACGGCGTCACCCAAACCCTGCTTCTGCTGGCCATCCTCAACCTTGCCCTCCTGCCAGCCTGGCGGTCGTTCAGCAGACCCGCTGAATCAGCGTCCCGCCAACGCCCGGACAATCATCAATGATCCGTCCCACCACGGCCCCGGGAAAAATCCGACCGCCACCACCCCCGCCGCCAACGCCCCCTGCAACAACTTCACGCCATAAGGCACCCTCAAACCATCCGTCAACACCGGCTCCCCCGCGTACATGTGGCGGATCACATTCAGATAGTAATACAGGGAAACCACGGCCGCCAGCAGCGCAATCCCCAGCAAAACCGTCATTCCTCCCTGCCACGCCGCCTTGAACATCAACAACTTGGCGACAAAACCGGCCAGGGGAGGAATCCCCGACAACGATAACAACCCAATCAAAAGCGCCCCCGCCAGCCAGCGCGACCGTGCGCCAAGCCCCGCGTATTCCCGGATTTCCTGATACGGATTTTCACCCGACGTCTCGCACATCACGCCAAAAACCAGGGCGTTGGCCAGCAAATATCCGGTGAGATAATACAACACCCCGCCCAATCCCGCGCAGGAAACCGCCGCCACCCCCAACAGCATGAACCCCGTGTGGGCAACGCTTGAATATCCCATCAGCCGTTTCAGGCTCGTTTGCGATATCCCACCCAGACTGCCAAACAACAGCGACAACCCGGCCATCACGCCAATGACCGGCAGCCAGAATTCTTTCATCCCGCCGAACGCCACCGTCAACATCCTCACCAGCAGGACAAACCCCGCGCCCTTGGAAAGCGTGGCAAGGAATGCCGTCACCGGCGTGGGCGCCCCCTCGTAAACATCCGGCGCCCACCAGTGAAAAGGCGCCGCCGCAAGCTTGAATCCCAGCCCCGCAAGCATCAACAGCAAACCCATCTTCAACAACATCGGCGGCGTCGGCTGGGCCGCCACCCGCGCCGTTTCCGCAAATCCCAAACTGCCGGTCGCGCCATACACCAGGGCCATCCCGTACAACATCACCCCCGAAGACATGGCACCATAAATCAAATACTTTACCCCGGCCTCCACACTCAATCCATCATGCCGCCGGGATGCCACCAACACGTAAAAAACCACGGTCACCAGTTCCAACGCCACAAAAACCAGGGCAAAATGACTGGCGCTCGCCAGCAACATCATCCCCAGACACGCCGCCAGTTGCAGAAACACCCGCTCGACCAGATGATCATCGTCTTTTCCGGCAAAACGCATCCCCGCCACCATGGCAAACAAGGCGGCCCAAAACGCAAACTCCTTGCCCCACAAAGCCAGCCCATCCAACACAAACATGCCCCCGCCCCCAACCAAAACCCCTTCCATCCACCGTTCCCCCACCCCCGCTCCCGTCCACACCAGCCACCCGGTGATCCCAAGCAAAAAAACCACCGCCGTCCGCGCCAGATACCTCTTGGGTATCCGCGGCATGAACAGGTCCACGAGCAACAGCCATCCCATCAAAAGGGCCACCGCCATCTCGCTCTTT
The DNA here is from genome assembly GCA_028687435.1 of Verrucomicrobiia bacterium. Classification (GTDB taxonomy): domain Bacteria; phylum Verrucomicrobiota; class Verrucomicrobiia; order JABWAM01; family JABWAM01; genus JAQUAF01. The sequence continues at coordinate 76,616 of JAQUAF010000012.1, read as the reverse complement.
AAAAGATGAATCTCCATGTCGCCAAGCTATTTTGCTGCTGGAGCCTTCTTGCCGCCCGCGTAAGCCTCCTCGCGCAAACGCCGCCCAGCTTCCTGCTCAATCACCGACAGGGGCCGCTTGCTGTCTCGCGCCTCCACTGCGTAAAAAACCCCGCGATCCTGGTTTTCCTCCGCCACCAATTTGGCCACATAAACAGGATCCCATCCCGACCTCGGCCGCGTTTCCAAATAACCATTTTCGCCTTCCACTGCGGCGCCGTCGTTTTTCATGGCCCAAATCTGCCCCTCATTATTGCGATGCCGCTGGATGGCCGCGATCTCGGCATTGCTTATGTTCCGGACCTTGGAATCCGCGCTCGCCGTCCGCGGCCTCTCCTTCTCAAACACATCCACCCGCACATTGATGTCCACTTTGATGGGTTCCGGAGTATTCAGCTTCACCGTCGGAGCACAAGACGACACCCCCACTCCCAATACCCCACAAACAATCCATGCCGCCATCCCTTGGCCGCCCGCCTGCATTCTTCTGTTGCCATTTTCCATAGTTGAATTCCGCCAACCTAGTACAGCTTCCCTCACGAAGCAACCCGGAAGAACAATCCTTTGAGGCTCTTGCAAAACAATGACACATCTCACCCTTTTTAACATTCGATTTGCCCATTGACAATTTCACCTATTATAGATGTCAAAGGCTTCAGCCCATTGGATATGGAATCATCAATGTCCAGATGATTTTAAAAATTCTCACTCGCCATTTCCACTGGATTTCATCAGTCAAAACAACTCAAACAACCAAAAAAATCCTATCCCAACTCCATTTTTTCAGTCATTTTGGTCGGATCATCCAATTTAAAACCCACTCTCTTCACTTCACCCGCAAACTCACGCCAAAAAATTCGTCGAAAAAAGATGTTGCGTTTTTTTTTTCAATCATTAAACTCCAGCGCCCAAAGAACAAACCCTATGGTTAACCAATTGACATTTACCATTTTTTTGACGTTGATCCTCAGCAACAGCTTCTGTTGGGCATCTCAGTCAAAAAGAAAAATAGATCTGGACACTGAAAATGACAAAGCCTTGATAAAAGCTTTTGTGAATTCTCCTGTTCATGATGACATCATCACCACCGTCTTTTGGATTGGCGAACGGTCCAAGTCCAAAAAATGGTCCAGCAACCTCGATAGCGCTTGGGATCGCAAGTGGAAGGAAAATTTCGGCGGTTTGGATAGTCCCATTTTGAGGAACGGGTTCTATCCCGCCCGTTTCCAACCGCGCCAAAACCCCTTTTATGTCGCCCTCCCCTTTAACGACATCAGCAATCCCCAATATTTTGAAGATTGCCCCATCCTGAAGTACTTCAAATGCCGGAAAACCCCGCGTTCATCTTCCGTCTGCAAAAACCAATGGGTCGAAATAACCCTGAAAGACAGGGTTTGCTATGCCCAGTGGCAGGATGTAGGGCCGGTCTTTACCGATGATTACGACTATGTCTTCAAGGGAGAAGAACCTCGTGCCCATCAAAAATCGATGGCTGGACTGGATGTCTCTCCTGCTGTGCGAGATTTCCTAACCTTCCAAGGTCATGCGCGAACATCCTGGCGCTTTGTCGATGAAAGTGAAGTTCCGGATGGTCCTTGGCTGGACATTGTCACCCGCTCCTAACTTCTTCGCAGTAAAGCGTCGGAGAGTTATCGAATAGTCTTCCACTGTCACAGCTAAGCACCTTGATGATGGCCACCAGCAGCAACACGACGATCACCAAACCAAGACATGAGATTGTTATCAGAAAAGCCGGTTTTCCGAAACGTCTGTTCCGTTTGACCTCCTCCAACTGTTCGGAAACTTCGCATGGAATCGAAGCGCATCCCGTATCACTCAGCGCAACCAGCTTGCCCATCGGAGCGCCGTCCTTTTTACCCGAGGCAACATAACAAAAACGAACCTGTCCAATCTGAATGGTATCCCCCACCGTCAACCGCTTTTCCCCGACCTTGATTCCATTGACAAACGTCCCATTGGTTGTCCCCAAATCCTTCAACCGATGATCTCCTTCGGGCAAAGGCTCAATAATCGCATGATGCCCCGACACCAGGCCATCCGTAAGGACCACCGTATTATCCGATTGACGGCCAAACGAAACCCGCGCAAAAGACAAGTCAAGAAAAAAATCTTTTACATCCGTGCTGATGCCAATAAGCTTCGCCATTCGGGTTTACCTTTCCCTGCTTCCATTCAAGAAATGAAAACCGCTCATAAAGCCAGCCAACTCCTCTTTATATACCCCAATTCAACTCTACTGGCAAATCAAGGTTGAATCACCTTTTAAATAAAATGTCAATAACAATAAAAACACAAGTTCCCTCATTCCAAGAAGGCTCAGCTCTTATCTTTCCGCCTTGGCAGAATTGCACAGGGCGCCGATTCCTTCCACAACAACCTCCATCGTGTCGCCAGGTTTCAAGAAAACGGGCGGCTTGCGGGCAAATCCCACTCCTTGGGGTGTGCCGGTGAGAATCACCGTGCCCGGGCGCAGGGTGCAGATTTGCGAACAATAACTCACCAGCCGGGCGCAGTTGAAAATCATGTCGCCGGTGTTGGACGATTGCAGGGTCTGCCCATTCAGGGTCAGCGAAATCCCGGCGGCGTCCGGATCAAGTTCGGTTTCGATCCAGGGGCCAAGAGGGCAAAAAGTGTCAAAACTTTTGCCACGCGCCCATTGGGAATCCAGTTTCAACTGACAATCCCGGGCGCTGATGTCGTTGGCGCAGGTGTACCCCCACACAAAACCCAAAGCTTCCTTCTCCCCCACCCTGCGGCATTCCCGCCCGATCACGATGGCCAGCTCAGCCTCGAAATCCACCTCCCCGGGCGCCATGGCCGGCAAAACCACGGCGTCGCCCGGCCCCGCCAGACTGCTCGTCGCCTTCAGAAACACCAGTGGCGCGGACGGGATTTTCATGCCCGACTCCTCCACGTGCTTCCGGTAATTGGCGCCGATGGCAATGATATCCGGTGGCAGCACCGGCGCCAGCAACCGGGCCTGCTTCAGGAAAATCTTTTCGCCGGTTCGCTCGACCTTTTTCCAAGGCTCGCCCTGAAGCAAATGCAACACCTCGCCCTCGAGTTGTCCAAAGTGAATTTTCCCGCCGGTTTCAAATCGCGCAATTTTCATGTCTCTGTTGAACCCGTTTTTTCCGCCGGGAACAACCCAAAAAATGCTCCACGCGCAACACTCGATGCTCAACGCTCAATGCCTGTTTGAAAAACAGCGGCAAGACGCCCCATCCGCTTTTCCAGTCAAAAAAACATTGCAAATTTCAGATCAATTCAAGAGGCTGACCAAATCAACCCCCCGGCGCCTTGGCGCCCCAGTGCCTCTGTGCCTTTCCATCATGAAAAAACTCCTCTTTTCCCTGTCGCTCGCCACTCTGGTCCAATTCCTTTCCGCCGCGGACTGGCCCCGTTTCCTCGGCCCTGCCGCCAACGGATTTTCGCCCGAAACCGGCATCAACGCGGACTGGAAAGCCAAACCGCCGGCCACCCTCTGGACCATTCCCCTGGGCGACAACGGTTTTGCCGGCCCTTCCGTGGCGGGTGGAAAACTTTTCATCATCGATCATCAGGGCAAACAGGACATCGTCCGTTGCCTGGAGCTTTCGTCCGGCAAGGATGTCTGGCAGTTTGCCTATGACGACGCCGGCAATGACAACTACGGCTTTGCCCGCGCCACCCCCACCGTGGACGGCGACAAACTCTACACCATCAGCCGCCAGGGCAAGCTGCACTGTCTGGACACCAAAACCGGCCAAAAGTCGTGGCTCTGCGACATCCCCAAGGTTTTCAACAGCAAAAAACTCAACTGGGAATTCGCCATGTCGCCCGTCATCGACGAGGACCGGCTGGTGCTGATCCCCGGAGGGGACAACGCCGCTGTGGCGGCAGTCAACAAGGCCACCGGCGAAATCATCTGGAAAGGCGGCGGCAGCGACAAGGCAGGCTATTCCACGCCGGTGGTGGCCACAATCGAAGGCAAAAAGCAGTATGTCGTCTTCACTGGCGAAGCCCTCATCAGCGTCGATGCCGCCAGCGGCGGCCAGTTCTGGAGTTTTCCATGGAAAACCAACTACGACGTCAACGCCGCCACCCCCATCGTCGTCGGCAACCAGATCTTCATCACCTCCGGATACAACCATGGCTGCGCCCTGCTTGAGGTCAGCGGCGGCAACATCAAAAGCGTGTGGGAAAACAAGGCCATCATCTCCCATTTCAGCACTCCGATCTACCTGGACGGTTATCTCTACTGCACCGGCGACCAGAACGCCCTGGTCTGCGTGGATTTCAAGACCGGTGAAACCAAGTGGCGGCATCCCGGATTCCAAAAAGGCGGCCTCATGGCTGTGGACGGCAACCTGATCGTGCTCGACGGCAAGACCGGCGAACTCGCCATCTGCAAGCTCTCACCCCAAGGATACACGGAAACCGGACGCATCAAACCCTTGGGAGACCAATCTTGGACGGCGCCCATCCTGGCCGACGGCAAACTGATCATCCGCAACAGGAAAAGCCTGGCCTGCCTTGATTTGAAGTGATCTTTCAATCATGGAGAGACGGCAACATAAAAGCGTTCCAAAAAAAATTTGAAACCTGTTGCGAGCTACCGCTTTTTACAGTTTGATCATTTGATTTGCCGTCAACCGTTTGACTCAGCAACCGCCCGTCCGGCGATCCCCTCCCCCCCGATCTCGAGTCGGCCTGCGTTTCCAAAAAATCTGGTACAGACGGGAAAAATAAAGGGGATCATCCACGCCAACCATTTGCGACACCTCTTTGACAGACTTGCCCGTTTCATACAAATCTCAGCGTATCATCCGCAGCATTTCGCGGACGGCCTGCTCCAGTCCCGCGAGAATGGCGCGGCTGCCCAATGAAGCAGGAATGAAACTTGCGAAAAACCGGATTTTTGGCAAACTATCCTTGTGACCACAGCCACACTGCCCATCAAGTTGGACCAAGAACGGATCGCGGAGTTTTGCCGGGCCAAAGGCATCCGCAAATTGAGCCTGTTTGGATCGATATTGAGGGACGATTTCGACCCGCAGCACAGCGATGTGGATGTGCTGGCGGAATTCGAGCCGTCCGCACTGAAGGGAGTTGGCTTCCGCTATTTCGGCTATGGAGAGGAACTGGCGGCAATCATCGGGCGAAAGGTGGATTTTTGCTCGCGCCTTAATAAATACATTGAGTCCGCCGTCCGCCGGGAAGCGGTTGCGATTTATGAGCGCACATGATCCACGCGTCACCCTTCACCAGATTCAGGACGCCGCCCGTCTTGCCCAATCCGTTTGCGCCGGCAAAACACTGGAGGGTTTGCTGAAAGATCCGCAGGCGACCGCCGCTCTGGAGCGTTTCATCGAAATCATGGGCGAAGCGGTCAAACGCCTTCCCATGGATCTGCGAAACCGTCACCCCGGCGTGCCATGGAAAGAAATCGCCGGAACCCGCGATCACTTGATCCACGGATATGACGATGTGGATTATCAGGTTTTATGGGACGCAGTGGAAAAAGACATGCCGCAAATCCTGGATGCTGTTGGGCAGATGTTGAAAGATTTATAAGGCAATCGCCTGCCAGCAGTCCGGCAATACGGTCAGCCTGTTCTCAGCGCATCAGCCGCAGCATTTCGCGGACGGCCTGCTCCAGTCCCGCGAGAATGGCGCGGCTGACAATGGTGTGGCCGATGTTGAGCGTGTCCAGATGGGGAACGCGGCGCATCCATTTGACATTGTCATAGCTCAGGCCATGTCCGGCGTTCACCTGCAATCCAAGCGAATGGGCCAGGCGCGCGCCCTCGACCAGGCGCCGCGCTTCGCGTTTCCGGGCGGATGCGCTCGCCGCCCCGGCAAAGGCGCCGGTGTGAAGTTCCACGCAATCGGCGCCCGCTGCGGCCGATGCCCGCAACTGCCGGGGATCCGGAGCCACAAAAAGGCTGACGCGGATTTTTTTTCGGTGAAACCGCTCGATGGCCGCCGGAAGCGCGGAGGCCATCCCCGCCACATCCAGCCCGCCCTCGGTCGTCACTTCCTGCCGCCGTTCGGGAACCAGGCAAACCTCCTCCGGCCCGACCTTGAGCGCGATGCGGACAATTTCAGGATGCAGGGCCATTTCGAGATTGAAAGGCAGACGTCCGCGCCGCCGAACCATCCAAACATCGTCGTCCTGCACATGCCGCCGGTCTTCCCTCAAATGCAGCGTGATCCCATGCGCCCCCGCTTTTTCGGCGGCCCGCAAAGCCTCCAGCATCACCGGTTCCGCCCGCGCCGGCACTTTTCGACAACAACGATAACGCGCCTGCCGCACAGTCGCCACATGGTCAAGATTAACGCCTAGTTTCATGAATTTGAGATTTACAGGTTTAATGGTTCAAGGGTTAAGATGAAATCCGAATATCGAAATCCGAAACACCAGAAAATGGAAAAATCCCGGTTACTCATGTGCGGTTTCCTCCGTGCCGGGCGGGCGGCGGCGTTCGGGGATCGCGGTGCCGCCCGATATGACCAGCTTGATGCCCTCCGCCACGCTGACATCCAGATTTTTAACCTGTTCCGAGGCCACCACCAGCAAAAAACCGCTGGTCGGATTGGGTGTGGTGGGAACAAACACGGTCAACATCCCCTTTTTCCCCTCCATGGCCAGAATCCCACGATCCTCGCCGGTCACAAACCCAACGGCATAAGAGCCTGCGCGGGGGAACTCCACCAGGACAACCCGCTCGAAACCGGATTTCTTGTCGGGGGAAAACCCCTCGATGATCTGCTTTGATCCCGCATAAACCTTGTTCAAGACCGGCACCTGCAACACCATTCGTTCCAGCAGTTGGAACATTTTCCGCCCCAACACATGCCGGGTGCAGAACCCGGCGCCCACTACCAACCCAAGCGTGAACGACAAGGCAAACACGCTCAACCAAGGCGCCCAACCGGAGGTTTGCAATTCCGGAAAGACTTGTTTGAGAATCTGCACGGTCGGATCCGTGATGGTGGAATACAACCATGCCAGGATGAAAATCGAGACCACCAGGGGCAGCAAAAGAAACAAGCCGGCAATGAAGTTGCGTTGCAACGATTGCCGCAGGGTCAGCTTTCGGGCATGAGTCGTTTCAGAAACCATGATTCCTCCCGGCGCATCCGCCGTCGTTGTTCCGGCGTCCGATCATCGAACCCGGAAAGGTGCAGCATGCCGTGCACCAGATACAGTGTCAATTCCCGCTCGAAACTTTGCCTGTATTCGGCGGCCTGCCGCCGCGCCGTGTCGAGGGAAATGAACAAATCGGCCCTTCCATCGCCATAGTCAAAGGTGATGATGTCCGTGGCACCGCGATGGCGCAGATGGCGCCAGTTCAATTCCGCAATGGCAGCGTCATCCACGAAAACCGCCGTCAATTCCCCCAGCGCGGGCGCAACCACATCCAGCCCCCTCAAACGCCTCAAATCCGCCAGACGTTCCAGGCGGCGGCGCCACTCAGGAAGCTTCATCCGCCGCCGGGGGTGCTGGTTGGCTGTTTGAATCCTCATCTTTCGGATAACTGATGCGCGTATGATGCATGTTCAGGAGCGTGGTGATGAAACTCTCGGTCACAGCCTTCAGCTCCGGCATGGTGAGCGGACATTCGTCAAGCTGGCCGTCGCGCAACCGGTCTGCAATGATGCCCTCCACCAGGGATTCAATCCTCTGGGGGGTGGGTTTTTGCATCGACCGGGAGGCGCCCTCCACCGCGTCCGCCAGTGAAATGATGCAAATTTCCGGACTCGACGCCTTGGGCCCGGGATAACGGTACATTTCCTCCTCCACCTTGGGAACATCGTCCACCTTCATCTGCAAAATCTGGCTCCCCAACTTGGCATCCTCCTCATGGCGTTTGGCCAATTTGTAAAAATAAGCCACTTGGGAAGTGCCATGATGTTGCTGGATGGTTTCGATGACGGGGCGAACCAGATGATGCTGAATGGAGAAATCCACCCCGTCCTTGACATGGGCAATGATGATCAACGCGCTCATGTTGGGCGCCATGTCATCGTGGGGATTGCGGCCTTCAGCCTGATTTTCACAAAAATATTCGGGGTTTTTCAACTTCCCAACATCATGAAAATAGGAACAAACCCGCCCCTGCAACGGATTGGCGCCAATGGCTTCGCACGCCCTTTCCACCAAAGTCGCCACAATCAATGAGTGATGATAGGTGCCCGGCGCCTCCAGCACCATGCGACGAAGCAGGGGATGGTTCAAATCCGACATCTCCAGCCACCTCAAATCGGTGGTCACCTTGAAAATGGCCTCAAATAACGGAAGAAGGGCGCTGATCAACAAGCTCGACACAAAGGCCGCAGCCACCGCCGCCAGACATTGAAACCCCATCGTGACCACAGGAATATCACCCATGAAACCATACACCCCGTTCACAAGGGCGGCGGTCAGGCCGGCCAGCAAGCCGGCTTCATAAATGCGCGCCCGCCGTCGCAGGGGGCTGAGAAAATGAATGCCCACCACGGAGGAAATCAACGAGGTCAACATAACGGCAAAATCAAACCGGGTGATGATCCCAAGAAGAAAACTGCTGACAAAAGTGATCAGGTGGGCGCGCCGCCGGTGGATAAGCACCGCCACCAGCATGGGGCCAAAACAGGAGGGAATGGCCGCCGAAGCCAGGGAGGGACTGAAAAACGACGATGCCTGGATCAGGTGCGTCACCGCGTTGCACAGCCCCAGATGCAAAAGAATGATGGTGGCCAGAAGACTGAACTCCAGATTGCTCGCCGCCCGCCGCCGTCCGGTTTGTTGAAAAACCAGGATCAACACGGTCACCCCGACCAGAATGATGATCAATGCGGCCGTCCCCAGCCGCTCGCGAAAATACCATTCCCCGGAAAAATGCCTTTTCACCTCGGCATCATGAGCCTTGAGGATGGCCACCATGGCCTGGGTAACCCGTTCGCCCTGTTCGATCAGCACATCCCCGCGCGCAGCCGTCTGGAAAATCGTCTCCACACTCTTGAGTTGATGCTGCCGGTATTTCCCGCTCAGGGAGGAATCCATCTGCAGATTGGGAACCAGCAGACAGGAAACCAGCCGTTCGACGGTCCGCGCGGAAGCGCGTGGAATGCCGCACTGGGCGTTAAGCTCATCCATCAACTTGGGCAACACCTGCCGGGCGGTGGGAATCTGGCCGACCTTCACTTTCCGGAGCTGGCTAAAATCCGCCGGATTGAGATTGCAGGCAATCACCGTTTCAGAACTGGAAAACTGATCCTCCCCCATGATGCCATTCTCCGCAATTTCAAGCCCCAGACTCGACAGGGCGTCAAACAAGGCCTTGCGATCCTTGATGACCAGAAGCGACTGCACCTCCGCCACGCTTAACGGAAGATCCGCATCCTTGTTCCATGCATCGGTCAACCTTTGGGCCGCCCGATCCATGCCTTTCCCTTTCCCGTACGCCTTCAACCCTTGCATGCCATCGAAAAGATGCCGAATCTGTTCCAACTGCCGCTTGAATGTCGTCAGATTCACCCCATAGACGTTCGGACTCTTGGCCAACAACTGATTTCTCGCCGAATCGGTTGCCACCTGGTCGGGATAGGAGAAATTCACCCGCACCACGATCTTTCTGGGCGAAATCTGCCCAATGGTAAGATCAGGGGTGTCAACCCTGCTGCCCGTCAGCGCCAGACCAATCAAACCGGACAGGGTCACCAACACGATGATCCAACGCACCACACTGGAACGTCCCAGAAAATCCCGCAACCAGCGCCCTTCCAACGTCCGGCGCACACGAGGTTTGTCATTTTGGCGAAACATCGTGCGGAACAATACCACCCCCAAAACCCATCGACAAGACCGAAGGCATTGCCTTGCCCCCAACCCCTTTCTCTGGCAAATTCCACCCACCCAGCGTGAATCAGGAATTTCAAGATATCCATTCGTTCGCCAGGTTGAAGCTCGAACCCACCCGCGCGCTTCCACCGTCCGAACGCCTCTGCGTTTACCGGCAGTTTCTGAAGTTGCAAAATCAACGGTTGCTTTACCGGCACCGGGCGGGCGATGGCGGCATGGAAGTGGCATACGGCCGCCGGGTGGTCATGGACGAACTGCTCATTTGTCTCCTCCAAAACTGTCTTGCCGACGCCATCCCCCGGACGCAAAACGATCCCAGCCGCCCAAACCTGTGCCTGATCGCCACCGGCGGCTATGGCAGGGGGGAATTAAACCCCCATAGCGACGTCGATCTGCTTTTTCTGCTGCCTGAAACGGATCCATCCGCCTTGGCGCCCCTGCAATCCGCCATTGAACAGGTGCTTTACGCCCTGTGGGATTTGAACTTCAAGATCGGCCATGCAACCCGGACCCTCCCGGAATGCATGGCCCAATGCGAAAAAGACAGCCACTGCCTGACGGCTCTCATGGAATCACGGCACCTTGGCGGCCCCCTGTCCATGTTCCAGGACCTGAGGGAAGCCGTCATCCGGCACTGTTCCGGACGGCGCGCCCGCAGTTACGTGGCGGAACGTCTCCATGATCAGGTGGAACGCCATCGCCAGCATGGCAACAGCGTGTTTGTGCAGGAGCCCAACGTCAAAAACGGCTGCGGCGGGCTGCGGGACCTGCACACACTCCTCTGGATCGCCCGTGCGCTCCGCGGAATCGGCGCCCTGCAGGATCTGGCCCGCGAGGGGCTTCTTTCCTCCATCGAAGCTGGAGAAATGTCCCGCGCCCAGGATTTCCTGATGCGTGTGCGCAACGAATTGCATTACACCAACGGGCGCGAAACCGATCAGGTGGTCCTCTCCGCACAACCCTCGGTGGCGGAAGCGCTGGGTTATCACCAGCGGGACGTGCTGGATCGGATCGAGATTTTCATGCGCCATTATTACCGCCATGCCCGCGCAATCCACCTGCTCACCCGCGCTCTGGCTGAACGGCTGGCCATCGAAACCCCGGCGCCCGCCCCGATCCACAAACACACCGCGTGGCTGACATTCGAAAGCGGACGCAAACCCATCGCCGGCGGCCTTGTCCTGGAAAACGATCTTCTGGAATGCGCCCCCGGCTCATCGTTCCCCGAGGATCCGCACGACCTGCTGCAGGTGTTCCGGCTGGCCCAGCTCCACCAGGCCCGCATTGGTTTCGGCCTTCAAAGCCGCATCCGCCAGAACCTGCACTCGATCGACCGGGAATTTCTCTATTCAAAACGCGCCCGAGACATCTTCATTTCCATCCTGGACGCAAAAGGCGAGGTGGGACGGATCCTGCGCGCCATGCACGAGTGCGGGGTGCTCGGCAAATACATCCCGGAATTTGGAAAACTGGACTGCCTCGTCCAGCATGAATTCTACCACCGCTACACCGCCGACGAACACACCCTTCTCACCCTGGAGGAACTGGACGCCGTGCTCAACGCCGCCCGTCCGCCGGCCGCCCTGTACAGCCGGATTTTCCAGCGTCTGGAAAACGCGCATATCCTCTACCTCGCCCTCCTCCTGCACGATACGGGCAAATCCTCCCACACCCCCCACCACACCGAGGCCAGCGCCGAATGCGCCCAGCATGTGGCCCGCCGCTTCTGCCTCGACCCGGAAGCGCGCCGCATCCTCATCTGGCTGGTGGACCACCACATCACCATGTCCAGGCTCATCCACATGCGGGATATCGACGACCCGGCCACCATCAGGGACTTCTGCCAGATCGCCGGCTCAAGCCAGAATCTCGATATGCTGCATCTGATGACTTTTGCGGACACCCGGACCGTCAGCGACACCTTCCAAAATGAGTGGCGCCAATCCCTTTTCTGGCAGCTTTACAACCAAACCTTCCATGCCCTCAACCATGGCGCCGCCCAGACCGACCCGGTTCAGGACCAGCGCCAGCGATTGCGCCAGGAAACAACCGGATGCCTCCCCCAAAATGTCGGCCCCGACGAGGCGGAAGCGCATTTCGCCTCCATGCCGCCGCGATACTGGCGCTGCGTCACCGCCAACGACCTCCTCTGGCACCTCAACGCCATCCATACGTTCTTTTCGCGGCTCATCAACGTCGAAACGGAAATCGCACCACCCTCCATCCAGTGGCGGCATTTCCCCGACAGCGGCCACAGTGAAGTGGTCATCTGCACCTGGGACCGCCATGGCCTCTTTGCAAAAATCGCCGGTTCTTTCGCCGCCACCCGTATCAACATTCTGAGCGCAGAAATCTACACCCGCTCCGATAACGTGGTCCTGGATATCTTCCGTGTCTGCGACCTGGAACACCATTCCATCCGCGACGAACACCGCCTGATCCGTTTCACCGATATCCTGACCAAAGCCCTGGCGCGTGAACGTCCTGTCTCCTTCACCGAACTCATACGCAAAGAATACGAAAGCATGCGCCGCAAACCCTGCCAGGAGGAGGAACGTTTCCCCACCAGCATCGTCTTTGACAATGAGGACTCCGCCGAACACACCATCCTCGAAATCCAGACTCCCGACCGTCTGGGCTTGCTCTATCAGATCCTGAATGTCCTGGCCCATTGCGGATTGAATATCAGCCTGGCCCGCATCAACACCCTTCTCGGCGCCGCCACCGACGTCTTCTACCTGCGCGACAATGGAGGGCGTAAAATCACCGACCCACGCCAGATCGACATTCTCCGTCAAAAACTCCGCGAAACCATTGATCTGCTGAACAAGCCCTTTCGCCCATCCTGAAAAAAACGGCGGGCCTCCCCAAACCGGGAAGGCCCGCCGCGCGGAAATATTCTTCCTTTTACTGGCCCAAACCGCCGGTCTCCGTGGAAAACTTGACTTCTTCCGACTTGAGCTGGCGGAATGGATTGCCGTCCGGATTCACAATCCGGGCGCTGAGGAAAATCATCAAATTCCGCTTGGTCGAGGAATCCACCTTGCTGCGGAACAAACGCCCGAAGAAAGGCACATCGCCCAAAAACGGCACCTTGTCGTCAACCTTGGTGTTGTCCTCCCGGATCAAACCGCCCAGCACCACGGTGTTGCCATCCCAGATGGTCACGCTGGTGTTGATGGTCCGCTTGTTGAACAACGGCTGCTGCAATGTGAAGGTGTACGAGGCGGTGTTCGCCACCGCATAAGTCTGGTAGTTGATGAACCCCTCAAAATCAAGCACCTCGGGGGAAAGGGTCAGGTTGATCGTGTAATTATCCGGCCCCACCTGGGGTTTCACCTCCAAAATCACCCCCACCTCGCGTGTCTGAAACGCGCTGGGAGAAGGCGCCGTGATACCCACGCTGCCCTGGCCTCCGGCATTTCCCGACGTGCCGGTCTGCACCTGCGGATCACTGTAGGTGGACGGATAAATAAACTCCCGCGTCACAAGAATCTTGGCCGATTCACCGCTGGTGGTGGTCACCCTCGGCGCCATCAAAAGATTTGTCATCCCGCGCTGCGACAGGGCGTCGATCATCACCTGCACTTGCGGATTGGTCAGCACTCCCGTGACGGTCATGACCGTCGCGGCGCCCGCCGGCATCAGGGTGGTGCCCACACCCGTCAACAGGGCGTCCAATGCCCCCGCCGATATGGTCGAGGAATTGCGCAAGGCGCCCGTCATCGGATTGCCCAAGCCGCGGTATGGCCCGCCGATCGGAATCCCCGGCAGGGCCGTGCCCTGCCCGGATTCAACCGTGTACTGGTTCTGGGTTGACGGCGCAAAAGCCCAGCGGAATCCCAACTCGTCAAGATCGGACTGCCTCACCTCCATGAACTTTGCCTCGATGCTCACCTGCGGCGTCACCTTGTTGATCTTGAGCATGATCTCGTCGATCTGATCCAAAACTTCTTCCGTGTGAGTCACAATCAAAACGCTCAGATTGTCTTTGTAAGACGCGCTGGTCCCCATAGGGAAACTGATGCCAAATCCCTCGAACACCTTCTTGGCATCCTCGGTCTGGACACCCTTGTTGCCCGTTCCCATCCCGACAAAACCTCCGCCACCGCCCCCTCCCCCGCCACCTCCGCCGCCCCCCGCAGTCGTGCCTCCCTCCATGAATGAACGGAAAACACCCGGATTGACATTGTAAATCCGCGTCCGCGGACGCGCCACGGATTCGCCAAACGACAATACCACGGCCTGTTCATCCACACGATACTTCAGCCCTGTCACCTGGGTGAGAAACTTGATGGCCTGGACAAGCGGCACATCGCGCAAATTCAAGGTCACGGTAATGCCTCCCGCCTCAACAACCGGCGCGGGAATCGGCGCCGCAGGGGCGGCGGCGGCGCCTGCATCAACCGGAGGCAAACCGGGGGCCGCTGTCGCCACGGGAACGCTGATTCCACCTGCCGCCGATTTCTCAATCAAAATGTTCACCCCCTGTTTGTCGGGATCCACATCCCGGCTCGCATTGATCAGAAAATCAACAGCGCTTTTCAACGGAGTGTTGTCAAACTCTATCCTGGAAATCTTCAAACTGTTCAACTTCTTGACAATGGGACCTTTCCCCTGCGGTTCGGCGATCGCATTATTCTCCACATTCCGCGTTACATCCTTGTCTCGCTTGTTGGGAAGAACCCAGCTCTTTTGCACATCAAACATGGCTTCGGCTTCCGTCTGCTGCCGGGCCGGTGACAATTTTCGATGCTTGGCCAGTTGAACCTCCCTTAAACGATGATACGCCGTGGCGCTGTAAGGATCAATGCGCACGATTTTCTTCAGGCAAACCTCCGCCTGGTCAAATTGCTCGCTCTTGTAATAATTCTCCGCCGCACTGTAAAGACGCAGAATCTCCTTCTGCTTGTCCTTGAAATCCTGGTTTGTAATTTCCGGATTGGCTGCCGCAAACTTCTGCTTCGCATCCTTTTCGCTCTGTTCCTTGTTCACATACCGGCTCGCGCTATTGTAAAGATCCGCGGCTTTTTCATTATTGTTGTCGACTTGATATGCCTTGTCCGCATGTTCCATGGCCGCCTTATAATCTTTTCGGCCAAACTCCTCACGAGCAATTTCACATAAACAACTTGACATCCCCTGTGCCAGCGCAATCTCATCCTCCACGCTCGCTGGCGCCCCGGTCAGTTTCTTGGATGCTTCATCATACTTGCCCAACGCTTTGGCGTATTCCCCTTCGCCTTGCAAACTGCGGGCCTCTCGAATCAATTGTTTGGCATGGATGGCGGCCTCCTGACGCCGAATCGTCTCCTGTTCCGATACCGAAGCGGCGTTCATGGCGGATTCTTTCTCCGCCACTGCCGCTTTCAATGGAATTATGCCAGTGCCAAAAACCGCCACAAAGGCGATTCCCAGATAGGGTGAGATCGATTTTTTCATATGCACTGTCCTTTATTTTACGGGGTGGGCATCCCAGGAAAGCCGGGGGGAAGGCCTGGCTGGGATTCAGAATTGGGTTGGGGTGTCTTTTTCAGCTCATCAGGGTTAAAATTTGGCACCAAAAAAGGCTGGCTCGCCGGGTTGAGCCTCTGGATTAACACTTCCAGCTTGTCCCCGTCAAGTTTTTTAATGCTAAGTACTTGATATTGACCATCTTGCAACGAAAACACCATCCCTTTATTCGCCTTGAAAGTCCGTCCGTCAGGTATGAAATAAAGCTGGGCGCAAAGATCCGCCCTCACTGCTTCCTGTTTCATAACCATCACCACCGGCTCCTCCCCCCCCTTGACAACCGTCAACTCCGAAACATCCGTCTTTACCATGACAGGTTTTCCCCCGATTTTCACATAGGGGTCCGGACGATTCTCATACTTTTCTTCAAATTTTACCACCTTATAGCCGGGCGTTTCCTTGTCGGGAATCTCTTCGTTGAGCTTCACGAAGTAATTTTTGGAACCATCCCTTCGCAAGATGGAAAAACGTGTCTGTTCAGTGCTCCCAACCCTCCCGGTCAACTTGAACATGAATGGCTCATGAAGGGCTCTCACAAAACGCAGTTTCATCCCAAAATCGGGATGACTGTTGGCATCCGTGGGATCTGACTTTGCATGATACTCCTCACGCACGGTAAATCCGTCATTGTCCGGATCGGTCTCGGCCACGAGATCAAAAAGATTAAACCGGTATTTTTTCAGCCATTCGTAGGGAATTCCCTCGGGACTCACCCCCCCCTTACCAACAGGATCAACATACCTCACAATCTTCATTTCCCCCGGGTAATGCTTCATGACCGGCGCCACAAATAAACGCGGATTGACATTGGTCGCCAACCCGTTCGTTGTCCAAGAAGGCGGATTCTGCAATATTGCAATGGTTTTCTCAAAAGGCTCGGTGCTGACCGGCTTGAAATCCGCCCCACGGGTTGGAATCGCATCCTGCCGTCCAATCTCCTCCTGCAAGTCTTTCACCAAAAACACAAGCCATCCCATGCAGCCAACCATGAACACGGCCACGACCAAGGCAATCAACCGGTCATAGTATTGGGCAAAAAAAGAAATTATTGGCTTTGTGTTCATGTTTCGTCACCCGCCGTTCATTTGCGGTACTGCTGCCTTTCCTGGCCTTTGGCCGATTTCGCCTTCCCGGCCGTCTTCGGCGTCAAATCGGTCCTGAACGCCAGCCATTCAACAATCATTGTCACGGTGATCCGTTCGTCGCCAAGCACGTTGGGAAGCTTGGAAGGATCAATCGCTCGATTTATTTCCGGCATGCCATCGGGGGTGGGTTTTTTTCCGGCGCCTGGCGTGTTCCCCCTCGGCTGGGACGGCATGGGAAAAACTCCCGTCGGAGGCGCCCCCCCCCCGGAGCCCGGGATGGCTGTCTTGATGTTGGCAGCCAAGGGTTCCTTCTTTTCGTTCTCAATCAGCACCAGCCTCGGCAAAAAAATGAATTTGGAATGACACAGATCATTCAGAAAACTGCGAAAAGTTTCCGCCTCGGCGACAACCTTCAGCTCAAATGGCATCGTTGAATAAAGATACCCCGGCGCATCCACCATCTCCAACCGCCCTCCGGTGGAAATCAATGGGCCCGTCGGTTTGAATGCCGGCGGAGGCGGCGTCCCCCTCCCGCTGCCGCTGCGCCCGCCGGCTGCCGATGTCATCAAGGCCAGCGCCTGCTCCTCAAACTCCACTCGGCGCACAGATTTGATCTCAAAAAGCCGGTTCGCCGCACAAATGCTCATCAATTCCTGAACCACTTGAAGCTGCTTCTTCAACATCGGCGTGAATTCACGCCGGGCCGGCATCCGCTCATACCGGTCAAAGCCAAACTGAAAATTGTTGTCCCCCAGTTTCACCCCTTTGTCGCGCAAATCCTCGCTCATCTTGAGCCGGGTGGTGATCAATTCCTTGCTGAACTGCAGGCTGTCCATCTCTTCAAATTCCACCGACTCGGTGACCAAAATCGACAGCGCCTTGTCCAACAACTTATTCTCCAGTTCAGTTTGTTTCCTGACCGCATTGATGTTGTCTTCCCTGGGAAAAGGCGCGCTTCCAAGCAAACTGGCCCTCAGATTTCGCTTGTCTTCCAACTGGATCTTGACCGCATTGCTCTCATTCACCTTCATCTTCAACAACCAGCAGCTTCCTCCCAGCAAAAGAAGAAATACGCTGAAAATCAAAAGGAGAACGGCGTTTTGTTGGATAAATTTCATCTCTCGGCGTCTCTCCTTTAATAAGGCACGGGTTCCTTGAGCTTGACCTTGAACCGGAAGGAAAATGTCCATTCCGTTTCCTTGGGATTGCCCTGTTCCAACACCTCAACCTTGCTGTGATTGATAAATTTGGATTTCCTCTCAAGGTTGTTGCGAAATTCCATCACAGGATCCAGCGGCGCGCCGAAATCCAGGTCGTTCAGGCAAAGCCCCAGGATTTCAAAACCATCAATCATCTTCGGTCCGCCCGTGTCCGACGTCTTCTTTCCTCCGCCCCCCGGCGCCATATCCGGAGGCATCATCTCCATCGGATCCACGCTTCGAATGCTCCCGCCGCGGCGCGCACGGGGGGCCGATGATCCACCGACGACGACGACGCTGGCGCCTCCAATGGCCTGTCCATTGCACTCCGGTGTCAACTGCGCAATCCACACATTGGCTGGCGTCATGGAATTCAAATCCTCAAAAAACTCCAGCCAGAAACACCTCATTTTCCCAACCGCCGTCACCTGCGACATCTTCAACTGGACCATTTTTTCCCCGGCCAGGGCCTTTTTCAACTCGCCGTTCAAACCTTCCAGCGCTTCCACCTGCTGCGTCACGGTCGCCAGATGCTTGTCCAGCATCCGGGTGACACGCCAGTAATACATCCACCAGCTCAGGCAGATCAAAATCACCCCTACCATCGCGGCCGCAAAGTAAGGCACACGCCGGTTGAACTGGCGGCGCTTGATGATCGTGGGCGGCAACAGGTTGATTTCCACCGGACACTCTGTCGTCATCCTCAACCCCAACCCAACCACTTCCCCCATCGAATGGGCCACCTTCTCAAGCTCTTCCACTGGCGTTTCAATCCGCACATTCTGAAACGGATTCAGATACTCCACATCGATCTCCATCTTCTCCTGAAAGAAGAAATCGGTGTACGGCAAAACCGATGTCCCGCCCGAAAGCAGCAGACGTTGGGGCGCCCTGCCCGCCTGCTGGGTCTTGTAAAAACTGATTGACCGCGACACCTCGGCGTGCAGCCGCGTCATCACATTGCGAATGATCTTGCTGAGCTTGGCCGCCGATTCCAGTTCCGGCTCCTCGTAAGCGCCGCCCAACCCCACAAATCCCTGGTCAAACTTCAGCTTCTCGGCCTCTTGGAACGGAATCTCAAATTCCTGGCAGACATACTGGGTGATGGTGTTGCCGGCAATCGGAATGCTTCGCGTAAAAATCTTGCCATCCTCCACAAAAATCAGGTTGGTGGTCCGGGCGCCAATGTCCAGCACCAGCGTGCACCCGCTGCTGTTCTCAATATTGTAATTGAAACGCACCGTGTTGTAGATGGACAGGGGCGCCACATCCACCAGTTGCAACACCAGCCCCACTTCCTCTATCGCGCCATTGAACCGCTCAATAATGTCCTTCTTGATGGCCACCATGGCCACATCCAACTCCGCTCCGCCAAAACCGCCAACCACCTGGTAATCCCATACCACCTCGTCCATGGGGAATGGCACATTCTGCTCCGCCTCATACCTCACCATCTGCCGGACTTTGGCTTCCTCCGCGGCGGGAATCTTCATGAACCGGGTCAGCACCACCTGGCCCGACACTGACAAGGCCACCCGCTTCGTCTTGAACCGCTTCTCCTTGATCAGATTTCTCACCGCGGCAACGATGGCCGGCACACGGGTCTCTTCCGACGACGAATCGATGTCAAGATTCGCCCGTCCAAAATTTACCAGGGTCAATCCCTCCTTCTCCGTGGCCAGAAACTCCCCCACCTTGACGGTGCGATCACCGAGATCAATTCCCAAAAAATGCATCGACGCCATGGGGTATGGAAGGGATTTTTTTCAGGTTCAACCGGGCCTAAAAAGCCGGCGCCGCCGTCATCGGCTTCACTTGTTCATAATTTTCTGAAAATGCCGGCCACCAGGGCGACTTGGTGATATCCACCAGAAATCCGCTCTTGGGCTGCTTCTTTTCCCAGAAACGTCCGCTCTGCTGCTCGTTTCTCATCCATTTGGTATGCTGCACCGCCCCCTTGTACATCACCTGCACCACGACCTCGGGAATGAACTGTTGCACAGCCACCGCCCCATACTTCTTCACCGTCGTGGAATCAATGTACATTGGCACAACCCCCTTCCCCTTTTTCAGACTGGTCACCGTGACACTGCTCGCCAGCACATCCCACCGGTCTTGCGGCACATGATCCCCGCGGGCATTGTTGCCGTACTGCGCCACCACATAAAATCTCAACACCACATCGTCAGCCCACTCCAACGAACTGTCCAAATCCGCCTCGATAATCAGCCATTTCAAACTCGAATCAGGCTGCGGCAGCTGTTTGTGAACCGTAACTCCGTACTTCGGAGCTTGCACCAAATCCACTTTGATCTCCTTCACAACAATATCCACCCTCTGCTGCTGGGCATGGATACTGAATGCAAATGAAACCGCCAAAAAAACAACAATGATCATTTTTTTCATGCACAACCTCCTTAAAATCAAACACATACAACAGAAGAACATGCCTTGACAACAGGAAAATTATTTTTTTTCGCTGCCCGGATGACTCAAGGCGCCCCAGCCTCCAATCCATCCCCCTCAAACCCCTTCATCCACGCCAACCTTCCCCCCCTTGCTCCGTTCAACTATTTCCCAACCTTGAATCTTGAATTTCGAATCTTTAACCTTGTGAAAAATTGACGCATGATCGCCATGTCCGGAACATCCAATAACGTCACATTCTTCCCTTCCAGCAAAATGTTCTGCCTCTGGCTGGCAATGCTGAAAAACACCGATACCGCCCGGGGACTCCGCTTCCCCGCAACCCCCCTCATCCCGGTTTTTTCCCCCTCGCTCGTCCCATACCGGTCTTGGTAAAGAGCCTCCAAGGCATCAAAAAACTCGCGGGCGTCTTCCTCGCTCTCCCACACCGTCTGCCAGATCAACAAATGACGGTCTTTTCCCTTTTCCCGAACCTCATACCGGTCCCCGCGCCATCCCGCCGCAACACTCCCGGCCCGCTCATTCCCCATCAGCGGAGAAAACAGGGATCGGATGCCCAACTCCCCAACTGTATTCTCATGCGCCAAAACCCACTCCGATGACAGCCCGCCCGGAACTTTCACTTCCACGGGCGCCTCCACCTGCCCGGTCAGATACTTTTCCGGATGCAAAATCTGCGTCGTGCTCTGCGGCGGATGCCGGTAGGCGGCATCCAACCGGGCCTGCCCACCCGCCTCATACACCGCATTCACAAATGCCTGCCCTTCCTGATAGGGAAAAAGCAGGGTGTCACGCAAAAAAACCGGCGCGGAAAACAACTTGTCCGTCTGCTGCGAAAAAAGCATGCCCAAATCCCCCATCACTCCTCCCGCTCGGTAATCACCCTGCACATACCGCATCATGTAAAAACTGGCATCCCCCTCCACCAGCGCTGCCGCCGCAAGGGCCGCATCGTCATTCGACTTGGCGCGCAAAGCCAGCGTGGAAAAATCAAAATGCTGGTCCTGCAGGGCATGCACCAATTCATGCGCCAGCACCATTCGGTCAAAATTATTCCGCAACCCCAATCCTTCAAAAGTGCAAAGCTCATGACTGTCAGGATCGTAGAACGCCGCCACCTGTTCGCTGTAAAGCTCCATCACCATCCTGGCCAGGTTCACCTCCCTCGGCAGCAACCCCAGCCGTTTGAGCGCCCGCTCGTAATGCTCAAACTCCTCGGGACTGTATTGCGCCCGCAACTTGGTTAGCATATAGTCGCGCAACTCCTCCCTCTTCAACTGCCGGTATGCCACCGCATGGCGGAATGGCAGCCCCCTCAACACCGCCACACTGTTCTCCACCCACCCATGCAGCGCCTCAAAACTCGCCCGGTTCTCAAGCAACAGAATCTGCTCGCGCAAAATCTGGTTGGTCTGCGCCGCCCGCTCCAGGGCCCGATCCACCCTCTCATCCTCACGCTCCAAATTCCAAAGCCGGTGCTGGATCAACAGCCCCACCGCCAGCGCCAGCGCGCCGACAACACCCCACACCAGAATCTGGATTATCCGTTTCAAATCATGTGTCATGAAACTGAATCCTGTCTCAACTTTATGCGTTTGTCCCGAATCATAATCCTTTCAATCCTGTTGATCCTGTCGAAAAAATGCCCTTTCCAAACAAACTCATTTTCAACTTGCCGCTGAACCTATGAACCGTCGAACCGTGAACCAAGAACTAAAACAACTCAAAGACGAAATCCAGACTCTTCTCCTCTCCCCCGGATTTCGGCCCTTGCGCGTCGGCGAACTCGTTGACACCCTGCGCATCCCTCCTGCCCAACGCCATCATGTGCGCCGGATCCTGGATCAACTCGTCCGCGAAGGAGTCATCGTCCGCCTCCGCAAAGACCGGCTGGTTCTCCCCTCCCTCGCTGGACTCCTCAGCGGTCGCATCTGCCTGCACGAGAAAGGCTTCGGCTTTGTCACACTGGACAGCCAAACCGGCGATTCCCCAGGAACAAACGACGTCTTCATCCCCGCCGAAGACACCGGAGTCGCCCTCCACGGCGACAAAGTCCTCGTTCGTCTCCACGACACGCCTTCCACCCGCCACATGGATCCCGCCCGCCGCCGTTGCGGCAGGGTCATCCGCGTCTTGGAACGAAAACAACCAACCCTCGTCGGCGTCCTGCAAAAAACCAGCCAGTTCCATTTCGTCGTCCCGGATGACCCTCGCTTCGGCAGGGATGTCTATGTCAATCTCGCCTCCTCCCGCCTCAAGGCCAGGATCGGCGACCGCGTCGTCGTCAAACTCAATGAATGGACCAACCGCCACGTCAACCCCGAGGGTACCCTCATCGAAGTCATTGGACGCCAGGACGACCCTCGCCACGACACCCTTTCCATCGTCCGCCGCTACAATCTCCCCGCCGATTTCCCCGGCGATGTCCTCGCCGAAGCCGCGCAGGCGGAGGAAAAAATCCCTCCCGAAGAATGGGACCGCCGGCTGGACCTGACCCGCGAAATCGTCGTCACCATTGATCCCGACGATGCCCGCGACCACGACGATGCCCTTTCCCTTCATTTCCGTTCCAACGGACATCCCCTCCTCGGCGTGCATATCGCCGACGTCGCTCATTATGTCCGCCCCCATTCCAAACTCGACCGGGAAGCCTTCCGCCGCGGCAACAGCGTCTATTTCCCCGATCGCGTCCTGCCCATGCTTCCCCCGCGAATCTCAACCCAGCTTTGTTCCCTGATGGAAGGCCAGGACCGCCTTTGCCGCTCGGTTTTCTTTGCCCTTTCCCCCAATGGAACCTTGGAATCCCATTGGTTCGCCGACACCATCATCCGATCCGCCGCCCGCCTGACCTATCGGCAGGCTCTGGATATCATTCAACCCGCCCCCCGCGCCCCCCTCTCATCCAAACCTGCGCCTCCTCCCCCCGGGGCCAATCCCCCCATCGACAACCCCCTTATCCAAAAATTGCTCCGCGACCTCTGGCGCATCGCCTCCTGCCTCCGGAAACAACGTTTTGAACAAGGCTCCCTGGACCTCGACTTTCCCGAACTCAAGGTCCATTGCGACTCCGCAGGCCAGGCGGTCCGGGTCGAAAAAAAGGAAAACGACATCTCCCACCAACTGGTTGAGGAATGCATGCTCCTGGCCAACGAATACGTGGCCGCATGCGCCACCCAGCGCGGCATCCCCTCCCTCTACCGGATCCATGAGGATCCCGAACCTGAAAAACTCGAGGCCTTCCGCGACATGGTTCTCGCCAACGGCCTGACCATGGGCGACCCCTCCATCCGCCACGAAATCCAGAAACTGCTCCGCAAACTGGACGCCTCCCCCGAACATTACATCCTTAAACTCCATCTCCTGCGCTCCCTCAAACGCGCCGGTTACGCCACCACCCCCGTCGGACACTACGGACTCGCCAAAGCCAACTACACCCATTTTACCAGCCCCATCCGGCGCTACGCCGATCTGGTCGTCCATCGCTCCCTGCCCCGTCCAAAAGCCTGCCGCCTCCCTCCATGGGACTCCACCACCCACCCTTTCGCCTCCCCCACTCATCCGCCCGTCGCCTGCGACCTTTCCACCCTCGGTAAAATCGCGGACCATTGCTCCACCACCGAACGCGTGGCGGATGAAGCCTCAAAGGAAGCGGCTAAACTCAAGCTCCTCCAATTCTTTGAACGCCAGATCGCCGAAAAAAATCTGGAATCCTTCGACGCCATTGTCGTCGAAGTCCGCAATTTCGGCTTCTTTGTCGAATTGCCCGACTTCCTCATGTCCGGCCTTGTCCACGTCTCATCCCTCAATGACGACTTTTACCGTTTCGACCCCGCCCGCCAGCAACTCACCGGAAAAAAATCCCGCCGTTCCATCCGCGCCGGCGCCCGGCTCCGGGTCGAAGTCGCCCGCGTTGACCGCCTCAAAAAACAAATCGACTTCCGCCTCTGCAACTGAATTTTGGATTTTTGATCCGTCCTCAGCGCCCCGGCGCCTCAGTCTTCAACCTTCAGCCTAAACCGAAACCCCCGCCTCGCTCCCCGCCTTCCCTGCGGCCGCCGGTGGCGCGGGAAACGCTCCTTCGCCAGTTTCGGTTTTCTCAACCGGCCCGCTGTTTCCGGCAGGCGCCCCATCCCCCATGCGCGCCTTCACCAGCAGTCTCTGCGCCAGCGATGTCAGATGCGACAAATCATCCATGTGGCAAAGCACCGTCGCCAGATTCTCCAGCCCCTGCGGTATGAAACGCAAAAACTCCGGCTTGCCCTTCTGCAGTCCAAGAAAAGCATAGGCGCCCAAAGCCTGCATCAACCGCTGCGTCGCGGCGCACAATAATTGCCGCGTAAACTCCGCGCGCCGCAACCGCCCGGGCCGGGCTGCATTCCCGCTCCCAAATGCCTTCTGGAAATACCACTCCGTCATCGAGGCCCGGAACGGCGCCGGAAGGCGCACATATGGATCGAACAGCAACGACGCCACATCGTAAGCCGCATGCCCCGGACGCATCCCCTGGAAATCAATCAACCACACCTTGTCCCGGTGAAGCAGGATGTTCTGCGACTGAAAATCCCGGTGCACCAGGCATACCGGCGCCTTCATCAAACAGGATGCCATGCTATTCCCCTCCTTCTCAAACAATCGCAAATCCGCCTCCGACAACTGCATCCCCGCCCACTTCTGAATCAGATTCTCCAGAAAATAATGCCGCTCCCAATGATAAAGCTTCTCCCCAAACGCCTCCATGGTCCGCGCCGGACGCGCCGTCAGCTGATGCAGGGCCAGCGCCTGTTCCAACGCCTGCCGGTACACCCCCTGCAACATTCCCATATTCTTCCGCTCATGCGCCAGCCGGTACAAACTTATGTCCCCCAAATCCTCCAACCCGATGAAATGCCGCGCCGGATCATGAAACAATACCCGGGGAACCTGGACCCCGTTCTCCGTCAAAAACGCCGCCAGATCCGGATACAATCCGTTCTCCTCCTTTTCCGGCGAGTAATGCATCACCACCACGCTCGGCCCCCCATGCGACCGGAAACGGTAAAATTCCCGGTTTGACCCCCCTTGGTTGATCAATTCAAACGAGCAGTTCGCGTCATGGGACACACCCATCAACTGCTTGGCCAGCAAGGCCAATGCCTCGGTGGGAGACGCGTGACGCGCTCTCGACGGCTGCGAATGCGGGGTTTTCATGCCGCCGCCTCCACTGCGGGAACCGCCCCGCCTCCCTGCACCCCGTTCAACAAAAACAACGCCGCCATGCGCACCGCCAGGCCATTGGTCACCTGCTCCAAAATCACGCTGCGCGGGCAATCGGCGATCTCGCTGGCAATCTCCACCCCGCGATTGATGGGGCCGGGATGCATGATCACCACCTCCGGTTTGGTCAACTTGAACCGTTCCTGGTTCAAACCGAACAACGACGCATACTCCCGGATGCTCGGAAACAGGCTCTTGCGCTGCCTCTCATGCTGGATCCGCAGCAGATTGATCACATCCGCATCCTTCAGCGCCTCGTCCAGATTATAGCAAACCTTCACCCCCATCTGCTCGAAAACCCGCGGCACCAGCGTCGTGGGACCGCACAACGTCACATTCGCGCCCAGTTTCGTCAACGCCCAGATATTCGACCGCGCCACCCGGCTGAACAAAATGTCCCCCAGAATCGTCACATTCAACCCCGCCACGCGCCCCAGCTTCTCGCGAATCGTAAACACATCCAGCAACGCCTGCGTCGGATGCTCGTGCGCCCCGTCCCCCGCATTCAAAATGCTCGCGTTCAACCGCTCGGCCAGGAACTTCGGCGCACCCGCCGTCGAATGGCGCAGGATCACAAAATCCGTGTTCATCGCCTCGATGTTCCGCGCCGTGTCCTTCAGGGTTTCCCCTTTGGTGATGCTCGACGCCTGCGCCGTGATGCTCAGCGTGTCGGCCGAAAGCCGCTTCGCCGCCAGTTCAAACGACACCCGCGTCCTCGTGCTCGGCTCCATGAACAGGCTCACCACCGTCTTGCCGCGCAACGCCGGCGCCTTCTTCACCGTCCTCGTGGACACCTCCTTGAAGGATGCCGCCGTGTCCAGCACCATCGTGATCTCCTCGGCGCTCAACTCCTCGATCGTCAGCAAATGTTTCCGTGTCCACTTCATCTTTCACCCCCCCCTTTGACCACCGCCACCTCGTCCACACCGTCTTCCTCCTTCATCTTCACGCGGATCTTTTCGCCCCGGTCCGTCACCTCGTTCTTTCCCACGTAATCCGGACGGATCGGCAGTTCCCGGTGCCCGCGATCAACCAGCACCGCCAGTTGAATCCTCTGCGGACGTCCAAAATCGTTCAACGCATCCATCGCCGCCCGAGCCGAACGCCCCGTGAAAAACACGTCGTCCACCAGCACCACCGTCTTCCCGTCGATCGTCAGCGGCATCTGGGTCGCCTTCACGTTCGGCGGACTCCGGCGCAAATGCAGATCGTCGCGGTACAGCGAAATGTCCAGCGTCCCGGTTATGATCTCCTGCCCGCTGCTCTGCTGGATGATCCCCGCCAGCCGCTTCGCCAGGTAAACCCCGCGCGTCTGCAACCCCACCAAAACCAGCTTCGACAAAGCCTCGTTCTGTTCCAGAATCTCGTGCGCCATCCGCACCAACGCCCGATGCATGGCCTCCGTATGTAAAATCACTGTCATCAATCGCGACGGTTCAAATGATTATGGGTCAAAATCAATTTTTCCCGGCATCACCCTCGGGTTCCTGATGAAGCCGCCGCTTCCGCCGCCATCCCGCCCGATATTTCACAATCCAATCCAGCAGCGCCTTCTCAAACCCGATGTCGTGCCCCGCCTTCTGGCTCTCGATCCACTTGTGCTTCAAAATCTCCTCCCTCTCCGCCAAAAACTCCCGGTAAAGAGCGGAACTCTTGAACAACTCCTCCTGCCCCCGGCCCTTCATGGCGGTATGGCTGGAAAAAGGATCTGGCGTGTCCTTGGGATTGATCACGCCCCCAGTATATGCACGAACCCCGCCATCAATCAACCCCCCTTTCCAACGATTTCACCCCACGTCCCTTGCCAACGCCAGTTCATCCCGCCCATGACACACTCCTTTCCCCCAATCCAACCCGCCTCCGCCTGAAGTCCCTGCACACATTATTGGTTTTCGCTTTTTTTCAGCATCTGCATATGAAGCCGGACAGCAATACTTCATCCCCATTCGGCGGAAAAAAATCACTGCAACTCCATGATCATGTCCACGATCTGCCGGCGAATCTCCATTGCCTTGGCGTTGTCCACAATCGTGGAAAACGGGCTGTCCGCATTGATGTTGCCCGCCCCCCAGCGGCAGGAATCAACAAGCGCCTTGAATTTCGCCTCCACCTTTTCGGCCAAAATCTTTTTGGACGGTTCCTTTTTGCCTGCCGCGATCAATTCCTCAAGGGTATAAAGATACTTGTAATCGTCGATCCCCTCGCGGATCCCCTCCCATTGCAACGTGGGAATATTGCCGTCCGGAGACGGATAAACAATAAACGCATCCTTGGGTTCCGGATGTTTGTTCCCGTCGAAATCATCAAAAGGATCGCCGGTCGCCTCCGTCCGGGTATAAATGAACCCCACCTCCCCGATCGCGCCCGACTTGTAAAAAAGCATCCCGCAATAATACCGGTTGGGCATCAATCCGCCCTCCTGTCCCGTATAAACCCCGCTTCCATACCACCAATACTCCGGACCGGCCTTTTGGCGGGATCGGTTGGCTTCCATTGAATCGGGACCGCCCGCCCAACACATGCCGGCAACAAGAGGCAGCAATTGGCTGGCAACCTCCCCCTCGCACGTGGTCACCAGGTCCTTGATTCCCGCCGCCTTGGCCACGCGGTGTTCAAACACCGCCTGCTTCGGTCCTCCCTCATAGATCTGGGGTTCATCCCAACCCAGATAATACCACTCTCCATAATCCTTTCCGCCGGTTTTTTTCACAAAACGATCCACCGCCTTGAATCCATCCTTGACGGTTTCAAAAATCTCCCTGTCATCCCAATTGATCTTGGCGCCCGCCTTCCCAACCGCCTTCATCACGCCCTCCTCAAGCCCCGGTCCCCAATACAAATGCAAGGGACCATCCAGCCGCAGTTCCTTGCGCAGTTCCTGGATTTCCGCCAGTTTGGCGGATGAAAAAGTCATTCCGCTCTCCGTCTTCACAAACTTTGCATCCTTCAACCCTGGCGCGTAAAAAAGCACGCTGTTGATGCCGTGCTCCTTCATGTCCTCCAGTTCCCGGCGCAAATCCGCGCGGCTCATCCGATCATAGCCATTGTCGCTGGTCCACATGACCCAAAACCTGTCCTTCGGTTCCCTCAACTCAAAAGGCAGCACCTTCAATTTCAGCGGCAGGGTAAATTGCCTGCCCGGCGCCGGCTCAATCAGGATGTTCGCAAGATAGTCCCCCGGCTTGGTTCCCCTGGGAACCTTCACTGTGAGCCAGAAACTGCGGGTGCTCTCCTTCGGAACATCCACCGTTTTAAACTTCTCCAGCAATTCCGGGATGACAAAATAGGACGCCGCCGCCCAATCGGTCCGTTGCGGCCAGCATTTCACCGTCCTCACATCCACCAGATCCCTGCTGATCATCGCCCCCTTTTCATTCTTCAAATCACCCGCCAGCGAAACCTTCACCCCTCTCAATCCATCCAGCGCATAAACTGAAAACCAAGCGGGCTCATACTCGCCCGGCGTCGCGGCAATCCTCAGTTCAGCGGTCATCTCCTCCCGTCCGGGAATGCTGGTGTAATGGGTGTTCCATGGATTCTGCCGGCTATAAACAAGATAACCGCGTTTTTTCTCCTCCTCCGTTGTCGCAGTCAGCGGATCGTCCGCCTTGCTCCGCGGCATGTATTGGAAAACAATGCCATCCCGCACAATAACCTCCGATCCCTTGGGAAGAGGCGACTCGGACAATTCCAGATCATCAAACCAAATCTTCCCCCTGCCCATAAACACCAGGGAAACAGTGACGGCATCCGCCGTTGCCTGAAAATAATACTCGAATTTCCGCCAGTCACAGGTTCCCGACGCAATCGGATAGGCGATATACCGCGCAACGCCCGCCCATTTGACATGAATCTCCTGAACCGATCGCACATTCTCCAACTTTGTATATAACGAAAGCTTGTAGGAATGCCCCTTTTTGATGGAAACCTTCTGATCCAGCCAGACATATCCGCTGGAAGGCCCCCCCAGATACTCCATAAACAGGGATTTTTTCCCCGAATGAAAAACCTTGTCGTCAAAACCAATATTAAACTTGTGCTCCGGCAAGCCCATATTGACTTTTCCCCAACCTTCAAATCCTGATTCAAATCCGCCATTTGCGATCAAATTGGCCTTTGTCTCGGCGCCTGCCAGTCTTGATATGCAAAATAAACCAAAAAAAATCATTGCCCCTGACAATTTGATCATCTTCATAATGCTCCTTTTTAATCGCGGCAAACGTTTTCCATGCCAGAAACTAATCGAGAATTATCAAAAGTCAAAAATATTCATGTTTAAATTAAGCCGGGCCCAAGACCCGGCCAGCTTGACGCTCGATGCTCGACGCACGACGCAGAAAACCAGCAAGGCGGTGCAGGAGCCCCGCCCTCCATTCATTTCGCGACAAATGGAGGGCGGGGCTCCTGCACCGCCTTTTCCACCAAACATTGAAATTCCTTACGCCTGTTCCACATACCGTCGCGAGGATAAGCCATCTTTCGGATTGACTTTCCCCTCCCCTCCGGGAAGCCTGTTGCCATGTCAGATTGGTACGCCAATATTCAGGGCGCTCAACGGGGACCGGCCCCCCTGTCCGACCTTGCCCTTTGGATCAAGAATGGCGAACTCACTCCCACCGACTGGGTTTTCCCTCCGGGCGCCACCGATTGGGTTGCGGCCGAATCCGTGCCGGAACTGGCCGCCTTCTTCCAAGGCGAACACCACATCAAGCCAAAAACCGAAAAGATCATCCGGATCAAAACCGGCGACTAGACAGCCCCATCCGCAACCGAATCGTCCCCGGCGACCACAGCGGCCGCCGCCGCCTCCATGTTTCAACTCATCCCCCTGTCAAAAATCCAGCCTTGACCAGGCGCAAAGACGCGGGGCGCTGTGAAAAATTAAATCCCGCTCCCGCCACGGCGGGACGGGACAACTGCTCGACGAAACATGCTCGATCCGCCTTCGCTCTGCGAGCTATGGCGAGACAAGTGCTCGACACAAAAACAATCACTCAAAGGCGGGATACGACCGCCCGAAGCCGTCCGGGAGGCCGGCCCTCCATCATTTCCCAACAAATGGAGGGCGGGGCTCCCGCACCGCTTTGCCCGTGCAAACATTGAATTTCCTGAACATTAAATTAAATCCGCCTGCGGCGGACAACTTTTCGACAGGATTACCAGAATTTACAGGATCGTTCGGCCCAATTCCCGGAAACTTTTCCACCATCAACCATCATCCTGCTTGAATCCGGATGTGGCAGGTGATTTCCTCAAGCCCGTCCCTATGAACCAGGAAAACCAGCTTTATCGGCGTTTGCAACAACATCTTGACCGGCAACCGGTGGGTTTTGCCTCCACTCTGTTCGGCTCCGAAATACGCCTGCTCAAACAACTTTTCACCACTGACGAGGCAAAAATCGCCCTATTGCTCTCCTACCGCCCCGCTCCACTGGCGGAAATCGCCGGCAAAGCAGCCCCATCCTTTTCCGAGGAACAAATCGCCGAATCGCTCAACCGGCTGCTCATGAAAGGCGCCATCGGCTGGAAAAAAAAGAACGGCCTCGATCTCTGGTTCATCATGCCCATGATCGTTGGCATGTACGAGGCGCAGGATGGCCGGCTCACCCCCGAACTTGCAGCCGAAACCGGCGACTATCTGAAAACCCCCAGCTTCGGCAAATCTTTCCTGTCGGTTTCGCCTCCGCAACTGCGGACCATCCCCATCAACAAAAGCCTGCCTGTGGATCACCCCACCGCCTCCTACGACCAGATTCGGGAACTGGTCCGCTCCACCCGCGGTCCACTGGTCGCGCTCAAATGCCTTTGCCGCGAAGAACGGGCGCGCCAAAAAGAACCCTGCTCCACAACAACCCGTTCCGAAACCTGTCTGGCTCTGGGGGACATGGCCGCCAGGATTCTCCTCCGCCAGCATGGCCGCGAAGTGACCCGCGAGGAAGCGCTGGCGATTCTCGAACAAAACGAAAAAGACGGCCTCGTCCTGCAGCCCGCCAACACACAACAGGTGGAATTTGTCTGCTCCTGTTGCGGGTGTTGTTGCGGGATGCTCCGATTGCATCAACGCCTGCCGCATCCGCAGGATTTCTGGATCAGCAATTTTTTCGCGGAAATTTCCACATCCGCCTGCACAGGTTGCGGCCGGTGCGTCTCCCGTTGCCAGGTCAAGGCGGTCTCCTTGTCAAAACCAACCGGCAAGGCCATTCTTCAATCGGAACGCTGCATCGGCTGCGGCTTGTGCGTTCCCGGTTGTCCGGTCCACGCGATACAATTAAAACCAAAACCATCCCTCTCCGTTCCCCCGCAGGACGAAGAGGAACTCCTTGAGCAAATCAACGCCAATAAAAAAAGCAATTGGCGGCAATGGATCATTTTTCTGAGAGCCATGCTGGGCCTGCGACGATAAACTTTTGCCGCTTCCACAAAATCATCTCCAACCAAGTCCCTCATCAGATATTTCACATGGATGGACAGGATCAATCCCGGCACTGGTTAAAGACATATCCTGTCCATCCTGTTTATCCATGTTCAAATTCATAAAGTCGTTTCATCCGTCCGCGTCAACCATGCCGCCGCCATCATGCATTCAAGGCCAAAGGGCAGATAACCGGCAAATCCCAGCAGCGGCATCTCGAAGACATGGAAACGATTCACATACGGCACCGTGTAAAACCACTTGGCCAGACTGTAATAGTTCCACATCTCCCAAAACCAGCCGCAAATCAGGGCCGCAACCGCGCATCCAACCACCTCCCTCCAATCCCCTTTCGCGACGCCATGAAAAGGGGTCTCCTCCCCGGCCAGCGTCTGCCAGCTCAACATCAGCAACAGCGGCGACACCCACAGCAAGGGATACAACCCGTTCGGAAAAATCCCGATCCCCATCAATCCGAGAGTCGCAAACAAAAAGACGGCGCCGGACGCCAGACGGGACCGGGGCATCCGCACAACCCACGCATGGGCAAAGGCCCGCTGCCACCCGGGAAATGAAAGCAACCATTCCCTCGTGCTCAACACCGCCGGCAACACGGTGGAAAACGGAAGCGTGGCGTACCAGAAATACTCCGCCGCGCTGAACTGTTCGGCGGTGTAATGCCAGTTCTGAACGTAACGGTTCAAATACTCAAACAACCACCAAAACGCGGCGCTGCACGGAAACAACACCAGAAAACGTCCGGTGGAATGAGTCAGCAAACACCGCCCCGTCCTCCTCCACGTCAACGCATTGACCACCACCACATACGCAATCCACAACGGGGTGAAGGTGTGACGCTGCAACGCCGCAAACCACGAAAACCGCGTCCAGGCCAATATCCAGGCCAGCGCCAGAAACCCAACGCCCAGCCACCCCCACCACGGGAACCCCCTGTTTGAAACGCCCGGAACATCCGAAGAACCGGCCTTCCGCCCAAAAACCATCGCAAAATAACGCAAGACAAAAGGCAGCGCACACGCCAAAACCAGAACGCCAATCAGGGCGAAAACCAGCCACGAAAAACCCGCGTGCGCGACAAAACAGTTGCGCGACGGAAACTCAAGATAAGGCGCCAGGGATCTCCCCGCCAGCAGCATCCCCGCCGCCGGCAAACCGGCCATCATGACCAGCAGATAAAAAATCCTGCGCCAGGAGAAGTTCATCAAGCCTCCGCAATCGCCGTCCCCCCCGGCGCAACCTCACCGGAAACCGGTTTCCTCTCCAGCTGCAACCCCTTGGCCGCCTGTTTAAGCACTTCCTCCAACGCCTTCAAATATTCCAAAAAACTGGCGCGCCCTTTTTCCGAAAGCATCACGGTGGTCTGCGGCTTGGACTTCACAAACGCCTTGCGAATGCTCACCGATCCCGCCTCCTCCAGCACTTTCAGGTGCCGGCTCAGGTTGCCATCCGTCAAATCGCATTGTTTTTTGATCTCATTAAACGTGAGGCCATCCGCCGCCGCGCACAAGGCCGACATGATGGCCAGACGGCTGGGCTCATGGAAAATTTTCTCCAATGCCGCATAAGGATTTTCGTTTTTCAAGCTCATCTCTCATCTCCTTTTTTAATCAACCAGTTGAAAACAACCGGCGGCATCCCCTCATAATGCAGGATGGTTCCGCCCGCCAATTCGCCAAGAAAGAAAACAATGCCCATGGGCCATGGATTTTGAAACGAAATGCCGGGCAGCAGCAAACAAGCCGCGCCGCAGGCCATGTAATAAATCCCCACCAACGCGATGGGACGGGGCGCCGCATGCCGGACGGCCAGATTCATCAGGCCGAAGAGAACCATCCAGACGCCGAACAGCAAATCAAACTGATTCCGCAAGATCAGGGCCAGGGTCAGCGCCCCGCCTGCGATCAACGTGGGAACCAGATCCAGCACCGGCCTCAGCCGCCGCACATCGCGCTCCGTCTCCGGATCGGTCAGGAACCAATACACGATCGCCACCTTGTTCATGCCCACCGCCACCGCAAAAACCGCCGCCCACCCGCAAAAATGCGTCCATATCGTGCCGGGCAACCAGCCGCAATCCAATATCAGGGCGCCCATCAAGGCGATCACCCCGGAAAGAGCTCGCGCGGACCCCGAGTATCCTTTGAACCGCTGTTTCTCCAGCACGCGCTTCTGCAATTCCTGCACCTGCGCAAGGGCGTGATGAATGTGATGGGCAATCATGGTTTTTTATCCGGTGAAATCAACGCGCGATAAACCGCGTCATCCTGCGCGTACCAGTCAATCTTGCGCGTCACATACATGACCGCCGCCAAAACCAAAAACAAGCCCAGGGTCCCCACCATCAGGGAATAATCCTGCAATTGCAGAATCACATAAAGAAAACCGTATATCCCCGCCAACTCGGCGCTGACGATCAGCGTCCGCCATCCGCTCTTGAGCACCTGATGCGCATAGGCCGTCACCAACAAGGCCGACACCAGCGCGGCGGCGAAATACGCGCAGCCAAAACTCAGCAATTCAGACAGCGACAACAAGGCCAGGAAAAACAGGCAGAGGGCCGCCCCAACCAGCAAATACTGCAGGGGATGAACTCTCAACCGGGCCAGGATTTCAAAGAGGAAAAAGGCGGCAAACACCAGCGCAACGAACAGGGCGCCATACTTTGTCGAGCGTTCCACATTGCGGTAGGAATCGATCGGCGCAATAAAAGCCACCCCAAACAGGGAACTTCGCACCGCCTCCGGACTGAATGCCGCCGAGTCGGCTTCCAGCCACTGTTGCGGATAATTGCGGCCATAATAGGAAACCCGCCAAATCGCCGAAAACCCCTTCCCATCCACTTTTCTCTCGACCGGCAGAAATGCGCCCTGAAATGAGGGATCGGGCCAGGAGGAATCCAATTTCACCGTGTTTTGCACTCCCACGGGCGCAAACCGGATGCCGCTGCTCCCATTGAGCGTCAAATCCAATTCAAACGGAACTTCCGCTGTCAGCCACCCCATTCCCGCCGCCTTTCCCCAGACACCGGCATTGAAACCGTGTATCTTCGAACCCGGCCCCAAGGGAATCTTCTGCGCTCCAAGGGTGATTTGCAACCCCTCGCGCACCCCGCGCAAATCCGGAATGGCCATGGAAATCGACGCCTCTTCCCACAGCACATCCTTGGGATCAATCTTCCATGCTCCAAAATCCGGAACTGAAAAAACGCCTTTCAACTTCAGCGATCCGCTGTAAACCACCGCCCGGTAAATCCCCCGCCGCCGCTCCTCGGGACGGATGTTGCCTTCCACATCCAGCGACTGGGGCAAAAAACAGGCTTTGACCACGAATGTCTCCACCTTCTCCACTTCGCACACCACGCCTTTTACCTTTTGCTGCCTCACCACTTTCCGGGTGGAACGATAAGGGATCATCAACACCGGCCCCACCAATTCCTGATCCCTGCCCCATGTGGAGGTGATCTCGGCCACCGCCCCGTTGCGCCGATGCAAGCGCTCATTCAACACCGCCCCAATCATGCCCAGCGGAATCAACAAAATGGCCGCCATTCCTCCCACCCCCAAAAGCTTCATCACCGGGCTGGCGGTTTTGGGAATGGGACGCGAAATGACAGGCGGAAGATTGGAGGCGTTCATATTTGGTTTAAGGTTCAAGGGGTAAGAGAACAGGTGTCTCCACCCATTGTTGAAGTTTTTGCTCAACGGCATCGATCACGTGTCCAGGGGTCGATGTGCCGGCGGTGATTCCAACCGTGCCCACCCCGGTCAACCACTCAAACCGCAACTCCGACGGAGTCTCCAGTTGGATCACCCTCGCGCAAAAACGGCGGCAAACCGCCGCCAGTTCGCGGGTGTTGTTGCTATGCAAAGCGCCCAACACCAAAACAAGGTCGCACTGGCGCGCCAGTTCCACTGCTGCGTTTTGACGTTGTTTGGTCGGACGGCAAACCGTGTCGCGAAAAATCACCTCGGAATCCGGACGAACCTCTCGCAACACGCGCAAAAGCTCCCTCACCCGTTCCTCCGGCTGGGTGGTCTGGGAAATCACGCCATAACGCCGCCGCGCGGGAACCCCCTCCACATCGCTTTCCATAAGAATCACGCTGGCATCCGGAAAATCCCCCACCAACCCCTTCACCTCCACATGATCGCGTTTGCCAATCACAACCGGATGACACCCCATCGCCGCCAATTCCGCCAACTGCCGATGCGCCAAACGAACCAATGGACAAGTCGCCTCAATGACATTCAATCCAGACTCATGAAGCTGACGAAGCACTCCTTGTGAAGCCCCGTGACTGCTAACCATGACCGTGCGTGTGGAAATTTCATCTGGCGCCGCCGCAATCCGAACCCCCTTGTCGGCGAGCATCTTATTCACTTCCTGATTATGAACCAACTCGCCAAGAATAGTTAATTGACATCCATCCGACGCTTCTTGAGCCAATCGAATGGCATCTTTCACTCCAAAACACATGCCCAAGTGAGTTGCGCGAAGAATTCTCATCTGAAAAGGACTTTATATCACAAAGTTCTTTTCGTCAAGCGCTATTATACGACAAACTTGCGCATCCCCCCCCAGCCATGAAACAATGGCGGCATGATCACGCTGCTGCTCGTCTCCCGCAACCGTCACAAGGCGTCTGAAATCGGCGTCATGGCCGGGGCATCCATCACCCGGGTCTTGACCCTGAGCGACATCGGTTTTACCGGCGAAATCCACGAGACCGGGCAAACCTTCGACGACAACGCCCGGATCAAGGTGGAAGCTGTTCTGGCCTTTCTCCCAACCCAAAACTCCCCCCTGCCCGACACCCCTCTTTTGGCGCTGGCAGACGATTCCGGATTGGAGGTCGATGCGCTTGC
Source organism: Verrucomicrobiia bacterium (assembly GCA_028687435.1). Classification (GTDB taxonomy): domain Bacteria; phylum Verrucomicrobiota; class Verrucomicrobiia; order JABWAM01; family JABWAM01; genus JAQUAF01. The sequence goes on along the minus strand of JAQUAF010000012.1, from coordinate 39,952 downwards.
CGGCCAGCCCGGCGTTTATTCCGCGCGATATGCCGGAGAACCTTCCAACGACCAGGCCAACAACCAGAAACTTCTTCAAACCCTGGCAAACATCTCCGAAGCCGGCCGTGGCGCCCAATTCCGTTGCGTGCTGGCCGCGGCATGGATCAATCCCCCTCCCGGCAAAAAAAGTTCCGTCCCTCCATCCATCCGCCTTTTCCAAGGCATTTGCCGGGGGCGCATTGGATTTGAACCCAAAGGATGCCAGGGATTTGGCTACGACCCGCTTTTTATTCCGGATGGAAAAACCAAAACCTTTGCCGAATTGTCCGCCGAAGAAAAAAACCTTCTCAGTCACCGAGCCCGGGCGATGGCCCATTTTCGCGAATGGCTGGAGCGGGAAAGTTCCCCTGCCGCTCAATCTGAATGAGTCCCTGCTGCAGCCACGCCAGCCGTGGCAGCGCCACTCCCAATTCATACGCCATGCGCCGGGTCACACAGTTGCCCGGGGAAGCGGCTCGTTCGCGATAAACCCGTTCAATCTCACCGACTCCCTTTCCATCCCCCGCCATCATCCTCCGGGAATGACAAAACGGAATGATGACATTGACCAGCATCTCCCTCCATCTTTCCTGGCCAATCAGGGCCATCGGAGAATGAATCAACGGCCCGCCCCTCCTGGCATGACACGACCAAAACGGATGCCTTAAAACCGGACGCAAAGAATCTGGATTCGCCGCGTTCACCGCCATCTCAAACCACCCCGCCAAATCCGGGCGGGAATGCGCCAGCAACGCCAGGGCGGCCAGTCTTCGTTCGGGATGATTGGCGGGACGAACCTGAAAAACCCGGAAGGTCAGGCGTCCGCATTCCGCCAGCAGCATCTCAATCATCCGATCCGGATCGTTTCGGGCAAGCAAACGCCGCAAAGGCACGGCAGCCGCCACCCCAAAAAAAGCGGCTTTGTTATGTTTGTACCCCAGAGACTCCGCCATCAACAGATAAGCCGCCTGGTTTGCGCCAAAACGCGACACCAGTTCCCCCGCGCGCCCGCTCTTTTGCGCCATGCGCCTCATCCCCTCTTCCTCCACCCAACGGAGGACTTCCTCTTTTGACATGTGCTGGAATGCGTTTGCCGGGCGCGCCAGACGGATCAATGCGAAAGGATAACGATCCGGGTCCAGCGACTCCTGCAATTCCTCAAGGGCGCATTCCAAAAAAGGCGACAAAACCAACTGGGGCAACGTCTCTCCATCGGCGCGCCGGGGCGGGTGTTCGACGCCACCCCCGGCCCACAACGACACGTCCAACACCACCCGATTGTAGGCGGGATTCCGCTCGTGCCCATGGGCATGCCAGTCATTGCCTCGCAAATGGACTTCCACATCTCCCCGGCAGACCGATCCATCCAGTTCAATCTCCGCTCTCGCAAAATCCGGTCCTCCCTCCATGTTCCAGGTTCCCGGATGAATCACCCGCAACCTTCGTCCATCGGTGGTCCTCAAATTTTTCGGTGAAAACAACTGTTCCTGCCACAAAACCTGCGCCAACCGTTCGGAAAGCGGCGTTGGCTCATGAAAAACCGCCGGTTCCCTCAACACCAGGCCGCCTGTCCGCATGTTCGCGGCAAGCCCGCCGCCATCCAAAGCATTCCAATCAAAAGTCATCATAATCATCCCATGGGATGATTGACATCGCCCGGCAAATCATCCGGCTCATTTTTTTTCAAAGCCAGCGGCTTCCATTCTCATGCGTGACGAACACCCTCCTTTGATGTACAATGCCCCCTTTCCCCAAAATGCCCATGACTTCTCCCCAAAACGAGAACCAAACCTTTGTTTTTCACGATGCCAGCGGCAGCCGCTGGCCTCGCGTCAAACTGCTGGCTCTTTTCATGGGCATTCTCATCTTTCTGGCCGTTTTGTTTTTTGTCCGTTCGCTGCTCCAACGCCCGGATTTGCGCCTGCCCTCCAACGTCCGGCAACTTCAAACCCAATTGCAGGGGCTGCGCCGCCAGCAGCCGCCAAAAGACCCTGCTTCACCCAAAGTTGGATTTTTCAACCTTCGCCACACACAAACCCAGCCCCTTCGCCCCCGTTCTCCGGCATCCGCGCCGGCGAATTCCAGCAGCCGCATCACCCTGGCCTTTTATGCCGGCAACGACCAGAATTCCCTGCCTTCCCTCCGCCGTCATGCCGGCCAGATCACCCACCTGTCACCGGATTGGTTGTGCCTCAAAAACGAGGAATGCGATCTGGCCTGTCGTCCGGATCCGGAAGTCGAATCCCTGGCGCGGGAAAGAGGCATCCGCATTCTCCCTCTCCTGACCAATGAATGCGAAGGCTGGCGCGGAGATCTGATTGAGGCATTGGTCACCGGGCCTCCGGAACCCCAAATCCGCTTCATCCGAACCGCAACCGGCATGGCCGCCAAACGCCATTACGCCGGTCTTTGCGTCGATTTCGAGGGAGTGGCGCCCGAATACATGGACGATTTCAACCAATTTCTCATCCGGTTTGCGCGCGAATGCCACAAGCAGCAGTTGCTCTTCGTTGTCTGCATTCCGGTCGGCTACGACTCCCAGGTCTTCGATCTCGATAAGCTGGCGCCCGAAACCGACTATTTTCTGGCCATGCTTTACCATGAAAATTCCCGCCACGACCCGTCCGGCCCCATCGCCTCCCAGCCATGGTTCGACCGATGGCTGCAACATGCCATGGAATTTGCCGAACCCGGAAAATGGATCATTGGAATGGGCGCTTTTGGAGTGGACTGGCCCCGCAACGGCCCGGTCGGCAAGAATATCAGTTTTGCCGACGCCATGGTCACGGCCGCCGCCACCCATGCGGTGCAGATTGAGACAACCCAGCCGGAATTCAACCCCACCTTCGATTACCAGGAGGACAAGGACGCCCATACCGTATGGTTCCTCGACGCAGTCACCATCCTCAACCAAGCCCGCAGCGTATGCAAAACAGGCGCGGCAGGCATCGCCCTGCACCGTCTCGGATTGGAAGATCCGTCCGCTTGGGACGCATTGGATGCCGCCCACAAAATCAACCTCACCCCGGAAGACCTGCGGCGTCTCGGGGAATTGACTCCCGAGGATCACATCACCCATGTCGGCTCCGGGGAAGCGCTCCGGGTCCGGCTGGAAATGTCCCCTGGCAAACGAAAAATCCTCCCCTCCAGCGACGGACATTACATCGCCCAATATGAAACCTTTCCCTCCTATGTCGTCCTCGAACATTACGGCAAAAGGGATCTCAACACCATCGCGCTGACCTTCGACGACGGTCCCGATGAACGCTGGACCCCCAAGATACTGGATATTCTCAAGAAGGAAAAAGTGCCTGCCACGTTTTTCATCCTCGGACACAAAGCGGAGGAATGCCCGAAACTGGTCTTGCGAATGCTGAACGAGGGACACGAGATCGGCAACCACAGCTACACCCATCCGAACATGGCCGAAATATCCGACGTCCAGTTCGATCTGGAATTGAACGCCACCCAGCGTTTGCTGGAAAACCTTCTGGGCCGCTCCACCCTGCTTTTCCGTCCGCCCTACGCCGGGGATGCCCAGCCCCAGACCTACCAGCAAATCCTGCCCATCCTTCGCGCCCAGCGGCGGGGATATATCACCGTCTGCGAAAACATCGACCCGCAGGATTGGTCCAAGCCAGGCGTCAAGGGCATCCTGAAGCGGATTGAAAAAAGCCAGGAGGACGGCAATGTCATCCTCCTTCACGATGGAGGAGGCGACCGGCGTCAAACAGTGGAAGCCCTGCCCAAGATCATCCGATGGCTGCGCCACTCCACCCGCGACCAGGTCCAATTCGTCACCGCCAGCCAGCTTCTCGGCCTGCAACGCGACGACGTGATGCCCCCCGCCATCCAGACCGACCGGATGACCATTGCCGCCAGCAGCCTGGGTTTGCACCTGATCTACTTTCTGGAGGAAATGCTCTGGGCCTTCATGGTCGTGGCCTCGCTGATGACCCTTGCCCGGACCATGGTTGTCGCATGGCTGGCCATCCGGCAAAAGAAACGCCATGCCGATGAAATCGCAAACTGGAAAACCCTGCCGCCCACCCTCCCACCGGTCAGCGTCCTGATCGCCGCTTACAACGAGGAAAAGGTCATTGTCCAAACCATCCGTTCGATCCTGAACAACGGCTATGGCGGCGAACTTGAAATCATCATGATCAACGACGGATCAACCGACCGCACCCGGGAGATGATCGAAAACGCCTTTCCAAAAGAAAACCGCCTTCGCGCCAGCCACCAACCCAACCGGGGCAAGTCAGCGGCGCTCAGCCTCGCTTCGCAACTGGCCCGGCATCCTTTTCTGGTAACCCTGGACGCCGACACCCAGTTGGAACCCGGCGCCATCGCCCATCTGCTGCGCCCCATGATCGAATCGCGCGCCGTGGGCGCCGTTTCCGGCAATGCCAAAGTGGGCAACCGGGGCAAATGGCTCACAGAATTCCAATCCCTTGAATATGTCTGCGGTTTCAATCTCGACCGCCGGGCCTATGACGAACTCAACTGCATCACCGTGGTGCCCGGGGCGGTCGGCGCTCTGCGCCGCCAGGCCGTCATGGAAGCCGGGGGCATCACCGCGGAAACCCTGGCCGAAGACACCGATCTGACCATCCAAATCCGCCGCCTGGGCTGGCAAGTCCGCTATGCCGAGGAAGCGGTCGGCTGGACCGAATCGCCCGAAACCCTGCGATCCCTGGTCAAACAACGGTTCCGCTGGGCCTTCGGAACCCTTCAATGCCTGTGGAAACATCGTTCCGCGCTCTTCAATCCCAAATACGGCGCATTGGGATGGTTCGCCCTGCCCAGCATGTGGTTTTTCCAGATCGCCCTTGTCGCCGCCGCCCCCATGGTGGATGTTCTCATGCTGTTCTCGCTCTTCCTCGGCAATGGCTACGAGGTCGCGCTCTACTTCATGGCTTTCATCGTCTCCGACGTGGTTCTGGCCGCCCTGGCCCTGAAATTGGAAGGCGAAAACCCCTGGCGCGCCATATGGGTCATCCCCCAGCGTTTCGTGTATCGCCCCCTCCTCTGCCTGGTCGTCTGGAACGCCGTCAAACGCGCCCTGCGGGGCGCCCTCATCGGCTGGGGCAAAATCGAACGCACCGCAAACGTCAAACTGGAACCCGCCCGATGAAAGCCCCGATCGGCAAGCAGGTTTTTCCCCGGCCAGCCTCCATGGAAACATCCTCCGTTTTCCCTTTCCTTTTCATTTTTCTCTTCTGGCTGATGGCGCCCCTGGCCGCCCAAAACCTCCAAGTGCCGGAAAAAGGCGCCTATCTTGGGGCTTACATTGAAGGCGGTGAAACCGAGGACGACATCACCCTTAAAAAGTTGCTGGCCTTTGAACGGCTTTCCGGCAAACCGCAAGCCATCGTCGCCTTTTCCAGCTTCTGGGGACAGGACGAATTCCCGGCGGCCCAAATCAAGGCCATCGCCGAATACGGCGCCATCCCCCTGATCTTCTGGTCGCCTTGGGGCGTTCCCTATGAGGAAACCGAACCCCAGCCCGAATATTCCCCGGCCCGGATTGCCGCCGGCGAATTCGACGGCTACATTGTCGAATGGTTGAATAACGCCCGCAAAACCAAAACTCCGTTGCTGGTGGATTGGGGACTGGAGATGAACGGCGACTGGTTCCCCTGGAGCCCCTCCCTGCAGGATCCCCGCGAAAAATTCAACTCTGGCAGCAAACCTTTAACCGACAGCATTTCACAATTCATCGCCGCCTGGAAACGAATCGTTGATATTGCCCGGCGGGAAAAAATCACCAACATCCAATGGGTCTTTCACACCAACAATTTCTCCTTCCCCCAAGCCAAGTGGAACACCATGGCCGCCTATTATCCGGGCGACGACTACGTGGACTGGATCGGCCTGAGCGCCTACGGAATGATGTCCTGCCGCTCCTCCTGGCAACATCTGTACAAGGTTCTGGACAAACCCTATGAGGAACTGGTCGCCGTCACCCCCAACAAACCCATCATGCTGGCCGAATGGGGCGTGGGCGAATTCCCCCAGCAAGGCAACAAGGCGGATTTCTTCACCACCGCCTTTGAACATCTCAAAACCCGCTACCCCCGTCTCAAAGCAGCCATCTACTGGCACGAACGCTGGCAGGAACCCAACCATCTCTGGTCCAACCTCCGCATCAACTCCTCCCCCCGCGCCCTGAATGCCTACCGGATCGGCATTCAGGATCCCTTTTGGATCAGCCGCCCCATCTTTGAAAAACCCTCCCACCGAAAATAAACACGCCTTTTCCGACTTTTCTTGCCTCCTTTTGATTTTTCTCTTGCCCTTCACCCTGCAGCCTTCAGTCTATCAACCTGCCCATGAGCAAACCCCTCTGCATTTCCACCCTTGACCTGCAATACTACCGCTTCGGCGGAGCGGTCACCAAGGCGCTCGTTTTCGCCCAAATCGCCAAAGATGAGGGATTTTCCCCCTTCTTCCTCACCCCCTCCCTCCCGCTGCATCGCACCGTCAAGCGAACCTTGCGGCTGCAAATCCCCCCGCATGCGCGGGAATCGGTCTTTGCCGGCTATCCATGCCACGAAATGGGCGCCATCCTTCCGGAATTCGAATTCAACGCCCACCGTTTTCACATCCCTTCGCTCAAACGGCTGCTGGATTCCTCAACCGCATGCTTTGCGGTCAGCGGCAACAACAGCGCCGCCCGCCCATTCCTTGATCTGAAACTCCCCTTCAGCGTCTGGCCAGGCTCCACTTTTTGGGAGGATTGCTGCGACCGTTTCAAACAACAACCTTGGAACCTCCGCAAAATCGTGGACTCCATCAGCCGGACGGAATGCGAACGTCTGGAATTCCACATTTTCTCCCAGGCCCGGCAGATCGCCGCCGACACCCACTACACCCGCAAAGCCATCCTCTCGCGCAATCCCGCATGGGTGCCCAAACTCATGGTCACCCCCATCCCGGTGGATTGCCGGCTGTTCCATCCCCCCCCCAACGCTTCCCGGCAACAACTGGTTTTCATCGGACGCCTCTCAGACCCCCGCAAAAACATCTCCCTCTTGCTGGAAGCATTCAGCCGTTGCGCCGGACAACGTCCGCAACTGGCCCTTGTCATGATCGGTTCCGGCGACGAATCAACCCGCCGCCTGCTGCAAAGCCATTCCCACGCCGGACGCATCCGCTGGTTGCAAGGCATTTCCGAGGAGGAAAAAATCCGTGAACTGCAAAACGCCGCTGCCCTCATCATCCCCTCGTTCCAGGAGGGGTTCGGCATCACCGGCGCCGAGGCCATGGCTTGCGGCGCCCCGGTCATCACCACCCCCTGCGGCGGACCGGAGGATTTTGTTGTCACCAATCAAAACGGCTTTCTGCTCAACGGTTTTACTCCCGATGAAATGACCGATGCCATCCTCCGCCTCACAGGGGATCAAACGTTGCAAAACAATCTGGCGCGCCAGGCCCGTGAACATGCGGAAAAACACCTCAGTCTTGAGGCCGTCAAACCCCTGCTGCTGGAATTCCTGCACGGGAAAAAACTGTGAACCCGTATCACCTTTCCATCTGTCAGTGGGCCATCGCGTTGGCCGGCGCTTTTGTGCTGGGCGTGTCGAAAACCGGCATCGCCGGGGTCGGCTCGTTCGTCATCGCCGTCTTCGCCCTCATCCTGCCCGCGCGCGAATCGACCGGCATCATCCTGCCCCTCCTGATCTGCGGCGATGTCGTGGCGGTCAAGTCGTACCATCGCCACGCGGTGTGGGGACATCTCTGGCGCCTTTTCCCATGGGCCGTCACCGGCATCATCATCGGCTACTTTACCATGGACCACATCAACGACCAGCAGGTGCAGCGCCTCATCGGCGCGATCCTGCTGGTCATGGTGGCCGTCCACTGGTGGCGGCGGCGGATGCTCAGCCGCGATCCCGAACACGCCGACGAACACATCCCCCATGGCCTCTGGTTTTCCGCCACCATGGGTTTGCTGGCCGGCTTCACCACCATGGTGGCCAACGCCGCCGGCCCCATCATGATCCTCTACCTCCTGGCCATGGGATTGCCCAAAATGGAATTCCTCGGCACCGGCGCATGGTACTTCATGATCCTCAATGTCTTCAAAGTCCCCTTCAGCTGTCACCTGGGCCTGATCAATCCCTCCTCCTTCAGCCTCAACCTCATCCTCGCCCCCGCCGTGGTCGCAGGCGCCCTCTGGGGCCGCAGCGTCATCCAGCACATCAACCAGAAACTCTTCGAGTCCATCGCCCTCGTCTCCACCCTCGTCGTCGGCCTGCGCCTGCTCGCGGCGTAGAGAAATGATGTTTGAAAAATCCACCTGCCGGGTGGAATAGGCGGCCCGGAGCCGTTCCGCATTCGTCTCTCGCCGGATTACGGCGCATAGGAATTCCCGATTCGCGCCGCCTCGATGTAAATTGCGGGCATTTTGATGCCGCGGGCAGCGAGCAGCGAAACTCGCAAACCAACGCGGAAATGGGGTGAATGACCCACCGATGGCGGCGCGGCTCCTTTCGGGGCGTCAACCCATGTCAACGCCATCCGCATGGCTTGCTGTCCGAAATCGACCGGCGCCGGAGTGATGGAAAGACCGCCCCCGTCGTCAAAATAGGACGTGCAAACGCCGCCAGGAAAATTCCCACCAGCAATCTTCTCAAACTTGATCTGGTCATGCGAGCCCCAGCCATTTCCAATAGGGAATCGAGGCAAAGGCCATTGCAACCTTTGCAAGATTCATGAGATGATTGTAACGCATGAAGCCCGGCACATCATAAAACGGCCCGGCGCCCTGGGAAGAGGCGCCGGATTTTCCGACGCAAAAAGCCAGCGAACAGCCCCCAGGTGAAAAAGCGTCAATCCCACCGACGCCACCAGGGTTGCCACCAGCCAGTATAAACCAAGGAACTGTTCCTGGATTTGTTGGGGAAGGAAATTGACCGCCGTGATATTGGCCGATTTGCTGGTGGAAAGCATCGGCGACAAGAGCATGGCGCCCGAGAAGGTTGCCGCCATCAGCGCGGTTGCCCCCTTCCCTCCCGCTGGCAATCGCAATCCTTCGACCATATCCCGGTACAGGGGAAGCAGAAGCGACATGCGGCTGTTGCCGGACGGGGTGATCGGCGAGAGCAGGTAACCGCTGATCAACAACGCCGTCTGTTGAAAGACCGGACGGTCCGGCAGTTTGCATAACAACCACAGCATGAAACGGTAGCTGAGTCCTGACGATCCGATAACCGCCGAAAGCGCAAAAACCCCAACCAAGGTCATCATGCCGGACGAGGCAAAACCGGCCAGGGCGACGGAAGGAGGCGCCAATCCGATAAAAAGCGTGGCCACCACAGCAACGATGGGAGGAATAAACTCATCAATCAGTGAAAAAACCCACAACAAAATCGTTGCCGCCAGGATTGCGACAAACAAGGCGGCCTGGGTGCTAAATCCCGTATTGTCGCAAAAAAGATAAAGCGCAGGGGGCGCCACGATGACCAAAATCCAGCCGATGATTTCAGACATGGCAACATCGGAAAATTTTGCCGCCTTGGACCGGGCGGGCAACTCAATCGTCTCGCCCCCAATTTGTGACAGGAGCGACCGCATGGCTTCGGAAGCAAATGAAGACCGGGCACGGACCAGTTCCGCCAGCCCCTCCCTGGAAATCCGCAAGGCATGCCCATCTGTCAGCGCTTTGGCCGTGAAGACATAACCTCCCATAACCGCAGCTTCTTCGCCAAAACGCCGTTCACGGAGTTCGATTTCACGTCCCGAAGGAGCAACCAGCCTCACCGTTCCATCCACCACCAGATATAGACATGCAGCCGGATCACCCTGTTTGTAGAGGACCGCCCCGAATGCCAGATCCACTTCCTCAATCGTGCCCAGCAAACGCGCAAGCAGCTTGCCATCAACTCCCGCAAACAGTGAATCAGCCTTCAACCGGGAAAGGATTGGATGTGTCGCCTCAGGTGCCACGCGCAGACTTTATAGCCTCTTCTTTGTCTTCCATCAACCCTCTTTTCCACGGCGCCTTAAAATATGGCAACGTAATTTTGCCGCCCTGCGCTCCAGTTCTTGTCGTTCGGTTGATGTGAGGATAATGGGGTATGGGCTGGGGTTCCATACCCTTTTGGTCCGCCAAAGGCGGATTGATCGGATATAGGTCCATGAAGGATATGCTCGTCCCTCGACTTCCGCTTGCGCCTTGCCAAAAGGGTATGGTTCTCCCAGCAAAATGTGAATTTATTTTTGCGCAAGCCCTAAGTACCCTGTTTCATAAATACGATAATGTATGGTGGGAGCGCCACAAGAGTCTGCGCGCGGCGCGGCTGGGATGCCAATCCCCTTCAGGGGGCTTGGCTCCCAGCCGCAACAAAGCGTGGAGCTTGTGCCGCCCCACCCGCAGCGGGCTGGAGGCTTTTGGCGATGGCCAGCGTTAGGCGTGGGAGGGCAAGCCCGCTGCGGGGATTGCCACTCCACGCCTGCCTTGCCCAATCGCCAACATCCTCTCAGCCATACGTTATCGTATTTATGAAACAGGGTACTAAGTCGTGAAATGATTGTGGTCGGTGATGGCCAGAAAGTCGTATCCATGGGATTTGTACCACTCGACAACCTCATGCGGAGTGAACTCGCCATCCCCTGAACAGGTGGTATGGGTATGCAAATTGCCTTTGAACCACCGCCCGCGGCCGGAATACGGATTCTTCAACCTTCCCTTCTCCACAAATAAGGGCTGGGTCCAGGCCCGTTTGCCGGTTTCCAGATCAATCACCTCCGCGCGCACATACAACTCATTTCCCTTGATCTCATAAGAGGCATCCAACCCTTCCATATTGGCCAGAGCTTTTCCCTCTTTTCCGCGAAATACGATCCGGCGCGGTTTTTCTCCATCCAACTTGAGAAAAACCTTTTTCCGTTCCGAATCGCAACGGATGTCGTCAATCACCGGCCCATTGGTGGCATAAAAATCCCCTTGGGCGATTGCCTTCAAAATGAGAGGCAGATCCAGCCCCTCCGCTCGCGCCATGATCCAGCCATGCCCGGCATGACTGTGCAGGTTGTGCGTGTCATCGCAGGCAATGGCCCACACCCGGCGGCCATGGCTCAACAATACATCCCAACTGCCCGTCCACACGGTCGTCGCAGGATCATTATAAACCTCCAAGGCGTCAAACGGGGGCAGCTTCAACAGTTCCTCCGCCGTGGCGCCCCACAAAAAGTCGGGATGACACACCACTTTGAGCGCCGAATCAAACAGCCGCCCGCTCCCCGACGCGTCACGAAATGAAAGCTTTCGCTCGTTTTCCAGAAGTCCCCTCTCCTTTTCAACCCCCAGCATCACCACATCCAGCCGGTTGATGAATCCCTTGCTCACCTCCACCCCTCGCAATAATAGAAAACGCCCGTCTCTTCTGTTGTGCTTGTAAAACGTCGTCCCGCCGCACCCCAAAACCTTCCCTCCTTTCGCGCGCCACAAAGCCGTCACCCGATAGGTTCCCGCCTCCAAATTCCCCAAGGCAAGCGGAACCGCAAGCGATGCGCCCGTCGGCGCATCATGGGTGGCGGAAAACAGAACCTTCGCCGAATCCTCTTTTTGCGCCTTGATTTCCAGCCGCCCCTCCTGACGCATGACGCCAGCCAGATTGAGTTTCACCTCCGCCTGCCCGGGCCGTTCATTCTCATAATAAAAAAACTGCGGCATGCGCATCTCGACAACCGGCGGCGCGTCAAACTCATGACTTGCCCGGTACAACGCCCTTTTCCCGGATTTTGCGGACACCTCCACCTCGAACCGGTGTTTACCGGACTCCTCCACTCCAAAATCCATGGCAAACAATCTCCTTTCCCCCTTCCCAAACCCAGCGGATTGATTTTTCCGCCTGATCCGGCCCGAGGGATATACCACGGAGGTTTTCACGATCGTCTGCCTGTTGCCGTCATCCCGGGCTTCCAACAAAATCCCCGCCCGGACTTCGCCTCCCACCAGGCATTTATCCATAAAAAAGCCTTCCATGGAAAAATGGGCTTTTCCAAAAGCCAGATGCCCGAACAATTCCGGCATCCGGAAACAGGTCAAAAAGGGCGCCCAAGTGCTGTATTCGGGCTTCTGCCTCTGATTGAGAAGCCGTGTCCTGACAAAATTGATCCCCCAAACATCCCCCTCACGGATCGGGGCGGCGGTCAGATCCGGAAAAGGAATGGAAATTTCAGCGATCCACCCATCCGCCATGGTTTTCACCTTGACCTTCAACTCCGGCGTCCAGACGCTTGTGGCAGCCGAATAATCGATCCTCTCGCAAAGGCTCTTCCCGTCCAGTTGCACAATCGCATGATGATAGGAGGCATGCCCATGCGCCGGATCAATGAACACCTCCACGCTGTTGCTGGCTTCCAGCATGGAATTTCCGGAAATTTTCCCCATCTCGCTTTCCTGACAGCGGAAACTCAGATGCAGATGCCCGTCATCGCGCCACGCGGTCAGGCGGGTCTGCGCGTGCGCCATCCCTGCCGGCGGCAATTGGAAAAACCCATCAACCCGTCCGTCCCCCACCCATTCCCCGGCTTTTCCATTTTTCGTTCCACTCTTCCTCCCCACAACCAAGGTGGGGCTTCCGCTCAACGCAAAATGCCTGCTCAACATAAAATCCTTCCTATCATGTTATTAAATTAAGCCGGACCCAAGGCCCGGCAACTGCTCAACGCTCGTTGTTCGATCCGCCTTCGTCTCGCTTGTGGCGGTACTTCGGCGAGACAAGTGCTCGACGCAGAAAACCGGCAAGGCGGTGCGGGAGCCCCGCCCTCCATTCATTTTGCAACCAAAGGAGGGCGGGGCTCCCGCACCGCCTTTTCCAGCCAACATTGAAATTCCTAAACATTTTGAAATAGGCCCATTCAACACCCGCGCAATTTTAGCGCATCAAAAATCCACCGCGGAGTAATCCTTCGATCTCCCCCCGGCAAGCCCATAACGTTTCAAAGCCGTTTGATCGCAAAGTTCGACATGCCCGTCCGCAAACCAGCAATTCGCCATTCCAGCATGCCGGAGATGAAGGGTTCCCACGGAAGTTGAGGCGGGTTTTTCATCGGAACTCCCGCGATATTGTCTCCAGCCCCCGCTGGTGGTGAAAATAATGCTGTCGCCAATCACAATGGTTGAGGCCGGTGTCCGCAAGTCGAACAGACTAAAACAGTCGCCAAGCGAAGACCTCATTCCATAGATCTCATATGGATTGTTTTTCGGAAGATAATTCACCAACCTCAGTTTTTCGCTTGGGCAGTGGCACACCTCGTAATTGGGAAGATATTTGCCCCCCTTGGGCCATCCGGAGGTCGGCGGAATTTCCGTCAAAAACCTTGCCCAACTCGCGTCCATTCCATCCCAACTGGGATAAATATAGATGGTGGGAGCGCGCCCTTCATTGTCGTCGGCGTACTGCAGGAGGGCCATCCCGCATTGTTTCAGGTTGCTCATGCATTTGATCTGGTTGGCCTTCTCCTTGACCTCCCGCAAGGCTGGCATGAGCAGCGCGCACAACATCATCAGGAGAGCGATCACAATCAAAAGCTCGATTATTGTGAAAGCCCTGGCGCTTCCTCCACCTGTTTTCAAAGTCATGGGATATGCTCGCATTTTCAACACATTGAAGACAATGTCTTAGTTTTCATCACGGCATCTCACTCAATCCCGCCTCCATCCAGCAGTTTGAGAATCCAGTCGATCAATTCCTGCCTGACCGCTCCCAGATCGCGCTTCAGATCCAGCGTTTCCAGGTATTTTTCAGCCTCTTTTGCCCTTTCAGCCTTCGTCCCATCCTTCCCCTTGTTTTCAAGAATCAACGCCTTCAGCAGGGTTCCGTAACGGATGTCATCAATCCCCTCGCGATACCCTTCAATCGCCAGAGTCGGAATCACTCCATCCGCCGTCGGATAGGAAAAAACATGGTCCCGATACTTCGCATGATCGAAATCATTGTAAATATCCCCGAAAGAATGCTGGTAGGCGTAAGTCATCGCCCCGTCATATTCGGCCTTCCACAGCAGCAGTCCATAGTTGCGCCGGAACACCTCCGGATTCTCCGGTCCGGTCTGGGGATTGGCATAACAATAAATCTTGTGTCCCGCTCCATGCCATTTTTTGACCGACTCGGCGCATGGAACGCCATACTGCACCTGGACATCAAGCACACCGCCAACCGATTCAAAATTCCTCTTCACGCCGGTCGCAAAAACCTTTCCTCCAGCCTGATGGACCGCCTCCCAATCCTCCCGCTGGGCGCGAAGCTTGTCGTCCTTTGCCTCGTCAATCCCGTAAAAATACACCTCCTTGACGCCATGCCTTCCGGCAAGCGCCACGTCCTGTCTCACGCGTTCCTGAAGTTTTTTCACATCCGTTTCCCCCTTCATCCTTGCCGCGCTCGCAAGCCAAAAGAGGGGCTGTCCGCCCATCCCCATCTCATTGCGTATTTTCAGATAGGCCTCAAGCCCCCCGGCCTTCTGATAACAATTGGGATTGAAAATATTGTGGGCCAGCATGTCCTTCAACTCCGCGCGAAACTGATCTTCGCTCTTGTTCTCGGACGATACGCTCCCCTGGGGATAGGACTGGCCGCCGGATTCCGAACCAAGGCGCGCGCGATAAAAAATCGAACTGACAAAATCCTGGCCGGGCTGATGCCAGCATTTCGGCAAAGGAAGGGAAAAAGGCAAAACGCGCAGTTCCAGGGCAATCGAACCGAGTTCTTCGCCGCCGCTTTTCATCTTGATCCTCCCCTCATAAGTCCCGGCAACCGCATTCTTGGGGACATGGAGGGTAAGCCAATACTGCTTGTTCTCTCCGGCCTTCATGGCAATCGGCTGAAGCTGCCGGCTGTCGCGAAAAGGAAACTCTTCGGCCTTGCGGATAACCATCGATTTGACCTCCGTCGGATCGCTGCTCAAAACCTCCTTCCTGCCTTCAGGAAATTGCAGCGTAAGATGGTTTTTTTCCTCCCTCTCGTCCACACGCACCAAGGCATCATTCTTGAGCAAAAGTTCCGGCGTCAATGTCCGAACCTTGGAAGGCTTGATCCCCGTCCACGCTTCTCCGGATTGATACCAGCGCTTCACAACGCGAACATCGATTTCTTCGCTGGAAATAACGGTTCCTTTTTCACTTTTCTTCAAATCGCCGGCCTCCAAAACAAGGTTTTCAAGATTCTTCAGCGCCTGAATCACCACGCTGACCGATTCGTATTCCCCCTTTGCCGCCACAACCCGCAGGCCGCTTTTTGCCGGATTTTCCTCCCCGGTTGCGGCAAGAATGTCATGAGGAAGAATGGGAACGCCAAGAATGGGATTGGAGAGCGTCAGCGCCCGGACATCCTTGAATTCAACCTTTCCGGCCGGGATTTCCAGACGCCGCTGTTCCTTCGCCACGGCGTTTTTCTCCGGCAAAACCTCGGCGCCAAAAACACCGATCGCACTCCCAATCAACAGCCAGACAAATCCCAACATCATATCTTTTTGCATGGATCATCCTTTTTTCATTTTGCGATTGTTCAAACGGCCAGAAACAAAGCAGACATTCAATTATTCCGGCTCCGCCCCTCCCATGGCTGTGGATTGGTCCGGAGGGATTCATAAAACAATCTCAGCCTGTCGAGACATTCGTCAATTTCCGCGACATCCAAGGCCGGCCGTTTTTCCCGGGCCGCAGGCAGAATGTTTTTATAATCATCCACCCATTTCAACAAAAAGGACAAATCCGGCTCCCGCGGCATGACCGGACAGCGGCCAACCTGAAGATAAATGGGACTGGTAAAAGCCTCGTTTCCCATGAAATCGGATTTTTTAGCAATGCAATGCGCGCAGAACCAGCCGGAGCCATCCACCGGCAACGTCAGGGATTCAACCGCCGCCCCCCTTCCATTTCCATCCCAGCTTCGGACGATCTCTCCATTTTGAAGCAATTCGATTTTTTCAATCCCCTGCGCCGCATGGGCCTCCACCTTCACCCGCAAAACACCGCCCTTTTCCGGCAGCATCACCGTCCCTCCAGTCGCCACTCCCTCAACCTCACAGAACAACAGCGGACCACTGGTCGCAAAGCTTCTCCCCTCCCGATACGCTTCAACCACTTCATCCCAATCCAGCTTTCCCAGCCTGAGATAAAGACGCTTTCCCCCAAGCGCCGGGCGATCCGTTCCCACAAAAACATTCGCATCATGGTCGCTCCCCGCGCTGATCGGCAATTTGATTCCCACATTATTGAAACACATCCACGCGCGAAGATCGTCCCGAACCATCCAGACATCCATCAACATCCGGCCTTCCGCAAAAGGAACCGCCGCCATGTCACGGGCCACAACCGCGCCATGCCCATGCATGCAAGCCGCGGTTTTCAACCGTTTTGCCTCCAAAAAGGCAAAGGTCTTGCGCGATGGCGGCTCCCCGTTTGCGGCATTCAGATAATGAACATGTCCGCCCAGATCAAAATGCGAACGCCCTTCAATGCCGTTTTTCTTTGCGATCAATTTTTCCGTCGTCCAACGCTCACTCCCCGGCTCCGCCACATTCAAATAAGCCAGCCCCTCGCTTTCCGCCATTTGACATAATTCCTCCCAGACGGGCTGCAATCCCTTTTGCCGGGCGCCATGAGTGCCGCAATGGACATGATGATCGCCTCCAAACCACCCCCGATCCGCCAGCTTGACCATCCGTTCAAGCTTGATCTGCAATGTCTTTTTTTCATTCGCGCCGATTTCACAACTCGTTTGATGAATGAAATACTCCGGCCCATGAACCGCCCAAACCTCCACTTTTCCCGGCGGAACCGGCAAGACGCATCGGCCATTCAAGGCATAAAAATAGGCGGGATCGGTCATGGCTGCGGTCTGATGATAAAACAACCTTTTCGGCCCTTGGTATTTTCCGCCGGCTTTCACATGGATCCGCGCGCCAGCCGGCCTGCCTTCTTCGTCCACGACCTCCAACGACAAGGTTCCCGACCGCTCCCGTTCCAGACGCTCTTGCTTGAAGGAACACTGCCCCTTCATATTGGCCTTGTTCTCCTCATAATTGAGCCGGACTTCCTGCTGTGTCAGCGCCGCCCCGTGGAACCGCACATCGCGCAAAAAACCCAGGAATTGGCCATTGGATTCATGCCGGGCCGTCGCAGTCCCGCTCGCAACAGCGCCCAGGCAAAGATTTCCCCTGTAACGAGCGTAAGGCTTGAGCGTCCCTGCCGCGGAAACCTCGGCCACTCGGCTGCCATTCTCATATAGCCGGAGCAGTCTGATTCCCGGATCATAAACCGCCGCCAGATGAGTCCATTCTTTCGGCTTCAAATCATTGCCGCGCCCTGCTGCCCGAAAAAATCCCTGATCCGTGTTAAGAGCAAACCGCATCTGCCCGTCCTCAAGCGCAAATTCATACCCCTCCTTCATCCAGGCAACCCCATTGCTGACCAGTAACCGCTCCCCCGACAAATCCGCGGGACAAACCCATAATTCAATGCTGAAGGCCCCGGAAAAATTAAGCCGCCCATTGGGAATGTCCACCCAACTGGCCGGGGCAACAAATTCCAAAAAGGATGCCCCCCCTTGGAAAACCCACTCGGCAAAATAAATGCCGCCACGACAACCATTCGCGGATTGATCATGAACAACCTTTCCCTTCCCTTCATTCAGCGCATACGTTCCAATCAATCGATCCGTCCGCCCAACAGAATCTTGTCCCCACCCGCACACCGCTCCCGCCCCAACCAAAATCAGCGCGCCACAGAACACACACCCCCTCGCCAAGGCGGCAACATCCAGCATCCAACAACCAAAGTGGCTGTAAAGTGGAATTTTAATATGATTCCTCGGTCTATCTTTAAACATCCTCCGTCACCCTACACCATTCTTTTTATTTGTCAATCATGAAGGATTTTGCCCTCCCTCGCAACTCAATCAATTGACAAGTGGGATTTTACTGGTATGCTTTGTTTATGAAAATGTCAGAAGTTGGCAAGGCCATCCTGGAACAAATCCGCCGCGGCGGATGGAAAACAGGCCAACGGATTCCCTCGGAACGGCAAATCGCCGGCGAAATGAGGGTTTCCCGTTTTCCCGTGCGAACCGCCATCGCCCAACTGGTCAAAATGGGTGTCCTGGAGCAGCGGCATGGAAGCGGAACCTTTTTGACGAAAATGCCGGATTCCGCCATCGAACAATCCCTGCGCGATCACTTTGAGACAAGCGCGCGCCAGCAGGGGCGGGAAAAATTCCACGCAAGGCGCGTGGTGGTTCAACGGCGCTATCGCATCGGATTCCACCATGGGATGGCGTCAAACAACCCTGTTGCGCTCTCCCTGCTGGGCGGCATCATGGCCTATGCGCAACATCGGGAACATGACATCACGGCAAAATCCGCGCCCGAACAGATCACCCCCAGGGAGCGTTTTCAGAACGCATTGCCGGATCTGATTTCCTCCTCCGCCGACGGCTTGATCATATCATTTACGATGCCGCTCGAAATCCTCCCCCTTCTTAAAAAAATCTCCATCCCCGCAATTTTTTTGTGTCACAACCCCAATCTGGCAACCGAGTTCAATTCGATTTCCATCGATGTTGCGGGCGCATGCCAGCAGGCGCTGCAAAAACTGGCCGATCAAGGGCATCGCCGGATCGCCATTCTCGAAAAAGCCTACACCGCGCCAGCCGCAAAACTTCTCCATGTGGGCGCCAACCTTTGCAAGGAACAAAAACTGGACCAGGCGCTCCATTTCTTCGGCAATGACCCTGTCTCGGAATTATGGCCCCGGATAAAAAACGTCACGGCGCTCTATGTCATGGACGATGTCTATTGCGCGCAAGTCTGCCGTCAACTTGCCGAAAAAGGGGTGAAAATCGGGCGGGACCTTGCGGTGGCCTGCCAATCCAACAAGGGAATCGAACGCGGCCTGCCCCCTGAAGTGGAACGTATGGAATTCGACATTGCCGGATGGGGACACCTGGCCGCCCACATGCTGGAATACCGCCTCGACGAAAACCTCCCCAGCCTCCCCCCCATCAAACTGGGCGCCTGCCACCGCCCCGCGTCATCCAAAAGGTGATTTTTCGGAAACAGAATGGCGCAGAGACTCCTTGGAGGCTCATGCAGAAATACTTGGCGCGATCAACTCCGGCCTCAACCATCTCACCTCAACGCCTTATCAATTAAATACCTTTTCGCTTCTGAAAACTGAAAAAAACTTGATTTTCTGCCATCGATGGCATACATTCACTCCATATGCACCTATCCGCGTTGGAATCCCATTCCCCCACCGCTTGGCATGATGTTCATGACCATTTGAAACAACATATCTGGAAACGTTCCCAGGCAGCTTTTTTGGCCGGAGATCAAACACGCGATGGGATCAAAACCCGCAAGACGCTTCTTCAACGTCAACAAGCCATTCGGCGCTACTTCATCAATTGCCTGGGAGGTCTGCCTTCAAGCAACTCCCCCTTGAACCCCCGCACCACCGGCAGCATCGAAACCAAACGGTTCCGTATTGAAAAAATCATCTTTGAATCGCGTCCCAAACACTATGTCACCGCAAATCTCTATCTCCCCCACGGTTTGACAGGAAAAAATCCCGCCGTCCTCTTCGTTTGCGGTCACGCTGAAAACGCCAAACAATATCCCACTTATCAAAATGTCTGCCATACGCTGGCCAATGCGGGCCTGATCGTCATGGCCCAAGATCCGGTCGGTCAGGGCGAACGGTTCAGCTACTGCGCGCCCGGCTCCCAACAACTGGCCGTTTCCTGGGGCACCCGTGAACACGATTACGCTGGCGCGCAATGCAGCCTCCTTGGCGACAGCATCGCCCGGTATTTTCTCCACGACGCCATGCGGGGCATCGATTATCTTTGCAGCCGTCCCGAAGTGGACTCCCGCCGGATCGGCGTAACCGGCAATTCCGGCGGAGGAACACAAACCAGCATGATGATGATGGCCGATCCCCGGGTGGCGGCGGCGGCGCCGGGCACCTTCATCATGAACCGCGAAACCTACATGCTTTCCGGCGGCGTGCAGGACGCCGAACAAATCTGGCCGGGATTCACCGCCGCCGGTTTCGATCACGAGGACATCCTGCTGGCCATGGCGCCCAAACCCGTCCGAATCCTCGCGGTCACCTACGATTTCTTCCCCATCGAGGGAGCCCGCCGCACTGTCGAACGTTGCAAGCGCCTTTGGAAACTGTGCGGCGCGGCAAAAAATCTCGACATGGTGGAGGATCAAAGCCTGCACTGTTATTCCCCAAAACTGGCGCAAGCCTCGGCGGAGTTTTTCTGCAACCACCTTCTCGGCAAAAAACTCAGGCTGCATCATCCCGTTGAAATCCTCGAATCCCCCCGCCTTTCCTGCATGAAATCCGGCCAGGTTTCGAAGGATATCAAAGGCGCCCGCTATGTTTATGATGCCAACGTCAGCCGTCTGGATGAATTGACAGCCCGGCTTCGCGGCCAATCCGCCGCCACCCGATGCCGGCAGGCGGTGGCTTGGCTCAAAAAGCGGGTTTTCAAGGATCGTCATCCCTGCCCTCTCAACCCACGGATTTATGGCACAACCCTCATGGGCAACCTCAAGGTGGAAGAGGCCGTCTGGTGGAGTCAGGAAGGCGTCATGAACCATGGCATTCTTTTCCGTCCGGACGGCAACGAATACCCCCTGCCCGTCACCATGGCGGTCTGGGACGGCGGCGCCACCGAATTGACCGCCCACCAGCAGTGGCTGCAAACCGAATGCGACAGGGGCAGGGCCGCGCTGGTTCTGAATGTCAGCGGCATGGGCTCCATTGTTCCCCATAATTTTACCGGCACCCCCCCCCAAGGTTTCTATGGCACTGTTCACACCCTGGCCGACAATCTCACCTGGCTGGATGACAACCTGGCGGCGCTGAGGGTTTACGATGTGATCCGAGCCTTGGATCTCATCCCCTTGTGGCCCGGACTGTCCACGGAGAAAACACATCTCTATGCCCATGGCCGGCACGGTTTCTATGCCCAACTCGCCGGGTTTCTGGACCGCCGGGCTGTTCGCGTGCGGGTGGAAAAAGGCATTGGTTCCTTTGCCCAACTGGTCCGCTCGCGTTTTTATGATTCATACGACATCAAAGCCTTGCTCATCCATGGCTTGCTGAGGCATTTTGACCTCCCCGACCTCAAACGATTCTGCCCTGGCAAATTTCATTGAAACTCCATGTTAAAATCAAAAAACACGGGCATTTCCATGATGCTCAACCGCAAAAAGGCGAAAAAATCACAAGAAAACAAACTGTTCCCCATCCATCTTGCGCTTCTTGTGCCTTTTTGCGGCCAATAAAGTTTTCAAACACATGCAATAAACATCAACCGTTTAAAAAAAATGTCATCGAAAAATCAAAAAAAGAACATCCTTAAAGTTGGAATCATCGGCACGGGAGGCCGGGGCATAAACGCCTTTGGCTCATATCTTGCGACGCGCAAGGACGCGGAACTGGCCGCCTTGTGCGATCCAAATCCGGTGCGAATGGAGGCTGCGGCAAAGAGGCTGAACCGGTCCATGCGTCTTTATCCCACTGTCGAAAAAATGATTGCGTCCGAAAAACTCGACGCCGCAGTGATCACCAGCCCCGATTATTGTCATGAACCCAACGCGGTGGCGGCGTTGAAAGGCGGCATCAACGTCCTCATCGACAAACCCCTGGCCACCACGGTCAAAGGCTGCCAGAACATCATCGCTGCCGCCAAAAAAGCGGACAAGGTGGTCATGATGGGATTCAACCTGCGGCATCACGCGGTGCTGAAGCGGCTGAAAAAAATCATCGATGACGGCGTGCTGGGGCGGGTGTTTTTGATCGAAAACCGTGAGTTTTACGACGGCGGACGAACCTACATGTCGCGCTGGAACCGGCATTACGCAAAAAGCGGCGGCCTGTGGATCCACAAAGGCAGCCATGACTTCGACATTTTCAACTGGTTCCTGGGATTCCCCAAACCGGTCAAGGTAAGCGCCTTTGCCGGAGTGGATGTGCTGACCCCCAAACACATTCCATTCAAGGTCAAACCCGGAATCCCTGTCGGCCCGACATGCGGCCAATGCCCGTACAAAAAAATCTGCCCGGATGTGTATGACCTCGCTGAAACCGCAAACGGCCAGTGGAGCGATGCCGCCAAAAAAGTGGATGGCTACTCCAAGGACCTCTGCATGTACACCTCCGACAAAGACACCCACGACAACGGTATTGCCATCGTGGAATACGAAAACGGCGTCAAGGCCAGCCACATGGAATGTTTCATCACCTCCCTCTCCGACCGGCTGTACACCGTCGTCGGAGACCGCGGCCAGGCGGAGGCCAGCCTCCACCACCGCACCATCACCGTGCGACCGCGTTGGAACGGAGAGGTCGTCACCTACCAGGTTCCCGAGGAATCCGGGGGACATGGCGGCGCCGATCCCTCGCTGGCCAACGCGTTTCTGGAAACCATCAAGGGCCGCCTGAAAAACCAATCAACCGTCGAGCACGGCATGTGGTCAACCGCCATCGGCCAGGCGGCGGAAATCTCGCGGCGCCAAAGCCGCATGGTCGCAATCAAGGAGCTTTTTAAATAAATCAAGCCGGCCCCAATCTCCGACGGCTTGACGCTCGATGCACAACGCAAAAACGATCACTCAAAGGCAGAATATGACCGCCCGGAGCCGTCCGGGAGGCCGGCCCTCCATCATTTCTCAGCAAATGGAGGGCGGGGCTCCTGCACCGCTTTTCCCGGCAAACATTGAATCAACAATCCAACCCTTGAACCGTGAATCGTTAAACTCTTAAACCTCCCACAAAAAACCATGCAAAAAAAACGCTACGCTCTCTGCGGCTTGAGCAACCGCGCCGTCTTTCACTTCGCAATGCCTTTGAGCGGAAAAAATCACAAGGGCGGAACAAATTTCAACGGCCAATCCGAACTCGTGTCCATTCTGGACGTGGATGAAACCCGCGTTAAACGTTTCCTTGAACAAACCGGCATCTCATCGGCCTATTACAATGCAAAACAATTCGACCGCATGGTGACGGAAACCCATCCGGACGTCATCCTGGTGGCCACGCCCGATTACAGCCACTGTGAATATATCGTCAGGGGGCTGGAGAAAAAATGCGACGTGATCGTGGAAAAGCCCATGGTCATCAATTGCCGGCAGATTCGCGAAGTCCAGGCTGCGGAAAAAAAGAGCGGACGCCAGATCCGGGTGGCATTCAACTACCGCTACACCCCCACGCATAAAAAGCTCAAGCGCCTGATCCTGGAAGGCAAGCTCGGCAAAATCATCAATGTGGAGTTTGTTTATAACCTGGACACCTTCCATGGCGCCAGCTACTTCTACCGATGGAACCGCGAGCGGTCAAAATCCGGCGGACTCAACATCCACAAATGCTGCCATCACTTTGACCTCGTCAATTGGTTTCTGGACGACATGCCGGAAACAGTTTTCGCCTTTGGCGCCCTTAATTACTATGGCCCCCACGGCGCATTGCGTCCCCGGGACAAAAAGGGCCGCCCCCTCGACCCAATCGAAGAACGAAAGCGCTGTCCCTATTTCCAAAAACACTATGCCGGCAAAATCGATCCTGACGAGGACAGCCCCTCCACCGGATGGGACATTTTCAAACTCGGATATCATGTCCAATATCCGCACGGAAAAAAACGTTATATCTACGATGACGCCATTGACATCGAAGACACCTATTCCGCAAATGTGAAGTACTCCAAGGGAACTCTGCTGAATTATTCCTGCAATTTCTCCACGCCATGGGAAGGATACATCCTGGCCATGAACGGAACCCGCGGACGGATTGAACTGTCACACCACAGCAACCCCGATCCCACCGGTCTGACCGCGCCAGCCGAGGAGAAAAGCGTCATCACCTTTTTTCCCCTCTTTGGAGGAAAGGAGGAAATCGTCATTCCCCCTGTCAAGGGAGGACATGGCGGCGCGGATTTTGTGATTCAAAACGACCTCTTTGGCGCGCCATCCAGGGAATCGCGCGAATTGCAACTCACCGCCGGAAGCGAGGATGGTCTGCGTTCCGTGGCCTTGGGCGAGGCGGTCATGCGATCCATCAAAACCCGGCGCCCCATCGACATCCGCAAACTGCTGGCTGGCCGCTGAATTCATGCCCTGCCATTGTCATTGCGAGATCACGACTCAAAAGGATTGAGTGACAAGTGCTCGATGCAGAAAACCGGCAAGGCGGTGCGGGAGCCCCGCCCTCCATTCATTTCGCGACGAATGGAGGGCGGGGCTCCTGCACCGCCTTTTCCACCAAACATTGAATTAAAATTGTCCCATTCATCCTGTTCATCGATGTTCAACAGGTCTGACCGGATGCCTTGCCTTGCGCTGCCAGCGGAAGAAGCCGTCTCATGGCGGAAATTGCGGCTCGGCGGCATTCAATGCCACCGGTGTTTTTTCTGGTAATCCAACCGACGCCACATTTCGTTAAGCTGGCGGTACTTCCAAAAAACCTCCTTCGAACACAGCCAGGCAATCAGCCAGCCACGCCAGCCGTCCAGCCATCCAAACTTGATGAAAATGGCCCTCAAAAAACGGGCCGCCGGACGCAGCCATTGATCCCACACATGGGGCCGCCGTTCCTTTTCAAACTGATCCTCGGCCCACAACCGCGCATACTTGGTCATGCGCTGCAACTGGTCGTCCAAATCCTTGTAGGTGTAATGGAGAATGTCGCAGCACAGACGCTGCACCTTCCCATCCACCGCCACGGATTCATGGACGCGGCGTCCCGCAAAACGCCCCTTGCCCCGCCGCCACAGGCGGATCACATAATCCGGATACCAATCCCCATGCGTGATCCAGCGCCCCTGGTAAAAAACCTTGCGCCGCAGGGCGTATCCCATCACTTGGGGATCGTTGAGTTCCACCACGCGCCGGACCTCGCGGATGGCGTTTTCATCCAGCGCCTCATCGGCGTCAATGGATAACAGCCAGTCTCCCTTCGCCTTTTCCACCGCTGAATTTTTCTGCGCGGTGTATCCCTTCCAGTTCTCGGCAAAAAACCTTGCGCCAAAGCCTGCGGCTATCTCCATCGTGCGGTCGGTGCTGCCGGAATCCACCACGACAATTTCATCCGCCCAGCGCACGCTTTCCAGGCAGCGCGCCAAATCATGCTCCTCATTCTTGGTGATGATGACAATGGAGAGCATTTTGCCGCAATTTTCGATTTTTAATCGCATCGCGCCGCTAGAACGATTCCTTGGGACCTGGAAAATTCCCTGTCTGAACATCCCGGGCATAACGCTCAAACGCCCGTTTCATGATTTCCCCGAGTTCCACATAACGCCGCGCGGCCCTTGGCGACAAACCGGCATTCAAACCCAACAAGTCGGTCGTCACCAAAATCTGTCCGTCACAACCGGCGCCCGATCCGATGCCAATCGTCGGAACCGGGGATTTTTTGCTCAGTTTCGCCGCCACATCCGCCTTCACATATTCCAGCACGCACGCAAACGCGCCGGCCCTGGCCACGGCATTCAAATCCCGGCGCAACTGCCGCACCTGCGCATCGCTCCGTCCCTGCACCCGGTATCCCCCGGCCTTCAAAATCCCCTGCGGCATCAACCCGATGTGCCCCATCACCGGAATCCCGGCCCGGACAATCGCCCGGATCACATCCGCCAAATTTTCGCCCCCCTCCAGCTTCACGGCGTCGGCGCCGCCCTCCCGAACCATGCGGCAGGCATTGCGCACCGCTTGCGCCGCTGATTCATGATAGGAGCCAAAGGGCATGTCGGCCACAACCAAAGCCAGGGGTTTGGCCCGGCTGACCGCCTTGAGATGATGCAGAATATCCCGCATGGACACCGAAACCGTCTTTGAATATCCCAGCAAGGTGGTGCCCAGGGAATCTCCCACCAGGATGATGTCCATTCCCGCTTCGTCCAGCAAACGGGTCGTGATGAAATCCGCCGCTGTCAGGGCGGTGATCTTGCGTCCTTCCCGCCGCATGTTTTGAACGGCGGTCGCTGAAATCTTCCTGGGCTTCTCTTTCACAGGGGTCAAAGCATAAACATCCCCACCCTGAAACGCAATGAATCTGATTCAAAAATCTTGAACTGATGCCTACCTTCTCCTCCGTCCGGAATGCGAAAAGTAGGTCGATCCCACACGCATGGATTTGAGACGGAGAGGTTCCTTGGCGTCAAAAGCGCGGGTGTAAAGATACGGAAAATTATTCAGTTTCACCCGTGGAATGGTTTGTCCGATGAAACGCTCAATGGCCCGGATATGAATCAAATCCTCGGCCACCATGATGGTGCGGGCGTCCCCAACCGTCTGGGCGCGCCCTGTGCGGCCGATCCGGTGGACATAATCCTCGGGATGCTGCGGCACGTCGTAGTTGATGACATGGCTGATTCCCTCCACGTCCAGCCCGCGCGACGCAATGTCCGTGGCCACCATGATTTCGTAGCGGTCATTGCGGAAACCATTCAATGAATGCTCGCGCTCGCTCTGGGTGCGCCCCGAATGCAGCACCGCCACGGCGTGATTCAGGCGACGCAAGGCGTTATAAAGCCGGTCCGCGCCATATTTTGTGCGCGCAAAAACCAGCACCTGATTGTAATCCGTCTGTTTGAGCAGTTCCAGAAAGAGATCCTGTTTTTGGTCTTCCGCCACCGGATACAAGGTATGGGTGACGGTGGCGGCAGGCGACCGGGCGGCTTCCGTGGCAATCTTTTCCGGCTGGCGCAAGGCCCACTGGCTGAGCCGGTCGATTTCCACGGGAATGGTCGCCGAAAAAAGCAGGGTCTGGCGTCCCTTCGGACACTTGTTGATGATCCGCCTCATGTCCGGCATGAATCCCATGTCCAGCATCCGGTCCGCCTCGTCAAGAATCAGCATCTCCACCCGGTCCAACCGAACGGTCCCGCGTTCCATGTGATCCAAAAGCCGTCCGGGCGTGGCCACGACAATATCCACCCCCTGCCGCAACTGTTCGTCCTGCCGGCCATACCCAGTGCCGCCAAAAATCACAGCCGCCTTCAAATTGGTAAACCGGCCGTAGTCCCGGATCGCCGTCTCCACTTGGGCGGCCAGTTCGCGGGTGGGCGTCACAACCAGACATCGGATGTGCGGCTGGTGGCTGCCCAGCAACGTCAACATGGGAAGGGTGAAGGCCGCCGTTTTCCCGGTGCCGGTTTGCGCGCTGCCAATCATGTCCTTTTTCTGCAGGATCACAGGGATGGCTCGCAATTGAATCGGTGTGGGATCCGTATAACCAGCGGCCCGAACCCCTTCCATTACCTTGGGCGAAAGCCCCAATTTGCTAAAACCCATAAATCATCTTTCTATAAATTCAGTCTCGCTCTGGGCGGGACAACTGCTCGATCCGCCTTCGTCCCGTCTCAGCGGGACTACGGCGAGACAAGCGCTCGATGCTTGATGTAAAAAGAGCGGAATACAACCGCCTGGAGCCGTCCGGGAGGCCGGCCCTCCATCGTTTTGAAGCGAATGGAGGGCGGGGCTCCCGCACCGCTTTTCCCGGCAAATATTGAATTTCCTTAACATCAGGCAAAAAGCCAATTCGTCCCAAAAGACACAAAAACAAACATCAGGCTTCGATGCTTTTCATCCTTGTGCCTTTTTGCGGCCAATTAAAATACCGTCCACACTTCTACACCTTGCCCCTTCAACTGTCCATGGGAATGATTTTTCCGGAGGCAACAAATCGCGCAATTCCCTGACTGTCTTGGTCTGCCCAGGCAAAACCCGATCCGGACAAACATCCGCCAGCGGCTCCATCACAAACCTTCTCCCCAACATCCGCGGATGCGGCAAAATCAACCCCGGTTCGTTCACCACCCAATCCTCCCAATACAGCAAATCCAGATCCAACGTCCGCTTCTCCGGATGCCCGGACGCCCGATCCCGTCCGCATTCCCTCTCGAACGCCAGCATGGCGGCCAGAAAAGCGGACGGAGCTCCCTCCATCACCACTTCCGCCGCCGCGTTCAGAAAAGACGGCGTGCCGGCGGGGCAACCCACCGGCTCGGTTTCATAAATGCGGGAGAACCGGACCGGCGCCACGGACTGCCGCGCCAACCATTCCCGCGCCTTGGCTAGAAAACCAGCCCGATCCCCCTGGTTCGAACCCAGCCCCACTCCCGCCCTACTTCGCATTTTTAAGCCTCAACCCAAGCACATCCAGCATGTCGTAAAGCCCCGGCTTCGCCTGGTTCGCCCACTTGGCCGCCACCACCGCCCCCCTGGCAAAAACCAGACGCGAACTCGCCTTGTGCGTCAACTCCACCACCTCGCCCTCGCTGGCAAAAATCACCGTGTGCTCGCCCACATAATCCCCGCCGCGAATGGCATGAATTCCAATCTCATCCGCGGTGCGCTCGCCCACCATTCCCTGCCGCCCATGCCGGGCCTCCGCGGCCAGATCCAAACCGCGGGCCTTGGCCGCCAGCTTCGCCAGCTTGTCGGCGGTGCCGCTGGGGGAATCCTTCTTGTGACGATGATGTTTTTCGATGATCTCGATGTCATAGCCGGACTTCAAAATCCCCGCCACCATTTCGGTCAGCGCAAAAAGCAGGTTCACCCCCACACTCATGTTCGGCGCATAAACGACCGCCACCTCCCTGGACGCATCCGTCACTGTCTGCCGCTCCGCATCCGTCAAACCCGTGGTGCCGATCACCAACGGACAGCGTTTGGCCAGGGCCGCCTTCACGATCCCGGGCGTGGCCGAATGAAAACTGAAATCAATGACCACGACGCCAGACTGGATCGCCTTCGCCGGATCATCGTCCTTGTCGAATTGCCCGGCAACCTCAACCTCTTGATCCGCCCTGGCGCATTCCAAAATGTTTTTCCCCATGCGCCCCTGGCAACCGCTCATCACTATTTTTACTGGCATAAATTTCTCCCCGGCGGCATCCGCCGCCGTCTTTTCAATTTCTTTTTGAATTAAGCCGGGCCCAAGGCCCGGCAACTGCTCGACGAAACATGCTCGATGCTCGACGCACGACGCACCCCTCCTTAATCCTCCCCTTGGCAAGGGGAGGCTCAATTTCAGCCCCTCCTTGACAAGGAGGGGTTGGGGAGGTCCGCCTCTTGTATAAAAATCCTGTCAATCCTGTTAATCCTGTCAAAAAATCCATCTCCAAATGGGCGGGGCTCCCGCACCGCCTTTTTCGCCAAACATTGAAATTCCTGAACATTTAATTATCCTGATTTCCTAACAGTCCAACAGTCTGCAGCCTGACAGCCTATCCTGCCAGCTTCTCCATGCTCTCCCGCACATGCCTGGCGCTGGCCTGGAGTTTTTTCAAATCGTCGGGAGCAAGCTCCAGTTCGATGATCTGCTCCACCCCCTCGCGCCCCAGTTTGCAAGGCACCCCCACGAACACGTCGCGGATGCCATACTGCCCTGTGCACCACGCGGCGCAAGGCAAAATGCGTTTTTCGTCGCAAACAATGCTTTGCACCATCTGCGTCACGGCGGAGGATGGCGCATAGTAGGCCGATCCGGTCTTGAGCAGGCCGACAATCTCCGCCCCGCCGTTTCGCGTCCGTTCAACAATGGCGTCCAGCCGTTCCTTGGAAATCAGTTCTTCAACCGCAATCCCCGAGACTGTGGAATACCGGACCAGCGGCACCATGTCGTCCCCGTGCCCCCCCAGCACCATGGCCTGCACATCCTGGTGCAAAATACCCAATTCCATGGCCAGGAAACAGCGGAACCGGGCGCTGTCGAGCACCCCGCCCATTCCCATCACCCGCTTTTTCGGGAAACCGGTTTTCTCCGCGACCAACCCGGTCATCGCATCGAGAGGATTGGAAACCACGATCACGATGGCCTTTGGCGCGTATTTCCTCACATTCGCCGCCACCTCCCCCACAACCGAGGCATTGGTTTTCAGCAGGTCATCCCGGCTCATCCCCGGCTTACGCGCCACCCCGCTGGTGATGACCACAATGTCCGAATCCCTGTAATCCGCCGGATCGTTGGTGCCGGTCACCTGGCTATCGAACCCCTCCAGACACGCCGACTCCATGATATCAAGCGCCTTGCCTTGGGGCATGCCGGGAGCAATGTCATGCAACACCACATTTCCCAGGCTTTTTTCCGCAATGCGCAAAGCGACCGTGGCGCCCACAAACCCCACCCCCGCAACCGTGATCTTGGCTCTCATCCGCGCCATTCAACCATTTTCATCCCCCGCCCGCCAGCTTGAAAAACCAATTTCCACCAAAAATGGCTTCAGCAAAGATTCAGGGGGAAATCATGGCTTCGCAGGCTGCGCCTGCCTGGCCTGCGCGAGTTTGTAGTGAAGGGCGCGGACGCTGATCCCGAGCAACCGGGCGGCCTGGGTGACATTGCCGCCCGTGCGTTTGAGCGCCTTTTCAATGAAAACTTTCTCCATTTGATCCAGGGAAAGATCCTCCCCGGCATCGACTCCGGCGGGCTTTGCCTGCGCCGACTGATCGGTCAATCCAAAATCCCCGGCCGTCAATTCCCGTCCCGGCGCGGCAAGAATCACCGCGCGCTCGACGCTGTTTTGCAATTCCCGCACGTTGCCCGGCCAGAGGGCGTTTTGAAGGGAAACCCGGGTTTCCTTTGCGAGCGCGGGCACGGGTTTGCCGTGCCGGGCGGCAAAAAGCCGGAGAAAGAAATCCACCAGCAGATCAATATCCCCGCTTCTCTCGCGCAAAGGCGGCACATGAATCGGCACCACATTCAACCGATAAAAGAGATCCTCCCGAAAAGTCCCCTGGTTCACCGCCTCCTTGAGTTGACGATTGGTGGTGGCCAGCACCCGCACATCCACTTTCACGGTATGACTCCCCCCCACCCGTTCAAACTCCCGCTCCTGCAACACCCTCAAAAGCTTGGCCTGAAGGGCAAGCGGAATCTCGGATATTTCGTCCAGCAAAAGCGTGCCCCCGTCTGCCATCTCAAACCGCCCGTGCCGTTTGCAAACCGCCCCTGTGAACGCCCCCTTCTCATGCCCGAACAGTTCGCTCTCCATCAGATTCGCGGGAATGGCGGCGCAATTCAGGCGGATATAGGGTTGTTGCCGCCGCGGGCTGGCCGCCTGGATCGCCTTGGCCACCAGTTCCTTCCCCGTGCCGCTTTCGCCATAAATCAAC
The DNA here is from genome assembly GCA_028687435.1 of Verrucomicrobiia bacterium. Classification (GTDB taxonomy): domain Bacteria; phylum Verrucomicrobiota; class Verrucomicrobiia; order JABWAM01; family JABWAM01; genus JAQUAF01. The sequence goes on along the minus strand of JAQUAF010000012.1, from coordinate 8,791 downwards.
ACCGTGGCCTGCGTGGAACAAACCTGCCGGATCAAATGCCTCACCTGTTGCATGGCCGGGCTGGCGCCAATCATCTCGGGCGCATCCTCCGCGTCGCCGCGCAAATAGGCATTCTCCTCCCTCAGTCGATCCCATGAATCGGCCCGTTTGACGGCAATCTCCAACTGGTCCGGCGTGAACGGCTTGATCAGATAATCCACCGCCCCCAACCGCATGGCATTGACCGCCACCTCCACGGCGGCATCGCCCGACGTGACCATGAACGTTGCCGTCACGCCTCCGCCTCCGAATTCACGCAACAATTCAATCCCATCGCCATCGGGAAGCCGGACATCCAGCAAAACCAGATCGTACTGCCCGGCCACCAACATTTCGCGGGCCTTCTTCAAGGTTTGCACCGTTTCCGTCTTGCATCCCAGATCGCGCAGGACATCCCCCGCGAAACCGGCCGCCTCCTCATTATCCTCCACAATTAAAACACGTTCAATATGCACGGCGGTGGGTTGGGTTAAAGCTCGACGCAAAAACAACTGGATTCCCGCGCAATTTCGTTTTCATCTCCAAACCTTGGGTTTCCCCGGCTTTAAACAAATCCCGACAACGGGCTGGTGGCCTCCGCCGTTTTGCGCGTCCCGGCCAATCCGACCTCACGCGCGAGGAAACCGGCCTCCACCGCCTGACGGAAGGCCATGGCCATCCGGATGGGATCCGGCGCCACGGCAATGGCGGTATTGACCAGCACCGCATCGGCGCCCATTTCGAGCGCTTCGGCCGCCTGCGATGGCGCGCCCAAACCGGCATCGACGACCACGGGAACGCGGGCCTGTTCAATGATGATTTCGATTTGCGCCCTGGTTTCGATTCCCCGATTGGTTCCAATCGGCGATCCCAGGGGCATGACCGTGGCGCAACCGGCGTCCTGCAGGCGCAGGGCGAGCACGGGATCGGCGTTGATGTAAGGCAGCACCGTATAGCCTTCCTTCACCAGCATTTCGGCGGCCTTGAGCGTTTCCACCGGATCAGGCAGCAGATAGCGCGGGTCCGGATGAATCTCCAGTTTGATCCATTTGGGCAAGCCAGCCGCCGTGGCCAGCCGACAAAGGCGGACAGCCTCCTCCGCATTCATGGCGCCGGACGTGTTGGGAAGAACAAGATAACGCTTCGCATCGATGAAATCGAGAATGTTGGCAAATGGATCGTTCTTGCCGGAAAGATCGGCCCGCCGCAAAGCCACGGTCACCAATTCCGTCCCCGATGCCTCCAAGGCGGCGCGCATGACTTCGTTGGACGAAAACTTTCCCGTTCCCACCAACAGGCGGGAATGGAAAGCGCGTCCGGCAATGATCAGATCGGATGACATGAACTGAGATTCAAGATTCAAGATTCAAAATTCAAGATTCAAAATGAGAAATCGTTTTCCATCTCCCCGTAACATCATTTTCTTTTGCTTCCCTCCAAGTCCTCCAAAGCCCGCCGCAAACCGCGGGAAGCCTCCCCGTCCTGCGGACGGAATTTCAATGCCTGCCGGAAAGCCACAACCGCATGCTGACAACGCCCGGCGTTCAGCTCAATTTTACCGAGTTCCAACCAGGCATCCGGCGCTTCCTCCCGAAGCCGGGTGGCGCCCATCAGCAAAGTTGCGGCCTCATCGGAACGCTTTTCCGCAACAAGTGTCCTGGCCAAAGCGATACGCGCCGTATAATTTGCCTCATCCAACGCCAAAACCTGCCGCCACAGGTTTTCCGTATTCCGCCAGACCCCCTGCTGGCGCCAGGTCAAAACCGTCAAAATAACGAGCATGACCGTCAGCAACAGGCGCCAACCCGCAGTCAGCAACCGGCGCGGGAAACGGGCCTGCGCCGCCGGCAAAGCGAGCAGGCTCAATCCGGCGAGAACCGCCCATGGCAGGCTGGGCAGATAGGCATATCGATCGGCAATCAGTTGCTGGCCGGTCTGCATGAGCCCAGCGGTTGGAAGGCTGCAGACAACAAAGACTGTCCAGGCCGCCAGCAATGCCGGCCATTTTTTCCGCCAATACCAAAATAAAAAAGAAACCGCACTGAGAAAAATCAGGGAACCCAGTTCGGACGCATGCCGAAAGGAAGGAACAAATCGCAGTTCCACCAGGGGCGAAAGAGCATCCGGCCAAAAAATCTGCTTCAGCATGAGCGACAGCGACAGCGCGCTTTGCGCCAGCCGGGCTTCCAGGCCATAATCGGAGAAAGAGAGCATGCCGCCGCCGGCAAACTTCTGGCTGACAACCGCCACCAATCCCACCCCCAGCCCCGCCAGAAAAAAACCGGATTTTTCACCAATACCCCGCCAAACCCTGGCCGCAAACCCCAGAGTTGAAAAACGCCGGTAAACCTGCAAATCCAACACCACCAACACCACCGTCACCGTCACCGCCGGAGCTTTGGAGAGGCAGGCCAGCAGAAAAAAAACCACCGCGTTTTTGGCAGCGCGAAAAGGCATTTCGCGCTCTAAAAAACGAGGCGCGACGCGATGATAAGCCAGCAGGCAAGCCATGGTAAAAAGCCCCATCAACTGATCCCGGCGGGCGCTCAACCAACTGGTGGTTTCCACCCGCAACGGATGAAGCGCAAAAAGCAGGGCCACCGCCACACCGGCCAGGACCTGCCGTTTCAATGAAAGACCCGGCGCAAGATAACCGGCCAATGATCGCGCCCATAAAAAACACAACACGGCCGTCGATGCATGCAGAAGGTTCGCCGTGAGATGAAACCCAAAAGGGTCCAACCCCCAGATCAAACGATCCAATCCCAGCGACAGCCATGCGACAGGCTGATAAGGACCATGAAAACTATGAGTGAGCATCCACCACAAATTCGCCGGTGAAAAAACCAAGCGGGGATTGTCCACCAGCAAACCCCAATCATCCCACCCCAAAAATTCGCCTCCCAACGAACGGGAAAAAACCAGAAACACCAGGGAAAAGACGGCAACCGCCACAGCGCAAATCAAGCGCCTGTCACCCGTCATCCCGGTAAGGTTTGCCGCCATTCCTGCCACCATAACAAAAAGACGCTGAAAGAAAAGGCTCCATCCCCGTCCTCCTGTTTTCCAGCCAGACAACCATCAGCACGTTCATTTCCTTTTCATGAACAACGCCAGCGAACCGCCCCTCCCCGCCATGGCCTCCAATGCGGCGGGCAGAACCGACGGCCCCAGCAACAACCAGGCCAGCGCCCGCCAGCCAATGCCGCCCTTCACGATTCCCTTGCTCCGTTTGAGCGTCTCATACATCGCATCACGCCGCCAATGGCACACATTCAAAAAACTCTGAGCCCATCCAAAGGGACCATATTCCAGCGAAAAATGACGGCATCCATCAATCTCCCATCCCGCGTCCCGGGATATCATCCGCACATGTTTCTCCTCCAAATGATACAGATGACGCGGAGGATCGAGGTGAAACCAATAAACACCAAAAATACGCGCCTGCCAGGAGGCCGCATTGGGGACAGCGACAACCAACCGTCCGCCCGGTTTCATGAACCCGGCAAGACGCTCCAAAAGTTCCCGCGGCTCCGCCACATGTTCCAATACATGCCAGAGCATCACCACATCCCAGGGCCCGGCAACGCCCGACTCCAGCATCCCGCAAAACCCTCCCCGGCAAACAGGCCGTCCCAACAACTGCTCCGCCCGTTCGGCAGGACGCTGTCCCGTCTCGCACCCGTCAACCTGCCATCCAAAATTCTGCATGGCCTTGAGAAACAATCCCTCGCCGCAACCGATGTCCAGGACGCGGCCAGGCACGCCAAAAAAACCGTGAATTTCCCGGGCCCTCCGCCAGGCTGAAAATTCCCGCAACAACTGGACCGCCCCGGTGAATTTTGAAATTCCCTCGGCATAGTATTCATCGCCATATGCCAATTTTTTCCACTCCTCCACAATGCCCCGGAGATCGAGCCGGACCAAACCGCAATTCTGACAGCGAACATAGGGCCACCCGCGTCCCTTGCCATCAATCGCCGTCCAACAAGGCCGCGCGTTCCCGCCACAGACAGGACAGGCCATGGCCTCCTCCGCCGCCACCGCGCCAGTCAGCCGCCATTCCCCCTCATTCACCTCAACATTTTTTGACATCACCCCATGTTACAACAAAAACGCGTCTGGTGAAAAGCAGCCTGTTCATCCGCCCAAGGCCGCAGCCAGACCGGAACGGAAGTCCTCCGGCGCCGACAAAACCCGTTCCCCCAGTGATCAGCAATCTCATCACGGTCCAGCTTTGCTCTTTCCCTTTCTTTTTCAAGCCGTGCGGAACAAGCGCCGCTTGCCTTCGCCCCCGCAAGATGTCATAGGGACGGGATGAAAAAAGCCGGACACTCCTTTTGCCATCCCGCCGCCCTCACGATTGCAGGTTCGGACTGCAGCGGAGGCGCGGGACTTGAAGCCGACCTGAAAACCTTTGCCGCGCACCGCGTTTACGGCATGGCGGCCGTGACCTGCGTGGTGGCGGAAACCCCCCAACGGGTGGTATCCATTCATGCCACGCCAGCCAAAACGGTCCGGGAACAAATCGCCTGCTGTCTGGCGGGCATGCCTCCGGTGGCGGTGAAAACCGGCATGCTCTTCTCCAGGGAAATCATCAACTCCTGCGCGGATGAAATCGCCCGGTTCCAACGCCACATCTCCCATGTGGTGGTGGACCCCGTCATGGTCGCCACCAGCGGCAAGCGTCTGCTGAAAAACGACGCCATTCACGCCCTGACGAAATTGATCGGCGAAGCGGCGGATCTTGCAACCCCCAACCTCGACGAGGCGGAAATCCTCGCCGGACAACGCATCCGCAACCGGGCGGACATGGAAAAGGCCTCCCGCATCATGGCCAGCCGTTTTTCCTGCGCCGTGCTTTTAAAAGGAGGCCATCTGAAAAATCTTCGGACCGCCTTGGATTATCTGTGGGACGGACAACGCGGATTATGGCTCGAAGCGCCCCGCATCCGCGACATCGCCACCCATGGCACCGGCTGCACCTACTCCTCGGCAATCGCCGCAAACCTGGCCTTGGGACATCCCCTGCCCCAAGCCGTCCGCTGCGCCAAAACATTCATCACCCGCGCCATCCGCAAATCCCTCCATTTCGGGACATGGAGCGCGCTGGGACACTCGGTTTAGGATTTTAGGCGTTTAGGCTGTTAGACTATTGGGAGAATCAGCACTGTGAATGGTGAAATTTGGATTAGCGCCTAATAGTCTAATAGCCTAAATGCCTAACAGTCTTTTCCTCATCGTTTCCGTCCGCAGGAACACTTCTTGCAACCACAGGAGCACTTGCATGCCTTGCCTTTGGACTGGCAACCGCAATGGCAGCCTTCGTCAGGCGCAACAAACATGGTCAGCAACATGGCCAGCCGTGTTCTGGCCTTGATGGAATGGGGCTGATGCGGCGCCATGTGAATCCATGTGCCAGGCCCTGCCGTCAATGTCCGCCTGCCCAACCTGACCTGCGCCTTTCCCTCCAGAAAATGCATCACCGCCGGCACAGCCGCCGTGTGCTCGGACAGCTCCTGCCCGGCGTCGAAAACAAACTGGATGCACCGATACCGGCAGGCTTCATTGACGGTTCTGCTGCCGATGCCATTCTTTACGAAGGTCCGGCCCGACTGGAGATTGACCACCTTGGTTTTCATGCCCCCGTGCCTACACTTCCGCCTTGCTGAAGGTCAAGCCGCATCTGTAAAAGAGTGGCTCATGAACAGGAGAAACCAGTGATCATACGTTGTTGGGGAATCCGGGGGTCCATCCCCGTATCGGGACGGGACTATATCAAATACGGCGGCGACACCACCTGTGTGGAAGTCCGCGCGGAGGACAACCAGGTCCTGATCCTTGACGCGGGATCGGGGATCCGCCGTTTGGGCAACCAATTGTTGCGGGAGAACATCAGAAAATGCCATCTGCTCTTCACCCACGCGCATTGGGATCATCTGCTGGGATTTCCTTTCTTCAAACCCATTTACGACAAGCGGAGCCGGATCGAACTCTATGGCTGTCCTTTCGCCCAGAAATCCGTCCGCCACCTGATTGGCAAAACCATGGTGCGCCCGAATTTTCCGGTGGATTTCAAGGACGTGCGGGCCAAAATCGATTTCCATGGCATTTGCATGGACCCGTTCAAGATTCACCGGCTCCACGTGGAACCCGTTCTGCTCAGCCATCCCAACCAGGGCATCGGCTACAAACTGGTGGAAAACGGCAAGGTCTTCGTATTTCTCACCGACAACGAACTAACTTACCATCATCGCGGCGGCCTGCGCTACGAAGACTACCGAAAGTTCTGCCGCAACGCCGACCTGCTGTTGCACGACGCGGAATATACTCCCGCCGAATATCCCGCCCGCATCACATGGGGACACTCGGTTTATACCGATGTGGTCAGGCTGGCCATCGAGGCCGGCGTAAAAAAACTCGGCTTCATCCATCACAACCAGGATCGCGCGGACTGCGAGGTTGCTCAAATCGAGAAAAAAGCCAGGGCCATCATCCGCAAGGCCGGATCCCCCCTGCATTGCTTTGCCGCCGCCCAGGATCAGGTCATCCGCCTGTGACCTCACAGGACGGAAGATCCCCCCCTCCAACACCCCTTGCGCCGCGAGACAAACTCGGGTATGAATGACGGAATATGAACCAAGCGTTTCTCCAGCAATTGAAATACACCTCCGACGGCCTCATTCCCGCCATCATCCAGGATCATGCCAACGGCGAGGTTTTGATGATGGCCTGGATGAACAGGGAATCCCTGCTCAAGACCCTTGAGACCGGGAAGACCCATTTCTGGAGCCGTTCCCGTCAGAAATTTTGGATGAAAGGCGAAAGCAGCGGCCACGTGCAGACGGTGAAACAAATCTCCTTCGACTGCGACGCCGATGTTTTGCTGATCAAGGTTCACCAGGAAGGCGCCGCCTGCCACGAAGGCTACCGCAACTGTTTTTTCCGCGACATCACCTCCTCGGGCGAAGTCCAGGCCAATTCCAAACCCATGGTCGATCCCAAAGAGGTTTACAAAAAATAAGCGCATGCTTTTCCCAGGCAAAAACGAATTCCTCAAGCTGGCCGAAAAGGGCAATCTCATCCCCATCCGGCGGGAAATCCTGGCGGACACGGAGACCCCCCTCACCGCGTACCAGAAACTGACGGAAGACCATCCCTCCAACTCCTTCATCCTCGAAAGCGTGGAAGGTGGCGAACACCTGGGGCGCTACTCGTTCATTGGCGTAAACCCCCGCCTGACCGTGTCGGTGAGGGACCATCTGCTGACCATTGGGGACGCGAACCGCCGCATGGAAAAGGAGGCGCCCGCTGATCCGTTGCGCGTTCTGGAGAATTACCTGGCGGGATTCAAGGCCGTGCCGGTCCCCGGTCTGCCCCGTTTCACCGGCGGCATGGTGGGTTACATGGGCTTCGAATACATCACCCGGCTGGAGCCGGTTCCCTGCCCGTCATCAAACGACCTGGGGCTGCCGCTGCTCCACTTCATGCTGGCAGAGGATCTGGTCATCTTCGACCGCGTCCGGCAGGTGATCCAGATCGTGGCCAACGCCCATGTGGAGGGCAATCCCCTGCGCGCCTACGAAAACGCCGCGGAACGCATCGCCCGCATCCAGGCCCTGCTGTCCAAACCCCAGGCGTTTCCCACTGTGGTTTTCCCCTCCAGCCTTTCGGACGTGGAATTCCAATCCAACATGCCAAAGGAGGAATACCTCCAAATGGTCGAGACAGGCAAAAAATACATCAAACAGGGCGACATCTTCCAGTTTGTGCCCTCCCAGCGTTTTGCCGCCCCGACAAAGGCCACCCCGCTTCAAATCTACCGTTCCCTCCGCACGGTCAACCCCTCCCCCTACATGTTCCTCATGCAAATGAAGGACTTCGCGCTGGTGGGATCATCCCCGGAAATCCATGTGCGCTGCGAGGATGGGCACGCCGAAATCCGTCCCATCGCCGGCACACGTCCGCGGGGCAAAACCCCCGAGGAGGACGAACAACTCGAAAAGGAACTCCTGGCCGACCAGAAGGAACGCGCCGAACATCTCATGCTGGTGGACCTGGCTCGCAACGACATGGGCCGCGTCTGCGATTTTTCCAGCGTCCATGTCTCCCAATTCATGACCATCGAGCGCTATTCCCACGTCATGCACATCGTTTCGCGCGTGCTGGGCAGGGTGCGCAAGGGCCAAAACGCCTTTGATCTCATGCGGGCCACATTCCCCGCAGGAACCGTCAGCGGCGCCCCCAAAATCCGCGCCATGCAGATCATCGCGGAACTCGAACGCCGCTGCCGCGGCCCCTATGCCGGCGCCCTCGGTTATTTCAGCTTCAACGGCAACCTCGACACCTGCATCACCATCCGCACCCTCGTCCTCAAGGACGGCATGGCTTACGTGCAGGCCGGCGGTGGCGTGGTGGACGATTCCATCCCCGAAAACGAATACCAGGAAACCGTGAACAAGGCCAAGGCCCTCATGAAAGCGGTCGCCCTCGCCGACAGCTTCGCCGGCTGATCAGTAAACCACCCTGACCTGACGCGGTTTGAAAAACAACTTTTCGCGTGGGCCGGCTTTTTCAAAAAAGATGTCGCCGGGCAAATCATCTCATCGTCCCATCCTGGCAATCCAATGCAAAAAATAAGCCTGAAAAATTTGACAAATCACCATCTTAAGTTATATTCCACCTAAAGGAATATCATTCTACCTAAAGGAACCATGACAAAACCTGTTCCAGTTCAAGCCGTTAAAAAAGCTTTGGATCTTCTTTCCATACT
>JAQUAF010000142.1 GCA_028687435.1 Verrucomicrobiia bacterium | reverse complement strand
GCGCCGAGACTTGCTCCCCTCGGCTTTGAGAGTCCGCCGCAAGCGGATTTCTCTGCATGGTGTTTGTATTCATCGTTGTTGGGTGTAGCTCTTTCCGGGCTCACCCAACAATCACCATGTCATCTCTGTGCCTGAATGATTACCTTCAGTCTTCAGCCTTCAGCCTAAACAACCTTAAAATGGCGCAGCCGGAGGGCTGCGGTTGCAGCGCCTCCGGCTGGCCGGTTTTTAATGTTAACTTCTATTCTCAGGCTTTGTTTTTCTCATCGGGAATCCGCATTCCATAGAAGGAGCGGTACACGAACACCAACGCCACTGCGAACAACACGACGCCAATGCCCGTCTTCAGGCCCAATTTGCCGCCCTCTTGCATGGCCACGGCAATTTCCGTCGCCAGCAAGCCGAACAGGGTGGTGAACTTGATGATCGGATTCATCGCCACCGAGGAGGTGTCCTTGAACGGATCGCCAACGGTGTCGCCCACCACACACGCCGCGTGCAGATCGGTGCCCTTGGCGCGCAAGTCCACTTCCACAATCTTCTTGGCGTTATCCCATGCCCCACCCGCGTTGGCCATGAAAATGGCCTGGTACAGACCGAAGAACGCGATCGAGATCAGGTAAGCGATAAAGAAGTAGGAATTGAAGAACGCCAGCGACAGCGACAGACAGAAGATCGCCACGAAGATGTTGAACATGCCCTTCTGAGCATAGATCGTGCAAATCTTCACGACTTCCTTGCTGTCCTTGATGGACGCCGTCTTGGCGTCGAGCTTGATGTTTTCCTTGATGTAAACCACCGCGCGATAAGCGCCGGTCACCACCGCCTGGCACGAGGCGCCGGTGAACCAGTAAATCACCGCGCCGCCCATGAGAAAGCCCAGCACGATTTCCGGCTGCACCAAACTCAATTTCTGGATGATCTCCCCCTTTGCGATGGTATTGTTCAGCAAAAGGATGATGCCGAAGATCATCGTCGTGGCGCCCACCACCGCCGTGCCGATCAACACCGGCTTGGCCGTGGCCTTGAACGTGTTGCCCGCGCCATCGTTGCGTTCCAGATTCAACTTGGCGTTTTCAAAGTCAGGCTCAAAGCCGAACTTGTCCTTGATCTCCTTCTTCACATTCGGAATCGACTCAATCTGGCTGAGTTCATATACCGACTGGGCATTGTCGGAAACCGGCCCAAAGCTGTCCACCGCAATGGTCACCGGGCCCATGCCCAAAAAGCCGAAAGCCACCAAACCGAACGCAAAGATGGCCGGGGCATAGGAAATCCCCTCGGGCATCAGGCTGGCAACAGCCTGGTTGCCGGCCAGCAAGGCCGCGATCAACATCAGCACCAGCATCGTCAACCCCTCCCAAAAGGCGGAGAAATTGCCGGCCACAAAACCGGACAACACATTCAGCGAGGCGCCGCCCTGCTTGGAGGCCGTGACCACTTCCTTCGTGTGCCGGGCTTCCGTGCTGGTGAACACCTTGGTTAATTCGGGAATCAACGCGCCCGCGATGGTTCCGCAACTGATGATGGTCGAAAGCACCCACCAGAGATCCGCGTGAACGCCAGGCCCCTCGGGGAGCAAAAGCTTGCTGGCCACAAAGGTCACCACGATCGAAATGATCGATGTCAGCCACACCAGCGAGGTCAACGGCGTTTCAGGATTGAATGCCTTGGCCTCCGCGCACTTGCTGGTAAAAACCATATCGTTGATGAAATAAGACACCAGCGAGGTCAAAATCATCAGAACGCGCATCACAAAAATCCAGACTATCAACCGGGCGCAAAGCTCCGGATTCGAAACGCCCAGCGTCAACGCCAGGAAGGAGATCAATGCCACGCCGGTCACGCCGTAGGTTTCAAAACCGTCCGCGGTGGGCCCGACGCTGTCACCGGCGTTGTCGCCGGTGCAGTCCGCGATCACTCCAGGATTTTTCGGATCATCCTCGGGCAGCTTGAAGACGATCTTCATCAGGTCGGAGCCAATGTCCGCAATCTTGGTGAAGATACCGCCGCAGATGCGCAAGGCGGAGGCGCCCAGCGATTCGCCAATGGCAAAACCAATAAAGCACGCGCCTTTCAACTCGGCGGGCAGAAAGATCAAAATGCAGATCATGAAAAACAACTCCACCGTGATCAGAAGCAAACCGACACTCATGCCGGAACGCATCGGAATGGCCAAAGCCGGCCAGGGCAGACCTCGCAGGGCGGCAAACGCCGAACGGCTGTTGGCGTGGGTGTTCAATCGCATGCCGAACCAAGCCACCCCATAGGAGCCAAGGATGCCCAGAATCGAAGCCGCCAGAATCAGCGCCACATGTGAAGCCGGCTTATGCTCAAGAAACGAGAAGTAGTAAATCATGCAGGCCCCGATCAACAACCAGAGGTAAGCAAGAAACTTTCCCTGTTGAGCCAGATAACTCTTGCAGGTCTCCCAAATGATGTTGGAGACATTCCGCATCGAATCATGAACGGGAAGGTTTTTAGTCTGGTTGTATTGGAACATGCCAAAAACCAATCCAACGAAACAGACGGCAATGCCGATGAGCATCAGGGTGTTGCCGGTCATGCCCCCCAAGGATTCAAAGGTGACGTTCAGATCGGGCAGTTTCAGATCGGCTTCCGAGGCAAAAAGCGAAGATGCCGCCAGCAAAAACGCCGGCAACATCAAGCTGCGCAGCATCGCAAAGCATCTTGACGTTAACGTTTGGTGTGCAGTCATAGTGTGGTTTATCTCTAGTGTTGTGGTGTTGTGGTTGATCCCGCCAAGCGGGACCGCGACTCTGCAGCCTGCAAGATTTTGAAACCGGCAACCGACCCTCCCGCCACACTGGCGGAAATGCCCAGACAGTCACACGGAAAATCCAACCCTTGCTGAACCGCAAAATCGCCCATGGACATATCATATTCCGACAATTAAACAAGCCCATTTTTTTAAAAAACCTTGACCAAAACCCGCAACAGCCTCCCCCCCAACAGGTTGCACAACCCTTGCCATCTGCAGCCGGAGATCAAAAACCTTCCATCCTCAGCCTGCCATTCCAGACAGTCACCGTAAATGTTCAACCAGTATTTTCACCCCTATTCCAAACAACACCACCCCGCCCAGCAATTCGATTTTTTCCTCGAAAAAATGTCCGAAATGGTCGCCGATGTAAACCCCCGCCAGGGAAATGACAAAGGTCACCGCGCCAATCAGGCAGACCGGCGCAAAAACGCCGCACCCCAGCAACGCCAGGGTGAACCCCACCGCCAGCGCATCAATGCTGGTGGCCACTGACAACAGAAACAGGGTGGCCGTGCTGTGGGGTTCCCCGGATGTCTTTTCATCCTTCAACTGAAAAGACTCATAAATCATCTTGCCTCCAATCACCGTCAGAAGGCCGAAGGCGATCCAATGATCCCAGAAGGAAAACAAACTCTTGAACCCCACCCCGGCCAGCCAGCCGGCCAGCGGCATGATGGCCTGAAACATCCCGAACCAAAAAGCAATCCGCAAGGCATACCCCGCCCGCAAATCCTTGATGGCCACCCCGCTCGCCACCGCCACGGCAAAGGCATCCACCGCCAGCGCCAGCGCGATGAAAAAAACCTGCCACATCGCTCAATTCCCTCTCAGGCGCGCTCCTTCAATCCAACAAAAGGCTGGATGGTGGAGCCGGTGTAAATCTGCCGCGGACGGTAAATGCGCGTCTCGGGATCGTCGGACATCTCCTTGTAATTGGCGATCCAGCCTGGAGTGCGTCCAATGGCAAAAATAACCGTGAACATTTCCAGCGGAATGCCAATCGCGCGCATGATGATGCCGCTGTAAAAATCCACATTCGGATAAAGCTTGCGCTCCACAAAATAGGAATCGGTGACCGCCGCCGCCTCAAGCTTCTTGGCGATGTCCAGCAGGGGATCGTTGGAATGGATCTCCTTGAGCAGCCGGTCGCAGGCTTTCTTGATGATCTTGGCCCGGGGATCGTAATTCTTGTAAATCCGATGTCCAAAACCCATCAGCCGCTTGCCCGATTTTTTGTCCTTCGCCGCGGCAAGAAACTTCGTCCCGTCATCGCCGGATTTGCGGATATCCTCCAACATTTCAATCACCGCCTGGTTGGCCCCGCCGTGCAGGTTTCCCCACAACGCGCAAACGCCGGTCGCCACGCTGGCGAAAAGATTCGCGCCCCCGGAAGCCACCATCCGCACCGTGCTGGTGGAACAGTTCTGCTCATGATCCGCGTGCAACAGGAAAAGAAGATCCAGCGCCTTGACCACCTCGGGTTTCAGATCGTAATCCTGGTACGGCTCCGAAAACAGCATGTGCAGAAAATTCGCGGCGTATTTGTAAACCGGCTTCGGATAAATGATGGGCAGCCCCCGGGATTTCCGGTACGCAAACGCGGCAATGGTGCGCACCTGGGAAATCAACTTCACCGCCATGATGTCGATGTTCTCCTTTTCCCCGCGCTGCAGCAGTTCCGGATAAAAACAGCCGCTGGCGTTGATCATGGAGGAGAGAATCGCCATGGGATGGGCGTTGGGAGGGAACCCCTCGAAATGAAACTTCATGTCCTCGTGCAACAGCTCATGGCGGGTCAGTTGATCCGAAAAACGGCGCAACTCCGCGCTGTTGGGAAGTTTCCCGTAAATCACCAGATACGCCACCTCGACAAAACTCGCCTTTTCCGCCAGTTCCTCCACGGGTATCCCGCGGTAACGAAGAATGCCCTTCTCGCCGTCGATGAAAGTGATCGCGCTCCTGCAGGACCCCGTGTTCACATAACCGGGATCCAGCGTGATATACCCCGTGCTCTTGCGCAACGAGGAAATGTCGATGCCCTTTTCCTTCTCCGCCCCTTCCACCAGGGGCAATTCATGGATCTTTCCCTCAATCTCAAGTTTGGCGGTTTTGCTCATGGCGCGGGAGTGTAAAAGATGAACCCCATCCCGACAACCAGAAAATCCCGGCTGGCGCGATTGCGAAGCTTCTGCATGGAAACTCAAAATGCGTTCAGGACTCAACGGGATGGTTCAAGTTGACGGATGGGCGATGGATTATTGACTGCCCGGACAAGATGAAAAGGGCGTAGTACGATTTCATCATGGACTGGCATGAAAAGAACGGGAAAACCCTTGACGAATTCATGGAGATGGTCAGGGAAAAGTGGAAATAAATATTGTCAATGGATTTGTTTTGATATGTCTTCAGTCACTGTTGGGAGCTTTCAGCAGCCTTTATGTCTTTCCATCGGTCGGGTATCCATCTGGGTAGTCGGAACGTGTTTGGGAGGGAGGGCTTTTGTAATGAAGGGAGGGAGAAAGAGATTTTTTCAGCAATGTGCCGCGTTTGGCGGTGCAATTTTGCCATTATTTTGAAGTATAAAATTTTACAAAAAAATGCTTGCGGAATAAAAAAGGTTTGTCATCATTAAAAGCTCAAAAAAAGGAGGAGTATTGTGAAAACCTTGGCAAAATTCGCAATCTATATTGGAGTGATCTATCTCATCGTTTTGGTCACCTACGCCAAACAGCAACAGCAGCAAAAAGGCAAAGC
>JAQUAF010000011.1 GCA_028687435.1 Verrucomicrobiia bacterium | reverse complement strand
ACCCCCTCCAACCTGTCACGCCAAAGCCTCGGCGACGGCGGATTGACAGTGTCTGTGTGGCAAAGACTCCAAAAGTGTATGATTACAATTTGGTAATCGGAGTCGATGGCAATTTGGTACGGCACAACTAAGCGTACTAATCCCCATGGGACTGACCCGTTTTCGACCCGTTTTCCTGGTTTTGGGCGGGAACAAGGGTTTGGGGGAGGTCCAACCCACAAATTCAGCGGAAGAACCCACATTTTGTCGGTCTGAGGCACTTCACCGACAGTTTTTATGTTCAGCATTTCGTAGAAATGGCCAAATGCTAAATTCTCCCGAAGAAACAAATTTATTCCATTTTTTTTCCTGACGCCTCTTTTGCCATAAAAGAACAGCCAACCATTTAGGTAGTTCGCGAGTAAAAGAGTAATGCGGCCATTCATATTCCAAATCTGATCCAAGAAAACAAATGCATCGTTCAAGGATGTTAACAACCTCCTGGTCCAGATGACTTCTAACTAAAGTGTATGTCTTATTATCATCATAAAAACACCATATTCTCTCATAAATGCCATCAAGTGCGGGGTCTATCAGACTTTTAGGCCAATCACTATCGAACTTTGCGTTCGTGATCTCACCCCTCAAAAATTGAGAGAGAAGCACTGCGGCTTTGTCGCGTGCCGCTCGGTCGATTTTATGGACATTCATCTGGACAACCGGATAAACACCCATAATATTCAGCCCAACATTTAGCATGCAATGCCGCCATGCCAGCACCCGCACCAATTGCAGCGGCCCCTCTCATAGAGGTTCGTCCGGCTGCCTTACCAGCATCTCCAAAAGCTGTCCGAGTCCAACTTGTATAACGACCGCTTGGTCCTCCTCCAGCAACACCACCCCTTGGCTTTGGAGCAGTTTTGTTAACTCCTTGAGCACCCAAACCAGCAAGTCCCCCTGATGTTCCATATGCAGCAATATTCCCTAAACTGAAACAAGCAGATAGCTGCTTCTCACAATTCAAAACGCAAGCTGGATTTTTTTCTAATCCTTCCGGATCTTTATAATTGATCGGGTCATTGGCGCAGTAGCGGTAGAGATTGATGTCTCCGCCATCAAAGCTGATAGGATCCGCCTGTAAAAACCTCCCCAAATCCGGCGAGTACGCCCTTGCCCTATAATGATAAAGCCCGGTCTCGCTGTCATATTCCCTCCCCGTGAACAGAAAAGGCGTTTTGGCCGTGGTCAACGTCTGGTAGCTCCCGTCCTTGATCGTGGGTTTTCCGTAAATATCATACCAATACTGCTCGACCAAATTCCCTGAAGCATCGGTGAGGGCAATCACATTCCCCAAAATATCTTGGCTAAAATAATAATCCACGCCGCCGATGACGGCTTTTACAGGCCAGTCAATGCCAGCCTCGTAAATGTACTGGGCCTTCACCGTTCCATCTGCGTTTCGTTCCTCGATGAGGTCGTCCCCCGCGTAAATGTAGGTGATGGTCACACCATTGACGGTCTTGCTGATTCTCCGACCCAAAGCATCCCGCTGGTAGGTGGCGGTGGCGCCCGTTTTGCTGGCCCCAACCAGATTGTTGTCATGATCGTAGGAGAACGTCCATGTGCCGTCGCCGGTGAGATTCCCCTTCCCATCGTAGGAAAGATTTTGCGATCCAACCGCCGTATATTGGTTGAGATTGTTGATCGTGTAGAGCGTGTTCGTGCCATTATCGGTCACGCTCGTGCGGTTCCCAACCGCGTCCAGATTATAAATCACCGTCCGGCTGGGATTGGTGGCGGCGGCATAACCATCGGCGGGATTTTTCACGTTATATTTCACCCCCGTCACCTCGTAATTCGCGTTGTATTGGTAAACATCCCCGCGACCATTCTTGTTTTTCACCCACAGCCGGTTGCCCACATTGTCAAACCCATAGGTCATCCGCATCAGCACATTGGTCGTTCCCCCGGCCGTTGAGCGCACTACCATGTTGGTGACATACCCCGCCGCATTGTGCCGGCATATCGTTTCCACGCCGTTGGCCTGTGTCCGCTTGGTCACCTGCCCGGCCGCGTCCCGCGCATATTTTGCCAGCATAACACCATTGGTTCCCGATTGAATTTGCGAAAGCGCATTATTCCGGTTATGCAAATACTTGATTTCCAATCCGGATGGATAAACCAGTTTTTTCTCATTCGAATTCAAGTCGTAAGAAAAACCAACTCCATAAGGCCCCTGCTGTTGATGGGTCAAACGATCGGCACGGTCATATTTATTGGTCACCGCCCATTGCGCATTCGCCCCAAGCAGACGGGTGGCCCGCACCAGACGATTGGCCGCGTCAAAATCATAATCGAAAACCACGTCATCGCCCGCCTGCACATAAGTCCGCTTGTTCAACCGGTCGCCCGCATCGTAAGTCGCCTTGATCACCTGCCCGGCCCGGTTGGTCACCGCAATCAAATTCCCGTTTGGATCCAAATTATAAGTCTCTTTTGAGTTATCCGGATAAGTGAAGGTCTTGGTTTGATTGGCCGCATCGAAGGTGTAGGTGTAAACCTGATTCAGCGCGTTGGTCAGCGTGGTCAGATTCGATTCCGCGTCAAAAACAAACCGCGTTTCGTTGTTCATCGCGTTCTTGATCGACGTGCGCCTCTGCAGCAAATCATAGGTGAAATGGACGCTGTTATTGTTGGCGTCGGTCACCTTGGTCAGGTCCGACATGTCGCTGTATTCAAAGCGCGTCACCTGCCCGAGGGCATTGGTCACCGCCACCGGTTTATTATTATTGTTGTAGGCCACTGAACTGCTGTTGCCCAGCGGATCAACGGAGCGCGCGGGATATCCCGCGCCATTGTATTCCGTGAGCCACGACCGCCCCAGCGCGTCCATCCGGTTGGTCACCATCCCCCACTCGTTGCGGTAAAAACGGTTGGTGTTACCCCGCGCGTCGATGCTGGCGCTGATCAACCCGTTGGTGGTGTATTCCAGACACGTTACCTCGCGGTTCAGCGCATTGGTCACCGTCACCAGATTCCCCCGGCTGTCATACCCAAACCGATTGGTGTGCGAGAGCGGGTCAACGACCATGATACGCTGATTTTGGTCGTTGTAACGATACTGCCAGACTTTTCCCAAAGCGTTGGTTTCAGCAAGCAAATTATTTTGGCTTAACACATTGGTGTTGGCCACATCGTAGGCATTCCAAGTCGAAAAACCGCGCGCATTAACCGTTCGCACTGTGCGAAACTGGGAATCCTGATGACTGGCCGAGCCAAAACCCAGAGCATTGGTCACGCTTCGAAACGCCCCGTCGTTCAGCGCCACATATACCTTTTTTCCTCCCCGGCTGTCGGTTTGGATGGTGGTCATGTCCTTGTTTGCGCCAGGCTGGTAACCATAGTTATGAACATACCCCAGCGGCCCGGTTACTTCCGTGACCCGAAGGGGGATGTTGGTGCTGCCAAATTCGCCATTGTAACCGACATTGATTTCCGCACCGTTTGCGTACGAGACCTTCCTCAGCCATCCGCGGGTTTTGACCTCGTCGGTCATGATTTCATAGTCATAATTCAGAATCTGTCCGTCATTTTGACTCACGCCGGTCAACAAGCCATCCACATAAGCATAATTGAGAACCGTTCCGTCGGGCGCCGAAACCTGCGTGCAGAGATTGCTGGTGTAGGAGAAAAGCGTTTGTCGTCCGTCCGCATGGGTTATTTTCGTGGGCAAAACAAGAAGCGCCGCCGCGTTGGTTCCGTTGCCGAGGGAATAAATATGCTTGTTGGTAATGATCATTTCATACTGGGTGGCGTTGCCATTGCGATCCTGATACCGGGTGCAGGCGCGGGTGTTGACGTCAAACAGCCATTTTTCGTTTGTGCGGTTGGTGATTTCGATTTTTTGGCCGTCCCCGCTGCCAATAAAGGCCAGTTGTTTGCTCCGATCCGAATTGACATAGCCATCGGCGGCCTTGAATGTCTCGGAATTTTTTCCGAAATTCACCTTGATGTCGCCCGTGGTCGTCAACAAAACATTCAGCCCGTCAATGGTCCATCCATAACCAAACGGTCCAAAGGTGTCGTTGCCGCTCGAATAATTGCGGACAAGCGCCGCTCCGGCAAAACCGGGCAGGCTGAAATCGGTCTGGGACAAGGTCAGTTTGCCGTCGGTATGATCCACCCCCATTGTGGAATTGATGGCCACTTCCGAGCATGATCCGCAGGCCCAAACCTGCTGGGGAATCAATATCCACACGCTGACCAGCGCCACCACGAAAAGCTGGATCGTCTTGAAAAAGATCGACCTCTCCAAAAAACGGACAAATGGACAATAGGGCGGCATAGGCTTTTAGGCTGTTAGACTTTTAGACTATTAGGAAGAGATGTTATTCGGAGAGTTTTGTTTTCAAATTCGGATTGCCCAATAGCAGGGCCAGCCGGTCGGCGGCAAGGGCTTTTTCCAATCCATTTCCATGCCCAAGCTGCAGACACACGGCTTGCGCCCTGGCCGGATCTTCGAGGGCGGAAAGAAGAAAATCAAAAGTTTTGAGATCGGCGGTTGACTTGGACAAGACCCGGGCGCGAACAATGAGATTCCGCTGCAATTCCACATTCACCCTCATCCGCCATCCATCCATGGCCAGATTGCGGGCGTCCGAAGGGGTCTTGACGGTTTCCATGGCCTTCAACAACCGTTGGGCGTCGGCCGTCCCCTGCCCCTTGTCCGAATTTTCGACCGGCTTGCCTGCTTTTGTTTTCGCCGGAGAACTGAGAGCGGCCATGAGAGAGGGAGAAACAACAAAGGTGGGATCGGGCGGAGTGGGAGGGGTTGGCGCGGGCTCTGGAACTGGATCCGGATCAGGTTCCGGGTCGGGATCGGGCGGATACTTGCACGTGTCAGCGCCATAAACAGACATCGCCATCGCAAGCAGCACTCCCAAGACGCTCCCTAATTTTCGTTTTTTCATAATTCTTCGCTTCATCCGCAAGAATTCAAGCCACACGAAATGATTGTTTTTCATTTTACTCCTCTGCTAAAAGATAGCGTGAACTATACGACGCTTCAAAAATATAGCAAGTTTTTTATTCGAATCGTCGAATCTCGCGCATTGGCCGGGAAAACAACATTATTGTTCCTCGCAAAAATAATGGATATGCGACGGGAGCGCTTGCAAGGAACATCCGGACTTTAAAAAATCACATTCCACCCCGCCACAGCAATCCATCTGTCGAGCCGGCTCCTGATTTCGAACAAACCGGCATCAAAAAAGAGGCCATGAAAGCTGTTGGCTGAACGCCCTTTTTGCGCTACAACCCCCTCATCCTATGAGTTCAGCCATGCACCAGATTGTTTTGAGCGAAAGCGCCGCCACGGAACTTTCTCACTTCGACAAACTCAAACAACTCGACCTCGTCGCCGAGTTCACCCGTCTGCGCCGGGAAAACATCGCGCCTGGACATGGCGGCATTTCCGAAATCCGCAAGGGCAACCGGACCATCTACCGCAGCCGCGCCAAGGATCATCGCATCTATTTTGAGAAAAAAGGCGACCAACTCATCGTCCACCACGTGCTCCATCGCAACACGTTCCGGGACTTTTTTGTCCGCTCCAACCTTGATGTCCAGAACACCGACGAATTTGAGGAAACCGCAAAATTCTGGAAATTCATCGACCAGCGCGAGGTTCAGGTCAAGGTCGCCGACAAAGCATGATTCCTCCCCCCATGAAAGCGGACTGTTTTCCCTTATCGGAAACAAGGGGAGGCCGTCTTCCATCCCATGCCTGACGTTTCCCTTGTCCTCATGCCCTTTGCGGCGGTTGAGCGCCCGTCCCTGGCGCTGGGTTTGCTCAAGGCCGGACTCTCCCGCCAAAACATCTCCTGCCGGATCACCCATGCCAATCTCCTCTTCGCCGGGGAAATCGGCGCCGATGTTTACAATGCCTTTTGCTGCAGCCTGACCCACCATCTCGTCGGCGAATGGCTGTTTGCCGAAGCGGCCTTTCCCGATCACCCGCGCGATCCGGCGCCCTATCTCGAAGCCATCAAAGGCTCCCTTCTGGTCATGGAATCCATCGGCGAAAAGCCCAAAGCGGCCGAATACATCATGAAAATCCGCGGCGGCATCCCAGACTGGCTGGATCGCCTGGCCCGGGCCATCCTCGCGGAAAAGCCCAAAATCGTGGGCTGCAGTTCCACTTTCCAACAACAATGCGCATCCCTCGCCCTGTTGCGCCGCATCCGGGAACTTGATCCGGGCGTCATCACCATGATGGGCGGCGCCAACTGCGAGGCGCCCATGGGAACGGTGATGCACCGGGAATTCCGATGGGTGGACTATATTGTCAGCGGCGAAGCCGACGATTTGCTTCCCCCTCTCTGCCATCAGTTGATGCGGCGAGGCCGGGATCTGCCCGTCACCGAACTGCCCGGGGGCGTCATGGGTCCCGCGCATCGTCAGGATCTGCCGGCATGGATCCAACGCTGGCGCGATCACCCGCCCCGCGCCACGGTCACACGCCTCGACCAATTGCCCACGCCGGACTTCACCGACTATTTTGACGCCCTCCGCGAGTCCCCCATCGCCGGCAAAGTTCGCCCCGGTTTGGTGGTGGAAACCGCCCGGGGCTGCTGGTGGGGCGCCCGCAAGCAATGCTCCTTCTGCGGCCTGAATGGAAACGGCATCTCCCCGCGCCGCAAAACCCCCGTCCGTTTCCTGGCTGAAATCACGGAACTCTCCGACCGTCATCAAATGAAAGACTTCGACGTGGCGGACAACATGTTGGAAATGGAATTCCTGCGCACCCTCGTCCCCCGCCTGGGCGAACTCCCCGGCCAACGCGAAATTTTCTACGAGGTCTCCGCCGGATTGAATCGCGAACAAATCAAAAGTCTTGCCGGAGCCGGGGTGCGCTGGATGCAGCCGGGCCTGGAAAGCATGGACGACGACATCCTGCGGCTCCTGCGCAAGGGGACCTCCGTGACGCAAAACATCCAATTCCTCAAATGGGCGCGGGAGTTTGGCGTCTATGTCACCTGGCTCTTTCTCTACGGCGTACCCGGGGAAAAAGACGACAGCTACCGATGCATGAGCGAATGGCTCCCCCTTCTTTCCCATTTGCAACCGCCGGACGCCCTGGCCTTTGTCCAGTTCAACCGGTACAGCCCCTATCACATCGACGCCGCCCGTTACGATCTGCGGCTCCAACCCGAATGGGCCTATGGACAAGTCTATCCCCTGCCGGAAGAATCCCTTCAGGATCTGGCCTGTTTCTTCGATGACTTCCGCGACGGCGTGTCGCGCCGCACCCGGTTCTGGCAGAACGTCGCCATTGAAAAACCCGGTCTGACCGCCTTCTGCAACACCATCGGCCTTTGGCAACGCCAATGGGCCCGCAATTTCTATCCGGAAATTCCCGGCATGATCCCCGCAAACCTCTCGATGATCGAGGAAGATGGCCGCCTGGTCATCACCGACACCCGGGCCTGCGCCACGGCAAACCACCACACGCTAACCGGTCTTGAAAAGGCCGTTTACCTTGCCGCCGACCAGGCGCCGCGCCGGAACGTCCTGCGGGAACGTCTCGCCAGAGAATCCGGCATCCAGGCCGCCGGGGAGGAAATCGACGCGGTCCTCGCCCAACTGCGCGACAAAAAACTGATCGTCCGGATTCACGACCGTTTCATCAGCCTGGCCGTACGGGGCCCCCTCAAACCTTCTCTGCGCTGGTCGAATTTTCCCGGCGGCCATGTCGAAACCAAACTTGACCGTTACCTCCGCAAAGTCATCCGCGATGCGGCGGAAAACCAAGCCAACCTCATCGCCGCCAGCCTGGCATGAAAACCGCCTCCGGCAATCCTGTCCAACTCGTCAACATGCCCTTTGCACCGGTGGAACGCCCGTCCATCAGCCTGGGCATCCTCAAAGCCGCGCTGGAACAGCGGGGCATCCCCGCCACGGTGATCCATGCAAACCTGGACTATGCCGGGGAAAAGGGATTGCTCCCCTATCATGGACTTTCCCGGAGCCCCGCCAACGAACTGGCCGGCGAGTGGATCTTTGCCGCCGCCGCCTTCCCCGATTTCAACCCCGCCCCGGACGCCTACCTCAACATCATCGGTTCCACTTGCAACGCATTGTACAGCATCACAAGCATCGTCAACATGCGGGGATTCATTCTTCAGGAACGCCAAAAAGCCGCCGATTTCATCGAGCGAACAGCGCAACAGTTGCTGGAGCGCCCCCCCCTCATCGTCGGCTGCACCGCCACATTCCAACAGACCTGCGCCTCGCTGGCCTTGCTGCGCCGCCTCCGCCAACTGGCGCCCGGCATCATCACCGTCATGGGCGGCCCCCAATGCGAACCGCCCATGGGCCATGTGCTCCACCAACACTTTGACTGGGTGGATTATGTGGTGTGCGGCGACGGAGAGGAAGTCTTCCCCGGCCTGTGCGAAAAACTGCTGTCATCCTCCGGCAAGCTCCCGCCGGGGGCCGTCCCTCCCGGCATCCTGTCCCGCCATGAACGCCAGGCAGATCACCCCCCGATCCGCGCCATGGCCGCGTCCCTCGACTCCTGCCCCACTCCAAATTACGACGAATATTTCGCCCGGCTCCAACGCTGCTCCTTTGCATCCCAAATCAGCCCCACCCTGCCGGTGGAAACCTCCCGCGGCTGTTGGTGGGGCGCGCGCCGTCCCTGCCGCTTTTGCGGTTTGCATGGATCGACCTTTCATCCGCGGATCAAAAATCCAGGCTTGGTAAAAAAGGAAATCGAAACGCTTCTTGCCCGTCATCGCCTGAACTGTTTTTCCACCGCCGACACCAATCCGCCGCCCGCCCACCTCAACGCTGTGGCCCGGCAACTTGCCGGTCGCGGCAAAGCCATCGAAGTTTTCACGGAAACCTCCACCGTCCTGTCCCGGGAACAGATGCGAAACCTGTCCGCGGCGGGCATCCGATGGCTGCAACCCGGCATCGAAAGCCTCGACGACGAGGTCCTCAACCTCCTTCAAAAGGGCTCATCCACCCTCCAAAACCTGCGTTTCCTCAAATGGGCAAGGGAATTCTCCATTCATGCCACATGGCTCTTTCTTTATGACATCCCCCGCGAATCCGACGATGCCTGCGCCCGAATGGCATCATGGCTTCCCCTGATTTCCCATCTGCAATCGCCCCACACCCTCACCCGCATCATACCGGTTCGTTACAGCGTCTATCATCAGGAACCCGCCCGTTGGGGCTTGAACCTCGAACCCACCCCCGTGCACCGCCACATTTTTCCCATGGACGAAAAAGCCCTGCGTGATTTCGCCTACTATTTCTGCTCATCACCCCCCCCCGCCGCCAACAGCCCCGGCCTCAGGGCCTTGCTGCGCGCCGTTCTGAACTGGCAAAAGGAATGGATCCGCCATCTGTATCCCGACCTCCCCGGACGCCCCGCCGCCCGGCTGTTCATGAGGGATGACGGCCATGCATTGCAATTGGATGACACACGCCTCTGCGCCCCCGAAGCATCCCCTGTCCTGGCCGGACTCCAACGGACCGTTTATCTGGCCTGCGAAGACGGCCCCTCAAAAAATCCCCTGATGCAACGGCTTTCCAAAAATCAAAAATCCGCTTTGGATTGGAAAAAAGTCCACGCCATACTGGCGGAACTTGAGGAACGAAAATTGACATTGAAAATCAAGGGACACTTTCTTGCCCTCGCCACCCCCACGCCCCAACAACCTTATCCTGGCATCCAGGATTTTCCAGGAGGACAAGTCAGCTATATCGCGCCGGAATGCAATAAGCGCGATGAAGCGGCGGTGCGGGAGCCCCGCCCTCCATTATTATGACAAAATAAATGGAGGGCGGGGCTCCCGCACCGCCGTTCTCAAAACAATAAACACAATGAATTTTAGAGTCATCGACTACGGCAACCGGGTGCTCAACGAGATCGACCACGCCAAGGCCAGCGGCGCGGTTCGCATCCTGTTCGGCCTGTCTGATCCCCATGCCGCGGGCGCCGAGTATTTGCGGCCCCTTGCCCACATCAAAAGATTCCTCGAACGATGGCTGGCCGATCCATCCTTCCGCGAAGCCGTCCAACTCGATCCCCAAGCCGCCATCCGTCCGCTCGACCTGTCCATCGATCCACAGGAAATCCGTTCCCTTTGGGACGCCGGCTTCGCAGCAACCGCGGAACCCTCGGCGCCCATCCCTCTCAACGTCCTCCGTTACCGATCCTTCCTGCTGGAACGCCGGGTGCAACAACTGGAACAGATCCGCAAGGAATGCGAACCGGTTCATCCCCGATTCCGCCTATGGTGGCGAAGACAGGTGGCGCGCGCTCAAACCCAGCTTTCCCGTTTCTGCCTCGACTCCCTCATTCACGTGCCATTCGCCCTGGAACTCAGCGTGGGATGCTCCGGCCAATGCTGGTTCTGCAGCCTCAACGCCCCTCCGCTCTCCGCCTCCTTTCCCGCCACCCGGGAGAACCTTCAACTCTGGCGCGATATCCTGCTTGCCTTGCGCGAAATCTGCGGCGCCGCCACTCGCCACGGATTTTGCTATTGGGCCACCGATCCCTTTGACAATCCCGATTACGAGAAATTCATCGATGAATACCGGCAAATCGCCGGCGTCCCGCCCAAGACCACCACGGCGCTGCCCCTGCAAAACCCCGCCCGCACCCATTCGTTCCTGGAAGCCGCGCGGCAATCCGGCTGCCTTTTCAACCGTTTCACCATCCGAACCCTCGCGGAACTCAGGCAATTGCACGACCAATTCACACCGGAGGAACTTCTTTTCACGGAACTGATCATTCAAAACCGCGAAGGTTCGCAAGTCAAAACCCGTTCCGGACGCGCCGCCGCAAAAGGCCGCCCCGGCCAGCCTGCAACCTCCGCAACGCCTCAAGGCGATGTGGCCATCCCTGGAACCACCGCCTGCGTGACGGGATTCCTCGTCAACATGGTCGAACGTTCCCTGCGTCTCGTCAGCCCCTGCGAGGCCAACGATCAACACCCCCTCGGTTATATCGAACACGCCCGCGCCTTTTTCCGCGACGCGCAGGATTTCCGCGGAATTCTGGGACAATGGATCGACGCCTCCATGCGAACCTCCGTGGACGGCGGCGACCGGATGGCTTTCCGTCCAGACCTGGCTTTCACCCCCCTGCCGCAGGGCTTTCAACTGAACTCCCCCCACGCCAGCCTCGCCATCAATGAAACCGGGACCGTCCAGGGGCTCGGACGGCTCGTCAGCGAAGGCCGCCACACCGCCGCCGCCATTGCCGGACACCTGGGCCGGGAGGCCGGCGCCGATCCCGCCGTGGTTTTCCACTCCTTGAACGCCTTCCTCGAACAAGGCATTCTCGACGAAGCAATCGATCCGGACATTTCCCGATTCGGAAATGAGCAAAAGGAGTCTTGAGAATTCTAAAGTCTTACTTTAGGATTCTCATTATGCGATATATTCAAAGAGAACTGCAAAAACAGATTTTGCAGGCGGCAAAAGGTTTTCCATCCGTCGTATTGACCGGACCCCGCCGGGCCGGCAAGACATGCTTGCTGCGGCGCCTTTTTCCCAAAGCCAGTTACATCCTGTTGGAAGACCCCGAAGTGGTGGCGCGGCTGCGCGCCGATCCGCAAGGGTTTCTTGACGCAATCACTCCCCCCGCAATCATCGACGAAGTGCAAAATGCGCCGGAATTGCTGGCGTTTGTGCGTTCCCGGATTGACCGCCATCCTCACCGCACCGGCCAATGGCTGTTCACCGGCTCCCAGGAAGCGCCCCTGATGCAAGGCGTTACGGAGTCCATGGCTGGCCGCGCGGCAATCTTTCAACTCTTCCCCCTCTCGACGCGGGAAACCTCCAAAGCGAGCTTATTGCATGGCGGATATCCCGAAGTCATCGCGCGCCCCGGCAACGCCCGGCTGTGGTTTGCGTCCTATGTGCAGACTTACCTTGAACGCGACGTCCGGGCTGTCACAACGGTAAAGGATCTGGCGACCTTCCGACGATTCCTGGCCTTGCTGGCCAGCCGCCATGGACAGATGCTCAACAAAACCGACTTGGCGGCGCCGCTGGGAGTCAGCGTTCCAACCATTGCTCAATGGCTCAACGTGCTGGAAATAACAGCCCAAGTCCTGATCATTCCGCCCTTCTATGAAAACTTTGGAAAACGTCTCGTCAAATCGCCGAAAATTTATATTGCCGACTCCGGACTCGCATGCCACCTGCTGGGGATCGATTCGGCAACGGAACTGGCACGCTCGCCATTCCTCGGCTCAATCTTCGAGGGGTTCATGGCGTCGGAAATGATAAAAGCCCAAGTCAACACCGGACGAAGACGCGAACTTTATTATTTCCGCGACGAACAAGGACTTGAAGTGGACTTTATTATGCCAGGCCGGAAAAGTTCGCTCTTTGCGGTGGAATGCAAGGCGGGAAAGACCATAACCCCCTCGATGGCGGTCCCCATGCGACGGCTGGCTGAGGTAATAAAAAAGAAACGCCGCGAAGGAATCGCCTTGAATCTGTGTCTCGTTCATCAGCCTCCAAAAACGCGCTGCCCAATCCAAACCGTAATTCCCGGCGTGCAGGCCATGGCGTGGCAGGATTTCCTGAAAAAATTATAATATTCCATGTCTGATACGGATATCGTCCTGGTCCTCATGCCTTACGCGGCCTTGGAACGGCCGTCGCTGGCGCTTGGCGTCCTCAAAGCGGCGCTCACCCAGGCGGGCATCCGCTGCCAAATCATCCATGCCAACCTGCTTTTCGCGGAAACCATCGGCCTGGAATCTTACGAATGCGTCACCAAAACCCCCAGCCATGAATTGGCCGGCGAATGGACTTTTGCCCAGGCAGCCTTCCCGGACGCTCCCGGCAACGCCGAAGCCTATTTTCAAAGCATTGCCGCCTCGCTGCGCTTCATGGAAGTCATGGGGGGCGGAAATCCGGCTCGCGACGCGCTGCTCAACGTCCGGCAGGCCGCCGCGAAACATATCGCTCAGGTGGCCGAAAAGATCCTGGCCCTGCGCCCGCGAATCGTCGGCTGCAGTTCCTGCTTTCAACAGCATTGTTCCTCCCTGGCCCTTCTCCGGCAACTGCGGCGGCAAGCCCCGGAAATCGTCACTCTGCTCGGCGGCGCCAATTGCGAGGAAATCATGGGCTGGACCACCCATCAACGCTTTGACTGGGTGGATTATGTTTTCTCCGGGGAAGCCGACAACGCGCTGCCCGATCTCTGCCGGCGCCTGTTGAACGGCGGCAAACATCCGCCTCCGGATCAACTCCCCCCCGGCGTCTTCGGCCCGGCGCATCGGCAAAACGCCATCCCGCCCGATATCCTTCGCGCGCCGCCCACCGATCTGGCCATCCTTTCCACACCGGATTTCGACGACTACTTTGCCGCCCTGTCCCGCTCCCCTCTGCGGAAGTTCGTCCATCCAGGACTCCTCGCGGAAACCTCGCGTGGCTGCTGGTGGGGCGACAAAAAGAAATGCTCTTTCTGCGGACTGAATGGCGAAGGCCAGCCCTTCCGCCGCAAACAACCCGCTCAAATTCTGGACGAATTCAAAACCCTGACCCAACGGCATGGATTGCCTGGACTCGAACTGGCCGACAACATTCTCGACATGGGCAGTTTCGACACATGGCTGCCGGCTTTGAAAAACTCCGGCGCGCCCCATTCGCTTTTCTGCGAAATCTCCCCCAACCTCCGCCGAAACCAACTGCGAATGTTATCCGAAGCCGGCGCCCGCTGGCTGCAACCGGGACTGGAATGCCTTGATGACGAAGCCCTGCGACTGATCGGCAAGGGAACCACCGCCGCACAAAACATCCAGATTCTCAAGTGGAGCCGCGAATACGGCCTTCATTTGCTCTGGCTCTTTCTCTATGACCTGCCGGGCGGCAGCGATGAACTGTACCAGCGCCAGGCCGATCGCATCCGCCTTCTGGTTCATTTGCAGCCCCCCTTCGGCATCTCGCACATCCAATACTGCCGATTCAGCCCCTATCAGCGGACTCCGCAAAAATTCGGCCTCCAGTTGGCGCCCGAACCCGCCTACTCGCACGTTTACCCCCTGCCGCCCGCCGATCTTGATCATCTGGCCTTTTTCTTCAACGATTTTGCAAATCCAGTCCATCAGGCCGTCCGACGGGGCGACTTGCAAAAAATGCCGCCGGGCCGCCGGGCGTTGCAACATGCCGTCACCGAATGGCAGCAAATCTGGCTCGCCTATCTCATGCCCACGCCCGCCTGCCCCATCCCCGCCATGCTCAACGTTCGCGACGACGGAAAACAACTCACCCTTCTCGACACCCGGCCCTGCCTGGTCCAAAGGCTCCATAAATGCGACGGCCTGGCTCGCGTCGTTTATCTGGCCTGCGACCGCGCTCTTTCCCTCGGCGCCCTTCAAAAAATTCTGTGCGAAGAAAATCAGCTCCAAGCCGACGATTCCGTCATCCAAGCCGTCATCGACGACTTCCTCGCCCGCCGGGTGATGATAAACCTCGACGGGCATTATCTGAGCCTGGCTGTCAAACAGCCCATGAGCCCCCTGCCGGATTCAAAACTCTTCCCCGGCGGCTGGGTCAACGCCACCATTATCCGAAAAACCCGCGACGCCTATGAGAACCTCCTCCGCGATGCCGCCATCGCGGACACCCTGCGCCGCATCCGATGACCCCCAACGCCAGTTTCTTCCCGCAGCCTCTTTTTTTCCGGCAACGCCTGTCGCGCACAGCTTTCTCATCCGCGGACGTCATGCTGAATTCAGCAGGGTCTATGCGCACTTTTCCCTGCTTGTCATCAATCTGGCGCTATGGTTCCTGTCCCTATTCGGCTATTTCAAGGAAAAACCCGTATGGTCTGATAACGAAGGT
Organism: Verrucomicrobiia bacterium; assembly: GCA_028687435.1. Lineage (GTDB taxonomy): Bacteria > Verrucomicrobiota > Verrucomicrobiia > JABWAM01 > JABWAM01 > JAQUAF01. Next base: position 93,567 of record JAQUAF010000011.1, on the reverse strand, counting down.
GAACGCCTTCTTTTCTCGCTTTTGTGGACCGCTGTCTCAGGCGTGTTGATCTTTGCGGGAGCCAGGCTGGGCCTGAAGTTCATGCGCGGCTACGGCATCACCTTCCTCATCATCAACCTTTACACATTCTACTTCCAATTCGTGGCATCCAACACAAGCGGCGCGTGGTTCCTCCACCTGCTTCTCATGGGAGGCAGTCTCGTCTGGCTGGGCTTTCACCTCGAAAAGAAACGAAAACAAAACAGGGAAAAAAACTGAGATGCGCCAATCCAGACGCCCGTCGGCGGGCGAATTTTCCACCCTGAACGGGGTGGTGCCCGGGACAGGACTTGAACCTGCACGATGTTGCCACCACTAGACCCTGAATCTAGCGCGTCTGCCAATTCCGCCACCCGGGCTTGCCAAAAGTTGCATACCTCTGTTGGCTACCGGAAAGAATTGCCGTATATTGCTGGTATGAGCCAAGCATTACAGGACAATCCAAAGCCCACCGGATCAGCCCTGAAGCTGAAACGTGTGGGCGAGCATCTTTTCCGAAGTCAAACATCGGGACGATACTACATGCTGGTCAAGCGTGTCGGCAAGATTTTTCACACTTCTTTGAAAACCTGTGACAAGGAAGTAGCCAAAATCCGTTTAGAAGAGTACCTAGCCGAAGTCCCCGGCCTGAAGCCCGGAAGCGGCAAGATGACGTTTGAGGAACTGGTCGAGGAATTCAAAACCGTGGTGATCCCGGCGATGGAAGTGAAGGAATCCAGCAAGGATTTCCGCAAGTTTTGCGTTGCAAGCATCATGGAGAACTGGCCAGAGAAAACCAAGCGTGTCCGGATGATTGGCAAAGACGATTGCTTGAAATGGTATGCCGCACGAAGCGAAAAGGATGGGCCTTCCTATCTCAACAACATGGCTTCGACCCTGAAAATGATCTTCGACCGGGCAGTGGAAAAAGGCTACATAACCAAGTCCCCGGCCAAAGACCTGAAGCGGATGAAACCCCAGAAGAGCGAGCCCAGCGCCTAAAACTGCTGCTGGATTCCCGTCTCGCATTTAACCGTCAAGAAACCGCCGAACTCCTAGGCCGCAATTACGTTAGGAGCGGCCTTGATCAGCCTTATTCAACGGAGTGGGGCTTTTTGCGGGACGGCTGTTGAACTGAAGCCCTTGCTGGCGGAGATCGACGCGGACATTGATGGCTATTCAGCCAAGCGAATCGGTAAGCGGATTGCCAAACTTTGGCCACACTTAACCAGTCTTTTTGACGCACGGTTGGAAAAAAACCGGGACGACGTTTCAACCTACCGTTTTAGGACAAAAACATGACCCAACAATGCCAAGTGCGGGGTTTGCGGGGTTTAAATCAGGTTTTTCCATAAACTCCCTAATAAATTTTTCACGTGAGGACTTTAGCCGAAATGCTGAAACAAACCCCGCAAACCCCGCAAACGAAGCCAAATCGGGAATTCTTTGCCGCTTTTCATCAAAACACATCAAAGCCAACACTTCAGCTAATCTTATCTTGACATAATAATGTTATCACATGAACACGCCGCAACATCAACAGGAGCAGGCATGGCGCCACCCCCCCCACCCGTGGTTTAGGGAACCTTTAACCATGGCGAATACCCGTAGGTTCCGCATCCAGCCCGCCATCTCCTCGTGACCGGCCAAAAAATTCATGTCCCACTTTTACCCTTTATGAAACCCAAAAAACTCACGCTTAAGGCCCGCGCTGCAGCTGCGGGCGTAACAGAAAAAATCTTTCGCTCTTGGAAGCGCCAGGGGGCGCCAATCCATGATGGCCGGGCGATGGCTGAATGGCGACTGGCCCGGGAATTGAATCGCAAGCAGCGAGATCCGGAGATCCGACTGGTCAACCACCACTTCTTGTCGAGTTGGCGCCAACTCGATGAAATCGGGGCTAAAAACCGCGGACTTTTGAGTTTAATGCGCCGCCATACTCAAAATCTCCGGCCAGATCAACAATCTCGACTTCGAGCTTATCTGGAGAAAAATCCCATCTTGGAAGCGATCTACCATTTTAAGCAGAAACTCTGCCGTCTGCTGCTGATCAAGCGTCAAACGGCTCGGCAATGTCGCCGTCTGATTCCCTTGTTTCTTGAAGCCATCCAGCAGTTGCGCACCACCGGCCTGGCCCCCCTTCAGACCCTCGGAGCCACTCTTGCCAGTTGGCAAGCAGAAGTCGCCTGCATGTGGCGTTTCGCCAGAAATAACGCCATTACCGAGGGCTTCCATACCAAGATGGAGATGATCTCCAGACGCGCCTTCGGCTTCAGAAATTTCCAAAACTATCGTTTGAGAGTTACCGCTCTCTGTGCTTAATGAACACCTACAACCTTCTGACTGAAAAACGGACTGCCCCCGTTTATGATGAAGAGCCTCGGTCAGGGGAGCTGACACTCCTGTGACACTCCGTCGTAAGTCGTTGCGGCAGAGTGGAGCGGGTGAAGGGAATCGAACCCTCGTGGCCAGCTTGGAAGGCTGGAGCTCTACCATTGAGCTACACCCGCTCGCGAAAACGAGGGCAAATTACCGTTCCGCGGGTTGCGGGTCAAGAACAGGAATGAGGCTTCCGCAATTCTCCCTGTGGGCCAAGGCGTCTGCAGACCTCCCCATCCCCTCCTTGTCAAGGAGGGGGGTGAGTCGGGCGTGGAAACGGCCCTTTCTCCATTGGGAAATGATGGAAATGGCCATGAGATCCAGCGCCGCGGCGCCGGACCTTGCGTCGTGCATCGAACGTGTCGCGTCGGGCGTTGTCCCGTCCCGTCATTGGGCGGGAGCGGGGCTCAATTCCTTCCCGGGCGGTCGAGGGGGACGGTGTTGAGGATTTCGTTGACCATTTCGGAGCGGTTCAGGCAGTAGAAGTGGATGCCGGGCGTGCCGTGGCGGACAAGGTCCTGGATTTGTTGGCGGCTGTAGTCGAGGCATGCGGCGCGGAAGGAGGCGGGATCGTTCGCGTATTGGTCGAGAATCTTCTGGAAGGACGGGGTGAGCTTCGGCTGGCAGAGCGAGACGATCTTTTCGTAGGTGTTCAGGGTGGGGATGGGGAGCACGCCGGGAATGATGGGCAGTTTCATGCCGCGTTGCGCCATGGCGTCGCGGAAATCATAGAAATCCCGGTTGTCCAGAAAAACCTGGGAGATGACCGCTTCGGCGCCGGCGTCCGCCTTGCGCTTGAGATGGTCCCAGTCGGTTTCCTTGCCGGGCGCCTGGGGATGGCCGGTGGGGTAGCCGGCGACGGCAATACACATGTCGGTGACGGTCTTGATGTAGGCCACCAGTTCATTGGCGTAGTGAAAGGATTGTTTGGAGAAGTCAAAGTCCGGCTGGTTACGGGGCGGATCGCCGCGCAGGGCCAGAAGATTGACCACCCCCAATGCCTTGAAACGGGCGAGGAGGTCGTTGATGCTCTCGCGGCTTGATCCGACACAGGTGAAATGGGCGATGACCGAACAGTCGAAGCGGGACAGGATTTTCTCCAGGATTTCAAGGGAAACGGATTGGGTGCCGCCTCCGGCGCCGTAGGTGACGGAAATGTAGTCGGGGGCGTGGACAGACAGCTTCCGGAGGTGTTCCATCAGGTTTGTGACGCCATCCGGCGTGCGGGGGGGGAAAACCTCGAGGGAAACCAGGTTTTTGCGCGTGTGGAGCAGGTCGGTAAGGCGGGAGTTTTTCGCTGTCATGGGCGAAGTTTTTAGCGCGAAACACCGGCGGGCGCAAGAAACAGATGGTGTATGACAGACGGTTCCTGCGCGACCGGCTGTCAGGCAAGAGCTTTGGATTTTGCGCCGCAGTGGGGGGTGATGAGGCCGAGGCTGCGGAGGATTTTGAGGGTGTCGTGATGAACAAAATGCCAGAGGCTTTTGCGGATGATCTGCGGCCATGTCATGGGCTGGGTGACATTCCGGATGCGTCCGGCCCGGATGGCGGCGAAGACGGATGCCTGGGTGGGTTCGGCGTCGATCAGGCAGTAGTGGCGGTTGAAGTATTTGAGCTGGTGGAGGTCAGAACAGGCGACCATGGGTTTGCCGGTTTCCCCTGCCAGCTTTTCGGCGGGGATGTTGCGGTTCCAGTTGTTTGTGTAGTAGTGGCAAAGTTCGATGCCGTCGAAACAATCGGCGTAGTCCCGCACCTTGTCGCCGGCGCATTTGGAGAAGCCGAAGTAGGGGTGGGGCGCCAGGATGAGGATGCCGTCCCCCTTTTCCTTTCGCAACGGACGCAGATCCGCGAAGGTTTTGAGATGCCGCAAATCCGCGGTTTCCACGCCGAGCAGCAGGATCTCGCGGTGTTCAAGCGCCAGTTCGACCCCGGAAATCATCAGCACCCCGCGTTCGGTGGCATAATCTTTGAGGGCTGGCGGACAAAAGATTTCGTGGTGAAGCGTCAGGGCCAGGACATGATAACCCAGCGCGGCGGCGCAATCCACCAGTTCAAAGGCGTCGTAATCAAGCACGTCGCGGGGATCCTCGGAACTGTGCAGATGAAAGTCGCCTTTGAGCATGGAGGCCATCCAATTATTTCCGTGCGGAATGCAGTTTGCCGTCGGGGGTGAGGGTGAACGAACTGCCGCGCCAGGTGACGCGGTTGCCGGTGTAGGCCAGCAGCCACCACGCGGTGGCGCACCAGTCGCGCAGGGGAAGCAGCCAGAAATAACGGGTGGTCATCCGATCCGGCAGATGAATGGTTTGCAGGATCATGGCGCTGGCCAGGCGCAGTCCCAGGGTCGCGATCCACACGGTCCATCCCAAGGGGGCGCCGAGTGTCAGAATCAGGAACACAGTGGCCCAGGTTGTGCCATGGGTGAGCACCGAGAAAAAGAACCCCAAAGGCTGGCAGACCCGGTAGGTGCGCACCAGCCGGAGCTGGTGCAGCCACATCTGAGGCCAGGTTGTTTCCGGGTGGATGAGATTGACGACATAATCGCTGAGCGCGAGTTTGTGTCCCCGATCGCGGATGAGTTTGCCCAGCCAATAATCGTCGGCCAGATAATCCTGGATCGCCTCAAAACCGCCGATTTCCTCCAGACACCGGCGGCGCACCGCCACGGTGGCGCCGAGCGCAAAGCCCAACCCCGTGGTTTGCTCGACCAGCAGGACGGAGGGAACAAATTCCGAGCAGAACGTCAGGGCTTCGATGGCCGCGGGCAGGGTGCGGGGATTTTTCCAGAGATAAGGACAACAGGTCAGGCCGGTTTTTTCGTCCGCCAGGGGCTGGACAATCCGGCGGATGCTGTCGGGAGCGAGGCTGGCGTCGCTGTCGCAGAGGATGATCAGGTCATGCCGCGCATGCGGCAGCATGGTTTTCAAATTATTGACTTTCCGGTTGGCGCCGCCGCCGGAGGCGCCGATGACCAGTTTGGCGTCCAGATCCGGATGTCCGGCGAGAAATTGACGGATGACGGGCACGCAAGGATCGTTTTCGTCTTCCACGCCAAAGATCAACTGGCAACAGGGCCAGTCCAGGATGGCGAGCGACTGGAGATTGGCTTCCATGTCGGCGTCCAGTCCGCGCATGGGGCGGAGAATCGAGACGGGCGGGGTGAAATCTGAGGATGGATGCGCACGCCGGCGGGAACGGCCAAAGAAAACCAGCGCGCAACCCACTCCGGCCAGCCAGTAGGCAACCGAACAGGCGATGGCGATCAGACAGAATAATTTCAGTCCAAGCATGAGGAAAAGGGATTTATTTGAGTGGTGAAGAATAGGGATTTCGAATGAAATGTCCAACCATCTCGGCTTTGGTTTTGAAAACAGCGGCGGCGCGGGAGCCCCGCCCATTATTTTGACATAAGACAATGGAGGGCGGGGCTCCTTACGTTGAATCATGCGCCTTTATTTTTGACGGATGATGTGACAGAGTGAGGGACATGAGTTTTATGCAGGTGCGCATATTTATATTCAGGAATTTCAATGTTGGCGGAAAAATGAATTGGAGATGGATTTTCTTGACAGAATTAGCAGGATTTTTTCGGATTCAGCGCCGAGCGCCGCGCATCGAGCGCCGGGCAGTTTCCGGGACTTGGGCCCGGCTCGATTTATTGGCGGTTTTTCTTTTGTTTCCGTTTCTATCCATGGCGGCGCCGTCCGCTGGCGATGGGCCTCACCGCAAAGTGCGGGAGTTGCAACAACTTTTGGAAGGCGCCAAAGCCGGGGGAGTGGACACCCAGGCGGCGGAGCGGTTGGACCGGGAATCCCGCGCCGCCGCCCGGCGCGGCGATCAGGCGCAGGCGTTGGCCAAGATTGATGAGGCCATCGCCCTCCTGAAAAAAACCGGTGTCTCAGCCGCTCCTGCGGTCCGTTCGTCAGGAACGGGACGTGCGCCGGTGTTCATTGTCCCCTTTACGCATCATTACAATGGTCCCGGAGGTTATTATGCCACGGCGGCGGAAGTGCGGCAGATGGGCGAGCTTTTCAGCCGGTACAGGATTCCGGGAACGCTCTTTTTCGATGGAATCCTGGTGGAACGGCTGCAAAAGGAGGATCCGTCTCTCATTCCCCAGATCAATGCGTGGAAACTGCCGATCGGTTATCATGGCGAGGAAACCCACGGTCCTTATCCGGTCGGATCGGAATTGCTGGGCGAGGTGCGGGTCTTGAAGGAGGCGCAGGGATATCGGGGGGCGTGGTCGCTTACGACAGGAAGGGACTGGGCTGCGGCGGTGATGCTGGTCGGGGCGCGTTACTCCCATGCGAGGGATTTTCGGATCGACGAGAAAACCAGGATGATCAACCGGCTTCGCGAAACCCCCACGGACATGGCCCGGCTGGGAGGGCTTGCGCTGGTGCAAAAGACTTTTGGACGGGATGTTTCCATGATGCCCAGCCATGCGCTGGAAAGCGCGCCCGAGGGTTATGCTTTCCGCCGGATGAGCAAGTTCGCGCTCGACCAGCCCGCAGTGCCCATCGCCCTTCATGCGCTCAAGATTTTCCAGTTGGAAAGACTGGCCGGCCATGTGATGCGGATTGCCGGGGAAAACGAAAGCATCTTTTGGTTCATGGGCCGTATCATGAGCAAGGGGGACGATTCCGGGGAGGCCGGGCATCGCATGGAGGGGCTGCGTCCGAAAATCGAATCCCTCGACCGCCGCCGTCCGCACCTGCTCCTGATGGGGTGCAGCCGGACGGACGAGCGGGATCTGGGCCGCACCGCGGATTATCTTGAAAAGGAATTTTTTCCAAAAAACCCGGGCAGTTGCTGGACCAGCGGGGAGACGATCATGGAGTATTTCGAGCCGGAAAAGGCCTGCCGCCTGTCCGCCGGGGAACTGGCGGACATCGCCGCCCGGCTGACGGAGTTTTTCAGGACTTCCGCCCGTCCTCCCGATGAAGTGAAGATTGGCGCGGGCAACGACATCCGGATTTTTTCGCTAACCGATGTTTTTGAGGGGCTGGCGCGCGCGCTGGCGGATTTTTCAAAAAAGGGAAAGCTGCCCGATTCGGCGGAGTTGCATCCCTTGTATGGTCCCTTGACGGAGACGGACGACCCCCTTTTGGCTGCCCATGCTGTTTTCACGAAGGAACAGGTGGTCGTGGCCGCAACACGGGTGGTTGCGGAAATGGAGGCGATGTTGGGCGACCGGTTTGTGCCTGTTCACGCGCAGGTCAACGGCAAGGAACTGAACCCTGGCGAATTCCTTCATGCCATGGCGTTGGCGTATGGTCTGCTTTCCGGCGCCAAGGATGGGCAGGTGCGGGTGGGGCCGGCGCGGGCGTTTCCGCCTTACGCGGATATTTTGCAGACGGTTTTCATGCCAAAAACCGCGCAGCCGCTTTGTTACACCAAAGGACAGCTTTGGACGGTCAAGCCGGTCCGTTTGCGGCAGTCTTCCACCGCCGCGCCGGCGTCCAAGGCTGCGGAGGGGGGGGGAGCGAAACCCGCTGCCGCGCCGGCTGCGGCGGGACAGGGCAGGTTGCTGGTTGTTTTTGCGTCGAATCTTGAAAACGGAAACGCCTGCCACCGCGACAGTCATGACGGAGCGGATCTTTACCGCGTGGAATTTGATCTGGAATCCGGGCGGGCGGCCAATTTGAAGCGGCTGACGCGGCGCAAGGAGGGCGCCGAGTGGTTTCCCTCTCTTTCTCCCGATTGCCGTTTTGTGGTGTACGACGAATCCGCCCCGCCGGTGCGCCGCGCCGCGCCTCCCCTGGCGCGCAGTCCCGCAGCCCATGTCCTCCGGTGCCTCAACCTGGAAACCGGAGCGGATGAGGCGCTGGTTCCCAATGCCCGTTGCGCCGCCTTTTCCGCCGATGGAAACACGCTCTTTTACTCCCTTGAGAATCGCGGACAGCATGCGATCTGGCGGACGCCGGTGCAGGTTTCAGGTTCCCTGCTGGCCACCGGGACCGCGGCCCTGGTTGCGGATGAGCGGTGCGGACATGAACTGGTGGAGGATCCCGCGCCGTTGCCCGATGGCAGCGCAGTGGTATTCCACCGCAAGGAGGACCGCCGGCAGAGCGCGGGTCTTGCCCTGGTGAATCTCGACGGCAGCGGGTTGGGGGAACTCACGCCGTTCGACGGTTGCGGCCATCCCTCGGTTTGCCCCGACGGCGGGGCGGTGGTTTGTTCGCGATCCCGCGATGGGCGGATCGTCATTTGCGCCCGCAAGGACAACCAGTGGCAGCCGCCGGTGTGCCTGCCGTTTTCCACCCGCGCCCCGGATTTTGCCGGGAACGATCCCCGGTTTGCCGGCGTCAAAGAGGCCCGCCACAGTTATGTGGAATGGATTTCGCCGGAGTGGCTGCTGGTGACGACGCATGGCGCCGACGGCGAACGTCCGTTCAAGTTTGCCCGCATTTTCGTGCTGAAACTGAAGGGGTTCGATCAGCCGCCGGGTCTGGTGGATCTGTCCGCCGCCATCGAGACGCTGGCGGGAAAGACTGGCAGGGATTTCTGCTCCGCCTCCGCGCGGTTCCTGCCCGCAGCCGGCAAGACCGGAAAATGAGGGGAAAGTTCCCCGGGATGCCGGGGAGGGATGCTATTTTCCGATCCAGAACGTGGCCGGCCAAAACCCTGATTCTAGCGCGTCTGCCAATTCCGCCACCCGGGCTTGCCTCTGCAAAACCATCCCGCTGCCTGCGTCCATCCCGCATCCAAGCGAAACGGATGAAACAGCGGGCGGATACTAGAGCGAATTTTCCGTCCAACGCAAGCGCATTTCGCCTGCCCTTCAGACTTTCAGTCCTTCATCTCCCCGGAACCTGCGTCAACCATGGATGGGATGGGAGCAGACAGGGCCGTCGCCTTGGCCATCTTCTTTTTGTGGCGCTCAAGCACAACCCCTGCGATCATCAACGCCGACTCCTCCACGGACATTCGGTCGGTGTTGATGACCAGATCGTACTCCAGGGGCTCCTGAATGTCGGCATTGAAATAGGTGCGGACGAACCGGGCGCGCGCGCGATCCTCTTTTCGCAGGAACGGCGCGGCTTCTTCCCCGGTAAATCCCTCGGATGTTCGCAGCCGTTCCAATCGTTTTTCAACGGATCCCACCAGACGAACATGCACCCCCCCCGGCAGTTTGGCTGTAATGACATTGGATGCTCTTCCCACCAAAATCACATTCCCCCTGTCGGCAAGCTTGAGGATGGTTTCCTCCAACTCCTTCAACAAGGTTGAGATGGAGGGATGACCTCCGAAAAGTTCCATCATCAAAGCATCGATTTCCGACACCTTGTCCTCGGGAAGGCTTTCCGCCAGCCAACCGGGTTGATGATGGCTTTCCAACGCATTCAGAATCAATGTCTTGTTAAAAACCTGCCAGGGACAAATCGCTTCGGTGTCGTGCTCCTGAAGATACGCCGCCAATCGTGAGGCCAAAGCCATTGCGTTGGTTCCCGCCTCACGCGAAATGGTGACAAACACCGGCGCGGGGGAAAGAAAACAAACATCGGCGCCATCCCCTCTTTCGTTCCGATACTGACAATTGATATAGGAACCACAAACTTCACACCCTGCTTTATCGGCGCTCATAGAACCCTCCCGCCTCAATATACCACCAAAGCCGCCACCTCCCAAACGACGTTTACAATCCCTGAGTTGTCCACCCTCCCAACAGTCTGACAAACTACACCTGCCTTCCCCCCTCCTTCCCCAAGGCCAGCCGGATCAAAAAATCCAGGCACAAACGCAGTCCCGGTTGTTCCACCACATCGATCAACCGGCGGGCGCGTCCGGCAAAACGATCCACCAATTCATCGGCTTTCGCGAAAGCGCCGGCCTCCGCCAGCCATGCTTTCAACTGTTCCGCCGCCTGTTCGTCCGGCATCCGTTTATTGCTCCACTCGTCCAGCAACCGGCGCGCCCGCTCCGTCTGTCCGGCTTCCGACAGGCATGCCGTGAAAATCGTCGGCGTCCCCTGGAACAAATGCTGCAAAAGACGATGGCGCAAGGCGGGATTCTCCCATTCTTCACGGTCATTCAGGATTTGAAATCCCGCGCCCAATTGCAGGAAGAAACGCCTGGTCATGTCCGGATCAAGCCTGACATCCGCAGCCCGGGCTCCGATCACCAAAGCCGCCTCAAAAGCCGGGGCGGTCTTGAGGCCATAAATCTCCAGCACATCCGCCGACGACTGGCGCCAGGGATCATTCAAAGACAGCAATTCCGCGCCCTGCCCCTCGCACAAGGCCAGATGGGCTCGCGTCAGACACGCCAGGATATCCATCGCGCCGCGATCATCCAGGCTCTTTCCCGCCTCTGCAACAAGGCGATAACCCAGCCCCACCAGAAAATCCCCCGCATTCACCGCCACGGGCACTCCATGTTCCCGGTGCAACGTCGGACGTCCATAGCGCACCCCATCCTCATCCTCCACATCGTCATGAATCAGCGAAGCCTTGTGCATGCATTCAATCGCCAGCGCCAGCAAACGGATAAACACAGGAAAGCCGCCATCCGGAATGCCGCCCGGCGAAAACGCCGTTTCCCCATGACGAATGCCCGCAAAAGCGGCCAGGGTCACAAAAGGGCGGATTCTCTTGCCGCCGCGGTTCAACCACTCCAACGCCAGCCGCATCATGGGACGTTCCATGGCCGCCTTGCCAAGACATGCGCCCAGCATCCCCTCCACGGCATCGGAGGCAAACATCATCGTTGTTTCCCTCCACAAAGGCAGCATGCCGCCTGCCGCCATTCCATTCCCGCCCTCCAGTCCAAGCAAGCGCAACACCTCGTCCTCCTCCACCTCGGTTTGTTTGCACCCGTTGCGCAACAAGGGAATGGCCAGATGCGGCGCCCCCAGGCCGGCGACACGAACAAAGGATTTTTCCAGCGAATCCATGCATGCCACCCCCAAAACCGCATCCGCCCCGCCATTCAGCACCCGATCCAAAGCCGTGCCCGTGCCCTCCGTCACCACCACCTGATACCCCCTCGCCTCCGCCGCCTTCCTCAACCGCTCCACCCCGCAGGAACAGCACCCCACGCAACGAATCCCGTCCGCATCCCTTTCTCCGCGACACCGGGTCCGATCGCTCAAACACTCCGGCAACAGCAACAACCGCCGTCTGAACGGCGTCGATCCAAAAGCCTCCTCCCAAAAACAATTATTCAGACAAACCATCGCAAATCCAAGAAACGAATCGGGCAACGACAGGGAAGCCAGCAGTTCACGCCCCTGCCTCTCCAGTTCCGCCTGTCCAGGCGTCCTGCCTTGCATGAGCCCAACCAGATGCCCCGCGGCCGCCACGCGAATGCTCTCACGCACCCGCAAATCCTGCGGCACTTCCTTGATCTGTGACGGGGTTGGGATCATGAATGAGATTCCACAAGGACGTATCGGCAACACAACATGGATTCAGGAAATTTCCATCATATCATTCCCCTCAGCCTGAATCTTCCATCTCCCCAACCGCGGACTGCCCTCTCGCTCCAAAAGCCGTTTTTTCTTCAATTTCTCAATGTATTCCTTGATGGTTTCGGGGCTTACCTCCAACAAGGCGGCAAGTTGAATCCGCGTGATCCTTGGGTTGTCCGCCATTGCCCGCAACACTTTTTCCTCCAATCTTGAAATCCCGATTTGGGGGGTCTTTTGGGGGGTCTTTTGGGGGGTCTTTTTTTGCGGATTCGCTCCCTCAAAAAGCGGACGGTAAAAAACGACCAAAAAACCGCTCTTCAAGATCTTGAATTCCACACGCACATTCTGTCCGCGGCATTCATCCACAATGCGTTTGAGACCGGATCCCCAACGCTCCACATCCTTGGACTTGAAAAGGACTCCGGCAATCAACGGATTGCGAAGGATGGAGCGCTCCGCGCCCCCGATAAAATCCTTCGGCTCAAATCCCTCCGGAAATTCGCCAGGATTATAAATCTCCACCCGGTCCTTGAAAATCGCGATCTCATTTCCTTTTGGATTGCGATAGTCGCGATGACACAGGGAATTGACCAATGCCTCCCTCAACGCATCCACGGGAATCTCCGGAATTTCCCTGCGCTCCAAACCGCCCAACTCGACCCTCCATTGAATATGCTCTTTCAAATACGTCTCGGAATCCTTCAAAATATCGAACAGGTTTCCTTTCAGGCTTTTGATATCCAAAAAGGTATGCTTATCGAAACCGGCAAACACAGCCGCCTGCACTTCCAGTGAATTATCGGGGCAAAACAGCGTTTCGGCGGCTTTGACGGGCTTGCCCCGAATCAACAGATCAAGTTTGTTCAATGTGCTCACCCCCTCCTTCAATTCCGAGGTGGATTTCTTCAATTCAAGCGTTTCGGATTCCCTGAATCTCATTCGCTTGATCTTTGCATAGCGGCAAGCGAACCGCCAGCCCAAGAATTCGCGGGACCCGCCTGGCGCGCATCCCTTTGCGCGCTCAACATCCGGATTCACCCATCAATTGAATTAAGCCGCGCCGGAGCGCGTCGGCCTGACGCTCGATGCCAGACGCTCGACGCACCCCTCCTTGACAAGGAGGGGTTGGGGAGGTCCGCCTCTTGCATAAAAATCCTGTCAATCCTGTTAATCCTGTCAAAAAATCTTTCCGCCATGGCGCTTTCGTGCCAACCAAGCATCAAGCCATTGGCGCGCGCGCTCATGCTGCGAAACCCCCTTCACATGCGCATAAACGAGAATATTCGCATCCACCAGCCTCATCAAGAGACAATGTCGTTCTCATGCATCACAACATAAACCATTTGATGTTTTGATATCAAATCATCCCCCGGCACTGTCCCAAGGCATGAACCGTCCAAATCAGGGGATAAAGTTTTTCGGAGTACCAGAGCTTGGCAAAATACAATCCCAAGGGATGGCTTTGCCGCCATTCACCGGACTCGACTTTCGCGGTCAAAAAATCCATCCCTTTTCCAACCGCCTGCCGCGCCATTTCATCCTCCGTCACGCCACCCAACGCAATCAAGGCTTGCGCCGTTTCCTCAACCGTCGGAGTCAACCCCACGCCCCCTCCCCATCCGCCATCGGGATGCCGGCATTTCAACAAATATTCCACGCCACGCCGGGAACACGCCTCCCCGCCCTTTCCCATGACCGCCAAGGCGGGCAAAACCGCCGCCGTGCCCATCACCGGATTTTCCAAGGCCACCTCCCTCTGATTGCCAAACCACAAGGGAACCCACGACCCATTTGCCCGCTGGCAACCGCGCAAATACGCCTCCGCCCGTTTCAGCGCCCTCATGATTTCCGCGCCTTGCCGGCCATTCCGCCGCTTCCACAAAGCCTGAATCACATGCGCCGTGATATCCGGCGCGCTCCGGTCAAACGGCAGCCGTCCCCATCCGCGGCAAAACGTCGGCCAGCCGCCATCGCGGTTCTGCAGGTTCAACAGCCAATCCACCCCCATCTCCACGCCTTTTGCCGTTCCCAATTCCGCCAAGGCAAGCAAGGCCATGGCCGTGTCATCGGCATCCGGGATTCCGCCCGGCAAATGCGTCCAGGCCCAGCCTCCCGGCGCATCTCCCACAAATGCCGGCGCCTTCGCCGCCTGACATCGCGACAACCATTCTGCCGTCCTGCCATCTTTGAAAAAATTCGCGTCTTCGACTGGTTTCAATGCCCGCACTGCGTTGGTCGTCAACCATACCGAGAGGTTGGCGTCGATCGGCCAGCTTCCATCTTCGCGTTGAAGCCTCCTCAAAAACTCCAGCCCTCTCGCCGCCGCCGGATGCCCCCGCTCTCCGGCGCCCGCCAGACTCATCACCACAAAACCGGTCAGGGGAACCGCCTCCAGATATCCGCCGCTCTCCGGTTGCATTTTCCACAATTTTCGCAGCACCCATGGCGTCACCCGCCGGCGAAGCCAGTCACAAAACAAACCCGCCCGACTCCCCCGCCGGTGCAACACCAGCCCCACCGCTATCAAAGCGGGCAGGGCGTAACTCACCACATTCAAATTCACCGCCCGGTAAAATCCCGCCGGCAAAGCCGCCAGTTCAAACGGCAATCCGGGAATTTTTCCCCACTCCATTCCGCCCGCCAGCGCGCAATTCATCAAAATCGGCGCGGCAAAAGTCCGATCCTCTCCATACAAAGCCTGCACCTCCTCCACTCCCCAACCACGCCCCAACATTCGCTCCACCCACGCAGCCCCCATTTTCAAAGTTTTCTCGAAACTTTCGTCCATCCCCGCGCCTTTCTCCCGCGCCAGCCGCAGGGCTGCCAGAACCAAAAGGGTTGTGGAAGGATTTCCAGGACTCTCCTCCGTATCCCCCCAACTCCCGTCCCCATTTTGATGCGACAACAACCATTGCGCCCCCTTGACCAGCCGGGCGGCATCCCCGTTTTCACCCGCCACCGAAAAGGCGCTCACAGCAACGGCGGTGGACAACGCGGATGACGACAGGCATCCCTCCCAAAATCCCTCCGCATTCCGTTCCGCCAGCAACGCCTCACACGCCTTTTGCAACGCCCGTTCCACCCGAATCTGCCGCTCGCCGGAATCTTTCATCTCATTGAACTCCTTCCGCTGCTGATTGCGTCTGGATTCCCGCATCCGCGGGAATGACGGAGAAAAATTTTCAAAACAATCCGGATTTTTTCAGCATTCAATACTGTTGTCATTCCCGCGAAAGCGGGAATCCAGTTAATCATGGCAGGTTCCATTTCAAATTTTGAACCTTGAATTTTGGATCTTGAATCTCGCCTGCCACTGCCATGTCTGCATCCGGCCAAGCGTCTGCAACAGGGTCCGCTTGCCCCATCCGATTCCCGCCGCGCGCTGATGATCCGCATACATGCGCGGCGTCCACTTGAAATTCAAGCGGTAACACGCGCGAAAAAGCCGCCAGTGAATCCGGCGCAAGGATTTCATTTTGACCGGCGGCGCGCCATCCAAGGGGGCGTAAAACATCGGGAAAATCATCACTGCCACATCCCCCAGCCGTTCCACCCACTCCAGGGTTTTCCTCACATCATCTTCGGTTTCCCCGGGCAATCCCAACACCAGACTCGCCATCGGCATGAAACCCGCCCCGCACAATCTCCGGATTTGTGTTTCGCAAAACGCCCCCCATTCCTCCGGATTCACACCTCCCATTTTTGGACGCCCTCCGTTCGCCGCCAACAAAGCTCCGCTGGCGGTTTCCACCCCCGTGTTCACCCACGGATGTTTTCGCCCCGTTTTCCCCACCAGCAACCGCCACGCCTCCTTCAATTCATCATCCGACCACTGGGCGACACTCGACAAATTGGCATGATCCGGTTGAATCAAACGCAGATCGGGCATTTCGCGAAGGCGGCCCAACAATTCCAACAACTTCGAGGGCGCCGTTTTTGCGCCGCTGGCGCCATACCGGAAAAAATCCTCGCTCAAAACTGCGGTGTCGCGCATCCCGGAACTCAAATTCGTTTCCACATCCGCCAGGATATTTTCCTCCGGCAAATGACCCATCGGCGTCCGGGCCATCACGCAAAAGCGGCACCCCCAACCGCACCCCCGGCTGATTTCCACCGATCCAAAAGCGCTTGCGCCACGGAGGCGCGGAATCAACCGGGCTTCCACCCCCTGTCCGTCCATCACCCCAGGCATTTCCTTTCCGTCCATCAAGGACCGGACCATTCCGGCAATATTTCCCTCCACATAACCGCCCACCACATGATCGATTCCCATTTCCGACATCCGATCCGGATGCATCGCCAACTGCCACACGCCGGGCCCGCCCGCCAGCAGGCGCGCCTTCGGCGCCCGCTCCCTCATCAACCGCCTGACCCGTCTCAACAAATCCTGAAAATACAGTTGCGGATAAATCGTTCCCCCGGCCACCTCCGACATGGTCGTCGAATTCATCCCCAACCCCAACGGCTCGCCAACACTGATCCCCACCACTCGTGTTGCCGGACCGATCACCGCATCCAACCCGCGTTCACCCGCCACCGCCACTTCGTCAGCGCCAAATCCCGCCTGCCGCAACGCAGCCTCCACTCTTCGCAATCCCAGCGGCGCAATTTCCATCCCCCGCCCATCCCCCATCAGCAATCGTTCCAACAACCATCGCGGCGCCGCGCTCGTCTGGCTCGCCGCCACCATGGCGTCAAATACCACGCCATAATCCGCCGTCAGCATCCGATCCGCGGCCAAAACCACCGGATATCCTTCACCTCGCCTCGCCTCCCCCCTCATAAATTAAGTCCCGCTCCCGTCATGACGAGACGGGACAGTCCGGCGCAAACACAACTGGATTCCCGCATTCGCGGGAATGACGGTGCACCTGAAATACCAAGAACATCGGGGACTGACAGGCAGCATCCCTTCCCGTCATTCCCGCAAATGCGGGAATCCAGGGACAATCGCAAAATTAAAAACCTTCGCAATTTCATTTTTGCCCCAAACTTTGGCTTTTCAAAATATTTAAATAGGCTTCCAGCGCCTCGTCGCCAAAGCAGACAAAAATCACCTTCTCCAAACCCCGGTTTTTTTCAAGAAAAGCCGTGGTTTCGCGAATCGCAATGCGGGTGGCGCGTTCCAACGGAAAACGATACACGCCGGTGCTGATGGCGGGAAACGCAATCGAACGGACATCCGGCGTCTCCGCGGCCAGCCGCAGGCAGTTGCGATAACAATTTGCCAGCAATTCATCCTCGTCTTCCCCTCCCCCCTCCCACACCGGCCCCACGGTATGAATCACATGCCGGGCCGACAGACGGTATCCCCTGGTGATCTTCGCCCCGCCAGTGGGGCAGCCATTCAACTTGCGGCATTCCTCCAACAGATCCGGCCCCGCCGCCCGATGGATCGCTCCATCCACCCCGCCTCCGCCAAGCAGGGAATTGTTGGCCGCGTTGACAATCGCGTCCACCTGTTGCCGGGTGATGTCACCCTGTGTCACTTCAATGCGCCGCCAATCCATGGAAACCTCCTTTTGATGTCTTTTACACCAGGCAGGATTCCCGCTCAACAGGAGTCAGATCCCTCCATTTTCCCACCGGCAATCCCCCCAACTCCAGCTTGCCCACCGCCACCCGGCATAGACGTTTCACCGGATGCCCCAGCGCGCCAAAAATCCGGCGGATCTCCCGCTTGCGCCCCTCCCGGAGCATGACCACCAGCCAGACCGGCGGTTCCGCGCCACGGACATGTTTTCGCGGAGCGGGCGACGACTCCTCCAACACCCCCACCAATTCGGGTTTCAACAACTCGCCCTCGCTGTGAACCCCCTTGCGGGCCTTGTCCAAAACCTCCGGCGACGGACGCCCCTTGACCAGAACATGGTATGTCTTTCGCACTCCGTGACGCGGATGCGCCAGACGTTCCAGCCAATCCCCGTCATTGCTCAACAACAACAAACCTTCCGAATCGGCATCCAGCCTTCCGGCATAAGCCAGATGATGCAATTCCGCGGGAAGCAAATCGTAAATGGTTTTGCGGATATGCGGATCATGCCGGGTGCAGGCGCAGCCCGCCGGCTTGTGGAAAAGGACATACCTCGACACCAAGGTTTTAACTGCCCGTCCATCACACGCAACCTGATCGCGCTCTGGATCAACACGAACGGAGAGGCTCTCCACACGCGTCCCGTTAAGAGTGACCCTGCCTTCGCGAACCAGCGATTCCACACTCCGGCGCGATCCCAACCCGGCGGACGCCAGGAAGGCATTGATGCGAACGGGGGAACTCAAGCCGTCGGCTTGGTTTTAGGCAATCCCAACGCGCGCTGGCCTTCCTTCCACTTGCCGCGTTCGGCGAGCAAATTGATGCGCTCACGGCGCTTAAGGACGTTCCGCTTGGCAACAAGCGTGCCACTGGTTTGTAATGAACGATGTCGGCCCATGTGATTCTCTCGAAACAAATTCCATTGGTTAAAAGGTTCGCGTCTCCTTTTGCACCCAGCGCAAATAGTCGGCGTTCCCCGCCTCCACACGCAACGCCAGGATTTCCGGCACTTCGTAGGGGTGGAGTTGTTTAAGGTTTTGGATGGCCAATGACAAGGTTTTTTTCGCGGTTTTAAATGTGGCCGCGATTTCCCCCGCCTTTTCCAGCTTCCCCTTCCACCAATAATGGGACTCCCCGGCCGCCGCCAGATGAACGCAGGCAACCAGCCTTTTCTTCAACAAAGCCGACGCCACCCGCCGGGCCGCTGTCCGGTTCGGAAAGGTCGTCAAAAGCACGTAACAGGAGGATTTCATGGTTGCTATATTCAGGCACTGAGGCACTTGGGCACCAAGGCACTGAGGAAAATAAAAGGCAGAGATGAAGGCCGAAAGCACCGCAACAACACTTCATCGTCATGAAAATGGATGATCATCGACAAATCCAAGCCTTTCCCCCCTCAGTGCCTCCCAGTGCCTGTCTAAGTTTTTTTCGCTTCACTGGCTGGGGCGGTCGTCTTGGTGTCCACCGGCTTGGCGGCATCGCCTTTCTCCAACTCCTCCGACACTTCCCGGGAGGCTTTCTGAAACTCCCGCTTGGCCAGCCCCAGGGACCTGGCCAGTTCAGGCAACCGTTTGGCGCCAAAAAACAACAAGGCCAGCAGGAGGATCAACAGGATCTGTCCCGATCCCATCTCCAGAAAAGCCATCGACCCAAAACAAGTCATTGCACAATCCCAAATTCGCCCCGGCGGTTCTTGGACCACGCCTCTTCATTATGCCCGGAATCAGAGGGTTGTTCCTCGCCATAGCTGATGGTTCCCAACCGCCTGGCCGAAACCCCCAACCCCACCAGATATTCACGGGCCGCCAAAGCGCGGCGCTGACCCAACGCACGATTGTATTCCAAGGTGCCCCGCTCGTCGCAATGTCCAGCCACCATGATCTTCTTGTCGGGATTCTCCTTGGCATACTTGGCAATCTCCTCCAATGTCGCCCGATCCTCCTGGCTGACAGACGCGCTGTCGTAGCCAAAATGAATGGCCGACCATTTCCCCCAAGCCACCCCATCTTTGGTATTTAAACGTTGATCCTCCGGCACACCCGTGGCCAGATCCCCTTCCTTGGTTCCCATCACCTCGTCGGATGTGGAAACCTTGTCCCCCTCATCGTCAATGTTGGCGCCATCCCCTTTTTTGGTGGCACTCTTGCATCCGCTAAAAGCCAGGGCGCAAACCAAAATGAGCAACAACGAGATCGATTCTTTGATGGATTTCATAATGAGCAATAATTTTAAAGCTGAAAAAAGGTTTACCGCCCCGACCAACTGGGTTCGGAGCATTCTCCAAAGTTCCGGGTCAACTGTGTGACCTGCTTCGTCACAGTGTCAAGAACATAAAGTTCCGAATGGCGGCCCGTGGTTCGGGTAAAAACCAAATGACGCCCGTCACGAGCCCAACTGGGATCTTCACAACGTCCATCGGAACACGCAACCTCCGACTTGCCATTCTTCGGATCCAGAATCGCAATGCAGAATTCGCCGCGCAACGAACTGTAGGCAATCAAGCCCGTCTCAGCCGACCAGTCCGGCTCGGTATTGTAAGCGGGCGAACTGGTGATCCGGTTTCCCGCCCCTCCCGCGCTGGAAATAATATAAATCTGCGGCCTGCCCCCCTCGTCCGAAGCGTAGGCCAGTTGGCTGCCGTCCGGCGACCACGTGGGCGAGGATTCGCCGCCGCGGGTGCGGGTCAACCGCTTCAAACTGCCGCCGCCAACCGACATCGTGTACAATTCGGGATTGCCATCCTTGCTGAGGGTGAGAGCCAGACGCAAGCCATCCGGCGAAAAAGACGCCCCGGAATTCAATCCCGGGAAACGCGACACCGCCTGCCGGCTGCCGGTTGGATAATCCGAAACATAAACATCGGGATACGCGGACTTGTAGGAGGTGTAGGCGATCTTGTTGCCCTTCGGACTGAAATGAGGGGACACCACCATGGAGTTGTCGCTGGTCAGACGCATCACGTTATAACCGTCGTAATCCATCACATAGAGTTCCTTGTGTCCCGATTTATCCGAAATAAAAGCGATGTGGGTCTGGGCAATCCCCTTCTTTTGAGCCACCTTCTCCACAATCGCATCCGTCACCTGGTGAACCGAACGGCGCAAATTCCCGGCGGCGCCGGTCGCGCTGCCCACCACCGTGCCATCGCGCTTGAAAATCTTCCCCTGCACCCCTGTTCCGGAAGCTGATCCTTCCACCTTGTACTCTCCTCCGCTGGATACCACCTTGAACCAGCCGCTCCGCTCAAGATCCTTCGTCAGAATCGCCGTCGCCTCCGAACCGGAGGCGCCGCTCAAGATCGGCACCGAGATGGGAATGGTTCCGTCGCTGAAACCGGTTATCGTCACCTGGGCGTGGATGGAAAAAATTCCCGCCAAACCTGTCATGGCGAAAAACAGAAACAAACCTCTGGAATCAAATGCTGGTCTCATAAAGGATTTCACTTTCTTTGGTTCTTGAATTCTACCGTGATTTCAACTCCGTTCAAATCGCCCATCCCTCCCGGCAGAGGCTGCAGCTTTTCCACACTGCGAGCCGCCGTCAGGGCGGACTCATCCAGTGTCGGATTTCCGCTGGAAGATGCAAGCGAAACTTTGGCAATTCGTCCGCTTCGCTCAATTTTCAAAATCAAAGTGGTCGCCAATCCCTCGGAAACCCCGGACGGCGCCCGCCAGGCGTCATCCATGGCCTTGAAAACCACGCCATAATACCAGGCATAGGGGCTTTCCTTGCCGCTGCCGCTCGTTCCGCCGCCCGTTCCGCCGGGCCCCCAAATCCTGCCCGCTCCATTCTTCCCCATTCTTACAATCAATCCTTTTCCAAAACTCTTTGAATCAAACTTGCCTGTTCCGCCTTTTACGCCTCCGGGATTGCCCGCCGGACTGTTGGACCCTTTGGAATTGGAACCGGACGACGTGGAGGCGGATCCTTTTCCCAACACCTTTTTGACCACTGTAGTGCTGATCTTGATCTTCGGTTTTTCGGTTGAGGAAGAGTTTTTGGAAGTCGCGGGAGGCGTGACGGTTTTGACCGGTTCTTTTCTTGTCACCGCCGGTTTGGGCTCAGGCTTGTTTTTCTCCGGCTTGGTCTTCACCGGCACGGGTTCAATCGGGGGTTCCTTGGTGGGGTCCGGCGGAATTGGAGCCGGTTCCGGCTGCGGAGGGGGCGTTACGGGTTGGGGCTGAGGCGCCACCGGCTCGGGTTCCGGGGCTGGCGCCGGAGACACACCTGCATCCGGAGTTTTGCCCAGGGGGGCTGCGGCTTCGACACCATCGCCGCCTCCGGCTTCGCCGGGCATGGCTGCCAGATCCATGAACTGGATAACTTCCTCTTTTTTAGGCGAACTGGAAAACCCCATGGAAAAACAGAGGATCACCAACGCCACGATATGAATGGCGGTGCTCCACAACAAATTCCTCTGAAAAGGCGTCACCACTTGCAAACCCTAACAAAACTCCCGCCACATTTCACGACAATTTGTTGTCCTTCCTTGATGCCGCCAAGGCGGTTCATCGCGCCAAGCATCGTAGTTTTGCAAGAACCTCTTCAGACTTTCTTTTTGCAGCGCGGTCTGCAAAAAGACATGGTTCCCATCAAGCACTTCTCATGAACACCCCGCCCCCCCGTCCTTCAGCAACCCAGGATGGATTCAACATCGTCCTTGTGGAACCGGAAATTGCCGCCAATGTCGGCAACATCGCCCGCCTTTGCGCCGCCACCCGATCCGTCCTGCACCTGATCCATCCGCTGGGATTTCGACTGGAGGACGCCGCCATGCGCCGCGCCGGCATGGATTATCTTGATATCGCCACAATCGTGGAACATTCCTCGCTTCACGATTGCCTCTCCCAACAGACGCGCGCATGGTTTTTCAGCACCAAAGCCACCCGGCTCTACTGGCAGGCGGCCTTTCAAAAAGGCGATTGTCTGGTGTTCGGACGCGAAACCAAAGGCCTTCCCGAAGAACTCCTGCGCCGGAAAACCGATCATGCCCTGACGATTCCCATGACCGAACCCCGCGCCCGCAGTCTGAATCTCGCCACATCAACCGGCATCGCACTCTACGAAGCCATCAGACAAACAAAAACCAGCCACCCATAATGCGGCAAACAAAGGAATCCTGCGCCTTTTTGTTCGTTCATGAAAAATCAAGCTTTGACAAATTAATCACAGATTTACCCGCCTTTATCCCACACCCCTCCATTATTTTTGTTGCAACTCATTGATTATCAACGAAAACCAAAGCGGGACAAATCAAAAGGAACATGATATATTGCATGGGCTTTTTCACAATTTCGCCTCTCCATTGCTCGATCACAACTGATGCACCAAACAATCGCCCATTTTAATGCAACCTCTTTTGCACGAGGTTTTTTTGTATTTTTCCTGTCTTTTTGGTTTGGAACTGGTTCCTCATCCGCCAATCCTGTGGGGGAAAATGTGGTTGCCGGGTCGGCTTCTTTCCAGAGAAACGGCAACACGTTGCAAATCACCACCAGCGACCGGGTGATCATCAACTGGCAGGATTTTTCCATCAATAGCGGGGAACTGACAAAATTTCTCCAACCCGGCGCCAGTTCCGCAGCTCTCAACCGGGTCATTTCCGCAAATCCTTCCTCGCTCTTGGGAAGTCTGCAGGCAAACGGGCAGATCTACCTGATCAATCCCAACGGCATCATGGTCGGTCCCGGCGCCTCGATCAACTGCGCGTCCTTCATCGCTTCCACGCTTGATGTGGCCAACAGCCAGTTCATGGCGGGCGGCAACCTGAACTTTACGGGCAATTCCACCGCATGCATTCAAAACTTTGGCAATATCAGCGCTTCCGGCGGTGATATTCTGCTCATGGCCCACAAGGTTGAAAACAGCGGCACGCTCAGCGCGCCCAACGGCACGGTGGGCCTTGGAGCGGGACAGGAATTCATCCTTTCCCAAAGCGGCAGCGAACAGATGCTCGTCCGGCCCACAACCCTGGAAAAGAAAACCGGGGGCGGCACCGGCATCCTGAACCGCGGCACGATTGCCGCCGCGCAAGCGGAACTCAAGGCCCACGGCAACATCTACGCATTTGCCATCAACAACGAGGGTGTCATCCGCGCCAATGGCGTGACGACCAAAAACGGGCGGGTGCTGCTTACCGCCGACAGCGGCGTGGTGGCCAACTCCGGAACCATTTCAGCCAGGGACGCGGACGGCAAGGGCGGACAGATCGACATGACCGGACCGGATGTGCGGATCAATGGCGGCCTGATCGACGCCAGCGGCGAAACCGGCGGCGGACAGGTGCGGATCGGCGGGGAATACCAAGGTGGCAAGAATCTGACAACCGACGAACTGGCCAATGCCCAAACCGTGGGAGTGGCCCAAGGCGCCCAGATCAAGGCAGATGCCACGGGCGAAACCGGCGATGGCGGCACGGTCATCCTGTGGGCGGACGAGAAGAATGCGTTTTACGGCGACATCAGCGCCAAGCCGGGAACATCGGGCGGCAAAGGTGGTTTCGTGGAAATCTCCTCCGGCGATCAACTCGCCTATGGCGGGACGGTCCAGACTGGCGGCGGTTCCATCCTTTTCGATCCCAAAAACATCACCATTTCATCCGGCGGAACAACCCTGTCGGGAGATCTCCTCTTTGCCACTGATCCCGCTCTGGATTACACGATCACCGCGTCCTCCCTTGTCAGCCTGCTTTCGAGTCCCAACAATGTGGTGTTGCAAGCCAATAACGACATCGTCGTCAATGCGGCCCTTGTTGTCAACAATCCCAGCGGCAATGGCGGCAACTTGGCCCTGCAGGCCGGACGGAGCATCCTCATCAATGCGAACATCACCACCGACAGCGGCGCCCTGACGCTGGCCGCCAACTTTGGCGCATCCAACGGAGTGGTGGACGCCCAGCGGGACGCCGGCGCCGCCAACATCACCATGGCTTCGGGAACCACCATCAACGCGGGGTCCGCCGACGTAATTGTCGACATTCGCGACGGCATGGGCAACACTTATCCCACAAGCGGCAACATCACCTTGGACAACATCACCACCAGCGGCAACATTTTCATCAACAGTGTGGGGCCGACCGCCGGCAGCAGCATTTTGCGCGCCCAATCCACATCCCTTCTTTCCGCCGGCGGCTGGCTGGCCCTGCGTTTGGCGGGGATGGGAGGCGGCGGTTCGATCGGCGCCGCGGGCAGCCCCATCCGCATCAGCACTCCCATTCTCGAAGCTGCGGGCCAAAGCGGTGGGATCCGGATCAGTTCGCCGTCATCGGGTTTTGCGATTGGCGGCGGATCGCCTCCCACGGCCATCACCGGCATTGAAACCGCCGGCGCCGGGGCGATTGAAATTTCCGCGGCGGGCGCCATCACCCAGACGGAGTCGGTTTCCTCGACCGGGACGGTCAAATTCGAATTGGCCGGATACAATCTCAACCTTTCCGGCCCCAATGCCATGACCACCCTGAGCATCACTGCCGGAAGCGCCACAGTGGTTCAAAACACAACCCTTGATTTGGGCGGTTGCGTCATCACCGGCAATTTGAGCGTCACCTGCGGCAATCCCATCACTGACAGCGGCGCCCTTGTGGTGGGCGGCACGGCATCCTTTTCCACCACGGCGGGCAATGCCAATATTGTTCTCGACAGCACTGGCAACGCCTTTTCCGGCACGCTGACTCTTTCCCCCAACGGCACGGGCAGCGCATCGGTGATCAACAGCGTGGGCACCATTCTGGGGGGAACAAGCATTGGCGGCGGCCTCAATTTGAGCAGCGGCGGCGCGGTCACCCAAACCGCCGCTTTGAATGTCACCGGATCTGTCAACATTGGCGCAGGCAGTCATGACATTACCTTGGAAAACACCGGCAACACCTTTGGCACGCTGGCGCTGACTGGCAACAATGTTTCCATCACGGAAAACGCCGCCACGGACTTGGGCTCTTGCAACATTGGCGGCAATTTGACCGTCAATTCCGCAGGCGCCATCACGGATTCCGGCACGCTGACTGTCACCGGAGCGGGATCTTTTACCTCCACTGGCACAAGCGCCTCTGGCGACATTACCCTTGATTCCTCCGCCTCGTCGTTTGGAAGCGTGGGATTGCACTCCGCCAATGGAATGTCCGTGTCTTTGGTCATGGTCGATGGCATCACCCTGAATGCCTGCAATGCAACCGGTTACCTGACCATTTCCTCGAGCGGCGCCATCACCCAGAACGGCGCCCTGGCGGTTGGAGGCGCGGCAACTTTTGCCTCAGGAAGCAATCAATCCATTACGCTGAACAATCAGGCGAACGAATTTCTGGGGACTGTCGTCCTCACCCCCGGCGGAACCGGCAATGCCTCTCTGTACAACACGACGGATGCCCAGTTGGGGGGCGGAAGTTTTGGCGGCAATTTGACCGTCACATCCCTGGGCGATATCAGCCAGTCCGCAGCCCTGATTGTGTCGGGTACGGCCACATTTTCTGTTCCGCTTGCATCCGGGAACGTCACCCTCTCCAATTCCGGCAATGATTTCGGTTCGGTTTCCGTCAATGGCCACAGCGTTTATGTTTGCCAGAGCGGGGCCATGAACATTGGTTCAAGCGTCGTGACCGATTATCTCAGCCTTTATTCAATGGGTGACATCACCCAAAGCGGCGCCATCATTGCCGGCGGATTGACCGCCCAGGGCGGCGCCATCACCCTGACCAATCCTGGCAACAGCATTGGCGCCCTCTCCAGCATATCCCGCGACGGCGCTTTTTCGCTTTATTCGATCGGAAATCTGGAGATCGAAGGCAGTCTTTCCTCGGGAAACATTGTCAATCCCGTCACCATCCAGATTGCCGGAGGCAATCTCACGATTGCCTCTGAAGTGGCGATTTCAACATCCGGCAACGGCAATGACATCATTCTGGCCACCGACAACGCGCTTATCAACAATGCCGGATCATCCGCCCTCACAACCTCCGGCGGACGTTTCCTGGTTTACTGCAAGAACACCTCAGCCAATGTGTTTGGCGGTCTGCCGTATGACTTCCAGGAATACGGTGTTTCCTATCCCACTCCGCCGCTGAGCAGCCATACTGGAAACGGATTCCTTTTCCGGCCGGAACAGGCAACCCCGGTTGTGGATCCAACCACAAATCCCGAGGTGATTATCTTCGAAAACAATCCCAATCTCGACAACCCAACTCTGAACAATCCCGTCACCCTTTTCGCCGATCTCGGAACTGCCGCCGGGACCCTGCCTTTCACCACCATGACCGATGGCGGTCCCCTGGCCGGAACCACGCCGCCGTCCACTGAGGGCGGCGCGCTGGCCGGCGGATCAAGCTTCGATCTGGCCCAAAATACGCAGCCTCCCGCAGGCGGCAATCAAGGGCAAAACCAGGGACAAGGGGAAAACAACGGACAGCCCGGGACTCCACCCGCAGGAACAAACACCGGCGCGCCGCCGCCCGGCGCACCGCGCAATGAAAACATCATTCCGCCCGGCACGGTCATTTCCCTGAGCGGCAGCGGATTCTCATCCGTCGCTCCAATGAGCATTCCTCCCCTGTTGCAGCAGGCCATCAGTCCCGCGGTGCAAATGCAGCTTCAAAACGTCCTGCAAACCTTCGGAGGATTTTGATCATGCGCTCAACCCTCCTGATCCTCTTTTTCCTGGCCTCAATCCCCTTGGCGGCGAATGCCGGGCCGGTTCAAGCCGTGGCCAAATCCGTCACAGGCAAGGCCACGTGGGCGGCCCCCGGATCGACCCAATTTTCCAATCTTGCCATTGACCAGAAATTGCCGATGGGCTCCACGGTTAAAACCGGGGCCGATGGCGAGGTTGTTCTGGTCACCATGCCCGGCATGGCCGTGCGCCTGGGCGCTGACGCCCGCCTCGTCATCTCGGAACTCGATTTTCAAAAGGGCGAGGGAAAAATCGTCAAACGCAAAACCGCCTTGGACCTGCAGTCCGGCACACTTAGCGCCCTGATCGAAAAGCACGATCCCAAAAACACTGATTTCACCGTCAAAACCCCGCAGGGAGTCGCCGCCGCCCGGGGAACCTTCTTTGCGGTCACCGTGGATGAGGGCAATGCCTTTGTCGCCGTCAAGGAAGGACAGGTGGGGGTGCGCCAACCCGGCGCCGGAAAATCCTCGAAAGAAGCCACCCCAGAGAAACCCAAATGACCAAGCCAGCCTCCCTCCTCTTTTCCTTTTCCCTGACGTCCGTTCTTTTGGTCATGCTGACGCTCTGCCCCTTGAAAGGACAGGATTTCGAGCGCATCGCCCCCAAAACCCTTCCCCAACAGGAGGGAACCGCCACCCTGCCAGCCGCGCCGCCGCAAACCGCCGAAGCGGCCTCGGACGAAGCCGTTCTTGTGAAAAGCCTCAAGGCGCTGATCTTTGTCGGCAGTCCGGACAAGGTCCGCAAGGAAGGAGTTCCAGGCGCGCAGGGCATTTCCGCAGAAGGGGTTCCCTTGCTCAAAAAGGAGGAATTCACCCGTATCGCCTCCGATTACATGGGCAAACCCGTCAGCCGCGCCTCTCTCAACAAACTGACCCGCGACATCATCCTCTTTTACCGGAAGAATGACCGCCCGGTGGTGGATGTGGCCGTGCCGGAACAGGACATCACCGAAGGAGTGGTTCAATACATTGTCTTGGAAGGACGTCTGGGCTGCGTCAAGACCGAGGGAAACAAATGGTTTTCCTCAAAAACCCTGATCGATGAGATCGACATCAAGCCCGGGCAGACCGTCAGCGCCCGCGAACTGACCGAAAACGTCAACTGGCTCAACGGCAATCCGTTTCGCCTGGTCAATGCCATCCTGACCCCCGGCAAGGAAAAGGGAGAGACGGATATCGTCCTCAAGACCAAGGACCGTTTTCCCGCGCGGTTTTACGCCGGTTACGAGGACAGCGGCAACGATCCCACCGGCGACGAGCGGATTATTGCGGGCATGAACTGGGGCGACGCCTTTTTCCTCGACCAGCAGTTGAATTACCAATTCACCGCAGATCCGCATTGCAACAAGATGACCGCGCACTCCGGCAGCTGGATTGTTCCCCTGCCATGGCATCACCGGCTGACCTCGTTTGGCAGTTATTCGGAAAGCCGCGCCGATATGGCCAACCCGCTTTTTGATCTCGGCGGCATGAGCTGGCAGGCTTCCACCCGGTATTCCGTGCCCCTCCCGACGGAAGGCCCCTACAGCCACGAGGCCACCGCCGGTTTTGATTTCAAACAGAGCAACAATAATCTCGATTTCGGCGGCGCCCAGGTTTTCGACACCACCTCCGACATCAACCAGTTCATGTTTGGCTACATTTCCACCCTCCGCGACGACTGGGGCAGCACCACCTTCGATTTCTCGCTCTTTTACAGCCCCGGCGGATGGACGCCGCGAAACAGGGATTTCAATTTCGACGCCGCCCGCCAGGGCGCCTATGCGGAATATCGTTACCAGAAATTTGTCGTTCAACGCGTGACCAAGCTTCCGGCGGATTTCACATGGATTCTCAAGGGCACCGGCCAGTTCACCGACTGCAATCTGCTCAGCAGCGAACAGCTCGGCTTTGGCGGCTACAGCAGCATCCGCGGCTATGACGAGCGCGAGGTGAATGGCGACGAGGGCTACATCATCAACACCGAAATCCGCACCCCATCCGTCAGTCTCGGACAGGTTTTCGGCCTCGAAAAGGCCGTTGATCAATTGCAGTTCCTGGGATTCTTCGACTACGGCTGCGCCATGAACCACGAACTGCTGCCAGGCGAGGATCCGCACATCCAACTGGCCGGCGCCGGTCCCGGCCTGCGCTACACCATTTCGCCTTATTGCACCGTCCGGTTTGACTACGGCTGGCAGCTCTACGACACCACCTACAACCAGCGCTACAATTCCCGCGGACACTTGGGCGTCGTTTTTTCGTATTAAAAGGCAAAAATGCGGCGGTGCGGAAGCCGCAGTCTGCGTGGCCATGGCCACTTCCGCCTTTGCCTGGGCCCTTCGGCGAGACAGGCCGGCGTGGCAACGGTCCGCCCTCCTATCGATCCAAAACAAACTCCATTTCCACCCAGCCTTGGTCGGCTTTCCAGTCGATGGGCGGAAAACCCCGGCGGGGGGCGCGGCAACCCATCATCGCGCCCGGCAACCTGATGCCGCCCAATCGTTTCAATCGCTCCACCCTCCCTCCATGACGAATCAGCGCGGTGGGCGCCAGTTTTCTCACCCCATCGGTCAGTTGCAGGCCGCCGATCTCCAGGCGTCCCATCCCGCGCACCGCCAGTCTCAATCGCAACGGTTCGCGCCCATCCCATTCAACAGACGCGGAATGACGCCGCAAAAAATTGGCGCGGGAATTCCCGGCCCGGGCAATGAACTCCAACGACCAAAGCGAATGCAAGGTCTTCCATCCCCCCTTGGCATCGGGCGTCAATACCACCGCACCCTGCAAAGCGGGCTCGAAATTCCGAACCCAAAAAAGAAGCTGCCATTGCCCGGCCAGGGGATTGGCCTCCCAAACCCGGCGGGGATCGTCCATCGCACGGTCAAGAAACCCTCTCAATTCCCGCAGCCTGCCCATTCCCGTTTTCAACATTTGCCCGACGGGATTTTTTTCCCGCGGCGAACGGGAGCGTCTCCAAAGAACACGCGCCACGGAAAGAGTCCGGGCATGATCGGTCATCGCCCCATCCGCCGCTCGCCGGATTTTTTGCAACAGGGTCACCGCCAGATCCGGCTTTCGTTGCGCCATCGCGCGGCGGGCATCGAAAATCCCCCGGCTTCCTTCCTTGAGAAAAACATCCTTCCGCGCAATGAAGCGGCGCATCACCAGGCTGTTGCGCAAAGGAACCGGCAACTTCATCGTCTTGGCCCGGTCAACCAATCTTTCAAAATGCCGCGCCTCCCGGCGATAAGGCGCAACAGGCATGTCCCCGGCCAGCGCGCGCCAGTTGTCATGGGTTTGCCAGCGATAATACCCCGCATACTGATATTTCTCCGCCTCCGCAACCAGGGCCGCGGCCTTCGCGCCGCCAATCCCCCACATCCGGCGCAATCCCCGCTCCAGCATCCGGCGCGGATCGTCCAGGCCGCTGTCCAGCCAGAGCGAAGCCGCGGCGGCATCGACCAGCATGTTCATCTCAAGACAGGTGCGGCTTGGCGACCAAGAGGTGATCAGCATGCCTTGGGCGTTTTTCCGCTGGATATACCGCCACCACGACAGAATGTTGCGCAGCCGGTCCAGAAACGGCGTGAGAGGCTCATGCAGAAACGGGCCGTTGTTTGGGCAGCCATAGACGTCGATCCCCGCCCGCCGCAGGCGGCCGGTCGAATCCGCCCCGGCAAAGTTGTACAGCTCGACCTTGGGGAACCGCCGGAACGGATAATAATACCAATCGTAGGCCACAATGTCCCTGGGGAGCAACGGAATGGCCTCCGGCACATAATAAAGCATGTCCGCCCACATTCCCAACCGCAGCCCCAGACGGCGGCAGATTGCATGCAACCGTTGCACATGCCCCGCAAAATGACGCGCCAGCCCGATGCGCCGCACCTCGGCCCGGCATTCCGGGCAGCGCCCGATTTCAAACGACTCGTCCAATCCCACATGCGCAATCCCCGCCGTGCAAAAAGGCGCCACATCGCGCAACAGTTTCTCCGCCAGCTTCAATGTCCCCTCATGCAGGGGACAAATCTGGCCGCAGGCAAGCGGATTGCCGCTCCGGTCGCGAATCTCGGCCAGTTGCCTCAACCGCGGAACCTTCATCAAATACGCCGCATGCCCCATCAATGGGACAACCGGAACCACCTTGAGCCCGCTCCGCTCCGCGCAACGCGCCAGTCCCTCCATTTGCCCCAACGACAACGCCCCCTTGCGCCCCACCCCCGGCGCCGAGGGATAATCAAAGGCGTCCTCCAGATAAAGATACATCTCGTCGTACCCCCAGCCGGCATACCGCGGAATCCAGCGTCGCAGAAAATCCACCCGCTCCATCTGCCGCGCCAGATCCCATTGAAAACCGCGAACCAATCGCAATGGGGTCCCCTTCCCGGATAAACGACAAATTTTTCCATTCATCTCAGTCATGTTAAACATATTATGGGGGTTCTTGCAAAACTACGATGCTTGGCGCGATAAATTCCTTTGGCCAAACCCAAGCCCTTCGACAGGCTCAGGCGTGGCCTGCCGCCGCAAGGTATCCCCGTCGCGTATCCATTATTTAGTGAATCCTCAATAAATTCTTTTGTGAGACTCATGTGGAAAAATATATTTTTCCTTGGCACCTTGATTTTTCCCGTCAATCAACCCATCGGATCTTCAGATGCCCCCCTTCCATCCGCGCGCGGCGGAAGATGGCGGTCATTCACCCTATGCTTTCACGATGTTTTTCCGCTTCGATATCGGGTTTGGACGCCGCCATGGTGGAGGTCGAAACCAACACCGGGCAGGGCGTTCCCCAAGTGGTGATTGTGGGGCTGCCCGACAAGGCCGTCACCGAATCCCGCGACCGGGTCAAGACCGCCCTGGAAAACTGCGGGTTCCGCCACATCCGCACCCGCACCACCATCAATCTGGCGCCCGCCAACCTTCGCAAGGAAGGGCCGGTTTACGACCTGCCCATGGCGCTGGGCATCCTGGCCGCAACCGAGCAACTGGCCATGCCGCGGCTGGCGGAATTCCTGATCGTGGGCGAACTGGCGCTCAACGGCGCCCTGCGTCCGACCCGGGGCGTGCTGTCCATGGCCATGCTGGCCCGGGAAATCGGACGGGCTGGCGTGATCGTGCCAAAACAAAACGCGGCGGAGGCATCCCTTGTCCAGGGGCTTGAGGTTTACGGCGCCGGCAACCTGCGCGAATGCGCGGAATTCCTGGCCAATAAAATCAAACTCATGCCGCACCGCCACGACACGGATCTTCTCCTGGCCGCCCAAGCCGGGCACGAACTGGATTTCAGCGACATCAAAGGCCAATCCCACGCCAAACGCGCCATGGAAATCGCCATGGCAGGCGGCCACAACGTCCTGCTCATCGGCCCCCCCGGCAGCGGCAAAAGCATGCTCTCCCGCCGCCTGCCCACCATCGCGCCGCCCATGACCCTCGACGAGGCGTTGGAAACCACCCGCATCCACAGCGTGGCCGGCATCCTCCCCCCCAGCCAGCCCATGGTGGCGGCGCGCCCTTTTCGATCCCCCCATCACACCATGTCGGACATCGCCCTGACCGGCGGCACGGCGGATCTGCGTCCCGGCGAGGTCAGCCTTGCCCACCATGGGATGCTTTTTCTGGATGAGCTGCCGGAATTCAAAAGATCCACCCTTGAAGCCCTGCGCCAGCCCATCGAGGACGGCGCCATCCATGTGGCCCGCGCCACCGGCGCGGTCGCGTTCCCGTGCCGTTTCATGCTCGTGGCGGCCATGAACCCCTGCCCCTGCGGCTACTATGGCGATCCCGGAAAGGAATGCCGCTGCAGTCCCGTCCAAATCCAGCGCTACCGGTCGAAAATCTCCGGCCCCCTTCTTGACCGCATCGACCTGCACGTCGAAGTGCCCGCCATTCCCTACACTGAAATGACCAGGTCCGCTCCTGGCGAAACCTCCGCCGCCATCCGGGATCGCGTCGTCCAGGCCCGTTACCGCCAATACCAGCGTTATCGAAAACAGGGCCAAACCAACGCCGCGCTGGGCGCCAGGGCGTTTCGCGCCCACTGCCAGCCCGATGAAAGCGGCCATGAATTTCTTCGCTCGGCGGTCACCGAAATGCGTTTCAGCGCCCGCGCCTACGACCGCATTCTCAAAGTGGCCCGCACCATCGCCGATCTCGACGCCTCGGAACAAATCACCACCCGCCACATCGGCGAAGCCCTTCAGCACAGGGCCTTGGACCGCAGCATCTGGACATGAGGGAATTCCTCGTTGATTCCGATGCGCAAAATACGGATACTCCCGCGCATGTCCATCCCCCGGCATCTCCTTCATCTCCTCTTCATCCTTGCCGCCGCCCTTCCCTCGTTGGCAGAGGAAGCCGTTCTGCTGAAATTCGATCCGCCGTCCGGACAAAAAGTCACGCACCGTTCGAAGATGGAAATCAAGATGCAGATGTCGCTTCCCACCGCTCAAAACGGCGCCGGATCGGACATGACCATACAAATGGAAACCGATATCTCCCAGGAAATCAAATCCAAGCTGCCGGACGGCAGCATCGAGATGCTTCAAATCTGCGAACGCGCCAGCGGCGGCACCAAAATGGGCGGCGCATCCATGGCCATTCCGTCCGAAAATTTTCCCGGCAAAAGCTGGACCTCGCGGATCGACAAGGACGGGAAACTTCTCCCCAGCGCAGACAAGCGCACCCTGCCCACCGACGCCAATCCGGAACAGTTTTCCAAAATGACCAACCCCGTCAGCATGCTGCCCGGGAAACCCATCAAACCGGGCGAATCATGGACATTCAACTACAGTCTGCCGCTCAATCAATCGGGCATTTCCATGACCCTGAATATCCAGGCCAAAGCCCTTTTGAAGGAGGTGCGTGAGGAAGCCGGGGCAAAAATCGCCTGTGTGACCGTCGAATTCACCGTGCCCGCCACCAAAAACGCCGCCACCGCCAGCATGCCCACTGAAATGACCATCAGCGGCACAGGCAAGGGCAACATTGATTACAACCTCACCCACAATTATTTGCAGCGAAACGACACCCGGTTGAATCTCGACCTCAAACTCAACCTCGACGTCGGAGGCCAGAAAGTCTCCATGGATCGTCCTCTCACCATCTCCATTGTCACCGAATTGATCAAACCCCCCGAGGACCTTCCGGCTCCGACCGATCAATGACCCAGATTGCCTGGTTCACGGTTCAGAGGTTGAAAAAAGAGGCTGTCAGACCGAAGGCATGCAGCTTCTAATGCCCCAAAACTTCCTGGTACAAATCCCTCATTCGTCCGGCGATTTGTTTCCAGTCGAAATCCCGCAAAGCCCATTCCCTGCCGCGGGCGCCCATCGCCCGCAATTCCACCGGAGGACATCCAATGGAGGTTTCCAAGGCGTGTTCGAGGGCGGCCTCCGTATTCTCCATCCACCAGCCGCAACCGCGTTTTTCCAACTCCGGCCATGGACATCCCCGGCTCGCAATGACCGGCGTCCCGGATGCCAGCGATTCCAGGATGACCTGCCCAAAATTCTCACTGTGGCTCGGCAACACAAAAAAACTGGCCGCCACAAAAACGGCCCTTTTCAAAAACCAATCCAGTTCCCCCACAAACGCCACCTGCCCGGCGCACCCGCTGTTGTCCACCCAATGCCGCAGCTTGCGGACATAAACCTCGTCGCCGCCGCCCGCCAGAACCAGACACCAATCCGGATGCCGGGCCGACACCTTCTCCCAAGTCTTCAACAAGGAAATAATTCCCTTCTTGGGATGCAACCGGGAAAGAAACAACGCCAGTTGATGATTCAACAATTCGGGAAACCGCTCAAAAAAAAGCTCGGAGGAAACCGGTTTTTTCCAATCCTCCACATCAATCCCGTTGGGGATCACCCGGATCGTCTGTTTCAACCCCAGATGCCGTAGATTCTCCGCCTCCACTTCGGACTTGGCCACAAAAGCCGAAGCGTAAAACCAATGACGTTCCTCAACCAGGAGCCGAAGAATTTTCTTGGCCCAGGCATGCCGTTCCAATGACCAGGGGTCCAGATGTCCCAAAGGAGAAATAATCAGGGGTTTTTTGCAGGAACGGGCCACCCGCGCCGCCAGCCAGTTCGGGTGCAGCCAGCAACCGTGGTTGTGGCAAAGATCCGCCTTGGGCATTTCCCGGCGCAACATTTGCCCCAGTTCCGGCGAAAACTTGAAACGCCTGGGAAAAATCCGGCGCGTCTTGTTCAAAACGATTCCATCCCGGATGGCAGGCAATTCCGAGGGTTTCTCCCTCCCCGTGACAGTTGTAAAAGCCGACACATCCACCCCCTGGGTCTTCAAATGAGACCACAATTTGGGCAAGGTATTCGAAGGTCCTCCTTCAAGCCGGCCAAGTCCGGCCACCACATGTATCGCCTGCATGACCCAAGAAATAAACATCCCCATCCCCCCTGTCGAGCCCCTTCGTTGCGGTTTGCCCCCTTCGCCATATTTTCTTTCCGAATTTGAACCTTGAATTCCGGCCATTGCTTGGCAAGGCTGTCGGGGTTCAACGGTTCACGATTCAATGGTTGGAACAATAAAAAATCAAAAATATCGCGACCAGACAATCGGCACAAAAGCCGGCACGCGAAATCAACCTCTGAACCCTGAACCACTGAACCAACCAACCCGAGTTGTTACGAATCTTGAATCCAATGAACGTTCCCCTTCTTGATCTCTCCCGGCAACACCAAGCCCTCAAAGATGAACTGATGGCCGCCTTTGCAAAAACCCTGGATTCCGGCCGCTTTATCCTTGGCTCCGAAGTCGAAGCATTGGAACAGGAAACCGCCCGTTACTGCCAGGCCCGCCACGGCATCGCCTGCGCCAGCGGCTCAGACGCCCTGCTCCTGTCCCTCATGGCCTTCGGCATCGGCCCCGGGGATGAGGTCATCACCTCCCCCTACAGCTTTTTCGCCACCGCCAGTTGCATCGCCCGCATGGGCGCAAAAGCGGTCTTCGCGGACATTTCCCTGCGCTGTTTCAATCTCGATCCGCAGGATGTCCTCCGCAAAATAACCCCGCGCACCAAGGCCATCATCCCGGTCCATCTCTTCGGCCAAAGCGCCGACATGGCCCCCTGCCTTGCCGTCGCCAGGGAAAAAGGCATCAAGATCATCGAAGACGCCGCGCAAGCCATCGGCGCCGAATACCGCGGCCAAAGGGTCGGCGGCATTGGCGATGTGGGATGTCTCAGCTTCTTCCCCACCAAAAACCTCGGCGGTCTCGGCGACGGCGGCATGCTGGTCACCAACGACTCCGCCCTGGCGGAAAAACTCAAAATCCTGCGGCTCCATGGCGCAAAAACCGAATACAACCACCAATGGCTGGGCATCAATTCCCGCCTCGACGCCATTCAAGCTTCCTTCCTGCGCATCAAACTCCGGCATCTGGACGAATGGACGGAAGCCCGCCAGCGCAACGCCAGCCTTTACATCGCAAAAATCACCGCCGCCGGTCTGGCCGATGCCCCCTCCGGCTGTCAGGGGTGCGCAAATCCGGTTCCATCCTCCTCCGGCAAACCCATCATCCTGCCCGCCGCATGCCAATCCCGGCATGTTTACAATCAATTTGTCATCCGCACCGTCAACCCATCCGCCCGGAATGCCCTGCGCCAATTCCTGCAAGATGGAAATATCGGATCCCGGGTGTACTATCCTGTATCCCTGCATCAACAACCCTGTTTCGCCTCCTGGGGGTATCGCGCGGGGGATCTCCCCAATAGCGAGGCTGCCAATCAAACCAGCCTGGCTCTGCCCATCTTCCCGGAACTCACCGAATCCCAAATCACCCACGTTGTTGACTCACTGGCAGCCTTCAACTGGAACTCCCTCTAAATCAAGGACTTAAAAAAGAAGCGTCTCCTTCATTTTTTTCTTGGCAAACGCAAATTCTCACGATAAATAGACTCCATGAACGTTAAATCCATTCTTTTGTTATCTGTTTTCTCCACGGCACTGGTGGCTGGCCCCGCTTGGGCTGATGACGCCGGCGCAAAAATGACCAGGAAAAAAACCGGCATCACCGCCCCAGCCAAAAGAAGCCTCATGAATGAAAAGGATTGGTCCTTGGAAATCGGCGGAACCGGACTGTGGTCGGATATCCGCACGGATAACACCGGCTACACCTTGGCCGGAGGCGATTTGACCGCCGCCATAGCGGTGGATGAAGTCAGCCTCGACAACTTCTGCGACGGCATCTTCCGCGGCAACACCGAATTCCTCTTCCGTGGGTTCGGATACAAGGTCATCCATGGCATTGAATCCCGCTTCATCGGTTCCAACTTCGGTCCCCGTTACAACTTCGTCCAACCCGGTTGGAAAGTTGTTCCCTTTGTCGAAGGCAACGTGGGTTTTGCCTTTGACGATTCCCAAGGCGTAAACCTGGGCACAAATGGCGATCGGCAGGTGGGCATGGGACAGGACTTCTGCTTCCAATTCGGAATTGCCACAGGCTTCCGCTACGACTTCACTGAAAGCTGGTTCATGCGTTGCGCCGCCATATACACCCACTTTTCGAACGCCGGTCTTTCGGAACCTGGACGCAAGAATCGTTCCATGGACGCCATTGGGCCCGAAGTTTCAGTGGGTTACCGCTTCTAAGCGGCATCCATCAATTGCAAAAAAATGCCGGACGGAAACGTCCGGCATTTTTTTTGCGCGCAAAACCAAAGGCATCAGGACACGACGCAGAAAGCCAGCAAGGCGGGGTTCCTGCACCGCCTTTTCCAGTAAACATTGAATTTCCCAAACATTAAATGGAGGGCCGGCATCTTGGGCTGCCTGCCAGTTCCCGGCGAATACTCCTCACTTCTTGCCAGCCGCCTTCGCCCTCTGGGGATAAAGCGGCGCAAGCAACCGCTTTTCCTCGGGCTTCAATTTCGAGACTTCAATGGCATTGGCCACCAGCAACGCATCTGCCCTCCGTCCATTTGCCAGCAAAACAGCAGCGTAAACCGCCTGCCATGAGGGCGCCGTCCAACGGGCCGGGGAAAAATCCTTGCAGGCACGCAGGGCCTCATTCGGCTTGCCCGCCTTGAGTCGAGCCAGGGCATAGGTGGCGGCAAAAGAGGGCAAGCCCGGTCCGGCGGCATAGATCTCCTTTGCGCGTTCCTGGGGTTTGCAGGAGGAATCGTTCAACAACAACGCCAGATAAGCCAGATCATTGGCCACCGCATAATCTTGCGGATACAAAATCACCAGCCGCTCAATGGTTCGCATCAACTGGCGGGTCCGGCCCAGTTTCTCGTAATACTTGACCAGTTTGAACAACGATTCCAATTCAGCACCGGGCTCATGACTCAACAATTCATACGCTTGGGCGCATTTGCCGGTTTCTCCGATGCTTTCGGCGTATTGAGCCACATATCTCAGAGTTTCCTTGTCGCTGCCAGCCTCCCTCAAAGCGCGGTCCCAATAGGAGGCAAACCGGTCCGCCTGCCCCAATTCACGGGCCACCCGCGCCCGGTACAGCCACAATAAAACCGGACGGGTCGGAAAAAGATTGTGCCGGAGAAACTCGTCCAAACCCGCCCACAACCCCAAACCCGCCATGGCATCCAGCTGGATCAGGATCAATTCCTCCGGCGCCCGGGGATTAAGGGGGAAGGCCGCCAGTGTTTGCTGCAAAAGCCCCTGCCGGTTGAGCCATGCCGCCAGCGCACATTGATCCACCGGCACAAGATCGGGCGCCATGGACACCAGCTTGCGCACAGCCAGTTCCACCCTCCGCGTCCCAACCACATGTTTGAGCTCCCACTCGCATGCCAGGCATTGATCCCGGATGCCCGCAAGAGGATGCCGCCGGAGCTGATCCGCCACACTCCGGTCAAAAGCCAGCATCTCCGGACGCTGCACGCCCCACTCGACAACCATCCGCAACGCCACCAAGCCATTCTCATCCATCCGGTTTCCCAATTCAACCAGCCTCCGCAATCCCTTCCGCAAAATCTCGACCTGCCCGGTATCCGCCAATTCCGTGCGGGCCATGCCAATGATCGCCGGGGCATAGTTCGCATCAATCGCCAGGGCGCGTTGAAAACTGGCGCGCGCCAGAACAATGTCATGGTTCTGCATCGCCAGCAAACCGCCAAGATAATGGGCCTCCTTGCCCGGCGCCGGCATCTGCAACAAATAAGAAAGCTGATCCTGGGCCAGTTCGGGGAAATTCTCGCGCAAAGCCGCGCAGGCAAGCCCCAGGCGGTCCTCCGCAGTCGCCTTCGGCAGGAGGACAATTTCCCGCCACCGTTCCACCCCCCCTTTTTCGCCGGTGGAATCAGCCACCCGGGCCTGCAAACGCATGGCATCCAGACGTCCTGGATCCAGTTTCAATGCGGCCTCCACTTGTTGCCTGGCCAGAAGCCAATCCCCCCTTGCCGACGCCTGTCCAGCAGCTTTCAAAAAACTGCTGGCCCGCCATGAACGCCCGGCCCAGAACAGGGGTTTCACCAGCAAAAGCGGCAACACAAAGAAAAGCAGCACGGCAACCAGCCATTTGGCTCGTAAACTCCAGTTCAAATGCTTTCTCCCTTTCTGAGGCGGCGGGACATCCGCCCGATATCAGCCTGAAACCGGGCTTTTTCAAGACAGAAACGCAGACCGGCCGCCCCATCCTTCCACCCTCCGCGAAACACATAAGCATAAATAAAATAACATCCGCCTCTCGCCGGCAACCGCCGCGCAATCTTCTTCCAAGCCGCCCGCCGGCCCAGCGGATCAGACTGCCACAGCTCCGGCCAGCGCCAGGAACCGTCGGTTTCCGCCTCATACATCGCCTCCGACCGGGCATAATGCCTCTGCCTCTCCCGCCATGCCTCCAGCCCCTTGAAATTCTCGTCCGCCAAATCCTCTCCCAACTCGCCCACCTCTCCGTCCACGGTTTGGGTTTCCGCATGCCCGCGATTGGAATACTTCACCTTTCCAACCCGGATCAGGCGCACCACCCAGCTGGGATACAGGTTGGCATGCCTCAACCAGTGTCCATCCCAAAAAAAACGCCGTTTCAACCGGAAGGCCGCAGCATTCCCGGCGGCATCCGCCACCCGCAGACGCATCTCCCTCCACAAGGCGGGCGTCACCCGCTCGTCGGCGTCAAGAATCAAAGCCCAGGGATGGCGCAAAGGAATGGTCTGCAACGCCCACATGCGCTGGTCTCCGAATCCCGTGAACTCATGCTGGAAAACCCGGGCGCCAGCCTGCCGGGCCAGTTCGCAGGTCCGATCCTGGCTGAAGGAATCGACCACCACAATATCGTCGCACTGATCCAACGCGCCAAGACAATGCGGCAGATTAACCTCCTCATTCAGCGTGAAAATCAATACGCTGATCCTGGTCTGCGATTCAACCGTTGGAATGGAGGTGGTCATGAAGGGTTGCCACAGGTTACTAGACTGAAGAAAAAAAACAAGCGGTGCGGCGACAGCCTGCCATCCATTATTTCGCAGCAAATGGAGGGCGGGGCTCCCGCACCGCCACCTCGACAGGCTCGGGACAGGCCGCATCTTCAGCCTTTCACCTTCAGTCTTCAGCCTGCCCGAGAAACTTCCTCAACCGCCCCTCAAATTCGGTCGCGGTGTAATCCGCAAGCACCATCCGCCGGGCGGCTTCACCAAGGCGTTCCCTTTCCCCGCTTCCATCCAGCAAACGCCGCAAGGCCGCCGCCGCCGCCCCGGCATCCCTTGGCGGCACAACCAGCCCCGTCTCCCCATCCCTCACAATTTCCCGCGCGGCGCCGGCGCCCGACGCCAGACACGGTTTGCCATGGAACATGGCCTCCAGATAAACGATCCCAAAACCCTCCTCCTCGCTAAGCAGCGCAAAAGCCCGGCACCCCGCGTAAAAAGCCGCCAGTTCGGCGTCCGGCACCCTGCCCGCAAACCAAACCCGTTCCGCAAGCCCCAAAGAAGCCGCCATCTCCTCCCACTCCGCGCGCCGCGGCCCTTCCCCCACACAAACAAGCTCGATTTCGGGCCATTCCCGGCTGACCGTCAAAAACGCCCGCAACAAGGTTTCCATCCCCTTGTAGGTTTCCGCCAGACGCGTAACCGTAAGCAGGTACGGTCTTCCTTCCCTTCCGGCAAAAGGCGCGACTGTCCGCTCAAATTCCTCATTCAATCCCAGTGGAATCACATCCGCTGGAATGCCAGCCAGATCCGGATGAACCGACCGGAAACGCTCCCATGTGTAACGACTGTTGGCCGCGAAACCGGCGGCGCCACGCATCCCCCAATTTTGAATCCACGAAAACCCGCCCCAAGCTTCAACTCCATGAAAAAAAACCCGGTAAGGACACCGCAATCGCGCCGACAAAACCCGCGCGATCGGGGACAAAGCCAGGTGCCAGCAATCCACCCTCCGGCAATCGAAAGGCAAATCGCGTCCCAACAGGGCCGCCAGCCCCATGTCAAAATACCGGCGATTGAAACACAACGTCCGCACCCCCCCGGCCTCGCGCGAACAAAAACCGCCATCGCGATCGTTCGCCGACCAAACCCGAACCTCATCCCCCAATCCCATCGCCGCCCGGACAACGCTCCGGGTCACCCGCTGCACTCCTCCGGCCTGGCCATCCAATCCATCCGTCACCAGCAATAAAATCGAGCTCATGTCTCCCCCGCCTCCTCCCGTCCCGGCGCCCGGCGTCGAAAAATCGTTTTGTGATGGCGCCTCAACACCCACCAACGCGCCACCCCCCAGACGAACACCACCCGGATTGCGCCTCCCAATGCGTCCGACAGGTTGGTTTCCGGCCTCACCATGTTTGCAAACGCCAGCACCGCCATGATCACCCCCAGGGGCTGCACCCGGTCAAGCCAGCCGGAAATCAACAGCATGCCGCCAAACAAGCCAAACATCAGCATTCCAAACCCCACCGCCATTCCCCCGCCATTGATGGCAAACTCGCTGATCGCCCCAACCCCGACGCTGGTGCCCTCCTGAATACGCATATCCGCGTAACGAATCGCCAGGTCGCTGGCCCCGCCCGTCACCGGCTTGTCGGGCCAGAGAAAACGGGGAATGAAACTGGCCAGCAATGCGTCCTTCACCGTCCGCCCCCCGGCATAATCCCGCTGCGTATCCAGATGTTGTTTGACGCGGTACCAGATGTCGAATGTGCACAGGCGGTCCGCCAACGCCGTGATGCCTTTGCGGTAGGTGTTCATGTCTCCTTCCACAAAAAACTTGCGAAAATTTTCCATCACCACCTCCGCCACGGTCTGTCGGCTGGCCGGTTCCTCTTCCGCAAGCCGTTTGCGGTAATCCTGCTTGATGTCCTGGCAAAGGGGCGCCATCGAAAAACAAACCATGATCACCGCCGCCAGCAGCCAGCGCGACCGCTCGATGTAGGGCGCCACAAGAAAAACCATGATGAGAAGCGTGCTGCCAAAAATTCCGCTCTTCACGCTGCCGATGAACCAGATTCCCACCCCCGCCAGCCAAAGCGCAAACCGCCATCCCATCCCCCCGGCCTGCTTCGCGCCGCCAAACGCGTGCAAAATCAGAAACAAACCCGCCGGCGCGCAGCAGCCAAACATATAGACAACATTTCTCAGCGAAAACGGCGTGACCCTCAACAAAACCTCGTTGCAAAAAAACCCGAACAGCGTCATGACCACCGCATCCCTCATGTTCACACGCACCGGCGAACCCTGCAAAATGCGCGACGGCATCCTCAACCCCATGAACAGACCCAGTTGATAAGCCGCCATTCCCATCCACGCCATCCACATGGCGCCGTTCAATCCCCTGTCCCGCGACAGGTCAAAGGCGCCCGCCTCCCGGCTGAGATAAATCGTGGTGATCGAATAACTGAGAATCGCCAGAAACACCGGAGCGGTCAGCACCAATACCATGCGGATCCTCAACAGATGACAGGCCGCCAGCGTCGCCGCGCCCAGCCCCACCCATGCCAATCCCCAGTCAGCGGGACTGTTGGCCGCCTGGATCGCCATCACGCCCAATACACACCAAAGAAAAACAAGAAACGGATTGGTCCGGCGTCCGGTCTGCAACCAATGATAAGTGTCCACGGAATCCAGACTCATGCCTCCACCCCTTCCAGGCAATCATCGCCGTCTTTCCCAAGCTCCAGACCAGCCAGGATTCCGCGCGCCGCCGCCTCGCAGGAGTGTCCCTCCACCAAACCCCGCCATGCTTCGCTTTTCGGATCCATCTTTCCCTTCCCGGTCACATACATCGACATGGCGCCAATCAAATCCACCACATCCCCGCAACGAAAAATCTCGCCGTTCACGCCCGGCTTGATCATGTCCGGCCCACACCCCGCTTGATCCGACACCAGACACGGCAATCCGCAGGCCAGCGCCTCGTTCACCACCAACCCCCAGGTCTCCCGCGCGTCCGAAGGCAGCGCCAGCGCATCCGCCGCCACATAAGCCCGCACCATGGCGCTCTGGTTGAGAAATCCGGCAAAAGTCACCGGCGCTTGAATATCCACCGCCAATTGCCGGCAGCGGGCAGCGTCCGGACCGTCACCCACCACCAGCCCCCGCACCGGCAGGC
Organism: Verrucomicrobiia bacterium; assembly: GCA_028687435.1. Classification (GTDB taxonomy): domain Bacteria; phylum Verrucomicrobiota; class Verrucomicrobiia; order JABWAM01; family JABWAM01; genus JAQUAF01. Next base: position 50,052 of record JAQUAF010000011.1, on the reverse strand, counting down.
ATCGACTTCGACATGCGGCCAAGGCCTGCAGAAAATCCGGCACTCGTTTCATCGGATGCAACCGCCCGACAAACAAAAAAAGCGTCTCGTCGTCCCGCGCCTGCCATTGCCGCCGCAATTCCAGCCGCTGCGGACGGCATTCCGCCGCCTGCCGCTCAAACCGTTCGTTGTCCACGCAATGAGGCGATAAAATGATCCGTTCCTCCGCCACCCCATAATGCCGGTAATAATCGGCATTCCACGTCCCCACCGCCAGACAACAGGAAAACCGCCTCAGCAACCGGCGGTAAACCGGCGCCTTGAGCGCCCGCTTCCACCAGGGACGCGGCGTTCGCAAATGCGAATCGCCCCTCACCATCACCGGAACCCCCAGCCGCCAGGCCAGCCGGATGGCGTCGCGATAAAACGGATGATGCCAGCCATGAACCAAAACCGCGTCAAAACATCCATCCGCAAGCTCCTTCCGCAGCCGTCCCATGCTCTCCGCTCCGGTCGTGGATTCGTAACCGGAAGTCAGATCCACGTCCCATTGAAAAGCCCGCCCATATCCCTCGCCCTGCTTCTCCGCGTCCGGAACCCCGGCATAGAAAACCCGCACATTCCCGCCCAATGCCTCCGACAAACGCTGGTAAATCGGCGCGTAATACTGGATCGGATGCGTGGCAATGACCGCGAGCCTTTTCATGTCTTCCGCCGTTGATTGTAATCCATCACCTCATCGTAAAACCGCGCCACTTGAGTGGCAATGTTCTCCATATCATAATCGCGAAACAAATCCCAACGCACGTCGTCCGGAGCATGCTCCGGCCACCGCCGAAGCGCGTTCGCGCAATCCCGGGTCACTTGGCCGGCATTCCACGGCAAAACAAACGGAATCACCATCCCGGCCCCGGATTCGCGAAGAATCCCCAAACCCTCGCATTCATGAAACAACACCGCCGCCACCGGACGGCGCGCCAGCACACACTGAAATAACTTCGACGGCGAATAATGCGGTTCCGTGGACCCAATAATCAGCGAACCTTCCGCCGCCGCCAGGGTCGCCAGCACTTCAAGAAATGAATGTCTTTCAGGATATTCCCGCACCCATTCGGCAACCCCCTCCTCGCGGGCAAGCGGCAAAACCTGGAATGACTCCGGATCCGAGGGCCGATTGCCCGTGCCCAAACAAACCAACCGAAACGGTTTCGCGCCTTTTAACTGCCGGTTCACTTCTCCCATGGCTCGCAACCAGGCCCGCATCGTATCCACCGCCTTGGGCCAGATTCCTCCCGCATAAACAATCTGCCGCACCGGGGCATTCCGCTCCAGACGCCTCGGCTCGATCTTCAATGCTTTAACCTTTTCCTGATCCCACTGGGAACTCCCATACTGCGCCGCCAGTTGCGGCGCCTCCGCCAGTTGCGGATTGCGTCTCACCGCCCCCGCAAAATGACGCGCGGTAATCCCCATGATTCCCGACGCCCGGGCAACCGCCAACGGCTCCAGCCTTTTGGCTAAAAACTGCGAACCCCACGCCTTGCTGGGAAAACGATCCCCTTGATCGGACTCGTAAACCCACGGATCCATGTAATCCAGAATATACGGCACACCATGCCGCTCCCACAAAAGACGGCCCAGAAGCGACTGGTAGTTGTTGGGCAGGGTAATATGAACCACCTCCACCCGCCCCTGCCGGGCTTCCTCCGCCAACGCCCGATAAAGATAAGGCCAACCCCGCAAACCAATGTCGCCCCAACCCAGGGGACGGGCAACCCGCGGCGAAATCGCCGGAACCCGGATCACCCGGACCGACGGTTCCACCAGCTTTTCCAACTCCGGATCCAGTTTTTCCTCATAATATTCCGGCGCCACGCACAACACCGTGGGACTCCACCCCCGCGCTCCCAAGTGATTGGCCAACATCCGGGCGCGATGCACCGAAACCAGATTGGACGGCGGAAAATGGGCCGATACCAGCCAAACCCGTTTTTTTTCTTTTGTTCCGCTGATCATAATCCAGCCAGTGTCGTTTCCATTAATTTCAAAAATCGAGGCTCTTCCTTTTCCCAACAGAACCGTTCCTCAGCCGCGCGTCGCGCGGCGGTCTTGGCCCCCGCCAAGGCAGCCGGATCATCCAACCACCGTTGCAACCCCGCGGTCAAACCCGCCACATCACCCGGTTCATACAAAAAACCCATTTCCGGCGCTTGTTGCATCACCCATTCCTGTCCACGCGTCCGGGTTGCCGCCACCGCCAACCCCGCCAGCGGATACAGGAGAATCTTGTTGGAAATACAAAGATCGCGATTCACAGACGTCCGTGGTTCCAAGGCCAGTCCGACATCATGCCGCGCCAGCCAGGCGGGCAACTCATCCGGCGGACACCAGGGATGAATATGACAACGATCGGCAAACCCACCCAGACGCGCCAGGGTTTCAATCTCCCGACGTACCTCCTCGCCGCAACTGCCGCGAAGATGAATGGTAAAATCCCCCTTCAAAAGCGCCGCCGCCACCAGCACATCCTGCAATCCCCGATCCATTCCAATGGTCTGTGAAAACCAAGCCAGCGACAGTCCCGGCTTTGCGGGAAGCCGCTCCTCCCTCCAGGGAAACGACGCCAAGGGAAACCCATTCAACAACACCGGCGGTTCCGTCAGGCCATACGTTTTCGCCGCCTCGGACGCGATCAACGGCGCCGCGCAAAAGACAAACCGGGCCGACAGCAGACACCCGCGCAACACGTCATCCGCCAGGCGGTTACGTGGATCCAGCAATCCGCCCTCGCGTTCCCCGGCATGAAAATCCTCCATGTCAAAACCAAAGGGAATCCCCATCCGTTGGAACGCCAGATGAGCCGGAACCAAACCGGCAAGGGTATGGGCCAGCACCAAATCCGGTTTGAATTCCGCCAATTCCCGCAAAATCCATTTGTACCACGGTGCCGTGGCGCGGCAAAAATCCACCGCCGACGCGCCCCCGCCGCGAATCAACTGCCCGGCCAGCAACCGGCCCGCCTTCCAATAGGCTCGAAGCCATAAACCGCGTTTTTCCAGGTTCAGAAAATGAATCCGCCAAGGCCGCCTCCCCGCCAGCGCCGCATCCATCCGCGAAGCCGCCGGCACCGTCTGCGTCCCCAACGCCAGAACCTCATAACCAGCCCGGTGCAAAGCGTCCGCATTCTTGACCAGACGCGGACAAGACACCACATGACTGCCGGTGATTAACAAAATTCGCTTCATGGGGAGATGAACAGATTATCAGACCGAAGGCTGAAGACTGAAGGAATTTTGCGAAAAAACACAGGGCAAACGCATTAATCTCCCGGGAACGCGGGCCTTCGCCGCGCCAACCTGTCTCGCCGAAGCGTTCGGGCGAAGGTGGAAGTGGCTGCGGCGCCATCTCCGCCACAATGAAAAACCTTATAATCCATCGCTTTTGCTTACGGAAAGAATTGTCGCGACAAATCTTCCATCACCCCGCCTGTCACGCGCAATTTCAAATTTGACAAGCGCCTCTTTTTTTCCGCCGGCGCGCCGAAAAACCCCGGCAAAAGAAGCCGGCGCCGGTGCGGATATCGTCTCAACCGATTCAACACACAAAGTCCGGAAAACATCTTCGGTCACGGGCACTTCACGCAAGGCCAATTGCCGCACCGCATCAAAATTCACATCATGAATCTCAACCTGCCAGTCATCCACCTCAACCACAACAAGCTTCACATTCCCCTTGTCGGGCGAGTCGGCAATCAGCGCGAATTTTGAATCAGGCGCCCAAACCACATGGGTTCTCCGCCTTTCCACAATCAGGTTTTTCAGGGAAACCCCTTTCTTTGAAATCACAATCGAACAGAAATCCATTTTCCACTCAAGCCCGGGCAGATGGTTGTCCGGCCATAAAAAAACCGTTTTGACCATCGAAATTTCGCATTGACCGTCCGGAGATTTGCATTTATCGCCAATGGAAAGCTCCTTTGCGCAAAGCGACATGCAACATTGAATTGCCGCAAAAAACACCAGAGCACGCGTCATCATCTCGGTTCTCTTGTTATCCGCCCCCTCAATTCGTTCAAAATACATCCTTCTTTTTCACCCCGCATCCCATCAAAAGGGATATTTATTTTTTCCGCAACAACCTTCTCATCCACCAAAATACGGCTGGCGGAAAAAACGGTGATGCTGCGCACGACTTGGAAAGCCACTTGCGAGCGTGTGCAGGGATCTGAAATCCATTTTTCGTTCAGCATCCCATCAACCTGAATCCATTCCTTGGGTGAAAAAGACGCCATATCCACGCCGCATGGAAACGCAGAAGCAATCGCGATCAAATCCTCATCGAACACCTGAAGCCAGCGTCCCTTTCCGCTTGCCACCCTGCATTTAAATCTCATGCGCTTTCCAAGACAGTCACCCGCCCGATCAGGAACCCACGATATTTTTCCGTTCAAGGCATCCATTGCCCTGTCCGCAAGCTGACGATGGAAATCTCTACGCCAGCCGGGAATCCCTTTTTCATTATTCCATACAACGATTGCCTTTTTAAGAGCCGGTCCCGCAACCTTGGGGTCGGCATGCAACTTGACCAAGGACATCAGCGAAGACAGAACAAGATCGTTTGCGCTTGACTGCAACCGCTCACAAAGAGCCGATATGACTTGAGGAGAATCATCACCCAACCGGCCCAAGGCGTTTGCCGAACTCTTGGCCACAGTAAAACTGCCGTCGGAAAGCATCGCGGCCAGCAGCCTGGCCGCTCGCGCGTCTTTGGATCCCATTCTTCCGATGGTCCAGGCCGCCACTGTCCGGATGGCCTCGTCCTGATGCCGGAGCAGGCGGACAAATTCGGGCATCGCAACACTGGCTTCGGAGCCGATTTGTCCCAAAGCGGTCAGGACTGAACGAAGGAGGCGGACATCGTCCGATTTTAGAAATGCAACCAGTTGCGGCACGGCTTCTTTGGCAGCGGGACCAATCTCACCCGCCACCGCAATGGCGGCCATTTGAATTTTTATGGATTCATCCTTGAACAACGGCTCGATGAATGGAAGCGCCGGCCCGGCCAAGGCGCCCATCTGTTTCAGTTGACACAATGCCTGAACTCGGGATTCCAAATTCGTGGAGCACAGGGATTGCTCATATTTGTCAATGGAGTCCCCCTCAGCCGCCCCCATGGCGGCAAACAAAAACAGCGACCAACCCATTGCATTCAATATCCCAAACATCATTTTACATTTGTTTTCACAGCCATCCCATAATTTTTCAGAAATATTTTTTTTATCGTAATGCAATTGAGAGTTGACCAAAAACTTTTTAGCCACGGAGCCCCACGGACATCCCTCAGACCCTGGTGCCCCTCGCCCTCCTTCCCAAGGCTATCCTCATCGCAAGGGCAGGAGGGAGGTGGCTTGCCACGAGCAAAGTCGAGTGGACAGGGTCGGGGGATGTCCGTGGGGACTCCGTGGCTAATCCATGCAATCTTAATCTCAGCTTTTGGTTTTTCACTTCATGCTCTTCTGAACAAAACCTAAAATTTGCCTGTTTTGCAAAATTATGGGATGGCTGTGATTTATTTTCTTTCAATATCCTCACTTTTCATAAAAATCAAAGGCGCATGACAGCCGGTAAAACAGAAAAAAACGCTCGTGACAAACGATAAAACCAAGCCAATCACAACACCGGCAATATCCATCATCATAATACCGCAAACCGCTCCAACCGTCCCCAAAACAATCCCGAGGATCACCGGCAGGATTCCCCGCGGCATCCCGGCGCCAAATATTCTTCGATACAAAACAAGTCCGCAAACTCCACCGATTGGCGCTCCGAACAACATGGGATCCAACACCGCCCCTTTGCATCCGCAAAAATAAAGATCAACTCCAATCTCGCTCAACCCCGCCAATCCAAACACCAGCAACAGGGCGGTCAGAATAGCCCCAATGGCGCCAAACACCATTTGAACCAACATTTTCATTTCGCAGTCATCCCATCATTTTTCAGAAATAGCTCCTTTTGATATGAACATGGGGTTGACCGGAAATTTTTCAGCCACAAATCGCGAATCCCACGCCTCTCCGCAGCCCGCGCCACAGCCCGCCTTGAAATGTCCAGCGCATCCAGCCGCTCCACCCTCTCCGCCAGCAACCGGGTGAAAATCCCGATGCTGCATCCAATCTCCAATCCGCGGCAATACTTCTCCCGGGGCAAGGCGGCCAGGGTCTTGGCGTACTTGGCCTTTTCGTATTCGCTGTCCTCGTAATGCCACGGGTCGTCCTCCGCGTAAAGCCCCTCGAAATAAAAACGCCCCAAGGTCCGCCTCCCCAAACGCCGGTTGGCGCGGCAAACCAGCGATTGAACCGCCTGACGCCACGCCCCCCGCTCCCGAAACAGCCGCTTGAAGGAAGAAATTTTCACATCGTGTCCATTCACCCTTTTTCCACACCGCTCGCGGAGGCGGACAACCTGAACAAAAACCGGCTCCAAGCCAGCAATCGCCAGGCATCGTTAAAATGCCGGAACACGGCGATGCGTCCCCATGAATCCGGGCGGCCGCGCAATCCTTTCGGCAGGCGACCGGCAAACGCATCCAGCGCGCGATCATGGATGTTCTCGCGCAATCCGTTAAAATCATCCAGCACCCATTGCCAGCGCAAATGATAGGTAAAACCCAGTTTGGGACGCCGGATAAACCGCCGGGGCCAGCCCGTCAGCGTCTCTTTCAACATCCCCTTGGCCTGTCCGCCACAAGTCAAAAACTCGAAGGGTAACCCGCGGGCATAGGCCATCACCTCCCAATCCAGCAACGGACAACGGATTTCCACTCCCTGTTCGACGGACGCGCGATCCACCTTGGGCAGCATGTGGCCCAACAAAACCGGTCCGGCGGTCTCCCTCGCCCACGGCGAAAACCATGACGGCAGGGCCGGTCCGCTCAAGGACGTTGTCTCCCCTTGTCCCGTCCCCTGCCATTCTTCCGGTCGTCCATATCCCAAAAACACCTCGTCTCCGCCATCTCCGCTCAAAAGGATGCGGTTGTGGTTCGCGGCCGCATGAACCAATCGTTCCAACAAAAAAAAGGAAGGCATGCCCAACGGTTCATCCTGCAAATCCAAGGCCCGCACAACATTCTCTCCCAAACGCGAAAAATCAGGCCGCACCAACTTCAAATCCAGGCCCAGACGTTTGGCGGCCATTTTGGCGTAAGGCTCATCATCAAGCCATGGCAGGAGGGATGCCAGCGTCAAGGCTTCCAGCCGGGGATCCGCCCCCTCTCGGGACGCGACCCGCGCCGCGGCGTCCGCAATCACCGTCGAATCGATTCCCCCGGAAAGCAGCAGCGCCGGACGATGCTGATGATCCAACCGGCGAAACACCGCCCGATCAATCAGTTCCCGCAACACCCCCATGCTTTCGGCGAATGATTCCCCGCCGTATTTGACGGCGGCTGGGGGTTCGAGCCGGCGACGTCCCACTTCCGCACCCTGCCAATCAAACTCGATCGCCTCGCCCGGCAGCACCGGTTGGGCATCGAAAAAAACCGTCTGCTGTGGCGGCACAAACATCTTTTGCCAATAGAAGTCCAACACTGCCGGATCAATCCGGGGACTGGCCCCCGCCGCGCGCGCCATGGCCAGCAACGAACTCCCAAACACGAGATATCCCTGCCAGCGGGCAAAGAAGAGCGGTTTTTTGCCGACCGCGTCGCGAAACAGGATGATCCGCCGCCGTTCCTCATCCACCAGACAACACGCCACCATGCCTTTCAGCATGCCCAATCCGTCAATCCCCCGGAGCAAATAAGCCGCCAGAATCACTTCCGTATCCGACTCCGTCCGAAAAGGATAATCCGCCAATTCCTTGCGCAGTTCCCGGTGATTATAAACCTCCCCAACAAAAGCCAGACTTACCCTCCGCCGCGAATCGGTCAGCGGCTGATGCGCGCGCTCGTCCATGTCCACCATCGCCAGCCGCGCGTGCAACAACTCAGCCAAACCATCCGCCGACCGCCACTCACGCGAGGAATCCGGCCCCCGGCGACGCAATAGCGGCAGTCCGGCAGCCAGGGGAACCTCCCCCGACACCAAACCATCAATCCTTAATCGTCCTAAAAAACCACACATCGTTTTGTCTCCATCGGATGACTTTTTGACCGTGTCGGTGCGGGAGCCCCGCCCTCCATTTGTTTCGTTACGGAACCAATGATAAGGCGGAGCGCCCGCACCACCGTTTCAAATCCACTGCACTTTTTTTCATCACGAACTTTAATCCAATCATTCTCTCCGTAAAAATTCCCGGATGGCGGCATGATGCGCGCGTTGGGAATCCGCCTGGGTCCAGCCCTTCGCTTTCTCACGCGAGATCCTTCCCATCTCCGGCAACCTTCCCCGTTGCGCCAGACATCCCTCCAAAACCTCCACCAACAACTCCACCTGTCCCGGTCGCACAATCCGGCCATTCACCCCATCCTCCACCAGTTTTCCGCAACCCGACGCCTCGGTCGTCACCACCGGCAATCCATGGGCGATCGCCTCCAGCACGACATACGCCAGTCCTTCCAAATGGGTGGGTAAAACAAAAACATCCGCCTGACGATACACACGATCCATTTCCGCGCTCCCCAGCCTGCCCAAAAAACGCACTCCCCATCCACTGTAGCGCTCCCGATCCAGCGTCACTTCCTCCGATCCCGCCAGCCATAACTCCGCCTGTTTTCTTCCATCCCAACGCTCCCAGGCCGCCAACAAATCCATCATGCCCTTGCGCAGAGACAACGTGCCGGCAAAAAGAAAAATCAGCTTGTCCTTTCCCGCTCCCGCCCTGGCGGCTTCCCCCTCCACTGGCGGACAGCCCGTCGGCACAGCCACCACGCGTTCCGGTGGCAACCCGGCGGCCAGATAAGTCTGCCGCACAAAATCCGAATTGGCGATGATCAGGCCGGCCAGTTCGCATTCCGCCCGCTTGCGTTCCAACACCCGCGCCTGATCCCGCAACCAGCGTTTTTCGTAAGCCGATGCCGCATGGGAAGGTTTGCCAATTTCCCTGGAAAGCACCGCATCCACCGCGTCGCCGTGGGCCATCACCGCCCGCAGGATGCAGCGTCCGTTTTTTGCCCGCATTGCCCGGAAGGTTTCCAACGACGCATGCTCCATCCCGTAAACGCACCGGTCTTCCGAACGCAACGATCGCGCCACCCACCGATCAAATCCCAACTCCGCCCAAAGCCATGTCTGATGGGACCATTCGGCGCCTCCCACATAACCGGCGGCCAACCGCGCCAATTCACGCCACGGATAGCCCTCCACCCGATCCTCCAAAAAATCAGGCGCGAACCGTTTCTCCAGCTTTCCCCGCCATTTTTCCGGCGCCATCAGCCGCAGCCACCGTCCCACTCCGGAACGGTTCCGCAAGACCAGCGTTGTCAGCACTCGCGAAAGCAATCCGTCCTGCGCCATGCCCTCCAGCACCCCCAAAAGGCTCGGCCGCAAATCCGGCGAAGAAACCAGTGTTGTCTCCATTTTTTTAGGTTGTTGGTGTTAGAGGTTCAATGGTTCAGCGGTTGCAATCATCAATCCAAAATTAAAAATCCCGGTCTCCTCCCTTTTGCGCGACGCACACCAGTTCATCGCCCTCACACTTTCGATCCTTGCCGTCACGATCCGGGGAAAACAGTTCCCCGATCTTCATGCCGAACTCGCCCAGATGATTGGAAAACCATTCCGCCTCAAAAGCCACCGTATGGGTTTCGCCGAGATAAGGCCCCCAGCGCACACCCCAGCGCCGGGCTTCGCGACCGCCACCATTGGGAACCACCAACACCAGAAATCCACCGGGCCGGATGGCCTCCGTCAATTGCGTCAGCCCCTTTTTCACCTCCGCCGCATGCTCCAACACATGTCCGGAAAAAACCACATCGTAGGACTCCTTTATGGCCGGACGGTTTGCCTCCCAATCGGAAACCAGCCGCAACCCAAGCTTTTCCCGGCCAAAACCGGTCCGCACCCCCGAAATTTCAAATCCTTCCGCAGCATACCCGGCGCGTTGCAACTGCCACACAAAGTATCCCCAGGAACAACCGTAGTCCAAAACCCTGGCGGGCGCCGGGATCGCTTCGCTGACCCACCGTAAATAATCCGCTTTTTCATAGCGCGATCCGCAAAAGCTTTTTTCAAGCAATCCCGGCAACTCCTCCGCCCGCGGCAAATCGGTGACAATCCCCCCGTCATATCCCTGGTTGTACCATTTCCGCAAACGTTCGGGATCATCCGCCGGCCAGCGATAGACCAGCCCGCAATCCCGACAGCGCCGCGCCTGCAGCAAAATCTTCTTTCGCTGCAAAAAAAGGTGCCTGGTCGAACGGCAATACGGACACCGTCCGGCATCCGCCTTGAAACGGGCGCCCATGGCCCACACCGCAAATTGCCAGCGTCCCATAAATTAAGCTGCGCTCCCGCCACGGCGGGACGGCAGAGGTTTAAGGGGTAAGGTTCACGGTTAAATTAAGGCACATCAATCCCAACCCGTCGGTAAATTTCATCCATTTCCTCCGCCACTTCCCTCATGTCACGAACCGGCCCAATACCCTTTCTCAACGAAGCCAAGCGGGATGGATCAGCGCACACCTGTCGCAAAATCTTCGCCAGGGAGGAAACCGAACCGGGAACAAACAACAAACCATTCACTCCCTCCTGAACCAATTCGGCAATCCCGCCATGTCCGGCGCCGATCACCGGAAGCCCCGCCGCCCACGCCTCATAAATCACCAAAGGCCCGGTCTCCATCACTCGCGACGGCACAACCAACGCATCCAGACTCCGCAACCAGGTCCCCACCTCAGCTGTCGGCAAGGGCGGCAACAACCGCAAACGCCCATCCCCTTGAACAAGCTTCTCCAATTGTTGCAGGTGCGGCGCGTCCCCCGGAATCCCCCGCAACTCAACCTGCATCCGGCAGTCAGACGGCAATGAACGCACCGCTTCCGCCAACAACCCATCGCCCTTTCCCCAGTCCAACCGCCCCAGATATCCCAGACGCGGAATTCCGGCATCCGTTTTTTCCGCACCCGTATCCGCAAAGCCTTCGGTCACCCCCTGCCGCGACAAAACCAACTTCTCAGCGGAACAACCATTGTCGAGAAGCGCCTTCCGGATCCATTCGCAAACCGCCACCACCCGGCGGCTCCGGGAAAACATTTCCTGAAGCTGCGCCCGCCGCTGACGCAAAGCCGCTGGAAGCCCGATCAGGGTTTTCAGACGCGAAATCGCGTTGGCGCCCGGCTGCGCCGGACACGCGCCCCCCCCCAACAGAACACCGGAGCTGTGAGCCGAATCCGCGACAGAATCCCCAGCACACAGGCGGGAATGAATGTAACATGCCGTGCAACGCCACGGACGCACCTCGCCATCGCAAGGCCGCTGTCCCCACCGCAACATGGAACCCCGGCAGCAAAAAGCGGTCGGCATATGAAAGGTCAGATAAACGGGAAAACCCGCTTGCTGAACGGCGCGCCAATGCCGGTATCCCAGCCCGCCGGTGAGGGAATGAAAATGCGCCACAGCAGGACGCTGTTGGCGCAACCAATTCAGCAGCGGCTCCGCGGAAGCCCGGGCCGGATAACGATAAACTTCAATTCCGTCGTGGACATACGTCCTTTCCCCTTCTCCATCCTGGGGCGCCGCCACCAACACCTGCCACCCCAGCTTTTTCAATTCCCTGGCCAATCCCGCCACATAAACCTCGCTTCCCCCGCATTGCTCGGGAAAATACCAGCCGACTGTCAGGATGATTTTCATGGATCAAGCCGCGCCGGAGCGCGGTGGAGGTTTAGGGGGCAAGGTTTAAGGTTCACGGTTCAACGGTTAAATCAAGCCCCTCCTTAACAAGGAGGGGATGGGGAGGTGGTATTCTCGCGATTTCCACAAAAAAACAGCAAGAATCTTCATGGATATTAGCCGAAAAAAGACACAAAATTCACAAATAATCAGCCCACTGCTTGGCAACAATTTTATTTTGAACTCTTTTGTGCCTTTTGTGGCTAAAAAATTGTTTATAATCCTTGGCATCATAACGGCTACAGCTTTAAGTAAAATGCTCCAACAGACTGCAGCCCTTAGCCTTGCTCTTGTCTTAGAGCCTCACCCCCCCACGGGCGGACACCCGTTCCCCATAAGCATCATCTTCAACCAGTGCGCGGAAAAATTGGCGGTCCCTTTGGGCGGGAAAACACAGCGGGAAAGCCGCCACGGATCCATTTCGCGGGCATCAAACGGGCCATCCATGCAAAACGCAGCCTTCAACCCCTCCTTTTTAAAAGCGTTGATCACGTCCGCCGTGAGATGCGGCTTGCCGCCGTAAGGATAAGCCAGCGCAATGGGACGGCGCCCGGTCATCTCCTCAATCCGCCCCACGCTTTCCCTCAGCGCCTTTCGCAGCCGGACCTCGGACATTTCCCAAAAGGGCAGATGAAACTGCCCGCGTGTGCCGATGGATATTCTATCCGACCATGCGCGCAACTCGTCCCACGAACAAAATTCGTTTGGCGAATCCTTCACCGGAAGCCGCCAGCCCTCCCGCTCCGCCCATTCCCGGACCGCCCCGCCGGCATCTTCGCCATCGTGAGGAATGATTTTTTCAAGCGCCCCAAACGCCCGGTTGAAATCGCAATGGGCCGGCGGAATTCCCCGATAAAGATAATCCCACCACGGTTTCAACCGCCGGTTGTCGAGGAAACCCGTGGAAACAAACAATACCGGACGGATTCCCAGCGACTGGCACAACGGCGCCGCATGGGCGATAAAATCATGATAGGCGTCGTCGAAAGTGACCAACACCCGCGGCTTGCCCCGCCGCATCCCGCCCACCCGCCAGTCCAGCCACTCCTCCAGCCCGCAAACCACGCAATTTTTCCTGAGCCATTTCAATTGCTGTTCAAGATGATCCAGGCGGATCTCTCCCATCGGCATGGAGCCCAATTCCTCGTCGCGCCGGTAAACCCTGTGATAAAGCGTCGCCACACAGGGCGCGGACCGAACCAGCAACCGGTGAAGAACATGGGTGGCGCCGGTTTCGCTCGCCACAAAGGCAACCGTCTTTCTCATCAAATGCAATCCCTTCTCCAGCCCCGAACGCGCCTGGGCCGGCGAGGTTTCGGCAACCGGCTTTTCCCCAATGGAAGGAGGCGAGGGCAGGTCTTTTTGGGACGTCTTTTCGCACCACCAATGGGTCTCATGATCCACCCCCATCAACCAGATGGCATATCCCCTTGACTCCAGAAAATCGCGCAATTTTTCCACCGAACTGCCAAAACGCGCCAATCCCCAGTCGTGCACACTCAACAAAATGGCGGGCGACCGGTTCGCAAGCAGTCGCTCGGCGCCACGCAAAACCAGGATCTCGGCGCCTTCCACATCGCACTTGATCAACATCGGCCGCGCCGACTCAAGTTCATCCTTCAGCAATCCATCCAGGCTGTGAACCGGAATCCCCTCCTCAATCCCCGCGTCCAGACAACGGTAGCGAACCGCCTCCGGATCGCCGCTCAATCCGCTGCGGGCCAGTTCCCCGGCCGTGTGCCACCCCGCCCGCTCCAGGGTCAAACCGCTCTCATGCCGTTCGCTCAAATAACCATGCACCACCCTCAAATTCCTGTTGGGCGCGTAACGGCAAAGCCGCTTCACCGACATGAGACTGGGCAAATCCGAATCAAACGCCGTGACCCTCACATTTTGGGAGGCGTTCAAGGCCGCCACGCTGAACATCCCCACGGAAGAACCCACATCGAGAAAATCCGCCGATGACTGCTTGCGAAGCCAGGCCGCCATCGCCCTTATTTCCGACACTTCATAATTTTCCCAGGCCGTCCCGCAAAAAACCGGCGGAACCCTCACCGTCACGCTTCCCCCCAGCATGATCGACACCCCACGCCCATGCCAGTTCAACAGGCAATGATAGGCGGGACGCAACACATCCCAAACCCCCTCGTATTTCTCCAGCGCAGGCCAATGCCGGATGTTCCTCCCCCATTTTAATAATTTGCTCATTTAAATTAAGCCGGACCCAAGGCCCGCAGTTGCTCGACGCTCGATGCACGATGAACCCCACCTTAATCCTCCCCTTGTTAAGGGGAGGCTCAATTTAAGCCCCTCCTTTCCAAGGAGGGGTTGGGGAGGTCCGCCTCTTGTATAAAAATCCTGTCAAATTCTTTTTCGCCATGGCGCTTTCGTGTCAACGTTGAATTTCTTCAACATAAAATCAGACTGAAGACTGTCAGGTATTCCAGGGCAACATTTTTCGCCTCAAAACCGTTTTTTCAGTTCGACCATCAGGCGCTTCATTCCTTCAACCTTCAACCTTCAACCTCCAGCCTTCAGCCTTCAGCCTTTCCTCCAGATACCGCGGCCCCTGCTTCAGCTTCCGCGCCGCCAGACGCCAGCCTTCCGCCAAATGCCACAGATTCAACGCCATCCAATGGGGGCGGATCAGCACGGCCTTGCGCAGGATGAAATACCGGATGAACCAGGCAACCGAACAACGCGCCCGCCAGATGCCAAGGTTTTTCCGCCAAAAATAGAAATAAGTCGCCCATCCCTCCCGGTCGGCGAACAACATCGGCGACACCTGGACCCGCCGGCCGCCCGTTGGCGTTTTCAGATGCACAATCGAAGCCGCTGGATCAAAGACCAAACGCGCACCGGCCTGGCGCAAGCGGCAGGAAAAATCGGTGTCATCCAGCCAGGTCCGTTCGAATTGCTCATCAAACCCCCCCACCGCCATGGCCAGTTCCCGCCGCACCGATGAATTGGTGCTCGGCCAATTTTCAATCCGGGTTCGCGCCCCATAGTTGAGCGGAAAATATTGCCAGCCCACATGCGGCCACCAAACCTGCGGGGACAACGCCAGCGTCGGCTGCTGTTTTTCCTCCAAAATCTGCCCCACCACCCCGTCGATCCGCGAATCGTTCTCGTAATTCCGCAAATGACATTCAACCAAATCGGGACGGACGCGGATGTCATCGTCCAGCAACAGCACCAACTCACCCGTCGCTTCCCGAATCCCCAAATTCCGCGCCTTTTGCGCATTGGCGAAATCCGGTTCAAAAAGCCGGATCCGCCCCTCCGCCGCCCAAGCCCGCAACCGCGCGGTCGCCGGATCAGCCACTGCCGGGCGCTGGTGAATGACCAGGATCTCATGCGGCCGACGCGTCTGCCCCAGCAAATCCCCCGCCAGATCGCAAAGCGCCCCCGCCCGCCCGTAGCTCGGCACAATGATGGACAATGAATTCATTTTTTGATGATTTAGAAAATAATGAGACGCCCTTTTCGGACAAAAACGCTTCATTCAAATCCAAGCAAGATGGCATTGAGTGTGCCAATACGCAAGCAACGATGCGCCGGAATCGGTATCCGCTGGCGGAATGGCTCCTCGGTCTTCAAAATGACAGAACTCCCCTCTTGATACACCTGCCGATAACCCCAGTCCCGGCACACGACCTTCCAATTCCAGACCTCATTTCGCGGCAAATGGAGGGCGGGCCGTCGCCGTCACCCCCGCATTCACCACGAAATCCTTGATGTTGATATGCCGCCCGATTCAACGATAAATTGCGTGGGTTCCAATATCGACCGTGATCACCGCATTTCCTTCCAAGTAGAAAATAACGCGCAAATCGCCTTCAACTCTCACCGCATGGATCGTCCGTCCATAATGCGCGGAAAGATGATGGATTTTGTGCGTGTGCAGACGCGGATCAAAAGGATTGATCTTGAAAATTTGAAAAACACGACGGGCGGTTTCCTGTTGTTGCAACGGCAACCGGTAAAGGGACTTCCAAAAGGTGGGCGTACCCTTGAAACGCCAATTCACAAATCGGGGGGCGGCTTGGAAAGGATTTCATCCAGATCACAAAGCTCGCCGCGCTGCGCTTCAGCCATCCCCTGGCGTAATGACTCCGGAATGTCCTGCTCCGTCAATTGTTGAAGGCGTCCAAGCAATTCCCAGCGTTGTTCGCCCGGCATGTCTTCAACCTCTTGCATGATTTTCGCAAGGCTCATACCTCAAACATAAAACATGATGCCAAGAAAAACAAGCCTTGATCAGCACGGCTTTGCCATTCTCATCACCTATAGAAAAAGCTGCGTTTTATTGTTCCTGAAAATGTTAAGTGTTGAGAGTTGACCCCCGTTTTCGATTCGTCATGGATGTCCATATCTTATCTTGTTGATCACCGCGCGGGGGTTGCGGCTGTAAAAGACGATTCTCTGGGAATAATGTTTGACCCTTGCAAAAAAACGTTCCATGCGGCGGCGATAATAACCCAACAAAAGCCTTCCCCCCAGTTGCGGCGCCAGGATGCCATCGAGCCACCGGTGGGTGGCCTCCTGGGTCGTATAAACACGGAACCCCTTTCCCGCCGCGGCCCAATTCCGCCTGTTCTCCTCCTGAAACTGTCCGCCCGCGAAACCTCCGGCGACATGGGAATAATTGTGATTTTGATGGATCATCAGGACCGAGGCGGAAAGATCCACAACCGTTGCGCCGGACTTGCGGGCGTTCCACACCAGCCAGTTGTCAAACCAGTATCTCCCCAGCAGGAAATCGGGCAAATCCATGTAAAAATCCTTTTCGAAGACAAAAAAATCAAGGGATTGGACGCCGCGCCTCACCCCTCTTTCCGCAACCAACTGGCGGGCCTCCTTTTCCCATCCGCCGCCGGCCACCCTCCAGTCTTCGGGAAGATCGAGATTCATGCATTCGCCGACGACCAGGAAACGTTCCGCCTGCCGCTCAATCCCGCATACCGCCTCAAAAAAAGCGCCGGTCACAAGAATATCGGCGTTGATATAGCACATCAATCTTCCCCTCCCGCGCTCCCGTCCCGCGGCAAAGGCATCCCTCAAATAAGGCGTTCCAAATTCATTGCGCCGCGCCAATGGACAATGCGCGACTCCAAACTCAGCCGCTGTTTCGGCGGTCCCCCGTTCGTCGCCGCAAAGGATGATTTCAACCGATGGCCCCGGCATTTTCCATGTCGCCAGGGCGTTGCGTTGGATGAGATTCATCCGGCCGGCAAACGGTTTGGGCACAGACACCACAGTCAAGATTGGCTCGGAATCCATAAAAGTCTCAAATCACACCCGTTCCCCCGTCAATTCAGCAATCGCCGTCCTCACTTCCGCCAGGCCGATCTGCCGTATGCAATGGGGTTCCCCTTCGGCGCAAGCGTTCCGGCAAGGCGGCAACAAGCCGTCCGGCCGGAGCGCGCGATGAGGCGTCCGCCACGGTCCGAACCGCGAGGGGGAGCAGGCATGGAAAGGATTTGCGGAACGCGCATGGGAACTGATTTCCACCACGGGGATTCCCATGGCTGCGGCAATGTGCATGGGCCCGCTGTCGTTGCCCGCATACAAGCGGCAATGACACATGAGAGCGGCCAACTGGCTCAAAGTCGTGCGCCCGGCGGCATTCAACGCGCCTTTTCCCACTTCACGAACCAGGCGATCCCCCAATGCCGATTCCATCGGGCCGCCCACGACCACCACTCCATGCCGTTCCGACGTCAAAAATCGCGCGATCTCGATGAAATTTTCCTCCGGCCACCGGCGAAAAGCCCTGGCCGCTCCCACCCCAAGAGCGATCCACCCCTTTTCCGGAGAAAACCCGCCCGACGAGAGCAGCGACCGGACCGTCCGATCATCATCCGGCGAAGGCCACAATTCCAAGCCTTCCGCTTCCGGGCATTTTCCATCCTTTGTCCACGGGGCAAACAGCGCCATCGGCGCCTCCGCCTCATGACATTCGATCGGCGCCTCGAACATCTGCGTCATCCACGACCCGCCTTCGGCGTCAAGTTCCTCCCCCGCCTTGAGGCAGTCCCAACGCAAGGCCAGGCGATGCCGGGCGCCGCTGAGAAACGCCAGGCATTTTGCGCCATAATAAACATCCGTTCCCCTGCGAGGAACGAAAGCGGCATCGCAATTCAACCGCCACAGTTTCAATGAGGCAAACCCAATGGCCCGCCCCAGGCGCCTCGCCTTGAACAATCCGCCTGTTTGCGGAGGATCGAACGCCAGAACCCCATCCACATACGGACAGTTTTCCACCAGATTCCGCGTCTTCGAATTCACCACCAGCGTGATGCGGGCATCGGCGCACTGACTGCGCAGGCGGCGCAAAAACGGAACGGTCAGCGCCACGTCGCCGATCTCATCCAGCCGCACCACCAAAATCCGCCTGGCCCGGCAAAGATCCATCTCCCCGCGTCTCCCCATCAGATGGAAAAACGCCTCAAAAAACGCCCGTGTCACGCCGCTCGAAAACAACGCGCTGTAAACCGCCGCCAGAAGTTTTTTCAATTGTCCACCTTTTTGAGATCCGCCTTGAAGACGCATATTTCATGGTGCGCGGCCAGGCGCCTGCCGGCATCAATCACCCGCAAGCCCGCCAGTTCGGCCAGCCGTCGCATGGCTTGGTCGGTAAAAATGAAATTGTGCTCCGTGGGATCGAATGCATCGTTGAAACGGTCGCCAAACGGAGGATCATCGCCATCGCGATGAATGGGGGTTTGGATGACCGCCACCCCGCCCTGCCTCAGCAATTGCGCAGCCTTTCTCATGAAAGCCAAAGGATCGATCGAGTGTTCCATGACGTCCATGGCCAGAAACAAATCGCAACGGGGCGCCGGCGCATCGGGAAACAAACCGCTCACCATCTCCACCCCCGCGCTGTCCGCCACCCATTCCGCGGTTTTCCGGTCGGGTTCCACTCCGCAGCAGGAATACCCCATCCGCTTGAGTTCAGCCAGCAACACCCCGCTGCCGCACCCCACCTCCACCACCTGGCCGGAAGACGGTCCATGTTCTTTTATCAATCCGATCCAAAAATCCACCCTTCCATCCCCCCGGTCATGAGCCGCCCGCTGTTCAATGACCGGATGCCCCTTCAAACGTTGCCGCGCGTGCCAGTACAAATCGAAAGAATAAAGCCGCCGCAAACTCTCGATGGCAAGCGGCTGGCGATTCACATACGTCCCGCATTCCCGGCAGATGCCATAGATCGGTTGCCGGGGAAAAGGCCGCAGATCGCCCCCGCACCAACATCTGGCGCGAACCGAGCGGGGAAAACAACGAAACCGCCATTTCGCCCATTCCCTCACGCATTTTTTTATCAGCCGGCGCAACATAAAATCAGACGCCCTCGGTGGTCCAAGACAGCAACGGGGCAACGGCGCCCAACCGTCCATCGAGGGCCACCAACGAACCCGCCTCTCCGACCTCGAAAAACAAGGCGTTCTCGACTTGATCGAAAAGACATTGATAGGGCACATGCGCGGCCACGAGAATCGAATAGGTATCCGGGGGCAAAAAACGTTTGGGAATGACGAACCGCGCCCTGTACCGGCCCGCCTTCCTTGCCGCCATGCCGCCCGGCTCCGCATCGGTGTCGGCGGTCGTCAAGACCGGAACCCCGTCGGAATCCGCCAATCTCACGGCCAATTGGCAGGCCGGCACAAAACATTTCACCTCATAATCAATCTCCACCCTGACATCCTCATCGCCTCCGAACATCCCGGTGGGCAACGATCTTTCGCCGGCCAGCCGCACTTCCCGGATCACCACCTCGCGTTCAGCCATTCCATCCGGCCGGACCCACGAGCGGGCCACCTTCATGTTGCTGGACAAATACCGGTGGACAATCTCCTGGGCCGGCCCTTCCATGACGATGCGTCCGGCATCGAGCCAGATGACACGGCGGCAAAAACGCGTAATGGCACCCATGTTATGGCTGACAAAGAGAATTGTTCTCCCCCCCTTGGTGACCTCTCCCATTCGCTCCGTGCAACGTTTTTGGAATTCGGCGTCACCCACCGCCAGCACTTCATCGACCAGAAGGATGTCGGACTCAAGATGGGCAGCCACGGCAAAAGCCAGCCTCATGTACATGCCGCTCGAATAGAAACGCACGGGGGTGTCCAGAAACGCCTCCACACCCGCAAAGGCCACGATGGCGTCGAACTTCCGGAAAATTTCCTCGCGCGAAAGCCCCAGAATGGAGCCGTTGAGGAAAATGTTTTCCCGGCCGGTCAGTTGATCATGAAAACCCGCCCCGACCTCTAGAAGACTGGCCAGCCGTCCGCGAAACCGAAAGATTCCCTCCGACGGCGGGGTAATGCGGGAGAAAATTTTTAACAAAGTGGATTTTCCCGCTCCGTTCCGGCCCACAATGCCAACCAATTCGCCCTGTCCGATTTCAAAGCCGATGTCTTTAAGCGCATAAAAGTTCTCGCGGCACGCAGGCTTTGAGCTTCCCCCCAGCCAACGCGGCCAAAATCCCTTGAGGCTCCCCATAAGAACCGCGCGAAAGTTGTTCGACAAGGCCTGCATTTCCCCGCGCCGATACCGTTTGCCGATGTGTTCCGCTTGAATGGACCAGGACATATCAGAGGAAATCAATGATTCGCTGAACCCTTCTTTGGAAAAACCAGATGCCAAACAACAAAAGAATCATGGCTGTAACCGTATTGGCGGCAAGCATTCGGTAAGGCACATAATCGTTGATCAGAAGGGCGCGATAGGCCTCGATGACTCCCGCCATGGGATTGATCCACACCCCCCATATCAACCATTTCGGCACCATGGTGGCGGTGTAAAGAACGGGCGTGAGAAACATGCCGAACTGGGTGAGAAACGGCACCACATAGCGGATGTCGCGAAACTGGGCATTCAACGCCGCCAGGACCACCCCCGCCCCAAGCGCGGTCGCCAGTTGGAGCGACAACAGGACCGGCGTGAAAACCAAAAATTTCCAAGTCCAGTATCCCAGGAAAGCCGCAAGAACATTGAAAAACGTCCAGCCGATCAAAAAGTCGATGACCGTGGCACAAAGCACGGAAAGCGGCACGATGATGCGGGGGAAATAAATCTTGCTGATCAAGCCTGAACTGGACTCAAGACACGAAGCGGCCTGGCTGAGACCGCTGGCGAAACATTGCCATGGCACAAAAGCCGCCAGATAAAAAAGCATGCCGGGCAAATCCTGTTTGACCTGATGATTCTGCCCCACCTTGCTCATGATGACCGTGATGACGCCGCTCATGAGCAGGGGGACAATAATCACCCAGGCCACCCCCAGCAACGTCTGTTTGTAGCGCACCTTGAGGTCGCGCACCACAAACGCGAGGAACAATTCCCGGTAGCGCCACAGGTCGATCAACACATGCCGCAGGCTTTCATGCGCATTAGCATGAATTTCGGTGATCTCCAGATCCTCAACCCTGGTTCCCATATTACGCCTTCGCCTTGTCTCCAGTCCCATCCGTTCCGCGCAACGCCGCCAGGGTCCTGTCCAGGCCCTGGCGCAATTCCACGGCGGCGGTGAAGCCGGTCATTTCCCTGAGCCGTGCGCACGATCCCACGCGCCGGGCCACCTCGAAAGGCTTGCGTCCGCTGGCGGGGGCGGCAAAAGCCACCTTCGAGGGCGATCCGCAACAGGCGATGATCTCCCCGGCCACGTCACGGATGGGGCGTTCCACACCCGTGGCAACGTTGACAATGGGGCAGCCGCGAAATTTCTCCGCAACCAAAAGCGTGGCGGCCACGGCGTCGTCCACGTAGGTGAAATCCCTTGTTTGCGCCCCATCGCTAAAAACCCGCACCGGTTCGCCCGCCATGGCCTGGCGGAAGAAACGGGGCACCACCATGCGTTCGTCCTGCCTCGGTCCATACACATTGAAGTAGCGGATCGAAGCTGCCTCCAACCCCCTTTCCTGCCCCAGCGACGCCAGGTAAATTTCATTGAACCGTTTGGCCACGGCATAGCTGGACACGGGCGCCACGGATTGGATCTCATCCATGCTTTCGCCTCCGTTCATGCCGCCATAGACATCGCTGCTGGAGGCATAAACGATCCGCCTCACCCCGGCTTCCAAGGCGGCCTCCGTGACATTGCGCAATCCCATGGCCTCGGTTTCCATGGTCATGACCGGTTGTTTCATCACCACCTCCACCCCGACCACGGCGGCAAAATGATAAATCATTTCGCATCCTTCGACCGCCCGGGCAACCACGGTCCGGTCGCGCACATCGCCCTCGATCAATTTCACCGCGCGGCGGGCGTCCTGGCCGAGTTTGTTGCCGAAAAGCAGGCTGTCCAGCGCCGTCACCTGATGCCCCTGCCGCAGCAGCGCATCCGCCAGATGGCTTCCGATGAATCCCGCCCCGCCTGTGATAAGCGCTTTCATTCAATAAACCGGTTTGAGCAGGGAACGGTCCACAATCATGCTGGCCTGGATCTGCAGATGATCGAGCAACAGGGACACCCGCTTGCTGTCGCTCAAGTGACACACCAATTCCGCCTCCATTCCCTTGAAGGGGCCGCCCTGGATGACCACCCGCTGGCCGGGCCGAAGATCGAGGGTCGGGTCGAGCACCTCGGCGTCCCCGGCATCCCCCAGGCTCCGCAATTCCTCCACCATTTCCGCCGGCACCACGGCGGGATGTTCGCCGAACTGGACCAGACGAAGCACATTCAGGCGGCTGGCCACAAAACGCCCGGCCTGCGGCAAGGCAAAACGGGCGAAAAGATAGCGCGGGAACAAGGGGCGCGAAACCATGCGCAGGGCGCCGCCCACGGGCATTTTCGCCCGGATGCGCGGGAAATAAACCTCGATTTCACCCACGTTTTCGCGCACCCCGGGCGCCAGCCGGCGCAAGGATTCCGCCACTGCGGCCTCATGCGAAGGCTTGGTGTGGACGCAATACCACTGGAGCGCGGCGTAATCGATGGGTTTCATCATTTTTTATTCAAAAGGTCCGGGCAGGCTACCGCACCCCGGCGGGCGTGGCAATTCACTTCGATTTACATTCAAAAAAACACGCCGCCAGGGAACAATGCCGGGAACAGTATAGACGGTTCCCCTGAGAAAAAAACGACTAAATTCAAGTCCCGCCTTGCCCATTCGCGTCAACCTAATTGAGATCCTTTCCTGGGAACGAGGGCGTCCTGCCCAACGCCGCTAACATTTGCCCAATCTGGGACCATTCCGTTCTGATGGAAGCGGTGCGGGAGCCCCGCCCTCCATTGTCTGCACGGTAAAAAATGGAGGGCGGGGCTCCCGCACCGCCTATGATAGAGATATGATTCATTGATTCCTTAGGTTGACGCGTATGCGCCTTGCCGGACGCCGCTGCCACTCCATTTCGTCTCGCAGGCGGGCGGGACAAGCGCTCAACGCCGCCAAAATCCCTTCACAAAACCCAACCGGCCCCCTGTCAAATCTCCCGATTGTTGATTTGCGTTTCCGCCGGTTTCCCGCTATCACATGCGATCTTCGCATGAAAATTCCTTTTGTAGATCTCAAAGCCCAATACCTCACCATTCAAAAAGAAATGGACGAGGCCATCAAAACCATTCTTGCCGAGACAGCCTTCATCATGGGACCGCGCAAGGAAGCCTTTGAAAACGATTTTGCCCGTTACTGCAATGCCCGCTTCTGCATTGGCGTCGGCTCCGGCACCGACGCCCTCTATCTGGCCATGAAAGCCCTCGGCATAGGCCCGGGCGATGAGGTCATCACGGTTTCCAACACCTTTATCGCCACCGTCGAAGCCATCTCGACAACCGGCGCCACCCCCCGTTTTGTGGATGTGGAACCCCAGGGACAACTCATGGACCCGGCGCTCTTTGAAGCCGCCATCACACCCAAGACCAAGGCGGTCGTGCCCGTCCATCTCTTCGGCCAGATGTGCGACATGGACCGGATTCTCGCCATCGCCAAAAAACACCATCTCATTGTGCTGGAAGACGCCGCCCAGGCCCACGCCGCCGAATACCAGGGCAAACGCAGCCCCTTGTGCGGCACGGCCGCGTTCAGCTTCTACCCGGGCAAAAACCTCGGCGCCTATGGCGACGCCGGCGCGGTGGTCACCCAGGACGAGAAAATTTACGAATACATTGTCCGTTTCCACAACCACGGCTGCCCCAAGGGAGGCAAATACGAACATTTATCCATCGGCTTTGGTTACCGCCTCGACACTCTTCAGGCCGCCATCCTCCAGGTCAAACTACGGCATCTGGACAAATGGACCGGACAACGACGCGCCCATGCGGCCCATTACACCAGCCGGTTGAAGGACGTGGTCACCACGCCTCACGAATTTCCCAACCGGCGCCATGTCTATCATCTCTACCCCATCCGCACCCAACAACGCGCTGAACTGGCCAAACACCTGCAAGCCGCCGGCGTCAGCACGGGCATCCACTATCCCATCCCGGTGCACCTGCAGCCCTGTTATGAATTTCTCGGCGTCAAACGCGGCCAACTGCCCGTCACCGAACAATGCGCGGACACCATGCTGTCGCTGCCCATGTTCGGGGAACTCACCGAAAGCCAGGTCGATTATGTTTGCGACCAAGTTCTGGCCTTTTTCAAAAAATAACCCAAAAAACACATGCCATCTCCGACCTGCAAACCAGTCATTCTCATCATTCGCGACGGTTGGGGCCACAACCCCGATCCATCCCTGGCGAACTACGACGCCACCCATGCCGGCAAAACCCCCACGGAAGACAAACTCAAGGCAAACTCCCCCTCAACTCTGATCAAAACCTGCGGCCTCGATGTCGGGCTGCCCCCCGGCACCATGGGCAACAGCGAAGTCGGACACCAGAATATCGGCGCCGGACGCATTGTTGACCAGGAAATCGTGCGCATCAGCAAAGCCATTTCCACAGGGGAATTCTTCAAGAATCCCGTGCTGCTGCAGACCGTGGATTTCGCCCGCAAAAACAACGGCAAAATCCATCTCATGGGGCTCGTGTCCGATGCCGGCGTTCATTCCATCATGGAACACCTGTACGCCTGCCTCAAAATGGCGCGGCAGCAGAATTTCGACCGGATCTTTGTGCACGCCTTCATGGACGGACGCGACACCCCGCCCACCTCCGGTTTGGGCTATATCCGCCAATTGGAGGAGGAATGCAAAAAAATTGGCGTCGGACGCATCGTCTCCGTTTCCGGGCGCTATTACGCCATGGACCGCGACAAACGTTGGGACCGCGTCCAAAAGGCCTACGAATGTCTCGTCTTCGGCAAGGGCTTGAAATGCCGTTCCGCCGCTGAAGCGGTGCAAAACTATTACGACAAGCCGGACGCCCCCAACCGTTCGGGCGACGAGTTCATCACCCCAACCAATCTGGTGGATGATCAGGGCAGCCCCCTGGCCACCATCGGCGACGGGGACAGCGTCATCTTCTTCAATTTCCGCGGAGACCGTCCGCGCGAAATCACCCATTCGCTGGTGGACGCCGAGTTCTCCGCCTTTCCACGGGGAAAAAAGTTCAACCTCTATTATGCCACGCTCACCGAATACCAGTCGGGGCTGCCCGTGAACCTGATCTTTCCAAAGCCGGAAAAAATGAAAAACATCCTCGGCATGTATCTGGCCGATCCCGGCTTGAAACAATTCCGATGCGCTGAAACCGAAAAATACGCCCACGTCACCTTCTTCTTCAACGATTACCGCGAGGAACCCTTTCCGGGCGAAGACCGTTTCCTTGTCGCATCCCCCAAGGTGGCGACTTATGACATGCAACCCGAAATGTCCGCCATCCCCGTCTGCGACGAAATGGTCAAACGCGTGCTGTCCAAACAATACGATCTGGGCGTGGTCAATTTCGCCAATGGCGACATGGTCGGCCACACCGGCTCCCTTGCGGCGGCGGTCAAGGCCGTCGAAACCGTGGACCAATGTGTCGGACGCATTCTGGAAGCCGCGCAAAAAACCGGCGCGTCCGTCGTGATCACCGCGGACCACGGCAACTGCGAACAAATGTACGATCCCGTCAACAAGATGCCCCACACCAGCCATACCACCAATGACGCGCCCCTGTATGTGGTCAGCGGATTCTGGCACGGCAAAACGATTCGTCCCGGCGGTTGCCTGGCAGACATCGCACCCACCATCCTGTCTCTCATGGGACTCAAACAACCCGGGGAAATGACCGGCAAAAGCCTTGTCTGATCATGTGGCGGCGCGGGAGCTCCGCCCTCCATTTATCTCTTTCGTGAACGAATGGAGGGTTGGGCTCCCGCACAATCTTTTCTGCATCAGATCATTTTGCTCTTAATATTTTTTTATTGAAATTTTATTTTTAAAGTCAAATCTATTTTTTTGGCACCTTGTTTTTTAACTTGTAAACAGAAAAAAATATGCTATGTTGTGGATTGACCAATGTAGATTAGAAAGATTTCAAGTTAAAAATATTTTGTTGAGCACATGACTCTTCATTCGGTAGTCGAACCACCCAAGGCATCAGGAAATGCTTTCAAGGCAATTCCCCAAGGTGGATTTTTACGGAATGCGCGGGATGATAATTCCTTTGATTCAGCCGTCGCTTATCGCCGCCGATTTGTGGTCTCCATTGTTTTCTCGGTGGTGATCAACCTGCTCCTGATCTGGCTGCTTTTCTCCTTCAATCTCAGGCAGGAAGCCATGCGCAAGGTTCAAGCCAAGGCAGCCCAGGCCCGGCGTCAGGTTCCCCAACTTGTCCTGCAGCGTCGTCCGCCGGCAATGCCACAATCCAAACGCCACCCTGCGCCTCCCCGCACTTTTCTGGAAACCGATTCATCTCAAGCTGTAAAAGACACGCCCCAAGACGCAAAATATTACTCCGAGCACAATACGGTCGCCACCCAGACAAGCCCTTCGCCGGTCAAATCCGAAGACATCCCCTTGGCCAACGGCAACAACACCAAGACGATGGCCACCGCCACCGCATTACCCACACCACGATTGCCGCCTCCGCAAGACGGCAATCAATCCAAGACCCAGCAGCCTTCCCCTGCGCCCACGCCGCCTTCCCAAGCCGGACAGCAAGCCCAACCCAACAAGCCCCAACCGCCCTCTCCCATCAAGCAAGTGCCAAGGGAGGGCGATCTGGCCATTCTGAAAGCTCCCAACAAACCGGAAACCAATCCTCAAAAGGAGGAAAAGAAGGGCGATGACAACAATCAGACAACGCCAAACCTCCCCGCCAAGAATAGTTCCGCGACAAAAATACCTCCATCCCCTTCATCAAACCGGCAGGTGCTGGCCGCCAAATCCCGTCTTGACGGCGGGGTTCAACGCACAGGCAATGTGCTGGCTTTCAACTCCGCCCAATCCCCGTTTGCCAGTTACGACAAGAAGATCATCGCCAAGATCGGCGCTTATTTTGTCGAACTCAACCGCGAACGGGTCTATGGCGAAGCCGCCGGCGAAGTCGAGGTCAGCTTCAAGCTTCTGGCGGACGGCACGCTCACGGAACTGCAGGTCACCAAAAACAGCGCCAACGCCTTTCTGGCCGCCATCTGTCTGCAGGTGCTGGAAAAATCGGGGCCGTTCGACCCATTCCCCGACAATATGAAAGCCATCGCCGGAAACTTCCGCGAAGGCGAAATCCGCTTCATCTACTGATTTGAGGCTCCCTCCCTTTTGTCCGTGGCCGTCCAATGAAATAAAAGGAGGGTTGGGCTCCCGCGCAACCTTTCTTGCGCGCGCCTGTTTTTCAAAACAATTCCGCCCGGCTTCCCGCCTCGCTTGAAATTGCTTTTCTTTTTCCCGGAAAATCCCAAACTTCCCCCCTCCATGAAATCCATCCCCCCATCGAACAAACTGCGGGAAAACGCCGGGGAAAAAACTGCGGCCGAACACCTTGATTATCTCGAGTCCGGCATCCGGCTGATGCTGTGGTTCGCATGGAACCATTGCCGCAAACATCCGGAGGAAACGTTTGACCAAGTCATCAACCGGCGGCTGGACATCTTCCGCCGGACCTCACTGAATCAGGGGGAATTGCACGGTTCTTCGGATGGCGCGCCAGTCGCGGACTGGAACCGGCTGGTGGAGAAATTGTCCGCATTGCAAGAACAAACAAAAAACGAAACGGAATCCGGCGCTTTTGAACACGAGGCCATGCGAAAAATTTCCCCCCTGTTGCCGTCAAGGGTGGAACGCGATTTGCAAAGTTTGCGCGAACGCCGTTTCCTCGCGGAATTCCAATGCGGATCATTGCGGCACAACGCCAAGCCGCAGGAGGACGCCCCAAAACGAATCGGTTTTCACATCGCCAACGCCTGCTATCCGGCGTCCCTTTTCGACGACCCGCATTATCTGCCCCAATGCCTGATGTCGCTGATGGAAAAAACGGAAAAAACGTTTGGCGTCACGGAACTCGGCACCGGAACATGGCTCAATTCACACCCCCGCTGGCTGGAATTGTTCCCCCCCAAATGGGGAGAACGCATGAGCCCTCCCGCAGAGATCGCGGGCAACCTGGGAACCTGGGGACAGTTCATGACGGCGCGCCAGACCTTCAACCACAAACTGGCCGCCAAATTCCGACAGAGCGGCGAACTGCCCTTCCCCAGCCGGACATCCTGGTGCTCCATGGAATCCCTGCGCAACCATCTCGCAGCTTGCATGGCAAAAAAACATTGAATTAAGCCGCGCCAGGCGCGGCGGCTTGACGCTCGACGCACCCCTCCTTAATTCCTCCTTCGTCCCGCTTTGCGGAACTTCCGACTGCGCCAAGGCTTTGTCGGACGAGCCGGCGGGACAAGTGCTCGACGCAGAAGCCTCGAACGTTAAAAAAGTTCCGGTTTGCATCGTCTGGCGGCAGCGGCTACAAATGCCGTCCATGAGTCAAGCATTGCCCCATTTGCCGCTCGGGCTGAGCGATTTCGCAAAACTCCGTGAATCCGGCGCCAACTATCTTTACGTGGACAAAACGCGCGCGCTGGCCGGCATGCTGCAGGCCGGCAATTATCTTTTTTTGGCCCGGCCCCGGCGGTTCGGCAAATCGCTGCTTTGCTCCACCATCGCGGCCCTCTACGCCGGACGCCGGGATCTGTTCGCCGGGCTGGCCATCGAACCGGACTGGGACTGGAGCAAAACCCATCCAGTGGCGCATCTGGAACTGACAGGCGTGGACGCCAGTTCGGTCGAGTCCTTGCGGGAATCACTGCTCAAATTGCTGGCCGATCAGGCCCATCCCTATGGAATTGCGTTGACCGGACGGCTATTGCCATCTGATTTCGCCACACTGCTGCGCGGAATTCACGCCCAAACCGGACGCCGGGTGGTGGTGATCGTGGACGAATATGAAAAGCCGGTTCACGATCATCTTGACGACATGGCGGAAGCCAGGCGCATGCGCGATGTGCTGTCCTCGTTCTATGGAGCGATCAAGGGATGCGACGCCCATCTGGAGAAGGTTTTCATCACCGGCATCGGGCGAATGGTCCGCACCAGCATTTTTTCCGAACTCAATCAGATGCTGGACCTGACCCTCACCCCCGAAGCCGCCGAAATATGCGGCTACACCGAGACCGAGTTGCGCGCCTGCTTTCAACCTTTTATCGGACGGCTGGCGGAAAAGAACCAACTGACGGAACCCCAGGCATGGAATACACTGCAAGATCGTTACAACGGATACTGGTGGGGCGAAGGCAAAAAGGTCTATAATCCCTGGGCAATTCTAAACTCCCTGCGCGGCGGCGAATTTGGAAGCTACTGGTGGTCAAGCGGAACACCTGGCATGCTGATCAAGCTGGCGGAAACATTGCGGCGTCCGGACGGCGATCTGGAAGGCATTCAAGCCACCGACCTGTCGTTGTTGTTCGACATTACCAATCCCAAACCCGTGCCTTTGCTCTGGCAATCCGGTTACCTCACGGTCAAGGCGGTTGGCGGACAGGTCTATACCCTGGGATTTCCAAACACCGAAGTGCGCGAGGCATGGTTCGGCATGATGTTGGAGCGATTCTGCGGCGCCGGCGACTCGGACAGCCAGACATCGGCGGCGGTCATGCTCGGGGCGTTGCGAGCGGGGGATCGTTCGCGTTTTGAGCAGGCGCTGACGGCGTTATTCGCGTCCATCCCCGGCGAACTTCAGGTGGAACGCGAGGCGTACTACCATTCCCTTTTCGTGGTGGCGCTGCAGGCGGCGGGTGGCGAGCTGACGCCGGAGTCGCGCAGCGACAAGGGGCGGGTGGATGCCGTGCTTAAAACAGACGCGGCGATCTATATCATCGAATTCAAGCTGGGCGCCGCCGAGGACGCCATGGCGCAAATCAAGGCCCGGCGTTATTACGAGCCTTACCTGGCCGATCCCCGCCCCATCGTGCTGCTCGCCGCAGGCGGCTTCGCAGAACGCGCCATTCGATGCCTCTGGGAAGAGTTCGTCCGCTGAGGCCACATCGTGGTCCTGCCACGGACTACAGCGGCCATCAAATGTGACAGTTCAGCGAAGGCACGTCACCGGCATTGAGATATCTTATTTCAGTTGTCCGATGGGGTTGTTCTTGATTTGGTCTTCGTTCAAAAAAACATTGAAAACAAACCGCCGCCCCGCCCTCATTTCCTGATCTTAAACTCCCGCTTGATCGTCCGCTGTTTGCCCTTGCCAGACACTTCCACTCGGACTGTAACCGTATCCGCCCCCTCATCCTTTTTGCTGATCCACGTCATTGAGGCAAAACGGCCATCGTCCCCCATATAAACCCCCTTGGTATTGTCGATTTTGACCTTTGTTCCAGGCTCCACCGCTCCATTCACCTGAATCTTTGCCGGTCCCCATGTCATTTCAGCCCCGGCCAGGGGGGTTGTCCACACCAGCGCCGCCGGCTCCGCGTCGACTTCCATGATCTCCCGGGCGATTGCCGCCCTGGCCCGGCGAAGCTGCGACGGATCGGCATTCACCTGATGCAGACTCGTGATCAAAAGATTGCACAACTCCTTCCCCCTTTGTGTTGGATCATACTCCTCCGCCGCCTTGCCAAGACGTTGCTTGAGCTTCTTCATTTTTTCGCCCAACACCCACAAATACTCATAATCCTCGATTCCATCCCTCTGGGCTTCCCAACGCAGCGAATTCAACGGCCCGGATTTGCCGGGATAAACAACAAACGCATCGCCGGGCGCCGCGATCTCACCCCTGAAGGGTTTTCCAAAAGGATCCGGCATATACCATTGATTATATCCCCAGTGCAAATAACCAACCAGATCATAACGATAATTAATCCAGTGCATCAGGCGCGCATGCGGCAACGGATAATCCAAACCCCGGTTTGGATAAAATCCCGCCCAGGGATTGTTGCATGTGTAAAACCACAATTCCCTGCCTTCATTCCTGGCTTTTTGATATTGCTCGTAAAAGTTATCCAGATGATTGATCGTGGGCACCCACACATCCAGATCCTCTCCAAAACCAAACGTCTCGATGGCGTCGATGAATTTCAGACGCGGCGCCGACTGGCGGACCTTGCGCGAGAATTCCCGGTAGGCAGCCACATTTTGCGGCCACGGCTCATCAGCCAGATGCAGCACGGTTTTGTCAATCCAGCCCTTGGAGGCAAGATGCTGCTCCACATCCCTCAACACGGCGAAAAGAATCGTTTCATCTTTTAACCCGTCAGTCCTCCCGGTCTTCCGATCCACAATATATAATCCATCCAAACATATTTTTCCGGTTGCACGATCGCAAAAAGCGACATGTTGCAGCTCAATCCTGTCCGCAAGTCCATGGTCATGCAGCATTTCGATAAAACGGTCGAAATGCTTGTAATCAAAACTCAATGTCCCGCCTTCTTCACGGTGAATTTTAATCAAACTCGAAGGCGCCCGGCTGATATTATTCCGGTGCACGGCCAGATTGGTCAGATAGACGGGAAGCATTTCCCAAAATTTCTCGTCTTCATAAAGGGCGCCGATATTTCCTCCCCAAGCGCCGCCTGAGGCTGTCGCCACTTCCCCTGCCGCAAGCCATTTGCCGTCATCCGCGCCGGCAAGTTTCCAATCGCTGGAAACAGGCGGATTCTTGTCCGCGCGCCATATGCGCCAAGTCTTGTCCGTTGCCAGTTTTATTTGCTTGCCATTGGTCATGTCAATTTCCAACACGGCAAACACACCTCCCGGACCGGCGGAATTCTTTGCCTCCACCGCAATCACATTTTTTCCCTGAACCAATTGTTCGCCTATTGAGCAAACATCTTCACTCATCCAACTGGAACCACTCTTGATTTTCTTCCCATTGACATGGGCAACACAGGAATCATCCCCTTTTATCCTCAGCCGGGCTTGTTTGAATTCGCCAGCCAGCTCAAAAACTCGCCGAAAAAACACCCGCCCCTTGCTGTTGACGGCAAAATCGGGAGTCCATATCCAATAGCCGGATGATTTGCCCCAATTCTCCCTTTCCACCTGGCGATACATCTGACCGTGATTAAACCAAGTTGACACAAACAGATGTCTTTCGTCAGGAACGGCAAAATCCCAAACCTCCAATTCCACCGGCACGGCAATACGGACCGGCCCCGACGCCAGTTCCAACTTTCCGGTGTATTTCCCGGCAGCCGCATCCTTGGGAACGTGAAAGGTGATCCAGACGGGCTGGGTCCTGTCCGCCTGCAAAGCCATGTTTTTCTCTTCCAGCAAGACATCGGGTATCTCGCATGGCGCCACCCTCACCACGCGCTCCGGGGCGCTGGCAACGCTGTTTTTTTCAATCGGAATGAACCCCACAAAATTCCACGTGATATTTTTGGAGGAAATGGACTGGCGTCCGGATTCATGAATCAAATCGCCCGGGATCACCGAAAGGTTTTCGACCAAACTCTTCGACCGGATCAGCAATTGCGCAGGCTCATACTCATTTTTCGCGCATTGCACGCGGATGACCGGCGCCGCCGGATTTCCGGGCGGCGGCGCATCCGGAAAAACCTTGACCAAGGCATCCTCAACCCAAACGCATGGCGTATCGGCGCCGGACGCTTTTGACAAAAATAAACCAATGCAAAAAACAAAAAACTGGCAATATTTTTTCATTTTAAACCTCCTCAATCAAAACTGCTCTGAAAAACACGGGCCGCGTGTTTTCCATATTGTGATTAAAAAACCACAACATTTCCGTCCTTGTCCCTTCCGTTGACAAGGCCCGCCTTTTTCAGCGTGGCATATTCGGTTAGTTCGGCATGATTGTCGAAAAATACGCAAGCGGCCCGTCCTTGATGCCTTAAATGAACGGTGGCATTGCCCGATATTGCCGTATTTTTAAATTGCCAGCATTGATTTGGATATCCCGCGTTATCAATGGGGTAAATGCTATCCGCCAAACAAATCCGAATGGAAAGATTGTTGATTCTATTGAGATCGCGATACCAATAAGGACCGGCAAGAGAAACGAAAGAATCATCAACGCTATCGGAGCTATTATAAATTCCATACTGCTTTCCTGAAACCCATGTTTTGGGAGGTTGCGAGGGGCAAAGCATGGCGCGCGTATCTTTGATATATCCTCCGGCGATCAGCGGAGTGGACCATCCTTTTTCCGTGCCGGTCGCCCAGCTCTGATAAATCAACACTTTTCCCTCGCTTTCCTCCGCGTACTGCAACATCGCCAGGCCGCATTGCCGGAGATTGTTGACGCACTGGATCGTCCTGGCGGAATCCCTCGCGCTTCTCAGGGCCGGACTCAACAGGGCGGCTAATATCGACAAAATCACTGTCACGACCAACAGCTCCACCAGCGTGAATCCGCCACTCAATTTTTTTCGTATTTTCATCGTCACGTAAAAATATCCGGCGGTCACTTTGAGTTCAACGCCATTTTCTTTCCGTCATCCTTCGAATCGTCCCCGGCGAAAAGCGTCACCGCGCCGGTGAATCCCGACGGGCGGCGCAATCCTTGCAAATAATTGGCGGGGCTGGTTGAGCACCGGATCTCGATTCGATTGGCGCCCCGGCGGAACAAAGCGGCAGGAAATTCCAACCGGTGCGGTTCCTGCCACAGAACGCCCGCGTCTTTTCCATTCACCCGGATTGCGGCGGACTCGTGAAGTTTTTCAAAACCGATCGCCAGTTGGGAGGGCACACGATCCAACCGCAATTCATGTTCATAAATATAAATCCCCCCATATTGGGGATGTCCCATTTCCAAAGGCGAAACCGGATACGCCAGCCGGCGAAAATCCGGACGCGGACGAAGCGCCGCCGGACACTCGCGTCCATAAGGAAAATCCACCTCAAACGCGCCGAAAAGCCGGATGGCGTCGTACGGCAAGCAATCCAACACCGGCGCATCCCCGGACAGTTGCCGCGCCATCAACAACCAGTTGCGTCCCTCGCGAACCAGATGATCCAATCGCGCTTCCATATTGAAAGAATCAAACCGCCGTGTTCGTTGAAACCCCGCCACATTCCGTCCATTCAGTGAAAACACAAAGCCATCGGCGGCATCCCGTTCGCCGGACGGCCCCAGCTGGCTGTCGCGCACAAGACTCAGGGGGCCGTGATAACCATGGGAATCGAAGACAGCGCAAAAAACCGTGGTCCGTCCCAAAAATTGTTTCACCTGATCCGCCTGGGGCGACAACAAATCCACCATCGGCGCCCCCCCCCATTGTTCTGGGGGGATTTTAAGCGCCGCAACCGGATCGCCCGCGGTCTTCACGCGAAATTCACTCAGGATCAGGCAATTGTCGCCTTCCGGCCGCGCAATCCAGTCCCTGGTCAAATCAACCCATGGCCGCCAATCGGGCTGTTTTTCCATCACCCGAATTCCGCCAGCCTTTTGCGTCTGCCGGATCACCACGCCGCGCCATGGCTTTAACTCCAAACGCAAAGGATCGGGCGCCTGGCGGCTCTTCCCGGTCTGGGGATCGAAAATCTCATAGGGCCCCTCGAAATGGAGCTTCACCGGACCGTCAAACGGCTTTTCATCGTTGTTCACCAAAAAAATCGATCGTCCGCCGGGATACGCCCGCTGATGTCCCATCAATCGCCCGCCCACCTCGAAAAGCGGCTGCACACGCGATTTGAGCCAGCCAGAAACCCGGCCCAAATCCGCAAACGCGGGCGCCCGATGCCATCCACCGCCCAACACCGGCAGTTTTTTCTCAACCGCCAAAATCATCGCCCCCTCTTCCTGCAATTGGAGCAATTTGGCGGAAACGTCCTTGCGAATCCATCCCCCCGGTAAAACCAGCGCCTCGTACATCTCCCGATCCACTTCAATTCCCCTCTTGTCCGCTTTTGCATTCATCAATCCCTGGGCATCGATCAGATCAAAGTCGCAGCCATGCGTCAGCAGTTCATCCATCAACATCGCCAGCCTGCTTCGCAAACGATCCGCCTCATGCCAGGAGGCTGGCTTCTCCCCCTCCCCGCAATCTGGCGCCGAGGACAACGCCATGAAAGCCTCGGCGGGATAATAAAGGAGGATCGGCGCCTCATGATGCCCGCGCGTCAATTCCCGCGAAAGATTCCCCACATATCCGCTGAACGCCCCGAAATGTTCCCAATAGGACGCCTGATAAAACTGGGAGGGCGCGGCCTCCCTTTTGCGCAGGCCGTCGATCGAGTAAAACTGCCCGTGAACCGTCAGCATGTTGACGCCCAGCGCGTAAAGCCAGTTGACGGTCCTGCCCATCGCGGAAAGATCCTGCGACCAATCCCCCACGGCAAACGCCTCGCACAAAACATGCGTCTTGCCCCGTGTATGCGCCGCCGAACTGACCAGCTTGGGGCCAAGGTGCAGCAACGGATGCAGCCTGTCGCCGATGTTCGACCCAATGATATCCGTTCCCGGCAATCCCATGTCTCCCACCCAGTTCATCAAGCCGGGTGTCATGCGCGCCTGCCCGATGGGGTCCTCCTCGGGACTGATGTGGCCGGTGAAGACAATTCCCGACTTCCGGCAGAAATTTTCGATCGGATCGATGAACGCCGCCTTGAACGCCTGCGAATTGGCCTCGCGAAAGGCCCAGCGGAAATACGGATCGTCATCGTTCCAATCCATGGCCAGATGCGGCAGGCAATCCCTCAATCCTTTTCCCGTGATCGCGTGAAAATACGGCTCCAAATGCTCCGACCAGGGCAAAGCGCCATTCACCTTGGGTTCGTCCGTGAAAATGCCGGGAATGGCGCGCCCGAATTCCCGCCCGAACCGGCGCTGATATTCGCGATGGGTCAATTCAATAAACCGCTCCACCGGCGCCGGATTGAGCAAATCCACATATTCCCCCCAAAAACCGTTGTGAACATACTGACGCACAAAACCAATCAGCGTGGCCGGCGCGCGCCGGACATCGATCGCAAGCCGGAAATGCGTCTGTCCGTTTGTTGCGCGCCAATGGGGATTTCCGTCGGTATAAGGCGGATAGTAGCCGTTCGAGTTCAGCCAGGGTCTTCCCCATTCGGTCCGCGCCAATCCGGCGCACTCATCGACGCGCAACATGCCGCGGCGATCAATCAAATGCGCAGCAATCAACAACCCCTCCGGCAAATCCAATTCGTAATGACCCGGACGGTCAATCTTCAGAATCTTGTATTGCAAAGAGGACGCCCGCCATTCCGGATGCTCCAGAGTCACCCTTCCCCCCGCCATGCCGGACGGCCAGGGATCCTCATCGTAAAGCCATGCTTCCATGCCCCGGCGTTTGGCTTGTTCGATGATGAACCCCGTCATTTCAAACCAATCCTTTGATCCATAGGGAATCAGCAGCCCGGGACGCGGATGCATAAACACCCCGGAAAAACCCCTGTCCTTCATTTCGTCCAACTGCCGCGCAAGCTCATCCTTTTCCAGCCTGTGATTCAAAAACCAGAAGGCCAACGGCCCATAGCTGCGGCGATGAAAGATCGCGGAACCGTTTTTGACCTGGGATGTCGCCGTTTTCATTTTTTAAAAATCAAGTTTGCCAGCAGTGTCATTGCGAGAAATCCGCCGTGGCGGATGACGAAGCAATCTCAAATTGCGAAACACGAGATTGCTTCTCCTGCCTCAGCAGGATCGCAATGACTTCGTTCATACACCATGCAGTCAATCCTCCCATAAAGGGTTGCCCATCCTTCAACCTTGCACCTCGGCATTCCTCCCCCTCAGTGCCCCAGTGCCTCAGTGCCTTGAAACTTCATGCACCAACCTAACCGTTTTTGTCACAAAAAACTAGCATAACCATGCTGAATTCTTGTACAATTTTGTCATGAACACCAATAAGCCGGCGCTTTTGACCGGGCAACGGAGATGGATTCCTGGAGAAATTCACTTGCTGATCGTGCGCGTGCCAAATCAAACAACCACCCTTTTGCATGAACATGACTTCCACGAAATTGTTTACATCGAATCAGGAAGCGCGGAACATCTCACCGCTGGCGGAATACAAAAATTGCATCCCGGGGACATCATCATCTTGCAACCACGAATGTGGCATCAAAACCGTCAACAGCGTGGATTTTCCATCATCAATTGCCTGTTCGACAACTCCATCCTTCGCCAGTGCGGGCCGCTGCTGTCCAGGTTGAGCGGGGTTTTCGACATGGTGCGCCGATGCGCCGGCAAACCGCGTCTGACCGCCCCCCTGGTGTTGCATGCGCAGCCTTCCCACCGCGCCCAGATTGTCCAAAAACTGGAGGGGATGATGACTGAAATGCGGGAAAAAAAACGCGACTGGCAGGCTGTGATTGCGCTGCAACTGCTGGATTATCTGGTTTTTCTCAGCCGCCTGAGCCGTCAAAATCCCGGCAAATCAACACCCTTCCTGGCCAACCGGGCCATGGAAGCGGTGGTCGAAGCGGCGGATTACATCGAGGAACATTTCACGGAAAATCTTGGTTTGGACACCCTGGCCAAGCGTCTGCATTTGAGCCCCGCCTATCTGTCGCGCAGTTTTGCCCGCCAAATGGGCATGGGAATCATCCGATACCTTCACCATGTGCGAATCGAGGAAGCCTGCCGCGTCCTGCGCTATTCAGATGAATCCATCAGCCGGACCGCCGGTTTGGTTGGCTACCAGGAAATCGCCTATTTCTCCCGGTGTTTCCGCCACGAAACCGGCATGTCCCCGCGCCAATACCGCTCAACCTACCGTCATCGCGAAATGAAGACACAACAAAAGGAAAAAGCAGATTACCCCGGATAGCGGATTGACGCTCGACACAGAAAACCGGCAAGGCGGTGCGGGAGCCCCGCCCTCCATTTATTTCGCGACAAATGGAGGGCGGGGCTCCCGCACCGCCTTTTCCACCAATATTGAATTTCCTGAATAAGTCACAGCCCGGCTGAACCTCAAGGCGCACCACTTGCCTCGAACCTTTTTCTCTTCGAACCTCATTCCGCGCGATGAAAACGCATGGCAAACATCGTTTGCCTGGCGCCGCAAAATCCCCGAACAAATGAGCCTCCCCCCCCGCCTCACCCAGCCCGCCACCCGTCCGGCCTGTTCCA
This sequence comes from Verrucomicrobiia bacterium, assembly GCA_028687435.1. Taxonomy (GTDB): domain Bacteria; phylum Verrucomicrobiota; class Verrucomicrobiia; order JABWAM01; family JABWAM01; genus JAQUAF01. The sequence continues at coordinate 11,818 of JAQUAF010000011.1, read as the reverse complement.
CCAACAATCCCGCCAGCAGATTCGCCATCACCAAATCATAAGCCCTTTCATTCTTCCAGCGCCCCAGATCGGCGCGAATCCATTCGATCCGCCGGATTCCATTCAACCGCGCATTCCGCTTCGCATTCGAGACCGCCTTCGGGTCCAGTTCCACCGCCACCACCTGTTTGAATCCGATCTTTTCGGCGGCAATGGCCAGGATGCCCGAGCCCGCCCCCAAATCCAGACAGGATTTCCCCACCGGCGCATCCTCCAGCATTTCCAAGCAAAGACGGGTGGTTTCGTGTTTTCCCGATCCAAATCCCATCCCGGCTTCCACAACCAGCCGATGCCGCTGTTTTTCTTTTTTTCCCTCAGTGCCGGAAGGCATCACCATCCAGGTCCGGCCAATCCTCAAAGGTTTCTCCAGCGCGTTGTTGGCCGCCAGATCAAAATCCGCCAGGGGAACGCATTTCCACCCCGCCAATCGGGGCGGCTTCTGCGTGTAAACCATTTCCAGCCGGACATTCTCTCCCGCGGATGTCTCAAGGTAATGCGGCGCCGGCATGCCCGCCTGCTTGAAAACCTCCAACAACACCTCCGCCTCAAACGGTTTGACGATCCGCGTCAGTTTCCATGCCACCGGACGGCTTGTTTTTTTCATCTCCCCTTTTTAACAGTCCTTGTCCCTGATCGCCAAAGCTTTTTGCAACTTGAGTCCCAACCCCTGCGGCGCTAAATTCCCCTTATGACCGTCGAAGAAGCCATCCTCTCCCGGCGGAGCATCCGCCGCTTTCAAAACCGGGATATCGAACCGGACAAACTCCATGCCGTGCTTGAGGCGGGCCGGATCGCTCCATCCGCCAGCAACCGGCAGGAATGGCGGTATATCGCGGTCAAGGATTCCACCCGCCGCCGCCAGCTTGCCGAAGCCGCCCGCCAACAGTTTTTCGTCGCCGAGGCGCCGGTTGTCTTGGTCTGCTGCGCCGACACCAACGAACACATCATGACCTGCGGCCAGAAATGTTATCCCATCGATCTGGCCATTTCCATTGATCACATGACGCTCCGGGCGGTCGAACTGGGATTGGGCACATGCTGGATCGGCGCTTTCGATGAAAACAAGGTTAAAAATCTGCTCTCCATTCCCGCCGCAATCCGGGTGGTGAACCTTCTTCCCATCGGTTATCCCGCGGAAACCCCCTCCCCCCGATCGCGCCTTGGCATGGCGCAAATGACCTGCGAGGAAATCTGGCGCTTTTGATCCTTCTCCAAATGCGTCTCCCCTGGATATGCTGGATGTTCTGGGCTTGCCCGATGGTTCTCCCGGCCCAGGCTCCATCTTCGTCCACTCCCGACCTCCAAGCCTACGCCATCCAGCCCGAGGAGTTTAAAAAAGCCGCGGCCACCATCCAACCCATGCTTTCCGCCGACGGACGGATCATTGAGGATTTCAAAAACAAACGGCTGATGGTTCTCGACCGTCCGGAAATTCAAAAAAAAATCAGTGTCCTATACCAGCCGTGGACGGCGCCCGTGAGCAATGTCCGGATCTTTGTCCGATCACTGGACAATTCCCAGGGCAACAGCCGGCAAATCGACGCAACATGGAACACACGGGTGGGCAATGCAACCATCCAGCGGGGACCGCCGGGAACCCAGCGTGGAATACAAGTGCGCGCCCGCACGGTGGACGTGATGTCCGATTCCAACACCCAGCAACAGATCCTCGTCGCAAGCGGATGCAAGGCCATGATCAACGTCAGCGAGGAAATCCCCGACGTGGGATGGTTCCTTTTCTGGGGGGCGCCCTATGGATTGTGGGCCACCGAACCGCAATGGAAGGAAGTCGGCGCCAAACTGGCGGTGCAACCTTTCGTCCTGCCCAACGGCTTCATCCGCATCCGCCTGGTGCCCACCCTCAACCGGCTGGTTGACCGGCAATGGCTGATCACGGAAGTCCAGCAACTCGCCACGGAGGTCACCGTTATGGACGGCCAGGAGGTGGACTTGGGAGGTTTGCAAAGCAAGGACAGCGAATTTATGCGCCGTTTTTTCCAGACGTACCAGCAGGGAGGCAGCGCCCGCCAGGTGCAACTCAAGCTTCGCGCGGTGATTGAGGAACTCCCCCCGCGTCCGGATTACAAGGAATGATCCTTAGGAGCCGCGCAAAAATTAATTCACATTCTGGCAAAAGCACCGTGCAGGCAGATGCCAGGCGCGAGGAAGGAGAATATCCCTCGTGGACCCCGCAGGAGCGGGGCTGATCCCGCACAGCGGGACCGCAGATGCCTGCACGCTGCCGCGCCCCTGCGGGCTGGGGGGCTTTGGCCGGCTGGTCCGCCAAAGGCGGATTGCTCGGATATGGACACCCATGAAGGGTATGCTCGCCCCTCGACTCCCGCTCGGGACGAGTCCTGAGCTTGCCGAAGGGCTCGTCGCTCGCGCCTTGCCATCCGGCCAAATCCCCTCCAGCAGAATGTGAAGTAATTTTTGCGCGGCTCCTTACCCCGCCGTCCGCCGGTAGCGGTAATACGCAGCGCAGGCGCCTTCCGAGGAAACCATGGTCGCGCCCAAGGGATGATCCGGATTGCATCGACCGCCAAACGCGGGACATTCCGAGGGTTTTTTCTTTCCCTGCAAGACCAGGCCGCTGAGACATTCGGGATCCTCCCTCACATGGTAATCCGCCAGACCAAACCGTTTCTCGGCGTCGAATTCCCCATACTCATCGCTCAAACCCAAACCGCTTTCCGGGATTTCCCCGATTCCCCGCCATTTGCGATTCACCACCCGGAACACCTTCCCCATCAATTCCCTCGCGCCCCGGTTGCCCTCCCGCCGCACGGAACGGCTGTATTGATTTTCAACCTCCGCGCGTCCCTCCTCAAGTTGACAGACGGTCATCAGGATTCCCTGCATCACATCCACCGGTTCAAACCCCGTCACCACGATGGGCGCCTTGTATTTTTGACTGATCGGCTCGTACTCCTCAAACCCCATCACGGCGCAAACATGCCCGGCGGCCAGGAATCCCTGCACCCGGCAATCTGGAGAACTCAAAATGGCCTTGATGGCCGGAGGCACCAGCACATGCGACATCAACAGGCTGAAATTGCGCGCCCCCATCTGCCGGGCCTGCTGAACCGCCAGCGCATGGGCCGGCGCCGTGGTTTCAAATCCCACGGCAAAAAAAACCACCTGCCGTCCCGGGTTTTCCCGGGCCAGATTCACCGCGTCCATGGGCGAATAAAGCATCCTTACATCCCCTCCCGCGGCCTTGACTTCAAACAAATCCCGCCGGCTGCCCGGCACGCGCAACATATCGCCATAGGAACAAAAAATCACTTCCGGACGCGATGCGATCTCGACGGCCTTGTCCACCAACTCCAGGGGGGTGACACAAACCGGACATCCCGGTCCGTGAATAAGCTCCACTTCCCCTGGCAACAATTCATCGATTCCGTATTTGACGATCGCATGGGTCTGTCCGCCGCATACCTCCATGATCGTCCATGGACGCGTCACCACCCGGCGCACGGCTCCGGCCAATCTGGCAACCACCCCCGCATCCCGGTATTCGTCCACGTATTTCATGGCCTCATTCTAGCAGTCCCGGAGCATTTCCCCCAAACACTTTTATTTTCGTCCGGAGCGGAGGCGGCGCGGAAATCCCTTCCTTCCATTATTTTCAGGCCGCATCCGGAAAACAAATGGACTTCACATGGAATTTCCCTATTTTTCACACCTATGATTTCAGTTCCAGACCATCTTGCCGCCGCTTTGCGCGAAGCCCTTGCCGGGGTTGCATCACCGGATGAAATGCCCGCCGCAGCCATTAACGCATGCCAGGATCCGCGTTTTGGCGATTACCAAAGCAACACCGCCATGCCCCTGGCCAAAAAGCTTGGCAAACCGCCACGCGAAGTGGCCGGACGGATTCTGGAACGGCTGAAGGTTGACGACCTTTGCGAGAAAGTGGAAATCGCCGGCGCCGGATTCCTCAACTTCCGTCTGAAACCGTCCTTCATCGCCAATCAACTCAAGGCCATGGCGGAGGATCCACGCAACGGCATCCGTCCAGCCGCCGCACCGCGCCGGATGGTGATCGACTTTTCCAGTCCCAACATCGCCAAGGCCATGCATGTGGGACACATCCGTTCCACTTTTCTGGGCGATGCCCTGGCACGGCTGGCCCGCGCCGTGGGTCATACGGTCATCACCGACAATCATCTCGGCGATTGGGGCACCCAGTTCGGCAAGCTGATTTACGGATACAAGAAAATGCTGAATCCGCAGGCCCTGGCCGCCAATCCGGTGGCTGAATTCGAAAGGCTCTACAAGGAAGCCCACGCCCTCTCCGAAAAAGACGAAACCATTCTGACCGCAGTCCGGCAGGAACTGGCCAATCTGCAGGCCGGCGACGCGGAAAACCTTCGCATCTGGAAAGACATCGCCTCACAATCCCTTCAGCAATTCGACCGCGCCTACCAGCGTCTGGGCGTTTCCTTCGATCACACGCTTGGAGAAAGTTTTTACAACCCCATGCTCAAGGAGGTGGTCGATGAACTGCTCCAACTGGGCCTGGCGGAAAAAAGCCAGGGAGCGGCCTGTATCTTCTTCCGCGACAATCCCGCCTTGAAGGATGCCGCGCCCATGATCATCCAAAAAGCCGACGGGGCCGCCCTTTACGCCACCACGGACCTGGCCACCGTGCTTTACCGGGTGCGGGAGTGGAAGACCGATGAAATCCTTTACGTCACCGACGCCCGCCAGCAACTCCACTTCAAACAGCTCTTTGCCGCCGTTGAAAAATGGTTTGCCTCAAAACCTTCCGCCGGCCAATGGCGCCCCCCCGTCCTGCGGCATGTGGTTTTCGGGAGCATCCTCGGCCCCGACAAGCGGCCCATCAAAACCCGCTCGGGCGAATCCATCAAACTGGAGGATCTGCTCGACGAGGCGGAAAGCCGGGCGCTCCAAATCGTGACGGAAAAAAATCCGGCCCTGTCCGGGGACGAAAAACGGCACGCCGCCCGGGTCATCGGCCTGGGAGCGCTCAAATACGCCGACCTCTGCCAGAACCGCAACCTCGATTACCTGTTCGACTGGAACAAACTCCTGGCGCTGCAAGGCAACACCGCCCCCTACCTCATCTACGCCTACGTCCGCATCCGTTCCATCTTTCGGAGCGCCGGAACAGCCGTCCAGCCCCCATCGTCCGGCTTTGAATTGAACACACCCGAAGAATGGGTTCTGGCCAGACACCTGATCCGCTTCAGCGACACTCTTCATGAGGTTCTGGAGGATTGCCGTCCCCACCTCCTTGCCGCCTATCTGTATGATCTGGCCTGCAAGTTCAGCCGTTTTTACGAGGCCTGCCCTGTTTTGAAGGAGGCGGAACCCCTCCGTTCCCAACGGCTGGCGCTCTGCGAAATCGCCGCCCGCACCCTCAAAACCGGCCTCAACCTCATGGGCATCGAGACCTTGGAAAAAATGTGATAAAGGATGCGGGCCTTGAATGAACCGGGCCATGTGGAGGAGGAGGGAAAGGCTGAAAATCCCAAAAACAAAGTCATGCCCTGACATAATCGGGCACAAAACGTTATTCTTCAACATAACGTGCCCGTTTTTGTCCGCGTTTGACCTGAGACAAGCCGTTGCGCACGAGGCATTTTTAGGTTAGATTATAGACAACTCATGAGCCTCTGCCCCTGCCCTGAATGTGCCCAAGCGGTATCCACCCATGCGGCAAGTTGCCCGCATTGCGGATATCCCGCGCCTTCCGGCAGAAACCGTCCGGCGCCCGGACAAGGCGGGCTGGCTGTTTCCATCACCTTTGCCGGCAAACAAGGACGCCGGGAATACCAGGTGGTTGTCGGCGCGGCAAAACGTCCACGCCCCGCACCGTCCCGGGAAAACGAAGTCGATGCCCCCCTGCCGTCATCCCCCCCCTGTCAACGCGGAATTTCACGCCGCATTCTTGCAGGCACAACCGCCTGCATCCTCCTTGCAAGCGCGATCGTCCTGAGCCTGTCAACTTTTCGATCCAGTCCTCTCCGACCACAGGAATCTTCTTCCCTCATTCCTTTCGCAAAACCCACCGCCACCCCTCCGGGGAATCTGTGGAAAAACTCCATCGGCATGCAGTTCACCAAAGCCGGCAGGGTTTGGATGGCCGTAAAACCAACCCATGTTGACGAGTACCGGGCATTTGCCACCACCTCCCGCTATTCCGCCGGAAACAACTGGCAAACCGGAAATAAACACGGACTGGCGGTCAATGTCAGTTGGGAAGACGCCATGACCTTTTGCGATTGGCTGACTGATCGGGAACGGGCCATGGGGCATCTCGGCGCCCATCAACACTATCGCCTGCCCAACAGCCGGGAATGGGATAGGGCGGCGGGAGCAACCGCCATGGGAGGACTCATTTGGGAATGGTGCATGGACCCTGTCGAACGCAATGGCCAATACCGCGTGCTCCGTGGCGGCCCCCCTCCCGCCATCCCCAATCTGTCGCCCATCTCACTTCCCTGCCACAATCTGGGTTGCGCCGCGCGCCGCGCCGCCGACCGGGGATTCCGCTGCGTCCTCGAATCCTTCTCCCTGATGGCCCAAAATTAAGGAGCCGCATGGCAGCAAGACGGCTTGATGGAGCATGCTCGACGCTCGACGCGAAAACCCCATCTCCCCTTGCCAGGGGAGGCATTGGTTTTGCATGAGTCTCTCTATTTGAAACGAGCCGGAGCTCTACTGAAAGACGGTAGAACCACTGAATCCCCATCAAAAACGCCATTTCCTGCATGGCATGGAAGCTGCTCATTGGATCCCGAGGAAATGAAACAAAAGGAAAAATCATGAAAACCGAAATCAATGAACTCCCCAACTGCAAGGAATCTTCGGATGAAAACATCCTGGATCAGGAACTCCTCGCACAAGTGGCAGGCAGTCAGTACGCTGCGTCAGACACCCCCCCCCCCCCCCCATTACCTACATGTGCACACAGGTGTTCACCTGCAATCACATTCAAAATTGATCCAAGCGCATAATTCAGATCAACCTGCGGCAGTCCGCCTCGAAAACCTCCGTTCGATCAACCAGCGAATGACCAGCGCGAGCGCGAATAGCGTCCCATAGAAAGCCATCTCAATGAGATAAAGCCTGGCGGTGTACGCATCAATTTGGGGAAGCAGCGGATGGCCGTTTAATGTTTTAAACCACGGCACGGGCAGCGCAACCCGCCCGGAACCAAAAGGCCAGAAAACAGCCAGCCCCTTTCCATGATTGTAAAATGTGTCCAGAAGAAGATGGCTCAACCAAGCCAATGCGCCCCCCGCAACCAATGTCCCGGCGCCCGCCACACGGCGGGAACGCAAATAAAAAGCCAGCGGGACAGCAACCGCCGCCGCCAGCAATCCATTGACAAAAATGCTGTGGCTGATGTCGTACCGCGTGTGTCCCCACCAAGGAACCGGAGCATCCGGAAGGTTTGCCAAAAAAACAAAAACCGCCATCACCGCGATTTTCTTCAGAAAACCCGTTTTCCATGGAAGAAATGCCACCGCAACAGTGGCTCCCATGATGCTATGTCCCACTTGTGTCATTCGTTTGACGCGTAATTTTTCCTCCCGCCGCCCCAATGCCTTGGCGCCTCGGTCACACGATATTTTCTCATCCCTCTATTTCGGCATGGAAAACGTCAGGGACAAAGGCGCCTTGGAATTTTCCAAACTGACGTTCACCCACGCAACACATCCCACACCGTTGGTAAAGGTGATGGCGCCCCCTTGAGGATTGCATCCCGCCAGCAATGCGCCTTCGGGCAGACAAACTCCCCTGGCGTGAACCTTGTCCTCGGGCATCCGCCCCAGGCCAACCCCATGTTTTCCATCCTTGCCCAGCCTGGCCCGTTTCATTTGTTTCTCCAACCGGATCATAACCATGGATTCACCCGGCGCCAGGGGTTTCTTCAATTCGATGGTGGTGCCGAATTTTTTGGCCTCCTTGGTGACAGTCTTCACCGTAAAAGGCATGGCCTTTCCGGCAACAGTGTAATATCCCACAAAAAGCCCGGGGGGAATGCCCAGAGAACGCTCAATCTGATGCATTGGATTAAAGCCGGGATTGACAACTTTTTCCACCGTCCACATCACCGCTTTTTGGGGATCGTTCTCAAAAACCAGCAGTTGCACCGCGCCAAATTCTTTTTTGTTGCTTTTGCACATGATCTCCACCTGCCCCATCAAATCCTTGAGCCGGTTCCAGGGAAGATCCGGTTGCCGCCTCGTGTCCAACGAAGAACCGCAACGGCGGTTTTCGTTCAGCCAGCCTGGCAATTCCATCCGGAAGGATTGAACAAAACGAACCACCCCCCAACCCACCACCACGGCCGCCACCAATCCCAAAAACCAGAATTGCCAGTTCACAACCCGGTAGTTCAACCGGGGTTCAATCACCACCACCCCTTCGGCAAGGGTCTTCTCCCTGTAACGGCAAGCCCTCCACGCCTCGCCTACGGCAAGAAACAACGCCCGGAAAAAACACCAAACCATGCCGCCCATCCAATAAAACCAATAAATAATGGGCAGCTTGAAAATCCCCCCAAAGGTCACCCGTTTGCGGGACAAATCCTCCTCTCCATGCCGGAGCCCATGGAGAAAAGAATGATAAACCGCCGCAATGAAATGAAACGGATTCATGGCTTGGTCTCCTGCCAGTTGGCCATGGTGTGATACCAATAGGTCATGGTCCCCTGATTATACCGGTCGCAGGGCGCAACATGCGAATCGGCAAAAAGCACGTTCACAAATCCCAGATGAAAAGGCGGATAGTTGTCCTTGCCGCCCGAAAATCCGGTCTTATCCCCACGCTCATTGGTCGGATCAACCTCCTGCATGCCATTGATCCACAAATCCTCGCTCAACAAAATAAACGCCGAGGGATTGCTGATCTCCTTGGACTGCAAGTCAAACATCCCTGTGGCAGGACTGCCCGCCGCCACATAGGCCGGCAACAGGTTCAAATAATAATCAATCGGCAGTTCCGGCAGATACTTCGGACGTCCGGGATCCAAAAACACCTTGGTCGTTTTGATGTAGGGATAAACCAGCTTCGTCCAAGCCTGGGTCGACCCCGTATCCGTCCACAAGGGGAAAGTTCCGCTCAATCCCGACAATTTTCCGTCATTCTCATCCCAATACATCTGGATGGCATGCCCAAGCTGTTTCAAATTGTTCATGCAAACCGCCGCGTGCCCGCGACGCCGGGCCGCCGCCAGTGAAGGCGACAACATGCCGGCCAACGCAGCGATAATGGTTATGACAACCAATAATTCCACAAGTGTAAAAGCGTCCCAGAGGGGTCTTTTTTTCATGGCTTGACATTTCCCGCAACGCTATTGGTTACGGCGATAACGTTACCCGTACACCCAATCGTGGCATTTGTCGAGACAACAGCTCCCCTTGGCGGTTTGACGTTCACCGGCGCAGGCGGTTTGGAAGACGGAACAACGGGAGCAGCTGAGGCAGGAGGGGGTTTCACCGTGGGAGGAACCCGGGGTTTGGCAGCGGGCGGCGCCTTTTTTTTGGTCGTCAGCCGCCTCAACCGCTCGCGAAAATCACGCAATTCTCTTTCCGCATAGCTGATGCGATTCTGGCTTTCCTGGGCGCCGGGATAACGCTCCCTGTGAGCTGTTCGCAAATTCTCCAGGTGAAATTGGAGCTGATCGATCTTCTGCTGCAAATTCTTCACGGAAACCGAGTTGGTGGTCACCATTTCCGGATTCTCCTGGGGACGAAGCTCATGCAAAGACCAAACCGTCGCTCGCCGGTCACCCCTGGGGCTCACGGTCACGTCCAGAACCTCTCCCCGCGGAAGGAAATCGAACTGAGAACTGAGACGCCCCCGCCAGCCGCCAATGGCATGTTGCTGGGCCAGAACAAAAACCGGACGTCCGCTTTTGACATGCCTCTCCACCACCTTGCGCTGCAACTCCGCCAATTGGGCATTGTTTTTTTTACCGAACAAATCGGCGATGCGCCGGGCCTTCTGACGCTGGAATGGATGGGGATCTTTGTTGTCCAGCACGGTGATCCTGCGTTTGATTGCCCCGATGTCAAACAAATCACGGGGATAAAGACGGTAATCCCCCACGTATTCAATGAAGTTGAGAATATAGTCATCGGCAAAGACCACTCCATCCGGCGGCGCGTTTTTCTTCACCAAATCCCCCACATGTCTTGCCATCAAAAGCCGGTCGCGCATCCTCTCCAATTGCAGGACGGAATCCTTCAAGTTGGCGCCGGCCACCAGCAGGACAAACAATCCCACCGCCACATTCCACGCCGCCCCTTTGCGTTCGGACGAAAAAGGCATGGCCAGCGCGCAAATCACCAGCGGCGGAAAAATCCCGGTAAAAAAACGGACATAGCCCCACCCCTCACCCACCGGCGCCCAGTAATAGGCGGTATAGAGAAGCAGCGTGGGCATGATCCACAACGCCAGAAAAACAGCTTTCTTGAGATCATGGAAGAAAAGGTAAATCAAGCCCAGCAAGCCAACGGGAAAAATCAAAAACAGGCCGGTGGAATCCATTTTTCCCAGCATCAGCCGCCAGTTCTTTTCAAACCACTCCCAACTGAATCCCGTGGATTCCTGGCAAAGGGTGTATCCATTCACCCACGGCGAACCATAAGCCACCCAATGATGAATATAAAGGGGCAACACCGCCAATAAAGCCGTCAGTCCCATCACGCCTATTTCCACCCCCGCCTCCAACAGGGCGGCGGCGCGCCGTTCAAGGGCGGTTGTCCGCCAGATTTCCACCCCGCGCCACAACACCGCCATCCCCATCGGAAACACCAGCAATGCGTCCGAATAGCGGATCGTAAGCGCATAGGCGCTCAAACACCCGGCCAAAGCCGCATTCGCCAATCCGCCCTTCTGCAGCCAGCGCCATGCAAAAAACATGCCCCATACCCCAAAACAAGTGGATCCCGAATGACTCAGGGCCGACAATCCAAAATAGGCATTCAACGGATTGGCCGCCAGCAGAATCGCCGCCAGCACCCCCGCCCAAATCCCAATCACGCTCCGCCCCAACAAAAACATCCCCACCAAACTCAGGGTGGCCAGCAGGGGATTGATCAAATAAATGGCATCCGGACCCCCCAAACGAATGGCACCCACACAAAGCATGGGATATCCGATCGGATACTTGGCAAAATAAACTCCATCGCGCCCTTCCACCATGTTGCCGCTGACAAATTCATAGGCGTCAGCCGAACATTTCCCCGCTATTCCCCGGTGCTGCGCCATCAACTTGGCGGTGATAATGTAACCGTTCTCGTCAACCCCCTGGTAGGCGGGCACATAAAAAAAAGACAGGTAAACCGCAAACAGACCGGTCAATGCCAGAACCACCCCCGCAGCCAATCCCGTCGCTGTCCTCCGGGAAAACGCACACATGGACTCCTCCGGCTTGGCGCTTTCGCGCCAAATCATGTCCAGAAGAGCTGTCATTCATTCCTCTCTTGCATCAAACGGGTTCCCGTTTAGGTTGATAGACTGAAGACTGAAGGTATCTCTGTTTGGTTCCCTTTGCAAACCTGTCCTTCAACACCTTGGCACAAGCCGAATTTTACAGCCTCAAATTGTCATCGCAAAAAAACACTTGCCATTTATTTCAAGTCGCTTCATGCCATCAGTCCAACAGTGGGCGCATGGCAGTTCCGTCGGGTTTTTTGGGTGGGTTTTAGCCTAGAGGGTCAGGAAATTTTAGATTTAGGGCTACGCTGGCTTGCCGAACATCTCAGGGGCGGTTTTATTTTCCCTTTGGATT
>JAQUAF010000010.1 GCA_028687435.1 Verrucomicrobiia bacterium | reverse complement strand
AAACCGACGAAAAAACATTTTTGATGACGCAACCCAACGGTCTGAATAACTGGTTTGGCCGGCAAAAGCTGACCGATACCGTCCTCAAGGGATCAAGCAATTGGGCGGCTGAGATCAAGGATAAGTGTGCCAGCGTGTGGACATCGTGCGGTTGGCGTTTTGACTATGTCAACGCGAGAATTGTTTCAATGAGTGATAAAAATCAACGCATTGATTTTATCCGGTCAGGGGGGGCGGATGGGGCGGTGACGGAATTGCGTTGCGGCGGGGTTTCTGTTTTGCGTGTGGAGACGAATCCGATGACCAGGGAGATCAAGGCGCTGGTCTTGGGCGAGAGGCGGATTGGCATCGAGTGGGGGCGGCGCGGCCCTTCAGCATGGGGCGGGCGCTGAGCAAGCTGACGATGGCCGACGGCAGAACCATGGAGTTCGCCTTCGGGGCCAACGGGGACGGCCATCCCAACGTGAGGATTAGAGCCACCGGCAAGGAGGATCGGACGCTGGCCTGGGACCGGCAGAGCAAACTCATTTTGAGTGATGCCACTCCCTCTTCTACCTGGATGTACACCGTGAAACCAGGTGCGAATCCTCGCGACTATGCGGCCATCGAGAGGAAAGACTTGAAAAATAACACGACCGAGGGCTGGTGGAGGGACAATTCGCGCGGTCGAGAGGAGATCCAGACCAGCGATGGCATCAAGACGATCAAGACTTGGTTCACCAGCGGCATTTTGGCGGGGAAGCCGAGGATTGTCGAGCAGGTCAAGGACGGGGAGACGAAGACTCTCGTCCGCTACACCTACGGAGAGCAGGGGCACCTCATCCGCGAGCTCAAGGGGGACAAGACCACCCTCTACAAATATGACAAGGACGGCAACCATGTTGCGGCGACCTGTGACGGGCAGCCGATTTGGGAGAGGCAGTACGATCAGGGTAAACGGATGGTCAAGGAAGTGAATTTTCAGACGGGAACGATCCTCACCCGCAGTTACTCTTCCAACGGCCAGTGGGAAGACATTATTGATGAAAAGGGAAAGGTGTCGTCCACGCGGTACGCAAGCGATGGAAAGCGCCTCTCCGAAAAGCTCGCCAGCGGAGATCAATTTTCTTACGAATACGACGAGCAGGGCAGATTGAAGTCTCGCAAGTACAATCAGGACCTGTGGGAGTACAAGTACGATTCGAATGGAAGAAAGACGGAAGTTACAGTAAACGGGAAGCCAAAGGAACAGTATGCGTATGCGCCCGATGGTTCGTGGATGGAGCAGAAGATATACCCGAAGGGAGGAGGCGCCGTCGAGACGGCGTTCCGTGAGGAGTACGATTTCAGCGGGCGGCTGATTTTTGAGGAAATGATCTGCGACGGAAAGCGGGAGACCACGATCAAGTACCGGTACGACGGATCGGGGAGGTTGGCCGAAAAGGACAGTTCAGCGGAGGGGCTGATCCAGTACCAATACGCCAACGGACAGCGGACCGCAGTGAAAGTGAAAAAACCGGAAGTGAAATCATGAGAAAACTTGCAATCACAATCTCCTTTCTGGCCTGTCTCCTCGTCCCAACGAGTTTTGTGAAGGGCACCGAGACGCAATTGCAGATCGTCGTCAATGGGGCGGGTTCAGAGAGCTCGCCAAACCACTATGTGATCTGCGTTCCTTCGGCTGACGAGGGATCGAAGACGGTAACGGTAACGGGAGATGGAACTGTTGACCCACCACAGGACAAGACCTGTTCGAAGTGTGATGGCCCGAACTTGGTCACGACGAATCCCACCGAGACTACTGAAGATGATAAAACTTACTTTTTCACCAAACCCTCTATAGTTGGGGTGAATCAGGATGGTAAGACAGTGACGTTCACGATAAGTCCATCCACGCCAACGGGAGAGTACCATTTTCAGCTCACTAAGATCAAACAGGTCTTTCGTTGTCCGTCTGATTATACCGGCGATCCGGTCACTCAAGGGAACGCTTTGGTGAGCGATGAGAAAATTGTGACGGTTGTGAAAATTGAAATAAAAGCTGCCAGCGATCCATTCATTGTTTGGTATTTCAATGACATAACTCCCGGAAACTATCCAGTAAGCGCAGACATTGTTGCTACGATGACTCCAGCGCTGGATTCATCTTTTACGTGGACTGTTTCAAAAGGGACTGGTATTTTTGATCTTTCAGCCAGCATTTTTAACTCTCAAAATGCAACAGTGTCTTCGCTGGCAAAAAGTACGAGCCTTAACGATTGCCAGATTAAGGCAACCAGCAAGCAATTTCCGATCTGTTCGGGAACGTTCAGCTTTACAGTTGATTATCTTATTAGTTGCACGCCAAAAGGCCAACCCGTTTACCAACCATTGGGACCAATTTTTGGAGTTATGGGATATCAAACATTGATTCCGTATACCGTTAATTCAAGATTTGGAACCCCTGCTGTTAAAGATTTAGAGATAAATGAAAATTGGTCAAACGCCATTAACTATGGGGGCGCACAATGGGGGCTTCCATCTCCAGGAAATGGCTCCATAACCCCGGCGACGTTAAGGGACTTAATCACTCCTCCCTTTGCGTCAACTCCAACTCCTACACCGCCTCAGACCCCCCTTTCGACTCAGCGAGTGCAGGATTGGAATGGCGTCTGGATGTTTGGTAGTCATAGCTATGGGAGCGGTATCACAGTGTTGCAAAAGAAGTGGGTTCGATTTATCGATCATGGAGAGCACCAATGAAGCCCCTGCTTCATTTAATCCATGTTCTATTTATTGCTTGTGCCACTTGCCAGGCAAGTCCGGAGTCCCCATGGACAACCGATAAACTTTCAGCGCATTCTTCAAGAATAGCTCTGATTAGTTACGCCCGGATGGAAGTCATTAAGTCATCTGCGGGAGAACAATTTTACACGTACTATCCCGCCGGTCAGGTGTCTTTTAAGGGGGAAAAGTTGATCAGTCCACTTCGTGTCCTATCTCCCAACCCCGAATTGTTTCCTGTAGGATTTAAGTTCACTCCGCATGAAAAACACTATGCCATACTTTTTTTGAAGGATGGAGCCCAAGGTGATTTTGAATTTGCGGGTGGAAGTCTCGAACAGAAACTCGTTGATCCTGAAATTTCAGTTTCATTATCCTCTTTTGCCCAATTTTCAGACCTTGTCCTGTATCTGCTCCAATCGCCAAGTGCGAGAAACAGAAGAATCGGCCTTATTTTTGCTGGAGGCGAGAAGGGTGAAAAAATCATCGCTGAAGTTGCAAGACTGGCAAAACTGGGAACAAAAGAAGAAAAAGAGCGCGCAGGAGGGGTGGCTGTCCTTAATTCGCTTCCCATAGAACCTTTAAGCGACTCCCCTTCATTATCCCCATCTCAAGAGCAAGCCGTTAAGAAGGAATTGGAAGAGGTGTTGGAGGCTTGGAAGAAGCATTGGAATGCCAAAAATTGGGCTTCGTTGGTTGGGATGTTTCAACCGAATAGTTCTGTCCGGCAAGAATGGGTGAAAGGGAATTTCGAAAGAGAGAAGCTTTCAACCTCCTTGTCGGAAAAACGTAAGATTGGTGAAATTTTGAGCATTGAAGTGAAAACTATGGAAAGTAGTTTGACCGATGTTAAGGCAACTATCCTTATCAATTATTCGAACAAGGAAAAGCAGCTCAATGCTATTAAATTAAAGCGCGATGGCGAAGGTAAATTATCTGTTGAGGATATGCGTTTTCCGGTTAAGTCTGAATCGAAATGACTATTACACCCGACGAGCGGGGCGTTTAGGGGTGCATTACCCCCGCAAGCCACGCTGAGGCACATCTGCATGCAGCCTCGAATCGCCAATGTTTTAACGTTTCTGTACGGCAGACTCCTGCTTTCTGAGTGATCCCTCGCCGCCCGCGGGATCACTTCTTCAACTGCCGCGGATCCAGGATGTCCCTCATCCGGTCGCCCAGCAAATTCAGGCAAAGCAACGTCACCCCCATGGCCAGGCCCGGAAAGACCAGAAGCCACCAGTAAATCCGCACCGGATTGATCACCGCCGCCCCATCCGCAATCAATGTTCCCCAACTGGCCTGCGGCGGCTGGATGCCCAACCCCAGAAAACTCAGAAAGGATTCCGTCAAAATCACCACCGGAATGGTCAATGTCAGGTAAACCACAATCACCCCGGCCAGATTCGGAAGCAAATGACGCAGCAGAATGCTGGCATGCGAGGCGCCCAAGGCGCGCGCCGCAAGCACAAACTGCTGTTCCTTGAGCGCCAGCACCTGTCCCCGGACAATCCGGGCCATGGTCAGCCATTCCACCACCCCCAGGCCGATGAAAAGCAGAACAATCCGCGTCTGGCGCTCCAGCCACGGCATCTGCCATGCCTCAAACCATCCCCTCAACAACTTGTCAAACGAAACGATCAACACAATCACAATGATGATGCGCGGCAGGGAATACAGGATGTCCACCAGCCGCATCATCAGATTGTCCACCTTCCCCCCCCAATATCCGGACACCATGCCATAGCTCACCCCCACCACCAGGCTCGCCAGCGAACCGATCACTCCCACCGCCAGCGAAATCTGCGCCCCGAAAAGCACGCGCGTCAGCACATCCCGTCCGTGCAAATCCGTGCCGCACCAGTGTTTCGCGGAAGGAAGGGCAAACTGGCTGTCGCCGGTCGTTTCATATCCATACCCGGTCAGCCAGGATCCCGCCAAAGCCGCCAGCGCCATCACCCCCAAGACCGCCAGGCAAACCAGCGCCACCTTGTCGCGCCGCACCAGTTTCCAGATCGTTGGCCGTTTCCCGCTCATGACAATCGAATCCTCCGATCCAAAAAGGTGTAAAGAATGTCCACCGTCAGATTGAAGGAAATCAACAGCGTGGAATAAACGATCACCACCCCGTTGGTCAGGAAATAATCGCGGTTCAACACGCTGTTTACAAAAAACGCGCCGATTCCCGGCACTTTGAAGATCTCTTCGATGACCAGCGATCCTGTCAGCAGGTTGGCCGCCAACGGGCCGGCAAACGACACCACCGGCAGCAACGCCACCTTCAGCGCGTGTTTGCACACCACCCGCCACTCGGCCATCCCCTTGGCCCGCGCCGTGCGGACAAAATCCTGTTGCAAAACCTCCAGCAGACTGGTGCGCATCAACCGCGCCACATACGCGGCATACGGCAGGGCCAGGCAGACGGCCGGCAAAACCAGATATTCCACCCCGCCCCACCCCGCCACCGGCAACAACCGCCACTCCATGGCAAAAACCAGCGCCAGCAGCGGCGCAATCACAAAATTGGGGATCGAAATGCTCAACACCGCCAGAAACATGCAGGTTTGATCGCTCCACGTGTGATGCCGGACCGCCGCCATGCTGCCCAGCGCAATCCCCAATGAAAGCGACAAGACAAAAGCCGTCGCCCCAAGCGCCAGCGACACCGGCAGGGTCTGCCCGATGATCTCATTCACGCTCCGATTCCGATATTGGGTGGAAAGCCTCAAATCCCCCTTCGCAATATCTTTCAAATAATCCGCGTATTGCCGCAATGGCGGACCATCCAGCTTGTAACGGGCCATCAGGTTCTTTTCGATCGCGGGCGGAATCTTGCGGTCCTTGCTGAAAGGATTCCCGGGCATCAGCCGCATCAAAAAAGTGGTCAATCCGATGACCGCCAGAAGGGTCAGCGCTCCCGCAAACAATCGTCGGATGATGAAAAGGCTCATGGCCGGTCCAGGCGGTGAATGAATTGAAGGGGATGCATGTCCAGCAGGTTCGGCTTGATGCCTCCCACCCGGGCGGCGTCATAAAACTGAATCCCCACATTATGATAAAGCGGGATGATGGGCAACTGCTCCTCGCAAAGCAGCTTCTCCGCGCGCAACAACAACGCCCGGCGTTTGTCCCTCGCCGCCTCTCTGGATGCGTCCTGGATCAGGCGGTCGTACTCCGGATCCGACCAGCCCGTGCGATTGTTGCCTCCGCCGGTCACAAAAAGATCGAGAAAAGTGTTGGGATCCATGTAATCCCCCACCCATGAGCTGCGGCACAGGTCGTAATCCAGTTTGTCCATCGTGTTCAAATAGACCTTCCACTCCTGCTGTTTCAATTCCACCCGCACCCCCAGCCCGCGCCGCAACATGTCCTGGATTTCCGTGGCCATTTGCTCGTTCAACTCCGACTTATTGAAAAGCAACACCAGCGGCGGATACCCTTTCCCATCCGGATAACCGGCCTCGGCCAGTAACCGCCGGGCCTCCCCAGGATCAAAAGGCAGCCCGGAAGGCGGTTCATAACCCGGAATTCCCGGCGGAACAAAACTGCCGGCGGGCAATTCCCCCGCACGGGTGATGCGCTCCACCAGCCGCCGCTTGTCAATGGCCATGCCCAAGGCCCTCCGAACCCGGGGATTCGCCAGATGACGGCGCGTGACATTCACCCGGTAAAAATAAGTGGCCAGAAACGAACTGGCATGAAAATCGGGACGCCCCCGCAAATCCGCCAGCAAAATCGTCGGAATCAATCCCTTGTCCAAAATCACATCCGCCGCCCCCACCGAATAAAGATTGAAAGCCGTGGCCGCCTGGCTGGTGGGCAGCATGTCCACCGTCCCAAGACGCACCCGATCCCGGGCCCAATAAAAAGGGTTGGCCCGCAGCCGCACCCGATGGTTGATTTTCCACTCCTCCAGCATAAAAGGCCCGTTGCATACCAAACGACCGGGTTTGACCCAATCCTCCCCGCACCTTTCAATACTGGCCAGATGCACCGGCATCAGCGTCACAAACGCGCACAAATCAAGAAAAAATGGCGTGGGATTCCTCAACCGCACCTCCAAAGTCAGGTCATCCGGCGCCCCCACCCCCACCTGTCCAAAATCCCGCAATTTCCCCTCATTGTAAGCCTGGGCGTTCTCCAGACAATAAAGCTGGTAGGCATAAGGCGCCGCGGTCGAAGGCGCCAGGGTTCGCTGCCATGAACGGACAAAATCCATGGCCGTCACCGCATCCCCGTTGCTCCACCTTGCCCCCCTGCGCAAATGGAAAACATACCGCCTGCCATCCGGCGAAATCTCCCACCTCTCCGCCATGCCCGGAATCACCCGCGCCTCGGAATCCAAGGCGGTCAATCCCTCAAACAAGGAAGATACCAGCCTCATCTCCGGTTGTCCGGTGATGATGGCCGGATCAAGCGACTCCGGCTCCGTGCCGTTGAGCACGACAAGGTCGGCCCGCCGGACGCCCGAATCGCAACCGGCAAGCGCCAGGGCCAGCGGCAACAACCACCACAGCCCGCTTATGTTCCAAACACGCAACATCCCCACAGACTTCTGTCTTTGCCCGATAAAAACAAGCGATATTTGAAATTTATCCTGCCCATCCTGTCCATCGATGTGAATTTTACGTTTGCGTCTCGATTAAATTTGCGCCTTTGACAAGCGCGCCCCCGCAACCGTATGATACCCGCCATGCTAGCATGGATCCAAGCCTACCTCGCCGAACAACGCCAATTGGTGGATTCGCTTCCAAAAGAGGAAATCGCCCGCTGGGTCAGCCTGCTTAAAAAAAACCGCCAGGCCAAAAGAAGCGTTTTCATATGCGGCAACGGCGGCAGCGCGGCAAGCGGCTCCCATTTTGCCGTGGACTTGGGAAAAGGCGCCTCCGGCATGATGGCCGGTCAGGCAACACGGGATCAGGCCCGTTTCCGGGTGCAAACCCTTCACGACAATGTCCCATGGCTCACCGCGTTGGGCAATGATCTGGCCTACGAGGATGTCTATGTCGAACAACTGAAAAATTTCGCCGCGGCCGGCGACATCCTCATCGCCGTCAGTGTCAGCGGCAATTCCCCGAATGTGGTAAAAGCCGTCCGATGGGCCAACCAGGCGGGACTCGTCACTCTGGGGCTGGCCGGCAACCGCCCCGGCAACCAACTGGCGCAACTGACCCGGCATGTCATCTCCATCAACAGCGGCCACTATGGGCGCGTGGAAGACATCCACATGATGATCCTTCACATGCTCTGTTACGCCTTCATCGAAAACGCCGCCTGATTTCACCCTCCCGAAAGGCCCCCACCCCGCCTCCTCGTGAGCATCTCAAAAAAAGTTTTTCTCGCCCTGCTCATCCCCTGGGTCGCCATCGCCATCCTGGGCGTGGATATCCTGGATAACATCCGCGCCCAACGGCAATTGCTTGACCGCATGCAAAATCGTCTGGCGCTGCTGGCATCCACGATCGGAATATTGACTGAAATTCACGATTTTCATAATTGCACGATTCACCCTTCCGGCGGAGAAAACCGCGCAACGGACTCGAAATCAACCCCTGCCGGCAATCTTCAGTTCCATCTCTCCGCCATTGCCCCAATCCTTGAAAAAACCGACATCGACATCGTCTATAAACAGGAAACCCTTCATCTGGCGGACCAATTGCGCGACCAAAAAGATTTTTCATCGCATTCCTGTTTCACGGCGCTGGAAGACCAGTTGATCAAGCTTCAAAGCGCCATCGCCTCCCAACCCACCAGTTTTGGATTTGGCAAACGCTTCATCAGCCAGTCCTTCCTGTCCAATACCCAGAAAGATATCAGCAGGCTGGTATCCATGGTCATCCGCCTGCAGGCGGCAAAAAAGGACGGTTCTCTCGATGAAAACGATCTGCAACAAATCACCAGTCTGGCCGCCGCCATCGACTCGTTCATCTCCTTTCCCACCCTGAGCTATTGTCAGGCTGCGGAGGAAAAAAAAGAACGTCTGCGTTATTCAAAATCCCATCAAAGCATGCACCAGCTCGTGCAACAATTGCTCTCCCAAAAGGCCGTACGCTTCGATCCGGCGATTTTCTGCGCCCACGCCTGCTCTTTCCGGCATGAAATTCTGTCCATCCAAACCATCGACATCAACGACCTGAAAATCAGCCTCGGGACATTTCAGGACAAAATCGACCGCGCCCTGTGGAAAACCGGGTTCATCCTGGTCCTGTTGTTCCTGACCCCCTTCGCGGCCCTGGCCATCCTTCACATCCACGTCATCCGCCCCATCCGCCGGGCAACCAGCCTGGCCGGACAGATCGGCGCCGGCGACTGGCATGCGCGGATCCCCATCCAGGGACGGGACGAAACAGGCCAGTTGGCCGCCACTCTCAACCAAATGGCAAAGGACCAAGGGGCTGTCCACGAACACCTGAAGCTGGAATTGGAAAACCGGCAAAGAATGGAAAAAGACCTGCTGGCCGCCAAGAATGCGGCCGAAACCGCCGCCGCCGCCAAAAGCGGGTTTCTGGCCAGCATGAGCCACGAAATCCGCACTCCCATGAATGGCATCCTGGGCGCCCTGCGTCTGCTGTCGGATTCCCCTCTGGAAAACCGGCAAAGGGAAATGATCAGCATCTGCCAGTCCTCCGCGGAAACCCTCCTCCAACTGCTCAACGATATCCTTGATTTCAGCAAAATCGAGGCGGGAAAAATGGAGATGGAGTCGATTCCATTCGATCTCCACGAAACCCTGGGCGATGTCCTCAAAACCATGTCGTTCAATGCCCATGTCAAGGGTTTGGAACTCAATCTCCACATCGACCCCAACGTGCCCCCCATTCTGCTCGGCGACCCGGGACGTCTCAAGCAAATCGTCTTCAACCTCGTGGGCAATGCCATCAAATTCACCAACCACGGGGAGGTGGCGGTCAACGCCTGGGTTGAACAACGCGCCCCCCAAAAAATCCAGATCCATTTCTCAGTCAAGGACACCGGCATTGGCATTCCCCTGGACAAACAAAAGGAAATCTTCCAGCCATTCACCCAGGCCGACGCCTCCATCTCGCGAAAACATGAGGGCACAGGACTCGGCCTGGCCATTTGTTCCCAGTTGGTGCGCCTGATGGATGGCCGGATCTGGGTGGAAAGCGCCCCGGACAAAGGCAGCTCCTTCCATTTCCTCATCGAAACCTCCTATTCAACCCAACCCACCCCCGCCCTCCCCTCGTCTTCCATCTCAAAATTCGCCGGCATGCAGGTTCTGGTGGCCACAGGCAACCCGACAAACCTGTCCAACATCGCCGAGATGCTGAAAAACTGGAAAATGATCCCCATCACCGCGGTTTCAGGACTGAAAGCCCTTGATCAATTGCGCCGGGAACATCAGGCGGGAAACATCTGTCCGCTCGTCATCCTCGACGCCTCCCTGCCGGAATCGGATGGTTTTGAAGTGACCCAAACCATCCGCGCCGATCCTGAACTGGCCGGCGTCAAATGGATCGTCATGATGCTTTCATCCGTCAATCAGCAGGAAAACAACCGGCGCTGCCAGGAATTGAAAATCAACTTCCGCCTTCACAAACCCGTCAAACAATCGGAACTTTTCAACCTCCTCTCATCCCTTGCCCAAGGCAGGCATCCCCCCGTTCCCCAGCGAAAAGCCCCGTCATTCCTCCCCCCCGTTTCGCAAAAACTCAAAATCCTTCTGGCCGAGGACAACCAGATCAACCAATATCTGGTCACGGAAATCTTCAAACGCCGCGGCCACCAGACCACGATCGTCAACAACGGGCGCGAAGCGCTGAATGCCTGGAGAAACGGCGGCTTCGATCTCATCGTCATGGATGTCCAGATGCCGGAAATGGATGGCTACACCGCCACCAAAACCATCCGGGCGGAGGAAAAAAATAGCGGCGCCCGCATCCCCATCATCGCCGTGACCGCCCACAGCATGAAAGGCGACGACCAGAAATGTCTCGATGCCGGCATGGACGACTACGTGGCCAAACCCATCACTCCGGAACGGCTTATCGCCGTTGTCGAGCGTTTCACGTTCCCCCAGTCGGCGCCTCCCGCCACGCCTCCTCAAAAAGACGCGGAGTTCAGCCTGGAACAAATGGTCCCCTATCAAATCGGAGGCATGGAGGTGCTCAGGCAGGCCGCCCGCATTTTTCTGGCGGATTACCCCTCTCTGTTGACCGCGATCAAACAGTCCATCGCCGGACAAAACGCGGATGCGGCCAGGCAGGCCGCCCACACCCTCAAGGGCGCAGCGGCTAACCTGGGCGCCCAATCCCTTTCCGCCACCGCCGGGGAAATCGAATCCCTGGCCCAAAAAAAGGATTTTGCGGGCATCGAAACGGCCTTTTCAACGCTCGAAAACAAATTGCGGGATTTAAAGTCCTTCCTTGATAAAACCCTCCCAGAGTCATGAAAACGCTGATCGCCGACGATGACAACACCTCCCGCTTCCTCCTCGTTTGCGCCATGCGCAAACTCAACCACGAAACCGTCGAGGCATCCAACGGCGCCGCCGCATGGGAGGAAATCCAAAAGCCGGACGCCCCCGATCTTTGCGTCGTGGATTGGATGATGCCCGGCATCGACGGGCTCGAATTGTGCAGGCGGATGCGGGCCCATCCCGGCCTCAAAAACAAATACATCATCCTCCTCACCAGCCGCGACAAGAAGGACGACATTGTAACCGGACTTGAGGCCGGCTCAGACGATTATCTGACCAAACCCTTCGACCAAAAGGAATTGTGCGCCCGGGTCAAGGCGGGCGAACGTATTCTGAACCTTCAAAAGGAATTGGCGGACAAGGTGGGCGAATTGGAAAAAGCCCTTGGCCAGGTCAAACAACTCAAGGGACTCATCCCCATCTGCGCCTATTGCAAAAAAATCCGCACGGACAACGATTACTGGCAGCAGGTGGACACCTATGTCGCCCAGCACAGCGACGCCACCTTCTCGCATGGCATCTGCCCCGATTGCTACGCCAAAGCCCTGAAGGAAGTCAAAGCCGCCGCCGCCAGACGGCGAAATGGCTCTCCCTGATTTCATCGAAGTTTCAAAATAAAATCAATCATCCTGCTCCTTATGGAACCCAGATCGCCGCAGCCGGCATCCATGTTTGCAGAATCAGAAAACCTTTTCATAAAGCTCCCCATGTTTTTCAGCGCGTCAGCGGACAAAAAGCTCCAGCATCTCTCCGATGTCTTTGATCTCAAAATCCGGGCGGGGCGCGCCCTTTCCGGCTTTTTCGCCGGTCCGGTTGATCCAGACCGAAATCAACCCGGCGGCCCGGGCGCCGGCAACGTCATCTGTTAGCGAATCCCCGACCATCACAGTGTTGTCGGGACGGGTCCGCAATTTTTTCAATGCGGCTGAAAAAATGGACTTTTCCGGCTTGTTGATTCCAGGCCCCTCTTCGCCTGAGATGATCACCGCGTCAAACAACCCCTTCAACCCCAGTTTCCTCACCGGTTCGGTCACATATTCCACAGGGTTGTTGCTGACAATCGCCAGATTGAAATAGGAGCGCAGCAACCCCAACACTTCCCGGGTTTTCGGATACAACGAGCTGGCTTCAGCCACTCCCCGGTAATACGCCTTGGCGCTCTCCCGGACATCCGCCGATGACGGCTTCTTTCCGCAAAGCACCAGCAATTCGGCGCAAAAGGTTTCCACAAAAACCTCTCCGGATTTCTGCGAATCCAAAAGCCTCACGGGAACATCTCCAAAAATCCGCCCCTGCCTTTGCCATGCCTTTTTCAGCGCGCGCTGCGAAAGAACGGAATATTTCCGGGCATCCCATGGAATCCGGCATCGCGCAAAGATTTCCCTGGCTGCATAAATCGACCCGCTCAAATTCAGCGCGTCATTGCTGGCCAGGGTGTTTCCAAAATCAAAGCAAATCGCCTTGATGTTTTTAACGGTCATTTTTTTCATAAGTCAAATTAGGTTTTTTGGCTAAAGGCTGAAGACTGTTAGGAATTCTTGAGACAACAATCAGATCAAAATTTAATATCCTGTCCATCCTGTTAATCCATGTAAAAATTCATGTCCGATATTGAAATCCTTCAGTCTTCAGCTTTCAGCCTGGCAGCCTGGCAGCCTGGCAGCCTGCCTTCAAACCGGATGGGGCCGCTGAACAGATGCTGCCCCCCTTCCGCCTCGGCATGAATGAAATAGGTTGAGCCATCTTTCGGACACCCCCGATCCTCCCAAGTCACTTCACAGGTTTCCCCGCCATCAACATCCGCGTCATGAGCCAACAGGCCATCCCGATAAATTTCAAGGCGCCGGATGGGCTTGCCGTTCAGACACCGCGCCGCCGCCGAAATCCTGGGCGCCACGGCATGGTTTGTCACGGCGGACGGAATGGGATCAATGGAGTCAAAAACCATCCGTCCAATGCCGGAGTCTTCCGACGCCTGCGCGCACGCCTGCGAATAAGCCGTCCATTCCGCGGTGTCGAACCCCCAAAAATGGCTTCCATCCGCGTCCCCATGGTCCCCGGCGCAAAAAACAAACCCCGCCCCCATCCGTTTCAGCGGCGCAAAAGTGGATTCGGGCAGCCGGTAATTTTCAAACCGGTGAAAACAGGTGTGATAGTGCGCGCAACCTTTGTGCCATATGGACATAATCAAAAATTCGAAATTAAAAATTAAAAATTTATTGAGGAATTAGAAATCTAAAATCACAAATCAAAATCCAGCTCCATTCCGTCAACGCCGACCGTTATTTTCCGGCCAAGAATTTGCTCGCCCATGGCCGCGATCTCCGCCTCGCGGTCATTCCACGCCGGATGAATATGCAGGCAGATCACCTGCGGAATCTTTTTGTCCTTCAGATAATCGAAAAACTTCCGCGGCTCCATGTGCGCCAGCTCTCCAAGCAACACATCCACTCCATCAATGCAGCCATCCAGATCCGACATTTCCCTGACATCGCCGGTGTAAAGGATGTTCTTTCCCGCAGCGGTCAGTTTGAACGAAAAACTCTCCCGGGAAAAATCCCCGCGAATCCCCTTCTTTTCCGCCCAATATTTCAACCGGCCGGCCACATGTCCGGTTGAATGGGCGGTCACGCTGGCCGTCCCGTCCTTGAGCAATGTTTTCGGGGAAATGTCCAGGAAATCAACCTTGAAGCAAAGCGCCTCCTGCGGCAGGTACATCATCCGCAAATAATCGCGAACCTTGGAGGATTCATTGCCCGGAATATACACCGTCAGCGGCGCGGTCCTTTTTTGCGACAATTCCAGGGTCTGGATCAACATGGGCAGGCCGGAGCAATGATCCGGATCCAGATGCGAGATGAAAACAGCCCTGATGGAGTTCAAGTCCACCCCTTTGCGCACCAGGGAGGCGCTGCAGGGTTCGCCCGCATCCATCATGTAAATACCGCCGTCAATCGCAATGGCCACCGACTCGCAATACCGGTTCCAGGTCGGTATTCCCGATGCCGTCCCCAATAAATAAATTTTAACTTTCATAGTTTATGGTTGTTAGGGGCTGGCACTCATTCCTTGAGGCGCCAAGTTGTCCCATTCTCATCTTCTCCTCACCATTGAAATTCCCAAAAAATCAAGCCGGGGCCGGAGCCGTCCGGGAGGCCGGCCCTCCATCGAAATCATCAATCTGAAATCTCCAATCAAAATTCAACCCTTTTCCCATCCTCCGCCCAAAAGGAGTTTTTGAACACCTTCCGGGCCGCCTTGAGGCTTCGGACACGGTTGGAGCCGTGGATCAAATACAGCTTTCCGGCCCGCGCGCTTTTGGCAACGACCGCCGCATCACCGGGCGAAGTGTGGCAGGCGTCATGAATCAGCAAAGGAGTGTTTTTGGCAAAAGCCGCGATCGGCGGATGGAAAGAGGTGTCGCCGGTAAACACAAAGGATTTGGCCAACGCCGTATCCGTATATTTGCAAGTCAGGGCTTCCTCCCGGAGTTTTCCGCCGGAAGAATGTTTCGCCGCCATGGTTTCCAGCACAAACCCCGCCCCCTTGAACGTGGCGCCAGGTTTCAAGGATACTATTTGCAAGGCAATGGCCAATTCCGGATAACGCCGGATTTGCAACAGTGCCTGGCTGGTCGCCACAATTTTTCTCAATTGTTTCGACGGTCCGATGATGGTCAGCGGCCGCGGCGGCTTGTAAACGCCAAGAATCTTCCGGCAGGCAAGATAAAACAGCAGTTGTGGCAATCCGAGGTAATGGTCGTGATGCATATGCGTAAAAATCAGATACTCGATATTTAGCGGATTTAACCCCTGTTCGAGCATTTTAAGAACATTACACCACCCCGTGTCCACCAAGATCCGGCCATCGACAAGAAATGAAGCCACCTCTTTTCCTGGCTCCGGTGTACATGGCCCCGTTCCAACAAAACTGATTTTCATAATCCGCCCTGGTTAACAGAAATTCTCCTGAAAAATGTCAAGCCGCAATCTGAAATTCCGCGACAAGCCATCATATCACTCCTTCTTTGCCAATCTTTTTTTCGTGAAAAATACTATCATTCGGCAAACAGGGTTTTGACACCTCAAGCAGCAGCGCGGGCCCAATACCAGCAAAAGAATGACTGGTTCCCCTCGCCATCGCCAGAGATTCTCCTTCTTTCATAATCACCACCTTCCCTTCGACATTCATCTTAACCTTGCCCTTGACCACAAAAAAGGTCTCATGTTTATAATGATGATAATGATAAGGGCAGGTTTGATTATTGAATACAAAAAGGAACTTGCCACAGTAACCTTCTTTCTCTTCATTCGCAATCCAAAACTCAATCAAGCCCATCTCTGAATACCTCCGCAGTCCAAAATCAATCACCAGCGGTTCGTTCCCGGGCATTTTTAAATCCCAAGCCAGGATCTCCCGATTGAACAACTCAAGAATCCTCGCTCGTTCTTTTCCATAAATTTGAAAGTCCTCGCTCCATTCCGCAATTTTTCGGGTCATATATTTGTTTCCTTCGTTTAAGGCTTGTACTTCCCAGGAATAAACCGAATCGTATGAATTCCAAATGGAGTGACATTTAATTCAATCTTATGGCCGCGAACCTTCAGCGGCTTAATCCTGTTTCCCATTAAGCTCGTCTCCCAGGCTCTTTCAATTGGAGCCATCAGGCTGACACAAACTTTGCACCCGCGGCCATCCACTTCAAACAATCGCATTTCCCACCCTGACCCCATTTCCGGCGGTTTAAGGCTGCTCAAAACAACGTTCGTCCTATCGACGGAAGCGAGACTTTCCTCCTCGGGCAGGGCCGCGCCATCTTTCATCGGCATTATCGGGCGGATCGTCACCATTTCTCCCACGAGCAACCGTTGATTAAACTCCATTCCGCGTTGAACACAAAAAGACCGGCTTGCTTTCCCGGAACGGGGGACGATCGAAAAATCAAAGCGATGCCGCCCCTTATTTTCGTACCAGTAATAAGGCGTCCCGCACGAATAGGCCGTTCGCAACAGGATCGGAAAAATTGTCGCGCCTTGCAGCCGATGCGAACAATTCCTTGTGCAAAAGACAATATTATGGCGGTCATTTGAAACATTAATCCAATTTTGGACAAATCTGCCCCCGCTCCCCCGATACGTTCCAGGCATTTCGTCCTTTTCCATCTCAATGGAGCCAAATGGCACCTCGTAAAGCGTCCTGGCCAACCGGATATTGAAGGGAAACACTCCCTCCACCATGGTGTTTTTCCTTCCCTCCCAATCGATATCGATCCGAATGTCAATCTTCTCGCTTTTCTCATAAAGCGTAATAAACTGCTCAACCGTTGAATTCGAGACCCTGCCCGTCAACTTAATAATCGTTCGCAGCGGATTAGCCTCGATCACATCAAGAGCAACTGGGTTTTCGAAAAATCGCCACTCTTTTCCCGTAAAATTCTCTTGAATTTTTCCGGGGTCGCCACCCCACCCCGCAATCCCGAACCTGGCATGTTCATCAATCGCATCCTCCAAATCCCAGCGAGTGTCTTCTTTAACAACAATGTCGCCAAATCCACCCCACTGGCTCCGGATTAAATTAATTCCCGTGCGCTTCCAAACACACTTCCTTGGCATGCCGCCAGCAATTGTCAGCTTAAAATACCGGTTTTCGAAATCGAAAACCCGCGGATTTTTCCTGGTTCCGATATCAGCGGCGCGCTTTGCCAAGGCTTTCTTTTCTGAAATGTAGAATACCTTGTATCCTATCGATGGAATCCCCTTCGTCTCAAGCAACAAGCGTATTCGACTCGAATTTCGCTCCTCGAAATCGATTCGCCCATCGGCAGCGCTCTCATGGTTCAGGACAACGCTCCTCATGATTTTGCCGCGCGAGTCCCTGAATTCCAGATCCTTCGGGCATGCCCTCCCCAATTCGAAATCAAATTCAACGAGATCCGCTCGCTTCCACGACAATGGATTGAATACCACGACGGGATCTCCCATCCCCTTTCCGTACGCAATTTGCGTCATTGTGGACACCATGCCGCCGCGGCTCAATTCTTCCGCCGTAATCCTGGCGCACTTGCCCTTTTGCGTGCGGACCTCATCATTAATTTGGCCATGCCGTCCGCCGACATTATGGTCCTGGGCATAGAATAGCTTTTCCCAGCTTTCATTCATTTCCGCATGCGGGAATCTTCCAAGCCCGAAAATGGATTTCATGGCAAGCACTTTTTCCGCGGTCAGCAGGGCATTTTCCGCGAATCGCGCCTCCTTGTAAGTTTCGGGCTCAAAAGCGGGAATGGAGTAAAAGGCATAAGGCATCTCCCCCTGATAGACTGGAAGCTTTTTCATTCCCAGCTCAGCGACAACACTTTTAAAAAAATCGTCGACTGTCGAAACCATCACCACAGAACCGCTTTGCGTTTTATTCCACTCGCTGGATGCGAGAACAACGCCCGGATCCGGCATGAATAGATCCTGTTCCTCGCTCATGAGGACATTCCGGCACGGCCACTGGCGCCTTAATTTCTCGATCTGCAAAGGCAAAGTTGCTTTCACTTCCTCCAAATCCCTCCTGAAGAGCATCCCCCAATTATATCCGAACGATTGATGCGCCGCAATGACTTGCGATCCGTCTGGCGCTTGCCAACGAAACAAAGGAACCGGCGGGTGAAAACGAGAATACGTTATGTGCTTTACGCCCGCTTTGGCTAGGATCTGCGGCATCTGGCAGGTGTGTCCGGGCAGGTCCGAGTGTTGGCAGGTGTTCACCTCAAGATTAAATTCCTGTTTAAGCCAATGTTTGGCAAAAGTAATCTGCCGAATGAGCAACTCTCCGCCTAAAATCTGCTCAATCGCTCCAGTCATGGTTGCGCAGACCTGAAGTTTCTTATTGTGCAGCAGGCGCCTAACCCTGTTCCGATAACCGGGCCGGGAATTGAGAAAATGCCTCAGGAAATAAGCATATTCAATGGTAAACCTATACCGTGGATAAGAACCGGTGATTGCGTCAACGGCCTTTTTGAGGATTTCATCGCTGTAGGCCAGGCACTCCGCTGGTGAGGCGCACCAACCCAAATCGAAATGGGAGCCTGGCGTCAGATGCAGTGTTATCGGAAAACTACTTCTCATCGGATTCTTTCTTTCCTTTCCAGTTTATTTCTGTTTTCTCCATCCGCAGTGCCACCATGCTCCAATATTTCACAAAGGGAATGCTTGCGGAAATGGCCGTTTCACTTCGCCGCTCGCAGGGTAAATCCACGGGATCCTCCTGGCCGTCCGGCGACATCCACGCCAGCGTTTTAACCGTGTATCCAGATGGAATTACCGCCTCAAACGCGACATTTCGCACTTCTTTCGCGGCGCGGTCATATTTCACGGACACATCTTCACCCGGAAGATTGATCAAGTGCAAATACCGTTCAATCCGGTCTTCCGAAATCTTTCGTTCGAAACACAAGTCCCGCCAGTAAACAGCATCGGGAGCCTGGCACATAAACTCGCCATCGGGCAGCCAGTGAATATCCATATCGTTCAGATACTCTTCATAACGAACGGCAAACGCAATATATTTTTTTGCGGATCGTGAAATCTCACAATCATTCGGATCCTTATTGTCAAGATAACTTGAATAACCGCAGCCATTAGCCAGCACCACCGCACGCATGATATTAAAATTCGGCAAAGGATATAAAGTTTCACCGCCGGGAGGAAACCACCAACCCAGGGGCCTGACCCTGCCCAATTGTTTTATTCCCTGAAGCATTCGCGACAACTCCTGATAAGTATGCGGATAACGCGTATCTTCCTTTTTATGGAACCAGTCGGCGCCTTCATGAACCCAGACGATATCCTTGATTTGCGCGGTCAGCGGGTGGCTTATTTTCAACTTTTCCGCGATGACCTGCCGTCTGAAATCTTTCCCCCGAAATCCCGGCGCCATGCCAAGCGCCAGATTATTGCACACATAAACAATCTTTTTATTTTCCTTGGCCAGATCGCCCTGCAACCCCAATAAAAAAGCGGCCCCCACCTGATCCGGGGTTTTACTCGTCAAGGGATTGCCTTCCCCATCCGACCCCCTGGCGGAATAAGCCGCATGCCTGGTAAAATCATCAAAAAATACCGCGTCATTATCAAATAATTTTACCGCCCTTGCAAACTGCCCTGCGTACTGTCGCATAAAATCAGGATTTGTCATGGCACCTTCGTCGGGCAACATTCCGGAATAAACTCCAATCGGAGCGCCTCTGGGCATTTTATTCTGCGCCCTGGCCGTGCCGGGATCTCCGCCATACAAATGATCAATTTCTTCATCGGTCAGTCGCAACGGAGGATATATTTTCCACTCTTTTTTCAAGAGTTTTTCCTGCGTGCAAGTTGTTTCAATATAATTCATGATTTTTATGCCGTTTTGCCTCAGCGCATGCCGCCACTTTGCGTATCCGCCAAGAGTGTTATGTGTAAAATAAACCGGCGGATCGCTCCACACTTCATTTTCCGGGCAAAAATTACCATAAGCGGGAGTCCCGTGGGCGGGCTCAAAGCAGTTATAATTATATTCCCTCATTTTGGCGATAATCCAGTTTCGGGCGTCATCCGGATATTTTTCATTGAAAAGTATATAGCCGGGAGTGTTGCAGATCCTGATCACCTTCAGCCAGTTTTCGCATACTTCAAAAAGGGTTTCGCCGCGGGCTATTTCCTGGTTATCCTGATAAACCAAAAGACGAAGAAAATGGGCGTATTCAATCCCGCCAGGGTCCAGACTAAACTGATAATTTTCAGCGTTTCCAGGCAGAACAACACCCGCCACTTCCCGTTTGTTTCTAATCCCGCATTGTTCAAACAATTTTACATGGTATTTGCCGTTTTTATCCGGAAAATTAAAAGCCGCTTTCACGCTGACTTTTTCCCCGGGCCGGTAAAGAATTTTTTGCGCCTGAAAGTGACAGACCATTTTATTTTCATCATTAATTGCCGGTTTTTCTTCAATCCTATATTCAGCCTTATTATGATAACCGGATAAAATCCGCACCTCAGCCAGCGACAGGAAAAAACGGCCGCTTTCCTTGAATTCAATTTTTACAAACGAACCCAATGTCGGCTTGAAAAAATCCGTTCGTTTGAAGGAGGGCTTGATATTAATTCTTTCCGCAACCGTTTTCCAGTCAAGCCCGTCAGCGGAAATTTTAATCGCATAAACACCGGACAGATTATTTCCCAGCCACTGCATACCGGATATCAGATGAGGCATCCCGGTTGGAGTGCCGAGAACAATTAAAAGCTCCTCGCCGCCAACAAGCGATGAAACCCAATGGGTGTTCAGATTCTTGTCAAGAATATTTTTTGCCTGATATTCAAATGACAAAAATGATCTGGCTTGCGCCGATGTCAGCCGCGGATTGGCCCGGGTAATATCTGTCAATCCAAGCGCTTTCCAGTCTTCTTTTTCCATATCTTTTTTCGCGGCATTGGCGCTTGCGGCGCCGCTGCTTTCCACACGAACCATGTTTGATATGCGCACTTCGTCTATTATTCCCTGAAAGCAGTCATCTCCCATTCTGCCAATCAGGCATGGCTCCGGGCATGAATATGTTTCCGACCATTCAGCGGTCTGTTTTTGCCTAACCCCATTCAGAAATAATTTCATTTCATTATCATCAAGAACAGCCATGATATGGCACCAGGCATTAGTTGCCAACGGCGCGTCGGCCATAATAGATTTAAACGTTTCTGAATTATGCCTTAATTGGAACGTCACCCTATCATTCAACGTATAAACGCAAAAGCCTCCGGCGCCGCTGAATTTTGATATCACCGCGGGGGTTCCCCCTTTTCCAGCCCCTGTCGGACACACCCAGGCTTCGATGGTCATGTTTCCGCCAAGGCGCAAAGGGTCGCGAACGCCGGCATCAGGCACCTCAACGTAGCTTGAACTGCCGTCAAATTGCAGGCCTGTTTTATATTTGGTTTTAACCCAGGCAGGCGTCACAACACCTTTTAGGATGCCATTTTTTCCATTGGGACTTTCATCGCGACAAATGCCGCCGTTTCCTTCGTTGAAACGCAGTAATATCACCGTATTCTTGTCGCTTTCGCATTCTCCCAAAAAGGCGGTCTGGTCAATCAGTTCCGCGGCGAATATTCGCTCAAAAATTAAGAGCCATGCCAAAATCACCGTTTTCAAGATTCTCTCCCCATTTGCCATTTTCCCAGTTTACCCTGTCGCGACCGCATGCTTACGGAGCATAGGCCGGACTCGTGATGCCCAAGGCGGCAATCCTCTCTTGGTTGCAAGGTTCAACATGTCCATCGCAAAATAAGATGTTCGCGTTGGAAAAATGTCCTAATCGGATAATCTTTGTGCCTGCCGATGGATTCTTCGAATAAAAATAATAACTCTGATCCCCGCTGCTGACGCTCGTCCACCGACCGCTGTCCGCCAGCAGCGGAAACCCCGATGGAGAAGTTCCCTCCGGCCAGCCATTTACGCTCGGACTGTAAAGTTGAATGGAAAAATTAATTGCCGGTGTCGCGCTTGCGCCGCAATTCATCCCGTAGGTCTGAAACAACCAATTCGCGGAAGACGCCGATGGACAAACAAACAATTTCTGCGCGCCGTTGGTTGTAAAATATCCATTATTTACAAGCGAGTGCGTCCAATAAGTATTGGCGGGTGTGGTATAAATCGGCGGAATATAACCATCATGTTCGTTTGCATAACTCATCAGCCCCAAACCAATCTGCCGGAGATTATTCATGCAAATGACCTGCTTTCCACGATCACGAACTTGTCGCAACGCGGCGGAAAGCATCGCGAAAAGCACGGCAATAATACTAATAACCGTTAAAAGTTCGGTTAGAGTGAAGCCTCGCATAGCGCTACGCGCTCTGCACGGCTTCACCCCACCGACCAAACCGTGCATGAAGTTTTCCCTCACACGGCTTTCCCCCTGAAGTTCGGCTCCCGACATTCGGCACGATCCCGCCACCCTTCGCCCTTGGTCAGTAAGTATAGGCTGCTCAATCGTACCCGGGGCCTTACAAGGGATGTTTATAGCCTTATCGGCATTCATCCGACCCCTTCCCATTGCGCTGGCCTTCTTCAGGCTAATGTCCCTTCGCTCCGGACGGGTTTTGCTATCCCGCCCATCATCACTACTATGAACATCTCCGAGTCTCTGCGAGGCTTCGCGAAGGCTTTCGGCATTGCGCCTTATACCCCCGCTTATCCGCCCTTGCTCCTTGCGGAACCAGACAGAGCTTCCCCAGTTGCTCAATGAAACTATCCATGCATGCCGCCGCCTTTTACACCGTCGGGCTGCCGAGTGCTCTTGCCCATTTCCTTCCCCGGCAGTGCCAGCCTTCTCCCATAGAGCGGGGGATCGGCTCCCGATCATCACTGGCTCTGTCAGCAATTTCCGCCAGTTCACCTTTACGATGCCTACGGTCGTTCGTTTTCCTGCGGCCTGCTTGTTCGCCTCGCCGTTCTGGCTGACTCCGAGTCCCCCGATTAAACCTGGCAAGCCAAGTTCGAGTTTCCCTCCGCACGGCTTGGTCACTGCGCTTTGTCCCGTTCCCGGGACAGCAGTCAGGCTACCTGCCCGAATTGGACTATTGGCAGGGGTGTCTCTTTTCATACACCAAGCTCCTTTGAACCTTGACTGGGCACACGCTCTATCAACGTGAATCTATATATTGCATTTGATATATACAGCCTCGCTTTGCCGGCCAAACCATGCGGGGCGTTTTCCGCCGCGCCGCTTTCCCCTTGGAATTGGCAAGACAGCCTTCGCCTTTGATTAGCGGTGATGGGATACACTGTTGGCTCCTTGTTGATTGACGCTATTTAATTTGGTCTTGCTATCCGTTCGTTTTGTCCACCGATCACGTGGAGTTTTTTGAGCTTCCGTTTTCATTGTCTTCTGGGGTAGACAGGGGATGTTCTGGCTTCGTGCCAATGCTGGAGCTTCATTAAGGACAAGTCGGCCCGGGATACAAATGGACAGATGATCCAAGGCTTCATGACACAGGCGTTTCAGTAAAATTTGACATAAGTACGTCATGATAACCTCCGGTGAAAATTCGTAGCGGACAACTGGCGCGCCGTCATGCAGGTCAATTCCCTCGTTGGCCATGGTGGCCAACAATAAACCCTCTGGAATTTTCAGTCCCCTTTGGGTCAGTGCCAAGGCCACCCCGCGGGCGGCAATGTCATCGGAAACAATGATCGCTTCGGGGCGGATTCCTTCATTCCGCCACTGATCCAATAATTGCAGGGTGATTTCCCGTGCGCTTTTTTCCATTCCCGCCACATTAATCCGGTCGAAGGGAATTGGCCATACGGTAGGCTGGGGAATATCCGCCGTCCGCGCCGCCTCCCGCATGCCCTCCAAATCAGACGACATGAAGGTATCGCGTTCAGTCAGGGTTCGCAGATAGACGATGCGTTTAAGCCCGCGGGAGGCGATGAATCGCACCACCTGCCTGCCAAAATCGGCAAAGTCAAGAACCACATCCGATGGCGCTTTCTTCAAACTCGATTGATAACGAACCACCGGCAACGAAAAATCCGGTCCCAGCCAATCCATGTCAAACGCGGCGCCGGGAATCAGAATAACCCCCTTGAATGGGTAATTGCGCAGATCGCCGCAAAGATTTTCATAAGCAACCGAATGCTGAAAATCAGCTTGGGACTTCAGGGCTGAAAGGCCGTCATAAATGCGGTGCGTCCACGGGCCACGCTCCAGCGCCGGCATTTGCGATTCGAGGGCGCGGATCATGGCGCGTTGGAAATGGGAGGTTTCGTCAACCAGTCTGGCTCCAACCAAAATGGCCATCACGGACTTGCTGACGCCCCTGCAAACGCATGTCCCCCGTTTGGGAAGGCGCTGAATCAACCCTTCGTCCACCAGGGGTTTCATGGCCCTTTGAATGGACATCTGATCCACATGCCATTGCCTCACCAAATCAGCGGTTGGCGGAAACCGGTCTCCCGTCTTCAATTTTCCATTCAGGATCTGATTGCGAAAGAAACGCTCGATCTGAACATGAACGGGATCCGCAGTCTGCAAAACAAAATTGAAACCTTCATCCATAAAATTGGTTTATATGATTTTTTAATATAAACCAAATAATAGGATTGTCAAGTCGCCCGCCAAAAATCCATTTCAACCCCGGGTCATTTTTTCCCGAGGGATTCGAGCACCCGGTGAAACAAGGGGCTTTTGCGCACATTGGCCAGATCGGGATCTTTCCTCAACCATGCCAAATCATCATACCCCAGTTGAATCGCTTTCAACAACACCCGCGCGGATTCCTCCACTTGATTCAAGAGGGAAAAACTGCAGGCCAGATTGTAATGGACCAGCGCATCATCCGGCAACCGTTTTGCCAGTTCCAAATCCGCATCCAAACCATCCTTGAACCGTCCAGCTCTGGTGTAATCGTCCGCCAGCAACCTCAACACATCCAAATCCTCCGGCAATTCAGCCCTCAATCCTTCAAGAAAGCCAATTTCCACTTCCAACCGGTCCGTCATCGTCCTTCTCCACCCTGCTCCCCGGCCAGTTCGAGCAAGGCAACCTCCCATGCCAGCGACTCGTTTACATTCTGATTCAACCGCCGCGACAACCGTTCGATGATCTCAAACGGACGCGTTCGCACCGCCCCCCGGGCATCGGTCCAAAATTGCGGCTGGCGATGATACCATTCCTGCATGGAACGCAACAGCCCTCCCCTCTCGCGAATATAATCCGCCTGCGCCTGGGCCTCGAAACGTTCCTTCAACCGCTCCCGTTGCTGCGGTTCAAGATTCTCATAGGCGGCATCCTTCAAATTCTCGGACATGCTCTCCAGCGCCTCATCCTTCATCCGCTTCAACTCTCCGAGCACACAGCCGGCCAGCCGATAGGCGCGAAAAACAGCCGGCGCCTCGGCCCGCGAATCATGAAACTCCGCCAGCCACGTTTCCATCTCCAACTCCACGGCGGACTTTTCCCGGCCATACTCCGGTCTCAGCGGCACAACCAGGCACCGGGAGATGATGGTCTCCCTCAAACGGGCGGCTTCTGAAGTCAGCAAAAGAATCACGGTCTGGGCAGGGGGTTCTTCCAGGGTTTTCAAGAAGGCGTTCTGGGCCTCCTCCATCAAACGGTCGGCGCTGTGAATGACCGCCACCTTGCACCGTCCCTGGGACGCCTTGAGAAAAAGCGATTTTTCCAACTCCCGGATCTGCCCCACCAGGATGCTCCGCGACCGCGACTCCGGCTTTACATGATGCACATCGGCATAGCGACCGCCGGCGATCGCCCGGCAGCCTTCGCATATCCCGCAAAAATCACCGTTGTTTTTTTCGCAATTCAAGGCTTGCGCGAATCCCATCCCCAACCGCTCACCGGCGGACTCATCGCCCGAAAGCAGATAGGCATGGTGCACCCGCTGATTTTGAAGGCTGCGCTTCAAAAGGGCACACACCGTTTTTTGACTGGAAATATCGCTCCACGGCATGAGCGAAGTGTACAATCCCGGCGTGCGGTGTCAATCCGCCACGCAATCAGCATGATAGAGGCTGGCAACCGGAGGCAAATTCCATCCGAAAAGAAACTGAATTCCTTCAAACTTCAGTCCATCAATCCCCAGCCTTCCGTTCCACGATTGCCTCAATGAAAGCTTCTCCCAACGTTTCCGTCTGCCATGGCAGCCAGCGTTCCAGATCCTCAAAATCCTGTTTTGAGCGGGGACACCTCACCGCCACCGCAGCCAACAGGGCATTGGAAGCCAGAATGGAGGGCTCCAGTCCCAACTGCCGGGCTCTGGCATCCCGGGCTTCGCGCAGCCGGTCCATCCGCCATGAAAAATCAGGGGTTGGACGGGGACGGCGCGGACGCGGAACAGGCTGGGGCCATTCCGATTCCGGCAGGGTCCAGGCCCGTTGCATGGCCTCCTCCAGATGACGCATTCGCTGGGGCCGCCATCGCGGGGATATTCCCGGCAACCTCGCCGGACTGGCGCCGCGGCAGGATTGTCCCCACAACGCCCATTCCACCAACCGTTCAGCGCTGCAAACCATGAAAGGCGGACGATCCCACTCCGCCGCCTCCGCATCGCGCCATTTCCAGAGTTCGCGCAGGATGGCCAGACATTCGCGGTCCAATCCGCTGGATCCCTTGACCCGCCAGGCATCCCCGGACTTGGAGGCGGGCGCCTGCGCGATATTGCGCACCAGTTGGGCGCACTGCTGGACATGCCACCCGCTGCGTCCGGCATCGGCCAGTTCCTTCCGCAGACGCTGCGTCACTCGCGGCAGATACCGGGTGTCGTTGGCCGCATAATCCAGCATCCGCTGCGGCAAGGGGCGCTGCGCCCAATCCGCCTTCTGCGGCGCATGATCCAAAGCCACTCCAGCATAGCGTTGAACCAGGGCGTCGAATCCCAATGCCGGATGATTCATCAGCCGCGCCGCCAGCATGGTGTCGAACATCCGGTCCGGAACAAAACCGTAGCCCTGCCGGAACATCCGCAAATCATAATCGGCGCCGTGAAAAATCAACAATTTGTCCTGCAAAACGGCAAACAACTCCGCCAGTTCGACTCCTGCCAGCGGATCCACCAGGTAATTGGCCGGCTCGTCCACTCCTTCCCCCGTCACCAGCGACAACTGCAACAAGCAGACCTTCTCCCGGTAATGGTGCATGCTGTCCGCCTCCATATCCACGTAAACCTCATTGAACCCCTTGAGAGTTTCCAACAGGGGCGCCAGTTCCGCGGGCTGCGCAATCAAAGTGTATTTGGGTCCGGTCATGATCATGATCCCCTATCAATCAGCTTTAGCAACCGCCAAATCAAGTCCGGATAATTTCCGCCGCCATTTTCCCAGCACCTGGCAAGGGCGCCGTCCTCGCCCGCATAACAATTGGGATTGAGATCAATCACCCAGCCGCGCCCCCGGGCATCCATCCGGAAATCCACCCGTCCATAAACCTCTCCGCCAATCGCCGAATAAGCCTTGAGCGCCGCCCCGGCGAGTTCCTCCGGAATTTCTTCCGGACGCAATGGCATCGACAACACCGTTTCACGCGCACCCGGCGCAGCCCCCCACTTGTACTCATAGCTCAAAATGCGCTGGCGAACATCGCCAATCCCGGAAAAATCCTTGGCCAGCGCGCCCGCCGCCTTCAACTCCCCCTTCTCCCGCAACAGACAAACTGAAATTTCCATCCCATCGATGAATTTCTCCAGCAAAACCCGGAAACCGGCGCCGCACAATTCCGCCGCCACCGGCTCGGCCTCGTCAGCGGAAAAAACCACGTTGCGCGGAGTCAGATGAAGGCTCCCATGCTCGTCCACCCTTTTTAAAATGGCCGGCCAGTCCGTCCACCCCCGCACATCCCCCGGCGTTTTCAACAACACACCGGGTGGCGCGTCAATGCCGGCCTGTCCCAAAAACTCCTTCAACCGCCACTTGTCCTGCGCCGCTGCCAGGACGGCGGATGTTTCCCCGGTATGGCGGTATCCATTCCGTTCAAAAAAACCCGCGGCTGACGCAAATCCAAAAGCCGTCTCCGGCTCCCCCTCGCAAAGGTTGAAAATTTCAAACCGGTCCGGAGGAAAGGCCAGAACCGGATCCATCGAAGCCGACACTTCCAGTCGTTCGGCGCGCAAAACGTCCGCCACCTTGCGGGCCGCCATCCGGTTCTCCAACGCCTCCCTCGGATCGGTCCGTTCCTCCACTCCATAAACAACCAAGGGCGGCAGATGATGCGGTTCGCCAGACACCGTCTCAGTCATTCCCTGGCTCCCGCTTTTTTTAAAATCTCCACAATCACCGGGAAATCCTTTTCGGCGGCGTATTTCATGGCCGTTTTTCCGTCGGCGTCCCGCGCATAGAGATTTGCCCCGGCTTTTACCAATTCCTGGACGATTTCCTTCTGCCCCCGTCCGGCGGCCACAATCAACGCGGTCGTTCCCTTGATTGTTTTGGCATTGGGTTCCGCCCCATTGGCCAGCAACTGCCGGACCATCGGCGTCTGGCCATAATGCGCCGCCAGCATCAAGGCTGTCCAGCCGTCCTTGTCCCCGGCATTGACCTTGGCGCCCCCGCTCAATAAACGCTGGAAAACCTCCATTTGCCCCGCCTGAATGGCTCGCATGAGGGGAGTCCACCCATTGGCCTCCTTGGATTCGCCAGTTTTTATGTTGGGCGGACTGTTCTCGCCCAGGAGGACAACCGGACGCCCCTGCCCCTGTCGAATCGTATCCTTCAAATCCCTTGTGCGTTGGCTGACCTTTTCGATCTGCGGCAGGCTCATCCTGGCTTTGAGCTGTTCAAAAGCAGTGGTGGCCTGGGCCAGTCCGTTTTCAGAAGCGAGGGAATACCATGCGCACGCCTCCACCAAATCTTTTGCGACCGATCCTCCTCCCAAGACCGGATCGCCCTCATAGTATCGCGCAAGATGGAATTGCGCCAACGGTTCGCCTTGGATGGACGAGGCATAAAACCATTTCATGGCTTCCTTGGAATCAACCTTTCCCCCCTGCCCTTTGAGCGCGGCCACTCCCAATCGGGACTGGGCTGCCGGCTGGCCCTGTTCCGCCGCCTTGCGATACCACTTCATCGCCTCTTCCTTGTCCGTTTTCACTCCGCATCCCCGCTCATGACACCATCCCAGCCGCTCCTGGGCGTCGGGATGCCCGCTTTCCGCGGATCGTTGGAACCACTTGAACGCTTCGCCAGGATTTTTCTCCACCCCCTGTCCCTCAACATGGCAAAGCCCGAGATTATGCTGCCCCACCGGGTCGCCATGTCCGGCGCCGCGGCGATACCATTTGACCGCCTCCGAAAAGTTTTTTTCCACTCCGACACCATTGGCATAAAACGCCCCCAGATTGGATTCGGCCGACGGATACCCCTGTTCCGCGGAACGCCTGGCCCATTTCAGCGCCTCCTCCGGATTCTTTGCCACCCCTTCGCCCATCAAATACATGGTGGACAAATAATGCTGGGCAATGGCATCCCCCTGCTCCGCGGCCTTGGCATACCACTTGGCCGCCTCCAAAAGATTTTTTGCCACGCCGTCCCCCCGATCGTAACGCATCCCCATGGTTCGCTGCGCGGAAGCCATCCCCCCTTCCGCAAAGTTTTTCACCTCCTCAAGAGGACGCCCATACCAAGGATCTTTTTCGGCGGCGGACACCCCATTCATCACGCCCAAAAAAAACAGCAGATAAAACATACGCCATCTCACAAAACTTCTCATCTTGGATACGGCGGTGCGGGAGCCCCGCCCTCCGTTTATTTTGCCATAAAAACAATGGAGGGCGGGGCTCCCGCACCGCCTTGCCGGTTCTCTGCGTCGAGCGCTTGTCTCGCCGAAGCGCTTGGGCGAAGGCGGATCGAGCGCCGAACGTCGAGCAGTTGTCCCGCCCAAGGCGGGATTTAATTTATCGTCGAACATATTTCCCCTCAGTATTCAGCTCCTTGTAACAGTTCAAATCCCCAGGCACAAGATTCAATGGAATCTGGACAGCCCCTCCGGGACATGGCAGGGTCGAAATATGAGCGGCGATCTGTTTCAACAATCTCCATCCGGCGGCCAACCCGACGCCCGGGCCCCTTTGGCGGCCCGGATGCGCCCGCGCACCCTGGATGAGATCGCCGGACAACAGCACATTCTTGGGCCCGGCAAACTGCTCCGGCGGGCGGTGGAAGCTGGCCGCATCCAATCGCTCATTCTTTACGGTCCGCCCGGCATCGGCAAAACCTCGGTCGCCATGGTCATGGCCCAGGCCACCCAAAGCCATTTTGAACGGCTCAGCGGTGTGGAAGCCTCCGTGGCCGACATTCGCAAAGTCATCGCCGGCGCCGCCAATCGCGGCGCCACCAGCGGACGCAAAACCATCCTTTTTCTCGACGAAATCCACCGTCTCAACAAAGCCCAGCAGGATGTCCTTTTGCCCGACATTGAATCCGGATCGCTTGCCTTGATCGGCGCCACCACCCACAACCCTTTCTTCTTTGTCATCCAAGCCCTGGTCTCCCGCTCCCAAATCTTCGAACTCAAACCCCTGGCTGCGGACGACATCATTCAACTTCTGAACCGGGCCGCCAAAGATCCGGAACGCGGCTTTGGCAAACTGAACCTTCAACTCGACCCGGAAGCCCTTGCGCATCTGGCCAAGGTCAGCGACGGCGACGCCCGCCGCGCCTTGAACGCCTTGGAAATCGCCGTGCTGACCACACCACCCGGATCCGGCGGTTGCATTCATGTCACACTCCCCGTTGCCGAGGAATCCATCCAAAAAAAAGCCGTGCTCTACGATGCGGATGAGGACGCCCATTACGACACCATCTCGGCCTTCATCAAAAGCGTCCGGGGCAGCGATCCCGATGCCAGCCTCTATTGGCTGGCCAAGATGCTTTATGCCGGCGAAGATCCCCGTTTCATTGCGCGCCGTCTTGCCATTCTGGCCGCCGAGGACATCGGCCTGGCCGATCCGGTTGGACTTCTGCTTGCCAACGCCTGTTTCCAAATCGTCGAACTCATCGGCATGCCCGAAGCCCGCATTCCTCTCGCCGAAACCACCCTCTACCTTGCCACAGCCCCCAAAAGCAATTCCTCCATCGCCGGCATCGACGCCGCTCTCGACGATGTCAGGGCGGGCCGTCTGCTCGAGGTGCCCAAACACCTGCGCGACACCCACTACAAGGGCGCTGAAAAGCTTGGACACAAGGGGTACCAATACGCTCACGACCATCCCGGCCATTACGTCAAACAGGAATACATGCCCGCCTCAAAAAAATATTATGCCCCAACCGAGATGGGCCGCGAAAAGAAAATCAAGGAATATCTGGCCTCCTTGAAAAAACTTGGACCCTGAACCTCTGAACCATGGCGAAACGCTTCTTTCTTGCATCCCGCCTCAAACCTGTTCATCCGTAGTTTATGAGCACCCCCATTTCCCGCAGCGGACGCTTTGCCGCCGGCCCGGATGCCGCCGTCCAACGCTATTCGGAATCCATTTCCTTCGATTGGCGCCTTTATCCCCAGGATATCGCCGGTTCCATCGCCCATGCCACCATGCTGGCCAAAACCGGCATCATCACCCGGCGGGAACGGGACCGGATCATCAAGGGCCTTCAAATCATCCTCCGGGAAATCGCCAGGGGACAATTCCGCTGGAAAATGGAATTGGAGGACGTGCATATGAACATCGAATCCGCCCTGACCCGGCGGGTTCCGGCCGCGGCAAAGCTTCATACCGGACGCAGCCGCAACGACCAGGTTGCCACCGATTTGCGTCTGTGGGTTCGCGACCAGTC
Organism: Verrucomicrobiia bacterium; assembly: GCA_028687435.1. Classification (GTDB taxonomy): domain Bacteria; phylum Verrucomicrobiota; class Verrucomicrobiia; order JABWAM01; family JABWAM01; genus JAQUAF01. The sequence continues at coordinate 77,587 of JAQUAF010000010.1, read as the reverse complement.
GGCGGCTTTGGACAAGGGACTGAAAAACCTTCAACAAAGCCTTCTCAAGCTGGCTGCGCGAGCGAAGCGCCGTGGCAGCCGCGATTTCCTGCCCATTCCCGGCTACACCCATCTCCAACGCGCACAACCCGTCCTGGCCGCCCACCATTTGCTGGCTTATGTGGAGATGCTGGCCCGCGACCGGAGCCGTTTCCGCGACGCCGTCCAACGCGCCAACGTTTGTCCGTTAGGCGCGGGCGCCCTCGCCGGCAGCAGCCTTCCCCTGGACCGCCGGATGACCGCCCGGCTGCTGGAATTCCGCGAACCCATGGCCAACTCCATGGACGCCGTGAGCGACCGGGATTTCGTCGCCGAATTTCTTTTTGTCGCCGCGCTTGCGGGCATTCATCTTTCCCGTCTTGCCGAGGATCTGATCCTTTGGTCCAGCGCTGAATTCGCCTTCATTCGCATCGGCGATTCCCACACCACCGGATCATCCCTCATGCCGCAAAAGAAGAATCCCGATGTCGCCGAACTGGGACGGGGCAAGTCCGGGCGGCTTATTGGCAATCTCACCACTCTGTTGACCATGCTCAAGGGCCTGCCCATGACCTACAACCGCGATCTGCAGGAAGACAAACCGCCCCTGTTCGATTCCGCCGGCACCCTCCGCTCCACCCTGGAGGTTTTTGCCGGCATGCTCGACGCAACCTGTTTCAATCCGGAAGCCTGCCTGCGCGCCGTGCAAGACCCCAATCTTCTCGCCACCGAACTGGCCGATCATCTGGTCAAACGCGGCCTGCCCTTCCGCAAAGCCCACCATCTCGTGGGCGCGGCCGTCCAACTTGCCGAACAGCAAGACAAAACCCTGCTGGATCTCACACGCGGCGAGTGGAAAAAAGTCCATCCTGGCCTGACGGACGCCGCCAGGATTCTGCGTTTGGACAACGCATTGGAAACCCGCAACCGTTTGTTTGGAGCGCCAGGCCCCCGGCAAGTCGAAGCCCAGCTTCAGCGATGGAAAAAACTCCTGCGCCGCGTTTCCGGGGAATGATTCAATGGCCCTTCCCCCTCATCCCCATCACAAATCCGCGATTCCCGTCAAAACCATGGTGGTCTTCGGCCTCCTGCTGCTGGGGGTGGCCATCATCTATCTCACCCCTCTCAAAAGCCACCTCAGCCAGGCCCATGAAATCAAGGAATGGTTGAAAAGCTTCGGTTGGCCGGGCCGGTTTATCTTCCTTTTTGCAGTTTTTGCGCTGGTTGCAGCGGGACTGCCCCGGCTCGCCTTCTGTCCGTTGGGCGGCATGGTTTATGGCTTTGGCGAGGGATTGATCTGGACACAGGCTGCAACCCTCATGGGATATTACACCATTTTCCTTTTTGTGCGCTGGGGGGGACGGGATTGGGTGTTGCGCCATCACCCGGCCTTGGGCCATATCCACGAAATCTTTGGCAAACGCCCGGCCCTCACCATTTTCCTGGTGCGCCAGTTGCCCATCAGCGGACTGCTCATCAATCTTTTCCTCGGCGTCTCCAGGGTCCGGCACCGTGACTTCCTGCTGGGGTCTCTGTTCGGCCTCCTTCCGGAGGCCATTCCCCTGACTCTGGTCGGCAGCAGCGCCGGCAAATTCAACTCCTCCCAAGTCATCCTCTATGTCGCCATCGCCGCGGCTGTCCTGTTGCTGGTCATGCTCGGTTCGTGGCTGCTGGCCCGCTCCTCAAAAATCTTCGATGCCCTCCGAGGCGAATTCGAAACCATCGAGGACGAGGACAACCGGACCAGGCAATGACCGCAGCGTCATTTTACCCGGATTCCGCAGATTTCATTTCCAAGGCAGGCATGGCGTGAACCTGCATTTTTATCCCCGCGTCAACACCCCGTTTCTGCGACAAAGCGGCGGAGGTTTTCGAGTCCCATGGCAATCCCGGTCAGCACATCCTCCAGCCCCTCGAACTCGATCGACAACACGCCGTCGTAACCGGCCCGCTTCATGATCCGAAGGCATTGCACCACCGGCACGTCGCCGTGGCCGATGATGGAGCCGCGCAACCAGTTGCCGCCGCGGGACTGGAACCAGCCCTTGCCAGGATTCTGCCCGTTTCCGGGTTTCACATGAAAATCCTTGGTATGACAATGAATCGCGTATGGCATCAAGCGTCCCACCGCCAGGCCGGGATCCTCGTCGGCGCACAGAAAATTCCCCATGTCCACCAGCAAACCGAAATTCGAATGATTTACGCCATTGACCAGTTTCTCGACCCTCTCGCTGTCCTGGCAAAAGAAACCGTGGTTTTCCACCATGGTCTTGATTCCCATTCCGGCCGCAAATTCCGTGACCGCGCGGCACCCTTTGATCAGCGCGGGCAACGCGTCGTCAAACCCCTTCGGCCCCGTGTGTTTGGGGTCGAATCCCCTTGTGGCGTCATGCCGCATTCCGGGCGCGCCCAAAATCTTCGCCACCCGCACCTCGTCCTTCAACCGCTCCACCTCCGCCTGCCAATTCCCGTTGGAGCCATTGATGAAATCCGCCCCAATCGTGTAGTTTGCCACGGGAATGCCAGCCCGGTCGCACGCCTCGCGCAACTTCGGCGCAAAGGAGAGCGGCGTCTCGCCTTCCGGAACCTTGAGGGTTGAAAATTCAAGGACGTCAAAGCCCATTTCTTTGGCCTTGGCCGGAACGTCCAGTTGGTTCATCTGGCCGGAACCGACCAGACGGCTGTAGCTGTAGGAAGAGACACCAAGTTTCATGGCGCATGGATAACGGCTCCATGGACGGGAGTCAAGCAGTGTCAGACTGGATAAAATTTGCTGAAACTTTTATTTTTGTCCCGAGCCCGCAGCTTCACCCGCATTTTTCGGCTGCGAATCGTCCTGCCGGTTCACTGCCGCGCGCGCCATGGCCTTGTCCACCTCGGCATGGGACAATTCCTGAAGAAAACTCTCCATCTCATGCTCCATGGTGTAAACATTCCGGGACAAATCCTTCTCAATAGCCTGCAACCGTTTCCGGGTCTCGTCATACCGGCTCGTCACCTCCTGCAAACGCCGGGCAAGGGTGACCATCAGCTTCTTGGCAATGGCGGGAAACTTGGAGTAAAGAGTGTCGAAATCAAATGGAATCGCCGTCACCTTGACATGCGTCATGGCCTTCACGGTGGCCGTCCTCGGCGCGGAAAGCAAAGCGCTCATCTCCCCAAAAAAAATACCCGACTCCTTGATCTCGGCGATCAGATCATCCCCCTTAAAAACGCCGATGGTCCCCTCGTTGAGAACATAAATGACATTGTCGTTGGTCTGGCCCTCTTTGATAATCACCGACTGGGGGGGGAACGTCTTGATATGATCGTCTGCCTTCATGGACTTTCCTTTTTTATTTCAACCGGCGCCGGAATTCAATCCCCATCAGCGGCCTTGCGTTGTCTGGCCGCAGGCATCGGACGGGCCACCCGCCCATGGGGTTCGGGCGCGGGAGTTGGACTCACAGGCTCATCAAGCGTCTGGGTTCCCTTCGACGCCTGGCGAACCTTGCGCGTCTGGCGTTGTCCCAATCCGAAAAAGTTGAAGTCCAACAGATGCCCCACCAACCGCATGCCCCCGCGCGCCAGATAAGCGGCATCCTCCAGGTTCCGCACGGCGGCAATCTGCCGCCAGATGAAACGGGGAGTCAGAAAACTGGTGTAGATGCCGCGGGTCATCGCCAGCAATTCCTCATCCGGAATGGGACACTTCATGATGGGGCTGCGCATGTCGAAATCATCCCAGTTTTCCGAACGCAGCCAGCCGTTCTCCTTGCATTCCTTGAAAAGCGGCGTTCCGGGATAGGGAATCACAATCGTCGCTTGCAAAGTGTCAATATACCCCTGATCAAACAACCGGCGGGTGAATTCGATGGTTCGCCGGGCATCCTCGCGGGTCTCCCACGGATATCCCACCATGCAGGTGACATGCGGCATCAGTCCGGCATTCTTGGCCATTCGCATCGACTCCCCGATCTCATCCGCCTGCCCCAATTTGTGCACTCGGTCCAGCGTGGTCTGAATCGCGGATTCCAGACCGAAAAGCAAAAAACGGAAACCGGCCTTCGCCATGCGCTCATAATCCGCCTCCTTGAGAACCCCGGGAATCATGTTGCATCCTATCATCACCTTTCGATGATACCCCCGCTGAACCATGCCCGCGCAAAACTCGCTCAGCCAGCCGCCGGTGGGAAACGTTCCTGTGTCGTCAAAAATTTCGCGCACCCCCAAATCGATCAAATGCCCGACTTCATCCAGCAGACGGCCCGGTGGCTGGCATCGAAAATTCGCAAACAGGGTGGTCCACGAACAAAAACGGCATCTTCCCCACCAACAATCCCTCCCGGCCATGGTGTAAGCGCCCGGCAACCGTTTGAAATTCCCATTCTCCCTGGCATAGAGCTTCCACTTGGTCAATTCGCGGTCAATCAATGGCAGCGAATCGAGCGGGCGTTTCAACTCGGCCCGTCCGGTGTTCACAATCCGGTCCGAATCATCGCGCCGCCCATCCCTCCACCGGTAAACGCCAGGTTCAAGCGGTGTCCTGTTCTCCAAATGCGCGCACAAATTGACCAGCGCAAAATCGTAATCCCCCCCGGTCAGCACATAATCCGCCCGGCATTGGCGCAGCGATTCCTCGGGCAGCGCCGTCACATGATCCCCCATCAACACGATTTTTGCCCCCGGACACTGCTCCTTGAGCCGATCCACCCATTTCCAATACCGTTTGACAATGGGAGTTTTGACCTCGATGGCCGCCACATCCGGACAGATCTCCACAAAACGCTTTTCAAACGCATCCTCCGCGTCCTGTTGGGCAATGCCATCCTCCCAAAAAACCTCGTGCCCCGCCTGCTTTAGCAGGGTGGCGGCATAGGCCGGCACACAGGGATAAATGAAAGTCGGTTTATTGAACCACTGGAATTGCCGGTTTTGGGAAAGCAACGGCACCCCCCGTTCATCGGGAAGCGGCGGATAAGCGATGGCAACTTTCAGCGGCATGGTGATCCGGCCACGGATGCCTTTTCCTCGGGCAGCCGGGCGGCCGCCAAACCTCGGAGAAAAGCCACCCCGTAAACCACGTGGGATGCAAAAATAACGCAAACTGCCGGAAGAATCAATCTGAACGGTTTTTCCGCCAGGCTGGCGGCCGCAAGCATGAAATACAGGATGGCCAGAAATTCAAACACCCATTGAAAAGGTGTGGGGCCCAGCAAGACCAGCGCCAGCAATCCGGTTCCACCCACCACCAGGGTGCTCGGCAAAAAATAGGGCAGACGGCGGGAGGTTTCCGGATAACGCTTGGCAAAATACCCGCGATGCAAACCGTAATTGGCCAGTTGGATGAAATGCTTCCGCAACGATGGCCGGCGATGATGCTCGATCACTGCGGTGGGCTCATAGCAAATGCGAAACCCCGCCTTCACCAGGGCCAGGCAAAATTCCGTGTCCTCCCCGGGCCAAAAGTCGGTTCCAAAACCATTCACCATCTTGAACGCCGTCCGCCGCACCAGCAAATTGCAACTGGGATAATCATCCACGCAACACGCCACCCCGGGACGATATCGATGAACGGCGTTGCCGGACATCATCCAGGATTCATAAACCGCTCCGCTGACCTGCGCCCAGAACGGATCGATGCGCGGAGTGATGGAGGGCCCCCCCACGGCAGCCACCTTCGGATCATTGAAATGCGGCAGGGCCGCTTCCAGCCAGCCTTCCACCGGACGGGTGTCGTCATCAATGAAAGCCAGGATTTCCCCCTTTGCCAGTTCGGCGCCCCGGTTGCGCTTGCGCGCGGGAGAAACCGGCCCGGTCGCCTCCTGAATCACACGGGAATCCACCACCTCCTCCGGTTCATCGGGAAGAACAATCACCTCCATCTCCACTCCATATTGGCCAAAACAAGCCTCCACGCACGGCTGGAGATAGCCCTGATCCTTCTTCAACGGAATGATAATGCTGACCACAAGGCAAAAGTAGGTAGGCTGGAATGAAAATGCAAAAGCAAAAAACAACCTGCGTAACCGAAACCATAAATTTCAATATGCCTCCACTTTCCCCCATTTGTCATTGCGAGGAATCCGCCCTGGCGGATGACGAAGCAATCTCTGTCCCTCCATTTGAGATTGCTTCGCCCCCAAACGGGCTCGCAATGACAAAGTGAAGGACATGAACACAGCCTAAACAACCTTTCCTCTACATGGCCTCAAATCTCCGGCGGGTAATCTTCCTCACCCGTTCGCGACAGGATTGGAGCGCGCCTTCCAACGCCGCCACCCCGGGCAACCCCAGTCGTCTGGCCACCAGAAGCCATTGCTGATGTTCGGCCGGCAACTGTTCCGCGGGCGCGTTGGCATCGCGGCGCAAGGCATTCTCCAATTTCCTCAACCATCCATAATCCTCAATCAAGGCCTGGCAATCCTCGTCCGGCCATCCGTCAATCGCCGGCATCTGGCGGATCACCTCCAGGGTCGAAGCCCGCCGCAAAGTCCCATGGGCATGGCCAAAACGCAACTGCTGGGCCTGGGCAAGAAATTCCACATCCACCAAACCACCCGCCCCGGTCTTGAAATTCCGCAGGGGATCGTTTGCGTCTCCGCGCTCATTCTCAATCCTCGCCCTCATGGCCGCCATCTCCCGCAATTCATCCGCAGACAGGGGCTTGGCGTAAATAAGCTGATCCGTCATCTTCAAAAAAGCCTTTCCCACTGCGGAATCGCCCGCCACCACACGAGCGCGAGTCAAAGCCTGACGTTCCCAAAACTGGGCTTGCTTCGAATAATACCGTTCGCAGGCAGCCAAAGGCGCTGTCAAGGGGCCATCCTCCCCATGGGGCCTGAGACGCGCATCCATCTTGAAAATCCCCGTTCCCTTTCCCATCGCCGACATCACCCACCCGGCCTCCCCGGGGTTATCGCCAATGAAAATGACATCCAAATCCGAACCATAACTCAGCTCCCTGCCTCCGTATTTGCCCAACCCCGCCACACAAAGGCCTTTTCCGGCCTTACTCCCCTTGGACGACTTCGTCTTGGGACGATGCGCCAGGACTTCCCCGATGCAAACATCGGCCAGCAAGCTCAATTCCCCCTGGGTTTCCTCAGCCGAGGCAGCCAATCCCAAAATCTCCCTCAATTCGATCCGCAACAGCTCGGCGTTGCAGAAACCCCGCAATTTTTCCGGCAATTCCTCGCCGGGAGATTCCGCCAGGGCCTGCTCCATGCATTTGCGGCCATGCATCTCGCCAAGCAAATTTTCATAGGCCACATCATCCAGCAAATTGGGTTGCCCGATCAGGATATCCGTCAGGAAACGGCTCTGGTCAAAAAGCTGCAACAGCAAACTCAACAACCGCGGATTGACCAGCAACATCTCGTAAATCGCCGCGCGCGAACCATAGCCGTTGATGAACCGTTCAAATTGTTGCAAACAGTAATCCGGACGGACCCGTTCGGGAAAACGTCCGAACAACAGGGGAAACAGCTGGCGGAACAAATCCCTCGTCCGTTGGGACACATGCGCGTACTCCGGCCCCCGCGCCATGGTCTGGATGGTCCGGATCGCCTTTTCCGGCTCATCGAAGCCGGCCTTGCGAAAAGGCTCCACGGGCCAGGCTGCCTCATCATCCTCCAACAAGGCATCCAAGACGCCGGATTCGACGGAAACCGTCCCTGCTCCCTCCCTCTTCTCCCCCTCCTTGGCGGAAACCACCCGGTCAAAAAAGCAGCGCACCAATTCAATGTGCTTTTTCCATTCGTCAAGAAACGTCCGCAACGATTTGTATCCCAATCCGCGGGCCAGGGCCGTCTGGATTTTCTCATCCGCCGGAACAAGATGAGTCTGCCGATCCTCGCGCATCTGCAGGCGATGCTCAAGCCGGCGCAAAAAGACATAGGCATCGAACAACGCCCCCACCTCGCTGGAACTGAGCATATCCAGCCGTTTCAATGACTGCAGAGACTTCAGCGTCCCCCGCACCTGAATGAACGGATTCTTGGCGCCATGCAGCAACTGCAGGGACTGCACCGCAAACTCAATCTCCCGGATGCCCCCGCGTCCCAGCTTGACATGCCGTTCCAGCCCTCCTTCCTTCAAAACTTCCCGTTCGATGCGCTCCTTGATATGATAAATCTCGTCCAACACTTCCGGTCCCAGATGGCGCGGATAACAAAACGGCTGCAAATCCTGAATGAATTGATATCCCAACTCCTGGTCGCCGGCAACCAGACGCGCCTTTTGCAGGGCCATGCGTTCCCAAACCTCGCCAAAACCCGCGTAATAATTCTCATAGCTCGCCAGGGAACGAACCAACGGTCCCGACTTGCCTTCCGGACGCAACCGCATGTCCACGCGAAAGAGGGAACCCTCCTCGTTCTGCATTCGCATTCCCTCCATCAAACGCTCGCTCACCCGGGTAAAAAAGTCGTGGTGGCTGATTCTCCCCGCCTTGCCCTCCTCGCCGTAGGCGAACAACAAATCAATGTCCGAACTGTAGTTCAACTCCTCGCCGCCCAGCTTGCCCATTCCAAACACGGCAAATTCCGTGGATGGCTCTCCAAAACGCCTGCCCACATCCGCCATGCACCCGTCCACTCCGCGCTGCAGACAAAAATCGGCGGTTGCCGAAAGCTCCAGCACTGTATCCGGCAGGGCGGCCAGGCCGGCCAGTTCGCGCACCGTGATCCGCAACATCTCCCGTCTCTTGACCCGGCACAATTCACGAAAAGTATCCTCAAAACCAAGCTCCCCCCATTTCACCCCCTTCCACTCCGTCTCCATCCGCCGCAGGGAACGGCGCAACTCGAACGGCCGCGTCTCCATCAACCAATCAAGATCATCGGGATGCGCCTTGATTTGCGCCGGCCAGAAGGATGAATGGGCCTCCAGCAGTTCCAACGCTTGTTGCGGCTTGGCAAGAGTCATGCCCCGAACATAAAACGATTTGCGTCAAATTGACGAGTTTTTTCAGAGACGATGGACAGTCCAGGGAATTGCAAACGCTTTTTTGAGGCGGCCTCTGGATTCCCGTTTTCGCGGGAATGAGGCGGAAGGGTGATGGGCGCGCGGCCTGATTTAATATGTTCACCCTGGTTTTTGAGAATGACAACAACCCCGAAAAAAGTTATTCTTTTCACATGATCAAAACCCTGCTCCTTTGCGTGGATGGTTCCGAGTATTCCGAAGCAGCCATCGGCTCGGCCTTGTGGTTCAGTAAACGATTAAAGGCGCAAATCATTGCCCTGAGCGTGGTGGATATCAGCCTCTTGGAAGGCCCCCTTCTATCCGATCTGTCCGGCTCGGCTGGCGTTCAGCCATTTCAGGATTTATTGCCCCAAATGCGGGATTTGTATGAAAAAAAGGCGCAGGCCGCAGTAAATGAAGTGGTGGAGGCGGCAAAAAAGGAGAATATTCCCTGCGAAACCCGTGTGCCAACCGGACTGCTGGTGGACTCCATCCTCGAACACGAACGGGCTGTGGAACTGGTCATCATGGGACAGCGCGGCGAAGGTTTCGAAGCCACCGGTGAATGGCTCGGCACCAACGTCGAGCGGGTTGTGCGCAAGTCCATCAAACCCTGCCTGATCACCCCCAAGGGATTCCGCCCCGTCCGCTCCATCCTGGCCGCCTACGATGGAAGCCAGCACGCCAACCACGCCCTCTATGTGGCTTTCGAACTCGCCAAAACACTGAAAGCCGCCCTGACCATTATGACGGTGGAAAACACCAGCGACGAAGAGGAGAAATCCTGGGCGCTCAAGGAAGCCATGGATCTGGCACTCAAACAAGGCTCTCAGGCAAAACCCCTCGCCCTCCACGGAATACCGGAGGAAAAAATTCTCGAGATCACCAACGAGGGACAGCACGACCTGCTGGTGTTGGGCGCCTATGGACACACCCGCCTGCGCGAATTTGTGCTGGGAAGCGTCACCAACCACGTGATCCGCAAATCCACCATCCCCGTGCTGCTGGTCCGCTGATTTTCCATCTCCCCGGAATTCCGCAATGACCTTCCGTCTTCAGCCCAAACACCTCACCGTCCCTCCGCCACCACCTGTTCCTGACGCAGTTTGACCACCTTTCCGGCGGCGCACACCCCCCGCCATGAAACGCCGGCATAGAGCACCGCGCCGCGGCCAATCACCGCCCCTGGATTCAACACACAATGGCACCCCACCTGCGCGCGATCACCAATGATTGCGCCAAATTTCCTTAAACCCGTATTGATCCGTTTGCCGTCCGACAACACCTCCACATTCCCCTCTAAAATCTTCAGGTTCGACAACGTCACCCCCGATCCCAAGTGGGCATGATGCCCGAGGATGGAATCACCGACATAGGCAAAATGGGGAACCTCCGCCTCGTTGAAAAGCAGACAATTCTTGAACTCGCAACTGTTCCCAAGCACACATCCGTCCCCCGCAATCACATTGCCCCGCAAATAAGCCCCCTGCCGGATTTCGCATTCCTTTCCGATCCACGCCGGCCCCTTGATGTAAACATGCGGCTCCACCACCGTCCCCTCGCCGATGAAAACCGGCCCTTCGATGACCGCCGCCGGCGAAACCTTTCCTTGGATCACAGGCTTGAGATTCGACTTCAGATAATCGCCCAACCTTCCCAATGGCTCCCACGCATACTGGCATCCATCAAAAAGGGCCGCATGTTCCGTTGCCTGAAAATCCAGCAAATCTTTTGGCGCCAAACTCATGCTCCATCCTTACCCTCTGCCGTCTTCCAAGACAAGAGCCTTCCTCTGCCGGTTCCGCATCCCGCCGCAGTAAAAAACTCCACCCAATGACTTCAGGCCAATTTACCTCAATCAAGGAACGATCGTTCCTTGATTGAGGTAAATTGGCCCGCGAAAAAGCCACCATCTCCAACCACACCTTGAACAACCTACACTTCCTTGATGATGGTCGTCAGCCACAACTCCTTGTCCAGCTTGTCCTGGTATTTGGTGACCTTTTTTTTATCAATGACTTTCCAGCCCATGTACTCGTACAACCGCGCCGTTCGCCGGTGGTCGTAGGTGGCCATCTGACCGTACACCTGCCTCACCCCGTGTTTCTTCAGGTCATCCAACATGGTCACCACCAAATCCCTCGCAATCCCCATCCGGCGGTGGTCCTTGAGCGAATTGAAATGGAAATGCGCCGACGCCCGGGGAGTCGCCGGGTTCTCCTTCCGGCCCTTCAAAAGAATCCACCCCAGAAACTTCCGCGATCTGGCATCGTAACGCCCGAGCAAAAAACGACAGGCCACCTTGGCTGCAATCCGGAGGTTGTTCCAAAAACACCACCAGCGGTTCCAATGCCAGCGTTTGCACGAAAGCAGATATCCCACCACCTCCCCGTTTTTTTCGCCCACCCAGGAAGACTCGGGCTCGGCGTCCGTGTAATACCGCGTCAGATAATCGGCAAACACATCCCGGTCACCAAACACCTCGTCAATGGGATTGCCCAGGAAACCCGTCTCGCAACAAATAAAACGGATCCGTTCCCGATCCTCCGTCCGGTAAGGACGGAGGACGTAATCGTAAGTCTTGGTTCTCTGCTCAAGAGGCTTCATATTTTTAAAGATTGATAGTCCGAAGGCTGAAGACTGAAGGTTTTTTCCTCTTCCAAACAATGAGTATTTCAGCGCCTTGTTTCACTCTTTTCCTTCAATCTTCAGCCTGGGATTAACGCCACCGCATTGGCCACCGCGCGACACAACCAGTCGTGTCCATTCTTCAGGCTTTCCTCCAGCGAACAAGGCCCGGGAGCCAGGGGGAAAGCCGCTCTCACGCCCATCCGTCTCAAGGTTCCGGGATCAACCGCAACACGCCCGGCAAACGCCGCCACTGGTTTGCGGCATCGCCGCGCCAGGCTTGCAACCCCCGCGATGGTTTTTCCCCTGGCCGTCTGCCCATCCAACTGTCCCTCGGCCGTCAACACCCAATCCGTCTTCCTCATGGCATCTTCCACCTGCAAAACCTCCAGCACATGGCCAATTCCATCCACCACCCGGACTTTCACCCCTTTCACTTGGTTGAGGACGCCAATCAATCCCGCCACCACCCCTCCTGCGGCGCCTCCGGAACGCAGGCGATGAATTTTCACTCCAAATTGTTTTCGCAAAACATCCGCAAACCGTTCCAATCCCTTCGCCAACTGCTTCACCATTGCGGGAGAAGCCCCTTTTTGCGGCGCGAAAACCGGCGCCGCTCCAAAAGGTCCCAACAACGGATTCCAAACATCCGCCAGAATAATCAATTCCACCCGGCGTCCCCGCCAGACACATTTCTCCAACTCCACTTTGCAGACCCGCCCCACTCCCGCCCCGCCATCCGCAACCTCCCTCCCTGCGACATCCAGAAAGCGCACTCCCAGCGCCTTCATCATCCCCAATCCCCCATCCACTGTGGCACTGCCTCCCACTCCCATCACCACTTGTTCCGCCCCCGCCTCGACCGCCGCATCCAGCAATTGACCTGTCCCAAAACTGCTGGTCTGCCAGGGATTTCTTTTGGCTGCGGGGATCAAAGCCAGCCCCGAAGCGCTGGCCATATCCAAAAAAGCCCGTTTTCCGTCAAGACCAAAACCCGCCATCACCCGCCCTCCAAGCGGTCCTTTCACCCCCACCTGCCGCCGCCTCGCTCCGACTCCGCAGCTCAAGATTTCGCCTGTTCCATCCCCGCCATCCGCCAAGGGAATCAACCTGACGTCAGCCGATGGAATGGCATCCCGCACCCCCCGGCCCATCGCCCGCGCCACCTCCAAGGCTGTCATGCACCCCTTGAACTTGTCCGGCACAATGAGAAAACGCATCATATCCCCCAAACGTAGCAGTCTCATCCCCAATCTGACAAGCGTTTGAATCTTCTCCCACACACACCCAAAAAAACTCTCCCATCCATCCAAATATCCCCAAAAACCCGTTTATCACTCTCCCAGATTTCCGCCTCTCATCACCAAGCCTCCTTCCCACAGATTCTGCCCAAACACATCTTGTGCAAATTTCAAATCACTCCTGCCCGGCGGGGACTGTGACCTTGCATTTCCGCCCACCGGCAATTTTTTTGTTGATTCCCGGAAGCCGGATTTGCGCCATGACTCCCCGGGGGAGACTGAGGGTGACATCCACTTTTTGTTCCTTCCGCCGCCATTCGGCCGAAATGTCCCCTTGAGGAGAGGGAATCAACGCCCGGACATGATCCATTCCCGGAATAAAACAGGGCGAAAAACGGACCTCTTTCCATGCCACGGCCGTCTGAGTCAAGCCCGCCAGGATATTGACCAGATGAAAACTCGGATGAGCCGTCCATGCGTGGGAAGCGCTGCCAGCCCCATTTTCGTCATATCGGTCACCTGCGTGGCCCTCAAAGGTGGTTCCGAACCGCCCCATCGGAATCCATTTTTTCCGCAGGAAAGACAGGGTTTCGCCGGCATACCCCCGGCGGATCATTTCCTCAAAAACATAGGTCACCCAGAAAACCGACGGTTTGGCGCCCTTCACATTTTTTTCCTCCAGGAAAGGGAGCAACCGTTTCTTGATCATGTTTGAATGGCTTGCCGGACACAAATCCAACATCAGGGCCAGCGTTTGGTCGTGCACAGAAGCCCTTTTTTCCATGACACCTTTTTCATTGATGCCTTCAACAAACAAGCCGGATCGGGGATCAAACAGCCGTTTCACCACCAGCCGTTCATGCGCCGCCGCCAGTTGTTTGAAGGAGACGGCTTGCGCCTGCATGCGGGCCGCCAAACAGAGTTTTGTGAGATGACGCAAAGTCAGCAGATACCACAGGTTCAAAAAGGTTGGAACCTCTCCCTTGAACAAATCCGTCCAATCCTCAAACAACCAGTAACGCCGGTCATGCCGCAGCAGTCCTTCCTTTGTTCGAACCTCCGGACGCGCAAAATAGCCCAGCACCTCCTGAACCCGGGGCCACATGGAATTGAACAGACTGATGTCTCCGGTCTGCCAATAGTAATCCCAAATGGTAAGGATCCACGTCAGGGCAAAATCCGGCAACACACAACCATGGGCGCTTGTGGGCGCATGACCGAAGGTCAATCCCCAAGGCCCCGGTTGCCCGGCAATGGAACGGATGCCCCGGGCCAGCAACCGGGCGTCGCCATCCAGATAAAACGTGTTTCGCGCCTGCACTCTGGCATCGCCCCACCATTGAGCCTGTTCGCGCCAGGGGGTGTCCACATAAGCGTCCAGGGCGCATATCTGCTGGGTTCGGCGGCAGGCGGCGTGGATGCGATTCAGTTCCGGATCGGAACATTCAAAAATACCGCGCATGGCAAAAGGATAACCGATATTTCGGACCCGCACGCGAATGGCCAGCGGCTTTCGGATGTTCCGCCCCACCACGGTCACAATCCGGAATCCCAAGTGATGAAAGAATTCATGCTGAACCGTTCCCTTGCGCAACCGCAACCGGTTGGCCAGGGCGATCATGCAGGCGGCACCTGGCGCGTGCAGGGCGGGACGTCCATCCACCAAACCTTCGGCAAAATGAAAGTCCAGTATTTCCCCGCCAACACCCCCCTTGACCTCGACGTCAAGATTTCCAACCACATAATAAGGCAACTCCAAGGCCATCGCGCGGAATTTTCCCCTTCCGGCGGGGGGCATATCCCATTCAAACATTCCGCCTTTGGGTGCGCCCGCTCCCTCGCCCCCGCTCCACACGGCCCTGCCTCTCACCTCTTCCACCCACCCCCATGAAACGTTCTCCCAATCTTCAAAGCCCGCACCATTTTCCCCCGTGGTTTGGGCGCAAATCCGCGCCGGCAAAACCCATTCCTCCCTCAGCAGCGGAATGCCGCGGGGTTCCACCAGATCGTAGGGAGTCTGTCCAAATGGCGCCGAGATGTGATGCTGAGCCGGGGCGGGCAGGATCCTGGGTTCCCATCCTTTGGGCGGCTGGGGAGAATAAATCCATGCCCTGTCATCCTTCGAGGCATCAACATGTTCCTGAAAATCCAACTGGATTGAAAACCGGGCCGTATGGACGGCATGGGCGGGCGAGCGGCGCATCTGCCAGTTTAAATCACTGACCAATTCAAATCCTCCCCATCGGGCTGCGCAAAGGAATCCCGCCTTGGTGTGGTGAAGATACTGGAAGGTGCTGATTCCCGGGTTATAGGCTTCCACTGCAATCCAGTTGCGTCCCCGCCGCAAAAAAGCGGCCAGATCCACCTCATCAAACGGCCAGTGCGACTGATATCCGCGAGCAGGCCCGCGACAAACGGGCCGTCCATTGACATACAGTCGATAGGCTTTGTCGGCGGTTATGAAAAACGGCGCCTTGGACGGCGTCCGCGGCAAAACGAAATCCCGCCGGAACTGCGCATAATGATTGATGAGATACAGATAATATTGCGGCCATATCCACGTGGCACGCCGCAGGGGATGATGATCGGGAAGATGATTCATGACAGAGAAGCTCAACAATCTGGAGGCAAGGTTTTATGATCGATCATGTTGTTTCCCGCAGCCCCCTTGGTTCAAACAACCTGATTCGGCACGCATCGAAACTATCATCCCCTCCAACTCCCCGCAAGGGGCGGATATTCAGCTTATTGGGGTTTTTCTTCCGACGCGCCGAGTTCCACCTTTTCCGGCACGGATTCCAGCGGATAAAAGTCGTAAGTCAGGCGCTGTCGATAAACCTTCACAATAGCCATGCCACACCGCGCCAAAGGTCCCAATGCCTTGCCCACAGAACCGGTGATATAACACTCCAAATCCCCATCCCTGCTGGCAAGGGTATTGTGCAAATGGCCGAAAAAGACAGCCTTGACATTCCATTTTTTCAATATTCCAAGCAGTTCCTTTCTTCTGTCCATGGAAAAATTAAAATAGGAGTCCTTTTCATCCGCTGACATCAAAAAGAACGGTTGATGTTGAAAAACAAAGGTCATGACACTGCCATTTTCCCTGGCGGCCTTCAGTTCCGACTCCAGCCATCCGGTTTCCAACCGGGTCTGGTCGGGAACCTTTTGAGGGTCCCGAAGGATCATGGAATTTAACACGATGAAATGACAGCCGCCATGCTGGAACGCATACCAATCCGGCCCGAAAGTCTGACGGTACCAAGCCAGAGTTTCCGGGGTCATGGGATCGATCTCATGATTCCCGGCAACCAAGTGAAGCGGAATGGACTGATCCAGTTGTCCGGCCAGGCGTTTGAATTCCTCCACTTGCGCGGGATTTTGATTCCGTCCCGGAGGCGCATTAATCATATCCCCGCCAATCACCACAAATGCCGGACGCAAACGGTTGATTTTTCCGACTGCCAGCTTGAAACGTCCGGACTCCGGCTCCAATTTCGCATTGTGGGAATCCATTCCCAACTGCGGATCAGACAAATGCACGAAGAAAAAGGGGTGGCGCCAGCCCTTTTCATCGGCCTCCATCCCCTCTCCATGCGCCCCGACGGCCAGGCAGCCCGCCAAAAACAGCCGCCAGCCCCAATCCCTTCCTCTTCGCACCAACCGGAAATTCATCGTTCCATTCTAGCAGAAAGGGATATTGCAGGGAAACGCCAATTATGAAATGATCGGCTTTTTCTTCCATGATTGCGCGCCATCTAAAATCAAAGTTTGCCGTCATTCTGCTGGGGTGCAGCCTCTCCGGCCTTGCCGCTCTTGCCGCCATTGTGCCAACCCAGGAAGCGGGACAAATCGCCCTGCTGGTGGGAAAGATCCTCTGCACCGAAAACTACCGGCGCCAGATGATCAACGACGAGGTTTCGCAAAAAATGCTGAAAAATTATCTGGATTCGCTGGATTACAATCATCTGTTCTTTCTTCAGTCCGACGTGCAGGAATTCCAGAAAAAATACGGTTCCCTTCTCGATGACGACATCCTGAAGGCGGACATCGGCGCGGCAGTGGAGATTTTCAACCGCTACATCCAGCGGGTCGAGCAAAGAGTCGCCCTGGTCAAGGAATTGCTGAAGGAAAAATACACCTTCGACACGGACGAAACATTCCTGCGCGAACGGGATGAAGCGCCATGGCCGGCAGACGATGCGAAAGCCGCCAAACTCTGGCGCCAGCGCATCAAACTGGAACTGCTCCAGGAACGCCTGGCGGGCATTAAAACAGAAAACAGCGCCAAATCGGCCGCTCCCAAGGAACGCATCATCAAGAAAAAACCCTCGGAAGCCGTGGAAACCATCTCCCGCCGTTACAACCGCCTCCTTCACAGCGTCAAGGAATGGGATCTGGACACCACCCTGCAGGCCTATCTGTCCTCGCTAGCCCATGTTTACGACCCGCATTCCGAATACATGCCGGCATCGGAACTGGAGACCTTCTATATCAACATGAAACTTTCCCTGCAAGGGATCGGCGCAGTTCTCACCTCGGAGGACGGCTACGCCAAAGTCATCGAAATTGTGCCGGGCGGCCCCGCGGATCTGGATAAACGCCTGAAAGTCAACGACCGCATTGCAGCCGTGGGACAGGGAAACGATCCCATGGTGGACATCGTGGACATGAAGTTGAGCAAGGCTGTGAGCATGATTCGCGGTCCCAAAGGCACCACCGTCCGGCTGCTGGTGGTTCCCGCCAGCGCTCCCGATCCGGCCACACGCAAGGAAATCCGGATTGTCCGCGATGAAATCAAACGGACCGAACAGGAGGCCAAGGCGCGCCTGCTCGAAATCAAAAGTCCAAAGGGACGGCCGCTGCGCCTCGGTTACATCAACCTGCCCCTCTTTTACGCGGACATGCAGCAGGGTCCGCGGGGAAAAAGCACCACCCACGATGTTGCCGTGCTGATCGAAAAACTGAAAACCGGCAAGGGAATCGACGGTCTTCTCATCGACCTGCGCCGCAATACTGGCGGAGCGTTGAACGAGGCGGTCACCATGACCGGCCTTTTCGTCCCCTCCGGCCCGGTGGTGCAAGTCAAGGACGTCCGGGGCCGTGTGCAGGTGATGACTTGCGAAAGCCAGGGCGTGGCTTACGATGGCCCTCTGGCCGTGCTGGTGGATCACACCAGCGCCTCGGCCTCCGAAATCGTCGCCGGCGCGCTTCAGGACTACGGACGGGCGGTGATTGTGGGGGATAAAAACACCTTTGGCAAAGGAACCGTGCAGAAGCTGGAGGACCTGACCCCGTTTTTTTCGCCATCCCGGAAGTTTGAAACCAAGCCCGGCGCCATCAAAATAACGACACAGAAATTTTATCGCGTTTCGGGCGGTTCCACCCAATATCGCGGGGTTCTTTCCGACATTCATCTTCCAGCCATCCTGGATTATTCCAAGATCAATGAATCCTCGCTGAAAAACGCTCTGCCCTACGACGAAGTGACACCGGTCAACTTCACCTCCCTCCAAAACGTCACACCCTACCTGGAAAAATTGAGGGTTGCCTCCCGGCAACGCATCGCATCCAGTCTGGAATTCAGATTCATTCGGGAGGACATCGAGCGTTTGAAAGTCCATCTGCAGGACAAGACCATTTCCCTCAATGAAAACAAGCGGCTGGCGGAAATGAAGGCCAACCAGGAACGGGAAAACTTTCGCAAGAAGAAGAGGATAATATCCGCGCAGCCCGCATTGAAATCCATCGAGATCACCCTGCAGACACCGGAAAACGGCAAACCGCCGGCGGCAGCCATCACCAAAAAGGTGCTGCAAAGCGCCGCCAACCGGCTTGGCGAAAGAACCGATGATGGCGATGAAATGGATCTGGAGGATCCTTCCGGAAACGCGGTTTATGAAGAGGGACTGAATATTCTTGCGGATCTCATCGATTTGAGCGCTGTTTCCCCCTCTCCGTGACACGCTGACGCATCACCAAGAAGACAAATCCGGAATCCGAATGACCAAAGGCAAATATCTGGCGCTGTCCGCCGTATTGTTCCATGGCCTGTTTTCTTTTTTGCTCCCAGCCGGCGAACCGCACCCCATCATCACATCCTTCCGCCTTGAACCGGGTGGCAATGTCCTGCGTTGGGACCGTTGGATGGAAGCCGTGGTGCTGCTTCGCAATGAAACGTCCGAAACCCATTCTCTGCGCCTGGAAATCGCGATGCCGTCTCCAAAGGGTGGCATCAAGGCGGTCTTTTCCCGTCCCGTCACCCTTGCTCCCCAATCGCAACAGGAAGTGCGTCTTCCCGTCAAAACCCCGCCATCCATCCCGCTTGGCAAAAACAACCGTTCCCTTTCCATCCCGGTGCGGTTATTGCGCAACGATCTCATCCTGACCAAGGACGCCTTTCTCTGCATCGTCGGTCCCGAATCCAGCCAGTATGTGCTTTGGTGCGAGGGGATGGAGGCCGGGCTGGCTTATCAGGTTCGCAAAAACATGAAAAACGCCCCCCTGCGATCCCTGCGCGAAGCCCATGTGCTGATTTCGAACAATGAAATGCTGCCCCGCCACACAGTTGCGTATGACGCATTCGATCTGGTGGTTCTCTCATCATGGAAAGGCAACGGACTCGACCCTCTCCAGACCGAATCCCTGCTCAACTGGGTAAAAAGCGGCGGACGGCTGCTGGTCATTGCGGGCTCCCACTGGTTTTCCCAGCCCAACCCGCAGCTGGCGTCCCATCTCCCGCTTTGGCCGTCCGAAACCTGCCGCACCAGTCTTCTTCCCGAAATCGAAAAATGGGCCGGGGATCTTGGAATCGCCGAAGGGGTCGAAATAACCGATGGCCCCCGTTTTTCCGAGCATAAAATTCATCTTGGAAACGACGACCAGCCCCTGCTGCTTTCCCGCGCCGCCGGCCATGGCCGGATCTGGTTTCTTGCCGCCGATGTGCCCCGGCACAACGACAAGCCGCCGCCGGGAATGATCCCTTTCGCTCTGAAAACCCTTTCCATCATGGCCGAAAATCCGGCGCGGACCATTTGCCTTCCTTCCACTTCCGCCCAAGGCATCCTTGGACAGATGGTCGCCGTCAAAATCGTCGGCCGCGAATGGATGGCGTTCTGGCTGGGAGGATATTTCCTTGCCGTCATTCTCATCCTGATCGCCGCCCGCCTGGCCAAACACCCCGGATGGGGATATGTTGCGGTGGCCGTTCTGGCCGGAGCATGGTTTTTTCTTCTGCAACACTTGAACCGCCAAAACCGCCGGCAAAGCTCCGGACGCATCGAGCAGGTCCGGGTTTACCTGGCCGAAATGCGTCATGACGACAACACTGCGGTGTGTTCGGGAATTGAAGGTTTTTTCCCCTCCGCCCCCAAAACCATCGGCTGGGATCGCGGGGAACTGGGGCGGTTTGACTCCTGGATTTACCCATTCGCCATTCCCGGTTCATCAGCCCAGGAAATCACCGACATCCAAAGCGCCGATCATCTGGGAATCCGCCGGTGGACGCTCAAGCCCAATGTCCTGCGTTCGGCCGCCGTATCATCCATCACCCAGTTTTCCACATCCGGAGCGAATTACGCCGTCCGCCTGACCAAAGATGGACTCCTGTTGGAAGCGGAATCCCTGTTGGGTTGGAAACTCAGCCAGCCTTTTCTCAAATGGAACCGGTTCATCGTTCCCCTGCCCGATCTGGAGCCAAAAACAAAATTGAAGTTTGAAACCTGGAAACATCGGGATTCGTGGGGGCTTTATCAAACCGGCCTGATCCATGGAGGCATGGCCAGGGCTCAAAACCTGATCCGGCAGGTGGTTTTTCCCGATCCCCCCTCCTCCCAAAATCCGCAACGGGACATGCAACTGCTGATGCAACTCACCCGGAACCGGCAAGCCCGGCGCATTGCGCTGGGAGGTTTCAGCCAGCGGGATCCCGGTTTCTGGCGGAAACAAAGCCCTCCCGGTTCGGAACTGTCGCTGGGCATGTGGCTGGTTCTCGGCCTGGATTCCCTCCTCACCGCAGATCCCGATTTTTACATGCCTCCTGGACTGGCTGAACTGGAAATGGGCGGCGCCAGCGGACGGATTGCATCGCTCGGGGATGGTTTTTTCCAAGGCTCCCGCGAAGAAACCCTGGTCGTTCGCTTCTCGCTTCCCTCCGCGCTTGGCCGCGTGGAAACCAGCGAACTGAACATCCACGGCACTTTTGAATCGTTGCAATTCAAACCCCATCTCAAATATGCCGTTGGCAGTAACACCGTGGAACCCAAAAAATGGGAAAAACTGGCATGGGACGCCACGATGTCCATTCCCTCGCCCAAAAATGTCTTCACCGATCCAAACAACGCCCTCTGGATCAAGATCGACATCAAACTTCCGTCCGCCACCCGCGCTCCCAAAGGCGAAATGGCCTCCTTGGGACAGAACTGGACCCTGCGATGCCTCGATATCAGCCTTCGGGGCAAAAAAAACGCAAACAACTGACAAAAATTCCCCTGCTGTTTGAATACGCCTGATTCCGCATCCCCCGGCCGGAAAAAGTCATTCAAGAAACTGCAGTTGCCGGATGCCATCAATCGCCCACCAGCACAATCCGATGGTCAAAACCGCCAGCAACAGGGAAAAAATGCCAAGAAATGGCCGCCGTCGCAATTGGGCGCAACTCCCGACAGCCGCCACAAAGGCAAATCCCGGCAAAACGCTCCACATGGCAATCCATGCCAGCCGCAATCCCGACAAGGCCTCGGAACGCCAGGAAAGATAAACCGCCAAAAGCGCAAACATCGGCGTCAAGACAACCATCCAGAACGGCCAAAGGGAATTCCCTCCCCCCCTTGCCCCTGCGCCGGCTTCAACCTCCGCCTCTGCCGGCTCGGAGACCGGAGGCGTTTCCCCGGTCTTCGGTTCTGCCGGTGGCAGGGATGGCTTGGGAGATTCTTCGTTCATATGCGCAGAATGACAAGCGGTTCGTCCCATGCAAAGACAAAAGTGCGGACTATTTTCCAACGCAAAAGTTGCTGAAAATGCGATCCAGCACATCCTCGGTGACACTGCGTCCGTTCACCTCGCCCAACGAATGAAGGGCCTGACGCAAATCCGCGGCAACATATTCCAGGGATTTCCCGGCCTTCAATGCGTCCATCGCCTGCTGAAGAGCCTTGCTGGAACGCTGCAACGCCTCATGGTGCCGGGTGTTGACAAAAATCTCGCGGAACGACTCGCGGCTCCGCCCCTGCCAAAGATGGCTGGAAATCGTCTCGCGCAGCCGGTCCAGCCCCTCCCCGTTTTTCATGGAGGCGCTTACCGTGGTCATATCCCGAAGGTATTGGCTGTCGATGATCTGTCCCTGGTCGCGCTTGTTCAGCACCACAATAAGAGGTTTTTCCTTGCACAAAGCCAGGAGGTCGCGATCCACTTTTTCCAGGCGTTTGGAAGAATCCAGCACCAGCAAAACCAGTTCCGCCCCCAACAACTGGGCGCGGGTCCGCAACACCCCTTCTCTCTCCACCGGATCCTCGGCATCCCGGAACCCTGCGGTATCCACAATGCGCAGGGGCAACCCTTCAATATTGAGAACCTCCTCAATCGTGTCCCGGGTCGTTCCCGGAATGGGGCTCACAATCGCCCGGTCATGACGCAACAGCGCATTGAGCAGACTCGACTTGCCCACATTGGGTTTGCCCACAATCACCGTGCGAACCCCCTCCCGCAAAACATGACCATCCCTCGCCGTCCGGGAAAGCTGCTGTTCGAACTCAATCGCATCCCTGAGATGGGAGATCACCGTCTCGCGGGTGTCGGGCGTCAACCCTTCGTCGGGAAAGTCCACGTGCGCCTCGACATGGGAAAGCACATTGGTCAGATGTTCATAAACCTGTTCAATCTTCCGGTAAAGATGCCCCTGCAACTGCGCCACGGCGGCAGTGTGGGCTCCCTCGGTCTGGGCGGAAATCACATCCATCACCGCCTCCGCCTGGGTCAGATCGATGCGCCCGTTCAAAAACGCCCGGCGGGTAAACTCACCCGGATGCGCCAGCCGGACCCCCTTGCTCAGCAGCAAATCCAACAACCGCTTGGCGCTGACCAGTCCGCCATGGCAGGAAAATTCCACCACATCCTCCATCGTGTAGGAGTGCGGAGCTCGCATCACCGCCAGCAAAACCTCCTCGATCACATCCCGGCCTTCGCCCACCAAACCATGGTGCAGGGTATGCGTGCGGTATTTGGACGGTTTGCCGCCCTTGTGTCCGCGAAAAACCTGGTCGGCAACCGGCAAAGCCATTTTGCCGGACATCCGGACCACGCTCAGACTTCCCATTCCAAGGGGAGTGGCTATGGCCGCTATGGTTTCATCCATTTGCATTGGTTTGAATCGGGCGCGAAAATCAGCGCTTTTCTGAAAGGGTCGCCCCTCCTATTTTCATCAAAAGATCATCCCCGGATCAATTTGCACCCCCCCGGAGCATCCTGCACCACCCAGCCCGCAGCCTTGATGGCATCCCTCAATTCATCCGAGCGTTTCCAGTTCTTGTTTTTTCTGGCCTCCAGACGTTCACGAGCCAAAGCCTCGACTTCGGCGGGAATTTTGGCCTCGCCAACCGCCGGCAAACCCAGTGTCCGCTCCACAAGAAGCCATTGTGCCAGCCAGTTTGCAGCCTCGTCTTTTCCCATCTTTCCCTCGTCCATGGAACGATGGGTCACCCGGACCGTTTCAAACAACTGTCCCAGCGCGCCGGAAATATTCAAATCGGCGTCCAGCGCATTCAAAAAACCATCCGCCAACGTTCCCTGGCCAGCCTTTGGAACCGGCGCATCCCCCGCCGCCTTGCGCAGACGATCCACCCATGCATCCAGCCGGTTCAAGGTTTGCCGCACCGCTTTCAATTCATCCTCGGTAAAATTCAACGGCAGCCGGTAATGGGCCGAAAACAGGGCGTAACGGATTTCCCTGCCGGAATAGCCCCTGGCCAGCAAATCACGCACGGTAAAAAAGTTGCCGAGGGATTTCGACATTTTCTGTCCGTTGACCAGCAAATGCGCGCTGTGCAGCCAGCACCGGACAAAAGGCTTGCCGGTGGCCGCCTCGCTCTGGGCAATCTCATCCTCGTGATGCGGAAAAACCAAATCCTCCCCCCCGCAGTGCAAATCCAGCGTCTCCCCCAGATGTTTCATGCTCATGCACGAACACTCAATATGCCATCCGGGACGACCGCGTCCCCAAGGGCTGTCCCAAGCCACGCCGCCATCCTTCTCCGTATAAGCCTTCCACAAGGCAAAATCCCCGTATGACTCGCGGGCGTGCTCATCCTGGCTGACCCGCGCACCCGGCTTGAGCTGATTGCGATCCAAACGCGACAACCGCCCATAAGCCGGAAATTTTTCAATGGAAAAATAGACCGATCCGTCGGCGGCCCGGTAGGCAATCCCCTTCGCCTCCAACCGTTGGATGAACGCGATGATATCCGGCACGCAATCCGTCGCCCGGGGCATTTGGGTGGGAATCTGGCAGCCCAGGATTTGCAAATCTTCCAGAAATGCCGCGGTGTAACGCCGGGTAAGCTCCTTCAGCGGCTCCCCGGTTTCCCGCACGGTGCGGATGATCTTGTCCTCCACATCGGTCACATTCATGACATGCGTCACCTCAAACCCGCGGGCCTCAAGATGGCGGCGGAGCAGGTCCTCGAACACAAAAGTCCGGAAATTGCCGATGTGGGCAAAGTGATAAACCGTAGGTCCGCAACAATAGAGCAACACCTTCCGTCCGGACGGATCAAGCGGCTTGAACTCCTCCTCGCACCGGCTCAGCGTATTGAAAAAGCGAATGGCCATGGGATTGAATCACAGGTTGGGTTCCGGCACGTTGACCGGCGCAAGAATCTCCACTTCCTTTTGCGGCTTGAGCTGCGGAAAAAGAATCACGTCCCGAATGCTCTCGGCGCCGGCAAGCAACATGAGAAGCCGGTCGATCCCGACCCCCACGCCGCCGGCGGGCGGCATGCCATGTTCGAGAGCCACCAGAAAATCCTCATCCAGATTCTGGATCTCCTGCCCGACCTGGGCCACCAGCCGTTCCCGCTGCTCAATCGGATCGTTCTGTTCCGAATAGCCGGGGGCGATTTCCTGCCCGTTGATGCACAACTCAAAAACATCCACGGTGGAAGAATCCTCCCGGCTGGCCTTGGCCAGGGGAACCAGTTCCTTGGGCAGATGGGTCACAAACGTCGGCTGGATCAGGTTGGGCTGGACGGCCTTTTCAAAAATCTGGTTCACCACTTCAAAATCCTCCAAACCATCCACGGTTTCGATGCCCAATTCCCTGGCCTTGGCGCGCTTCTTCTCCACATCCCAGCTCCAAAAATCAGGCGCGACGGCCCCCGCCAGCAATTCACGATAGGTCTTTCTCTCCCAAGGAGGCTCCAATTTGATGGTGCGAAGGATTTCGCCATTCAACCCCGTATGTTTGATATCCAACGTTCCAAACACATTGCGCGCCACGGTCGGAATCATCTCTTCCAGCAACTCCATCATGGTCCGGAAATTCCCATAGGCTTCGTAAATCTCCATCATGGTGAACTCCGGATTGTGGCGGCGGGAGATGCCCTCGTTTCGAAAATTGCGGTTGATCTCATACACCTTCTCAAAACCGCCCACCAGCAAACGTTTCAAATACAATTCGGGCGCAATGCGCAGGTAAAGGTCACAGTTCAGGGCCTCATGATGCGTCACAAAAGGCCGCGCCGCAGCGCCGCCCGCCACCCTCTGCATCATGGGCGTTTCCACTTCCATGAAACCCCGCCCGTTCAAAAACGCCCGGATCTCCTGAATCACCCGGCTGCGATTGCGAAACAAATCCCTCACTCCGGAATTCGACATCAAGTCGAGATAGCGCTGGCGGTAACGGATCTCGATATCCTGCAAACCATGCCATTTTTCCGGCGGCGGACGAAGGGATTTGGTCAACAGGACAAACTTCACGACCTTGACGGACAATTCGCCGGTCTTGGTCGTAAAAACCTCGCCCTCGGCGCCAATGATGTCACCCAGGTCCAGATGCTTGAATCTCTCGAACTCATCCTCTCCCACCGCATCTTTTTGAACATAAATCTGGATGCGGTCGCTTTCGTCGCGCAAATCGGAAAAAATGCTCTTGCCCATCCGCCGGTGCGCCGTCAAACGTCCCGCAACCTTCACCGTCATTCCCAATTCGTGGACAGCCCTCAACTGGGCCACGGTACGGGTGGGACGGAACTCATTGCGAAAGGGATCCATTCCCTTCGCGCGCAATTCATCCAGCTTGTTCTTCCTCAGGGCAAAAAAGTCATTGGTTTCTTCCATCCGGCCAAGGTAGAAAGAGCCCGGGCAAAAGGGAAGCCGGATTTTTCATTTCCGCAACAGGCCCAAAACGGCCCTCACTCGCATTCCGACAAAACGCAGGTTTGTTCGTAGAGGGCCTTGCCCACAATGATTCCCTCCAGATTGGCATGACCAAGCCCCCTGACCGCCTTCACATCCGCCGAGGTTTTGACTCCTCCGGAGGCAATCACCATGCCCGCGCCGAAAGCCACGCAAATACGTCCAATGCTGCCCAGGGGCGGCCCGGCCAGCATTCCATCGGTCATCACATCGGTGAATACAATGCGCATGGCGCCCATGGCGCTGACCTTCCGGGCAAACTCAAAAGCGTCCACGCCTGTTTTTTGCGTCCATCCCTGGGTGGCCGCCTTGCCATCCCTGGCGTCGATGCCCACCACAATGGATTCACCAAAGGAAGCCAGCATTCGGTCAAGAAACGGTTCGGACAACGCCTTGGTGCCAAGAACAACGCGCTTCACCCCCGCACCCAGGGAACGCTCCACCGCCTCACGCGTGCGCATCCCCCCGCCCATCTGCACCTTGCACTTTACTGCGCCGCATATCCGCGCCACCCAATCGAGGTTTTTCGCCTCGCCCGTAAATGCGCCATCCAGATCCACCACATGGATCACCGAAGCGCCCTGGCTTTCCCAGCGCAAGGCCATTTCCACGGGGTTGTCGGAATAAACCTTCATCTGGTCAAGCCGTCCCTGGGTCAGGCGCACGCACTTGCCGTCCTTCAAATCAATCGCTGGAATGGCAAACATGTTTTCTCCTTGGAGTGGGTTTAGAGTTGAACAAAATTTTCAAGCATTTTCAGCCCCACATCCTGGCTTTTCTCGGGGTGAAACTGGCAGGCGAACATGCGGCCCCGCCAAACCATGGAGGCAAACGGCATGCCATAGTCGGTTTCCGTGCAAACATCGGACGCTTCGGCGGGACAGGGAAAATACGAATGCACAAAATAAACATGACTGCCGTCGGGCACCCCGCGCAGCAACGGGCAGTCCGGACGGCGAAAACGAAGGTTGTTCCAGCCAATCTGCGGCACTTTCAAGGGCAATCCGGCTGGAAACCGGATTACATTCCCCGGCAAAAGCCCCAGCCCCGCACAACCCGCGGTCTCCTCGCTTTCCTCAAAAAGAAGCTGATACCCCAGGCAAATGCCCAGAAAAGGCCTTCCGGAACGGACAAAATCCCTGATTGACTCAACCAACCCCTGGGCTGCCAGGTTTTTCATGCAATCCCCAAAAGCCCCCACGCCGGGCAAAACCAGGCGTTGCGCCGCAGCCACGCCGCCGGCGTCACGAACAGCCCGAACCTTCCCTCCAACCCTTTGCAGCGCTTTTTCAACACTGCGCAGGTTTCCCATTCCGTAATCCACCAATGCAATCATGATCATAGATTCGGGATTCAAAATCCAAAATTCAAGATTCAAAATGAGCCGCATCCAGGAGCGCATTCCCGGCTTTTGACATCCCCTCAAAACGGGAATCCGATGTTTTCGCAATTCCAAGGATACCCCAGTCCAAAAAATGGGCTGGCAAAATCCCCCTTGATTTTCTATCATGCCGGGCATGCCAACCTTTGCCTATCAAGCTCGCGACGAGAAAGGCGCCATGCGCAGCGGAACGGTTGACGCCGCCGACCAGACTGCCGCCACATCAACACTTTCACAAAAGGGAATGGTTGTTATTTCCCTGGCTGAAACCTCCAATTTTCAACGCAAACAGGCCAAGGCCAAGGGCAGCATGAAAATCGGCAAGGTTCCCGAAACCGACATGGTCATGTTCACACGCCAGCTCGCCACCATGGTTGACGCCGGCCTGCCCCTGGTCCAAAGCCTCACCGCCCTGACCGAGCAAACAAACAACAAAAACTTCAAACCAGTTCTCGCCCAGGTGACAGCCGCCGTGGAAACCGGCGAACAGCTTTCCACCGTCTTGGCACGCTATCCTTCCGTCTTTGACCGGCTTTTTGTCAACATGGTCAGGGCAGGTGAAACCGGCGGCGTGCTGGCTGAAATCCTCGACCGTCTCGCCGCCTACATGGAAGCTTCGTCCCGGCTCAAGCACAAGGTCAAGTCGGCCATGAACTATCCCGTCGTCGTCATGAGCCTGGCCTTCATCATCGTCATCTTCCTGATGGTCAAGGTCATCCCCGTCTTCGCCGGCATCTACAAGGATTTTGGCGGCCAGCTCCCCGCCCCCACCCAGGTTCTCATAAACGTCAGCAACGTCCTGCGCTCCCCTTTCGGCATCGTCGTCGGCCTTGCCGTCGCCGCATTCATTGTCATATTCCTCAAGTACATCAAGACCGAAAAAGGCAGCCGGCAATGGGACGCAACCAAGGTCAAGTTCCCGGTGTTCGGCCCCCTTTTCCAAAAAATCGCGGTTTCCCGTTTTGCCCGCACCTTCGCGCAATTGATCCGCAGCGGTGTGCCCATCATCGAGACCCTGAACATCGTGGCATCATCCAGCGGAAACTGGTTGATTGAAAAGGCCACGCTGGATGCCGCGGCTGCCATTGAAAAAGGCGAAAGCATCGCCCCATCCCTCGCCAAGCACCCCATTTTCCCGCCCATGATCATCCGCATGATCACCGCCGGCGAATCCACCGGCAAGGTGGATGTCATGCTCAGCAAAATTGCCGACTTCTACGACACGGAAATTGAAGCCACCCTCTCCGGCCTGACCTCCATGATCGAGCCCCTCCTCATCGCCTTTCTCGGTATCGTTGTCGGCGGAATCGTGATCGCCATGTTCCTGCCCATCTTCAAGATGCACGAAATGATGAAGTAACAAGGGCCCTTCCAACAAAATCACCCCAAACCTCCAAACACCGCCCACCCATGTCCAAGATCCTCATCGTGGACGACAAGGAGTCCTACCTCGACATGCTTTCCGAGGCGCTCCGTTTGAAGGGCTATGAAACGGTCACCGAAACCGACAGCGCCCGGGCCATTGAGGTTGCCAAGAAAAACGACGTGGATCTGGTCATCAGCGACTATGCCATGTCCCCGCTCACCGGACTGGAGGTTTTGAGGGAATTGAAACGATGGGATGAAACCCTCCCGGTCATCCTCATCACAGCGCGGCAACACCAGCCGGAGGTGGTGCGCGAGGCGGAAAGGGAAGGTTGCCTGGAGTTTATTTCAAAAGCCGCCAGCGACACCCAGGGACTTGTCGATTTCAACGACCTTTTCGGCAAGGTCAACACCGCCCTGAAACTTCGCAAGCTCCTTCGCGAAAACCAGCGTTTGCGAAACAAATTCCGCGTTGAAAACATCATCGGAACCAGCCGGCTCATGGAAGAAGTCTTTTCCCTGATCCAAAAAGTCGCGCCCACGGACTGCACGGTTCTCATTCATGGCGAGAGCGGCACGGGCAAGGAACTGGTCGCCCGCGCCCTGCACAGCCTCAGCAACCGTTGCAACGGCCCCATGATCAGCATCAACTGCGCCGGCATGCCGGAGCAGCTTCTTGAATCCGAACTTTTTGGCCACAAACGGGGTTCCTTCACCAACGCTTTCACCGACAAACGGGGAATTTTCGAGGAAGCCGACGGCGGCACGCTTTTGCTGGATGAAATTGGAACCCTCCCCCTCTCCCTTCAGGCAAAACTCCTGCGCGCCCTCCAGGAACGCGAAGTGCGGCGCGTGGGCGAAAACACCACCATCAAAGTCAATGTGCGCATCATCGCCGCGACAAACCGTCCACTGCCCGAAATGATGAAAACCGGCGCCTTCCGGGAGGATCTTTATTACCGCCTCAGCGTCATTCCCATTGAAGTTCCGCCCCTGCGCGATCGCAAGGAGGACATCGCCCTTCTGATTTCCCATTTCATCAAGCACTCCCAAACCCGTCCCATGTGCCATGAAATCCGCATCTCGCCGGACGCCCTCGACATGCTCTGCGACTACAACTGGCCCGGCAATGTGAGGGAACTGCAAAACATCATCGAGCGGGCCCTGGTCCTTTGCGACGGTCATCTCATCCGTGTCGAGGATCTTCCCGCAAAATTGCGCGAAAAGCCCTCCCTTCTCTCCCCTTCTCATCACGGCGACCCCGTGCTTCCCGCCTTCGTCCCCCTTCAAGAGCTGATCTCCATGGTGGAACGGGAATACTGCCAGCGCGCCATCAGCCATTTCAGAGGCGACAAAAAAAAGGCGGCTGAAGCCCTTAAAATCAGCCTCCCCGCAGTCTATCGAAAAATCAGGTCTGCCGATGATCCCTCCAATCCCATTTCGCCGGAACAGGAATGACGCCCACGTCCGTCCAGCGTCCATGGGGTGAATTTCAACTCATCCGTCATTTTGCCGCATTGTCCGGAAAACCCTCGGGCCGCCTCGTCCTGGGCATCGGCGATGATTGTGCCGCCATCCGTCGCCCCGGACGGGGACGCCTGCTGTTGTTGACTTGCGATCCGGTCATCGAGGGCATTCACTTCGACCGGAGCGCAACCCCCTTTGAAATCGGATGGAAAGCCATGGCCCGCAACCTCAGTGACATCGCCGCCATGGGCGGCATCCCCCTCTATGCCCTTGCCGCCGCATCCCTGCCGAAAAACATCACCCAAAAAAAAGCCATGGGCATCCACAAAGGCATGACTTCGGCTGCCCGGCGCTGCGGCGTGCGGATCATCGGCGGCGACACATCCCGCAACCCCGGCGGCATTCATCTCACCATTACCCTGATTGGCGAGGTGAAATCCTGTGAAATGATCACCCGCTCCGGCGCCAGGGTGGGAGATGCCGTATGCGTCACCGGCGCCCTTGGCGCCAGCCTGCGGGGCAAACATCTGCGTTTCCTGCCACGGATTTCAGAAGCCCGTTTTCTCGCCGCCCGGCATAAACCCACCTCCATGATGGATCTCAGCGACGGACTGGCCGGTGATCTGCGCCGTCTGGCCGAACAAAGCCGCGTGGGTTTTGAAATCTGGACGGACTGCCTCCCCATTTCCAGCGAATTGCGGAGGCAGCAGCTGCCACGCAAGGCCGAAATCACCCACGCCCTTGCTGATGGCGAAGACTACGAACTTCTTTTCACCCTTCCCCCCCAGGAATTTCCCCGCCTTGTCCGCTCATGGACCAGGCGTTTCAAAATTCCCCTCACCCGCATCGGCGCCGTCCTCCCGTCCGCCATGGGACTCCGGCTCAAAGCCTCCCCCGCATGCAACCGCTTTGCCCTTCTGAAAATTCGCGCCTACGACCACTTTTTTGCGACGTTCAGGAAATAAACAGCAACTCTCCTGCAGTTGATTGCAATTCCGCCATGCCCCCCGCCCGTTCTTCAAACGCCAAACGCGGCAATCCGTGCAACCACGAATCTTGACCGCCGAATTTCACCTCAGACTTGCTTCCCGATGGTGATTCTGCCTAACTATGCTTCATGAATTTCCGTCCTTTCATCCTGCTGTTTGCATCAATGATTTTCATTGCCGGTTGCAGTCCATCATCGCGTCACGTCATCAAAAAGGCTGAAACGCTGGCGGAGGTGAAGGAATACGACAAAGCCCTCAATCTTTTGAGGGATGAAATTCGCGCCAATCAAAAGGATCCAAGACTGCAGGAGGCTTATATCACCATCCTTCTCCAGATGGGACGCTTGGATGTGGCCCAGGTGGCTTGCGCTGAAATAACCAAAAAATTCCCCAAACGTCATTATCTGACAGGAGCCCTGTCTCATTCAGATCCCAAGGTACGCATGGGCGCAGCCCGGCTGGCGGGGCTGATGAGGGATGCGGAGAGCATCGGACGTCTGCAAAAATTGATCAATGATCGCGATGTGGAAGTCCGGCGGGCGGCCATTGCCGGGTTGGGGGAAATGAAAGCCACCCAGTCAGGAGCCGGCCTGCGCAGGGCTCTATCCGACAAGAACTGGTCCGTACGTTCGGATGCGATTGATGCCCTGCGGAAAATGGGCGATCCATCCGTCATTCCCGATCTGATCAAGCTGGTGGGAGATGAGGAAGCCTATGTGCGCCACACCGCCAGCCGGGCCATCTGCGAACTGACAACCCCCCAGCAAAAACCCGAACTGCTCAAGGCCCTTTCCAGTTCCCATCAACCCACCCAGATTACCGCCGCCATGGCGCTGGCCAAGCTTCAATCTCCCGAAGGACTGCCCATTCTTAAAAACTGCCTCGACGATAAGGATTGGGAAATCCGCCGCAATGCCCTTTCCGCCTTGGGCCAGCTCCAGAATCAGTCTGTCATCCAGGATGTTCGCAAGAAACTTGGCGATGGGGATGCGCGCATCCGGATGGAAGCCATTGCCACCATGGTCAGACTCCGTGACACCAATGGTCTTCCCTCCCTGGAAACCGTGGTGAAAAATGACAAGGAAAACCGGGAAATCCGGATCGGAGCGCTCATGGCAGCCCGTGAACTGGCCCGTCTGGCCCAAGCAACACCTCCGCAGCCCGCTCCCGCCACCCCCACCGCTCCAACCAAACCGGCCAAACCGGCTAAACCGGCCAAACGTTAGCGTCGCCGCCAGGGTTCATCTCTTCTTCACCCTTGACTCCCCAACCCGCTTTTCAGTAGTGTCCAACCCCTCATCACAACGCCTGCCTCTCCCCCGGCATCGGGAGGAAAAGGTTTGAGTGCGTTGCGATGACCACGATGGATTTAAGAGTGGAAAAACAGGTGGCAACCCGGGTTTCCCTCCGAAATTGCGCCGTTAGCTCAGCTGGTAGAGCAAGTGACTCTTAATCACTGGGTCGCAGGTTCGATCCCTGCACGGCGCACCATCTTCCCGTCAGAAAGCCGATGCCGGCTATTTCTTTCCGCCCAGATTGGGCAGTTTGCGTTTGTAAATGGGCTGGACCATCACCCGCTGGGTGATATTCCCCTCGTGCTTTGAGGCAATGGACAGGGTGGCATACTTGTTCAGGGCTTCCACCGCCTCGAATTCCTGCACAACACTTTTTATGTCCTGCAACTCCATGCGCTCGTTTGATCCGTCATCATATTCGATTTGAATCTTCCCCTTGGTCATCAACACCAGCAACGCATTGCGAATGGACAGCGGCAAAGAGCCAAAAAGCTTGAAAAACGCATCCACCTTTTCCCCCAAAGACATGGTCGTTTCGGTCGGCGCTTCCAAATCCCCGAAAACCATCCGCCGCCGGATGACTCGAATGGGTATGTCGCGAATATCCATGAGGTCCTATGATTAGTGCAGACACGCCCTTTGAGGCAAGATCAATGTGATGAAAATCAAGTTTCGCGCACCCGTTGAATCCGCGCTCCCAGCGCCCGCAGTTTGTCGTCGATGTGTTCATACCCCCGGTCAATATGATAGACACGCCGGATCTCGGTTTTGCCTCGCGCCACCAGCCCCGCCAGCATCAGGGCCGCGGAAGCCCGCAGATCGGAAGCCATCACCGGCGCCGCGCTCAAATGATCAACCCCCTTCACCACCGCCGTGGCCCCCTCCATCTCAATCTGGGCGCCCATGCGCTGCAATTCCGAAACATGCATGAACCGGTCCGGGAAAACCCGTTCGGTAAAAACACTGGCCCCAGGAGTCACACACATCAAAGCCATCATCTGGGCCTGCATGTCGGTCGGAAATCCAGGATAGGGATTGGTCACCACATCCTGTGCCCTGGTTTCTCCCACCGTCCGCAGCCGCACCCAGTCCGGTCCGGAGGTCAGGTCAAAACCGGCCTCCTCAAGCACACGGTTGACCGCCAAGACATGCCCGGGCATTATCTGTTTCACCAACACATCACCGCGAGTGATGGCCGCCGCCGCCAGAAACGTTCCAGCCTCCATCCGGTCGGGAATCACCCGGTAATCCGCCCCGTGCAATTTCCCGGTCCCCTCCACCACAATCGTGGCGGTGCCATGGCCGCTCACTCGCGCCCCCATGGCATTCAGAAAATCGGCAAGATCCAGCAGTTCAGGTTCGATGGCGGCATTCTCAATCACCGTCATCCCCTCAGCCAGACAGGCCGCCATCATGACATTGGCGGTGCCCAACACGGTGGAACCATACCTCCCACCCATGCCCACCCGGGTTCCCTTCAATCCCTGCGCGTGCGCCACCACATAACCTTCCTCAAGAGTCAAACCGGCCCCCAGCGCGTTAAGTCCTTTGATATGCAAATCAATCGGCCTCGGCCCGATGACACATCCCCCCGGAATCGACACCCTGCAACTCTTCAACCGCACGACCAGCGGCCCCAGAAGACATACCGACGCCCGCATCTTGCGAACCAAATCATAAGGCGCCACCCCTTGAAGCCTGGCTGCGTGGATGCGCACCGTGTTTTTGTCCGGCTGGGTCACTTCCGCTCCCAGGTACCGGATGATGTCGAGCATGAATCTCACATCGCTCAAATCCGGCACATGCCGGATCACACACGGTTCGGAGGTCATCAAAGTGGCTGCCAGGATGGGCAGGGTTGAATTTTTCGAACCGCTGACCACCACTTCACCGCGGAGGGGAACCCCGCCTTCAATCACAATACGATCCATAAAACCAGATTTCCGCAACCTTTGCGCAAAAGCAAGCAAGGAAGCTTTGCCTCCCATTCCGCAAAAGAGGAAATCCTGCGTTCCCCGAATAATTGCAGATTTTTGGCTTGCCAGCACAAAACCATGTTATCGATGATCAACAAAATATTCAAACCCATGGAAAATGGCTGGCTGACATTCCTGAAAAATCTCACCCTCGAAAAACGGGTGCTGGACATAGGCGACGAGGATTCCCCTTTTGTGGCGGAATGGCTGGCCGCCTCGGCCAAATCCTGGTTTGTCACCGGACGATACCCTCCCAATCCGGACATCGACCTCTCCCGTTCCTGCGTCGTCTCCAACAAACCATTCGACCGCCAGACCCTGCATCTCAATCAATCCTTGATCGATGTGATTCTTTTTTCGTGTCCCTCCCCGGTCCTGCCGCATGATGCCGAGGCATTGCAATGGGCCTCCCCCCAACATCAGATCATCCTGATCACCGACGCGCACAATGACCGCGCCTATGGGAGTCCGGGATTCTGGACGCTGGCGGAAAAGCTGTATTCCCACGACGAATACCGCGACGAAAACTGCCACATCCAGCTTCTCAGCCCGCACAAACCGGAAAAGAAAGGCGAAGCAGCCGAATCCACATCCCCCGAACACAAATTCCCCAAACGGGGCGAACGCTACCGGCTGGGCGCCACCTGCCATTGGCCCGGCAAACAAAAAGGCGACCGTCCTCCCATCGTGGAAATCCGGGAAAACTGGCGCACCAACTCGGGATATGTCGAATTGCTCGAAAGAGGCGAACTGATCTATGTGCACTTGGGCGACTTGGGCAACCGGATCTGGAACCAGTAGGGCATTGAAACCCACCTCCTTTTCCTGTAGATCTCGCCTCCATGGATCTTCTGCTGCGTTCCCGCCTTTCGGCCATGATCTTTCTCCAGTATTTCATCTGGGGCGCATGGTATGTCACCATGGGAACCTATCTTGGAACCACCCTCCGCTTCAGCGGCGGCCAGATCGGACTGGCCTATGGCAGCACCGCCATTGCCGCCATGGTTTCGCCTTTCTTTGTCGGCCTTATTGCCGACCGTTTTTTCGCCACGGAAAAAATCCTGGCCATTCTCCACATGGCCGGCGGCATCATCCTGATCCTGGTTTCATCCCTGTCATCCTTCGGCATCTTCTATGCCGCCCTGATCGGCCACACCCTCTGCTACATGCCGACACTCGCGTTGACCAACTCGCTTTGTTTTCATCACATGGAAAACTCCGGCAGGGATTTTCCCGGAGTCCGCGTCTTTGGCACCATTGGCTGGATCATCGCCGGCCTGATCATCGGACAACTCAGGCTTGAGGCGGCATCGATGCCCATGAAAATCGCCGGCGGCGCATCCATCCTGATGGGGCTGTACTGCCTCACCCTTCCCCATACCCCGCCGAAGCGAACCGGCGCCCCGATCACCTTCGGCGGCATTTTGGGAATTGAAGCCCTCCAACTGCTCAAAAAACCCTCTTTCGCCATCTTTGTCGCCGGTTCTTTCCTCATCTGCATCCCTCTCCAGTTTTACTACGCCTTCACCAATCCCTTCCTGAACGAAATCGGCGTCATAAACGCCGCCGGCAAAATGACCATGGGACAAATGTCGGAAATCTTCTTCATGGTGGTCATGCCCTTCTTCTTCGCCCGGCTGGGGGTCAAAAAGATGCTGCTGGCCGGCATGCTGGCGTGGACGGCCCGATATCTGCTTTTCGCCTTTGGCGACAACCAGTCCATGGTCTGGCTTCTCTACGCGGGCATCCTGCTCCATGGGATCTGCTACGACTTTTTCTTTGTCACCGGCCAGATTTTTGTGGACCAGGAGGCGCCCCGGCATATCCGGGCGGCGGCGCAGGGATTCATCGCCTTTGTCACCCTGGGCATGGGCATGTTCATCGGCTCATGGCTCTCCGGATCGGTGGTCCAGCATTTTGCGGCCGCCGCCGGAACGCATCACTGGCAAACCATCTGGCTGATTCCCGCCGCCGGCGCGGGCGTTGTTCTGCTCCTTTTCGCCATCTTCTTCAAATCCCAAGAGACGCCGCCCTGCGAATCCTGAATCTCGCTGGTCTTCCACAAAGTTTCCGCTATATTGCCGTCACTATGTGCGGCATCGTTGGCTACATCGGATTTCGTCCCGCCACCCCCATCCTGATCGAGGGATTGCGGCGGCTGGAATATCGCGGCTATGACTCCGCCGGCGTCGGCGTTTTCCTGGACGGACGCATCCAAACCCGCAAAAAAACCGGCCGCATCGACGCCCTCTCCTCCCTCATCGCCGAACAGCCTCTCTCCGGAACCATCGGCATCAGCCACACACGGTGGGCCACCCATGGCGCGCCCACCGACGCCAATTCACATCCCCATTTCGACGGCAGCGGACGGATTGCCATCGTCCATAACGGCGTGATCGAAAACCATCAACTTCTCAAGGAACGCCTGATGTCCGAGGGACACCGTTTTGTCTCCGAAACCGACACGGAAGTTCTCGCCCACCTGATCGGCAAACACTATCAGGAAGCCGGCGCAAACGGAGAATCCTCCCTTCTCAAGGGAATCAATGAAGCCCTTCGCCTGGTCACCGGCACCTATGGCATTGCCGTGCTCTGCGCGGATTGCCCAAACCTGCTGGTCGGCGCCCGGCGGGGCAGTCCCCTGATCGTGGGAGTCGGCAAAAACGAAAACTTTCTCGCCAGCGACGTCAATGCCATCGTCTCCCACACCCGCGACGTCGCCTATCTGGAAGACCGCCAGATCGCCACGGTTTACCCCGACCAGTTCCAAGTCTCCAGTCTTGACGAATGCAAAACCCAGGTCCAGATCAGCAAGGTGGCCCACGATGCCGGCGACGCCGAAAAGGGCGATTTTCCCCATTACATGCTCAAGGAAATTTTCGAGCAGCCCAAGGCCATGCAGAACACCCTCCGGGGACGGTTTAACAAAGAGGAAGCTTCCACCGCCCTGGGAGGGCTCAACCTCACCAGCAGCGAATTGCGGCAGGTGGATCGCATCATCATGACCGCCTGCGGCACCTCTTGGCATGCCGCGTTGGTGGGCGAATATTTGATCGAGGAAATCGCCCGCGTCCCCTGCGAAGTGGATTACGCCAGCGAATTTCGCTACCGCAACCCGCCCATCGACAAAAACACCGTCCTTTTTGCCATCACCCAATCCGGCGAAACAGCCGACACCCTGGCCGCCATGCGCGAGGCAAAACGCAAGGGCCACAAGGTTCTGGGCATCTGCAACGTGGTCGGCAGCACCATCGCCCGCGAATCCGACGGCGGCGTCTATCTGCGCGCCGGTCCCGAGGTCGGAGTGGCTTCCACCAAGGCTTTCACCTGCCAGGTCACGGCCCTGGCCCTGGTGGCCCTCCATCTTGCCCGCCTCCGGCATCTCTCCTTCACCCAAGGCGCCCATTTCATTTCCGAACTGGAGGCCATCCCCGGCAAAATCGAAGCGGTGCTCAAGCAAAACAACGCCATCCGCAAGATCGCCGAAAAATACAAGGACATCAGCGACGCCCTCTTTCTCGGACGCCAGTTCAACTTTCCCGTGGCCCTCGAAGGCGCCCTCAAACTCAAGGAAATCTCTTACATCCACGCCGAGGGATATCCGTCGGCGGAAATGAAACATGGCCCCATCGCCCTCATCGACCAGCGCACCCCCAGCGTGTTCATCTGCCCATCGGATCTCACCTACGACAAGGTCATGAGCAATATCGAGGAAATCAAAGCCCGCAAAGGCCCGGTCATCGCCATCGCAACCGAAGGAAACAAAGACATCTCAAAGAAGGCCGATGACGTCATTTTCATCCCCCCCACCATCGATCCCCTCTATCCATTCCTCGCCAACGTCCCCCTCCAATTGCTGGCCTACCACATCGCCGTCCTGCGCGGCTGCGACGTGGACAAGCCACGCAACCTCGCCAAAAGCGTGACGGTGGAATAACCCGCGGAGTTGGGACGCGCCAAGACCGTGCCACAGAGCCGCCAGGGTATGACCCCCCGAAGAATCGAGCGGCTCTAAGGGGTGTCGTAGAGTTTTTTTCGAATCGTCTCCCGGAGCTCCGCAGCTTGGGCGGGATCCGCCTTGCTGCCGGAGGCAACCGCCTCGGATAAGGCCACTCCAACCTCGGCTTCTCCGGCGGCGACAACATGGGCGCCCGCACGACGAAGCGCTGCGGCATCGCGAAGGTGGGCGCAGCGCACAAGGACTCGAAGTTTGGGATTCAGAATCAGAGCCTGCCTGATGATTTCAGCGGCATCCTCGATATCCGCGCTCAGAATCAGGCTGCCGGTTGTGGCAATGCCAGCCTCGGCGAGAGTTCCCGGCCGGAGAATATCACCATACAGGGCGTCATGTCCATCGGAGCGCAGGCGGCGGACGGTATCGAGATTGAGATCAATCACCGTGACGGCGGCGCCCCGTTCCAGGAGGATGCGATGCGCGATTTGGCCGACCGGGCCGTATCCCACCAGGATGCAGTGTTTGGGATTGATCTCGGGCCTTTGATCTTCGGGAATTTGCGGAAGATTGGCGGCTGTTGCCGAGAGACGGCGCGCCCATCGGTAGATGGAAGGGTTTAGCGCGATTGAAATGATGGAAGCCGCCACCAGGGCGTTCCATCCGGTGTCGTTGATCAGACCAAGATCCCGGGCCACCGCGCCGAGGATAAAGCTGAACTCGCCAACCTGGGAAAAGGCCGCTCCGACCGGAATGGCTGTGGACATGGATTTGCCAAGCGCGCGAACGGTCAGCATGGCGGCGGCCGGTTTGCCAATCACCACAACCAGCAGCACCATCCCGATCACAAGGGGGGTTTGCAAAAGGCTTCGAGGATCGAACAGCATGCCAACCGAGACAAAGAAGAGCACCGCAAATGCGTCGCGCATGGGAACCGCGTCGCCGGCGGCCCGGGCCGCAAATTCGGAGCGTCCGACGGCCAGCCCCGCAAGAAAGGCGCCCAGCGCCATTGATACCCCGAAGAAATGGGCTGCGCCGACGGCGATTCCCGTGGCAAAGACCAGCACGGCAAGGGTGAACATTTCGCCTGACCGGGTTTTTTCGATTTTTTCAAGCGTCCATGGAATCGCCCAATGTCCGAGCGCCACCACCACAACGAAGAGCCCGGCAATTTTGATTCCGGCAAGCCCAAGTGTGTTCCAGACCCCCTGCGGAGCGCCCGCGTCCGGGGCAAAGATGATGGGAAGCAGCAGCAATACGGCCACCGTGAGAATGTCTTCCACCACGGTCCACCCGATGGCAATATAGCCGATGGGCGAATGAAGATCGCGACGGCCGGCCAGCACCAGCGCCATCACAACCGTGCTGGCGACCGAGATGGCCATTCCCAGGATGATGCCGGAGGTCCAATTCCATCCCATCATCCACAATAACAACGCCAGCATGCCGGTGGAGAGGGCGCTTTGAATCAACGCGCCCGGCACCGCTATGCGCCATACCGCAATCAACTCGCGCAGATGAAAACGCAGGCCGATCCCGAAAAGCAGAAGAATGACGCCGATCTCGGCAAACTGCTCCGCAATCGCCCGGTTGGCGACAAAGCCCGGCGTGAAGGGGCCGACCGCAATCCCGGCCACAAGATAGCCCACGATGGGGGATAGTTTCAAGCGATGGGCAAGAAAACCGAATACTATTGCCGCAGCCAAACCGCCCGCGAAAGTCGCCAGAACACCAGGCGAGGACGATGCAAAATGAATTTCCTCCATGAAAAAAGAATGATGAAAAAAGAGGAAAAAATCAAGGTTCAAGACTTCTTTGTTCATCCAAAACCCGATCAAAATGACTTTTGCGTGTTGATTCAATGGCGGCGGTGTTTTAGAATTCAATCCGTCCAGCCCCAGCCTGAATGACCTCTCATGGCGCGGCTCGGATGTTTTTGGAATTTTAGTGTATGGCAATCAATTCATACCATCCGGCTCAGGGCGGAACGCCAGCAGGCAACTGGCGGCGCATTCTTTCACTAAAGGCCGGCGCAGGCGCCCGGCTTGTCGAATTCATGATTGTGACAATTCTTGTGGTTGCGGCTGTGGCATGGATTCAACGCGCCACATGGCATCAGATCGACCTCTTGCGTTCGGTTCTGGAGGGGCATTCCCTTGCAACCAAACAGGAAGGGGGCGCGCAAGCCTTCGCCCAACATGATGCGCTCGATTCGTTGCGGCGCGTGTGGTTTTTTTCGCTTGTGTTGGTGGCTGCGGCCGGCTCGATGACGGTGGCGGTCTTTTACCGGCGATTAATCGCGCCGCTCAGGGCTCAACTGAACGAAAATCGGATCTATCTTGAACGCCATGAAAAACTCGCATCCCTGGGGGTTCTCGCGACAGGCATTGCCCATGAGATCCGGAACCCGCTGACGGCCATCAAAGTCCGTCTGTTTAGTTTGAAACGCAGCATTCCGGACAAGATTTCACTGCAGGATGACGTGCGGGTGATCAGCGATGAGATCCATCGACTGGAGCGGATTGTAAATGATTTCCTCCAGTTTGCCCGTCCGACAGAATTGGAATGCCAGCCCTTGAATGTGGAGAAAATCGTCCGCGATGTGGTCGATCTCCTCGGCCCCCAACTGGCAAGGAGATCCGTCCACCTGATTCAGGAGACAACTCCAGAAGCGTGGCTGTTTGCGGATCCGCAAAAAATGAAACAGGTGCTTATCAATCTCACCCAGAACGCGGGGCAAAGCATTGAATGCGGGGGCTCCGTGACATTGCGGACGGAATTGGCCTCGCAAACGCTTTTTGGCCGCCGCAGGGATGTTGTTGTCATTGAGATCGCCGACACCGGAAAGGGGATGCCCCCGGAAGTTGTCAATCGGTTGTTCGATCCATTTTTTACAACCAAGGAAGATGGAACGGGACTCGGCCTTCCCATTGCCGCCCGGATTGTTGAAGTGCACGGCGGCATCATCGAATACGAAACCAGGCTGCATCACGGCACGAGCTTCAGAATCGTTTTGCCGCGAGTTTCAGATCATGAAGAATTCTCCCAGAATATTGCTTGTTGAGGACGATCATGCCATTGCCGGCGGCATGCGCAAGGTGATGGAGGCCGAGGGTTATGAACTGACCGTGCTGACCCGGGGTGACGAAGGGTGCGCTTGCGCGCTTGCGGAGTCTTTCGATTTGGTGATCAGCGATCTCAAACTTCCTGGCGCCGACGGACTTGCCCTTGTGCGCCGGTTGCGCCAAGCCAGGCCCAAGCTGCCCATCATTCTCATGACCGCCCATGGCACGACTGAAACGGCGATTGAGGCGACGCGCTGGGGCGCTTTCGACTATGTGTTAAAACCCTTTGAAATGGACGAAATGCTCGATCTTGTCGGACGCGCGATCGAATGCAGCCGCTTGATGTCCGACCCGATTGAGATGGGATCCGCCGAATCCAACCGCACCGCGATCATTGGACAGGGCCGGGCCATGCAAATTGTTTACAAGGAAATCGGGCGCGTTGCGGCGACGAAGGCAACGGTGTTGATCCGGGGCGAAACCGGCACCGGCAAGGAACTGGTGGCGCGCGCCATCTATCAACATAGCAACCGCTCATCCTCCCCTTTTCTGGCCGTGAACTGTTCCGCCATTCCGGAAAGTTTGCTGGAGAGCGAGCTGTTTGGGCACGAACGCGGAGCTTTCACCAACGCGGACAGGCGTCATATCGGCCGGTTTGAGCAGGCCAACGGAGGGACGCTTTTCCTTGATGAAATCGGCGATATGAATATGAACCTGCAAGCGAAACTGCTGCGCGTCCTGCAGGAAACCAGCATCCACCGGGTGGGAGGCTGCGAAAGCGTGCCCGTGGATGTGCGCGTTATTGCCGCAACCCATCGCGATTTGGAGGCCGCCATCCAGGAAAAGGATTTTCGCGAGGATTTGTATTATCGGTTGAGTGTTGTGACCATCCAACTGCCGTCCCTTGGGCAACGCACCGAGGATATTCCGGATTTGGTAAGGCATTTTTTGCTCAAGCATGGCCCCGATGCCGGCGCAACCCGGCCTTCCATCCATCCCGAGGCGTTGGAGTATCTGAAACAGCAATCCTGGCCGGGGAATGTGCGCGAGTTGGAAAACGTCACACGGCAGGCTCTTTTGCTGGCTCGCAACTATACGATCAGCGTGGATCATATCAAGGAAGTGATGGGCAAGGTTCGAAAACTGTCGGATTTCAACGAACAGTCGCATGCCGTTTATATTTCGGATTTGTTGTCAAAGGTGGAGCAAAATGAAACGCAGAATGCGCTGGCGCAGATGATGTCCGATCTGGAACCGGAACTTTATGCCCAGGCCATCCGCCGGGCCCAAGGCAACCAGGCCAAAGCTGCCCGCTGGCTGGGAATAAGCCGGCTTCGATTGCGCGAAAAACTCCGGCAGCTGGGCTTGCACCCGGGGCAGGGTCAGGAAGCCGAAGAGGCAAAACAGAAAAAACCCGAGTCGGAGGCGTGAAAAAAACACAAATTTTACAGTCGCAACAGCTTTAATCTGGCACGCCGCGAACCACCGGTGGTTCGCAGCGTGCCATTTCCTTTCCGCGGTCTGTCCCTTTTTCGCTGATATCCGTCAATTGCCATTTTTGGCATGAAACCAGCTAATGAAATGGGCGGGCGTCTGATTCGCTTGCGGTCTTTTGCGCGTTTGCAACAGACGCGGGCGGTTTTGGGCGCACATCAACAGGAGATATATCCATGAGCGGTTTCGATCGTAAAATATTGTTTATCGGCTATGGCTCGGTGGCGCAGTGCGCCCTGCCCATATTGGTCAGGTTGACGGGAGTGTCCTGCAGGAACATCACCATCATGGATTTTGAAAACCGGGCGGAGAGTCTGAAGACGTGGACCGCCCGGGGCGTGAAGTTTGCAAGGCAACAGGTGACGCGCGCGAACATGGGGCGGCTGCTGGGCAAATATCTCGGCGATGGCGATTTGTTGATCGATCTGGCGTGGAATATCGATTGTTGCGAGCTCCTGCAATGGTGCCACGATCACGGGGTTCTTTATGTCAACACCTCGATCGAGCTTTGGGATCCGTACGCGCATTCCATCGGGCGGCATCCCACGGATCTGACCCTGTACTGGCGGCACATGAACATCCGGCGCTTGAAGGCGAAGTGGAAACAGCCCGGTCCCACCGCGGTGCTGGAACACGGGGCAAATCCCGGATTGATTTCCCATTTCGTGAAACAGGGTTTGCTGGACATCGGCAACCGGCTGTTGTCGGATCGCAAGGTCAGGGGGCGGCAGGCGGAGACGTTGCGCCAGCACATCAAGGAGCTCTCCTTCAATCTCCTGGCCAGACAGCTTGGAGTGAAAGTGATTCATGTCAGCGAGCGGGACACGCAGATCACCAATCAGCCCAAGCGGGTGGATGAATTTGTAAATACCTGGAGCATCGAGGGATTCCGCGAGGAGGGCATCACCACGTCCGAGATGGGATGGGGCACGCACGAGAAGGAACTGCCTCCGCTGGCCTTCCGTCACAAGGATGGGCCGCGCAATCAAATCTGCCTGGCGCGCATGGGCATGAACACCTGGGTGCGTTCGTGGGTGCCCGATTATGCGATCCATGGGATGGTGGTGCGGCATGGGGAGGCGTTTACCATCTCCGACAAGCTGACGGTGTGGAAAAATGGAAAAGCCGCCTATCGTCCGACGGTTCATTATGCCTATTGCCCGTGCGACTGCGCGATAGCCTCCCTCAACGAATTGAGGGGATACAATTACAAGTTGCAGCCGAAACTGCGCATCATG
This sequence comes from Verrucomicrobiia bacterium, assembly GCA_028687435.1. Classification (GTDB taxonomy): domain Bacteria; phylum Verrucomicrobiota; class Verrucomicrobiia; order JABWAM01; family JABWAM01; genus JAQUAF01. Next base: position 33,125 of record JAQUAF010000010.1, on the reverse strand, counting down.
AACGACGAAATCACCAGCGGCGCGGATATCCTGGGCGCCCTGTTGATGGGGCATGACTACAATTCCTGGTGGACGGGCAGCGACCTGAGCATCGAACAATCCCGCAAGCTGGTGCCGCACCAGAATGCCACCACCATGCAGGTGGCGGTTTCCGTGGCGGCGGCGTCCATGTGGATGGTGAAAAATCCCGCAAAGGGGGTTTGCGTGCCGGATGATCTTCCGCACGATTTCGTGCTCAAGGTTGCCAAACCCTATCTTGGCCGGTTCATTTCCAAGGCGTCGGACTGGACGCCGTTGAAGGATTATCCCCGGTATTTCAAGGGATATGTCAAACAGGACCTGGATCTGAGGGATCCGTGGCAATTCAAGAACTTCCTGATCAAGGATTAACAGAATGGTTTTGGCATCATGATTGACTTCAACCAACGGATGTTGATAACCGGCTTTGGCGTGGTGGCGCAAGCCGCCCTGCCCATGTTGTTGAAACACTTGCGCATCCCTTTGAGCAATATCACGGTCATTGATTTTGCGGATCGTGAGGAGATTCTGCGGCCTTGGATTAACAAGGGGTTGCGCTTTGTCCGCGAACGCATCACTCCCTTCAATCTGTCCCGGCTGTTGTCAACCCATGTTGGACGGGGCGGCCTGATCGTTGATCTGGCTTGGAGCATCAACTTTTTTGATATCTTGGAATGGGCGCATCACAGCAACGCGCTTTATATCAACGCGTCACTGGAGTCATGGGAGCCGGCTTCGGATATGCAAGGCAAGACATCCCTTGAAAAATCCCTTTACGCCCAATACCAGCAAGTGCTGCCTTTGGTGGAAAAATGGCGCAATACAACAACGGCGGTCATTGATCATGGCGCCAATCCCGGACTGGTTTCGCACTTCGTAAAACTGGGACTTCTGGATATTGCGGCCAAGGCACTGCGCGAAAAACAGACGCCGCGGGTTCAAATCCGGAGGCTGGAACGTTTGGTCGAGCGGGAGGAATTCGCCCATCTGGCCCGTGAGTTGGGCGTCAAGGTCATTCATTGCAGTGAATGGGATTCCCAACGCGCATCAAAACCCAAAGAGCCCGATGAATTCGTGGGGACTTGGAGTGTGGAGGGCATGTGGGAGGAATCGATTTCGCCCAGTGAATTGGGGTGGGGCACGCATGAAAAGTGGCTGCCCCCCTTTTCAACCCAACCGTCAGTCGGCTCCGCAAACCAGATCATTCTGTCCCAAATGGGGTTGAATACGTGGGTGCGATCCTGGGTCCCCAACCAGGAAATTGTCGGCATGGCGGTCACCCATGGCGAATCTTTCAGTATTTCGCATGCCCTGACCGTGCATGAAAACGGACAGGCGGTCTATCGACCGACCGTTCATTATGCCTACATGCCGTGCAACGACACCATTGTTTCGCTCCATGAGTTGAGATGCCGGAATTACGAGCTTCACACAAAAAAACGCATACTCACGGATGAAATTACGGAGGGAATGGATTTGGTCGGGGCATTGATCATGGGACATCAGTATCAATCTTGGTGGACAGGCAGCATCCTGAGCATCAAGGCGGCGCGAAAGAAGGTGCCCCACGTGAACGCCACGGCGGTGCAGGTGGCCGCCGGGGTTCTGGCGGCCGCTCTGTGGGCGATTCAAAATCCCAAAAAGGGGGTCTGTTTTCCCGAGGAACTGCCGCATGGGGAAATTCTTCGCGTGGCCCGTCCCTATTTGGGACGCGTTTTTTCCCGGCCCGCGGACTGGACTCCCTTGCATCGGCATCGGGTGTTTTTCGGCGAAAATCCACAAGCCCAGCCGGATCATGGCGATCCGTGGCAGTTTACCAACTTCATCTTCCGTCCATAAGGGCCGCCCTATTCCTCCATTTTGGCGGGCTTTCCCCTGCGGGGCCCAAAATTCCGCCTAAACGTCAACGCAGCAAGACAAAATGAAAGACAAACCTGTTCGCATCACGGAAAACGACATGCAGCAATTGAGAAAATTGATCTTTTTATTGAAAAGCTCCCGCTATCCGCATCCAGAGGCTTTGAATGATCTTGAAAATGGATTGAATCGAAGCGAGGTCGTCTCTTCCTCCGAAATGGCCAAGGATGTGGTTGTCATGAATTCAAGGGTGTGTCTTGAGGATGTTGACACAAATCGAAAGGAAACTTTGACGCTGGTTTTCCCTGATCAGGCCAATATGGAACAGTCAAAAGTATCCGTGCTCGCGCCGGTCGGAATGGCCATGTTGGGACATCAGACGGGCGATGTTTTTGAATCAAAAGTGCCCGCGGGAATCCGGCGTTTGAAAATCAAAATGGTCCAATGCCATCCGGCAGATGCCCGGGATCGCGGTTTGTGAAAGCCCCCTTTTATTTTTGCAATGGAAATTTTGTACCTGCTGATCAACCGGGAATTTTTCCGAAGGATCTCGGTTTGGTTCGTGGATATGGGATTCTTGAGTTCCTGCGGTTTTATGAAGGCGTCCCGTTTCAGACGGATGCCCACCTCAGACGGTTATGGGAAGCCATTAAATATGTCCGCCTGCCCTTGGCAATCACGCCTGATTTTCTTCAGAAAGTGATTGTCCAGCTGGTTGAAAAAAACCGGTTTTCTGAAGCCATGGTTTGCATTGTCATGACGGGAGGCGTCTCAACCGGATTTCTTCCGGAAAGAATGCCTTCGCTCATCGTGACGGCGGATCCATTTGAGCCGTTTCCTCCCTGGCAATATAAAGTGGGAATTTCCTTGATGTCCGCCCCGGCATCCCGAACCTGTCCAGAGATCAAATCCACCGGCTTTTTTTCCGCAATTTACGAGACCCTGAGGGCGAAACGGCTTGGATTTGACGAGTTGGTTTATGTTGATGGAAAGGGGGATGTATTGGAGGGAACCACGTTCAATGTTTTTGCGGTGGCTCCGGGGCCCAGTCTGGTCACGCCGGAAAAGGGGGTTTTGTCCGGCATTACCGCCGCTTGTGTGATAAGACTGGCAAAGGATATGAGTATTCCCGTCCGACGCAGCCCCATCTCACGCGACATCTTGCGCGCCGCGAAGGAGGTTTTCATCACATCGACCTGCCGCGAATTGACGCCGGTAATTCGAGTGGATGATTGTCTGATCGGAAAAGGACATCCCGGCCCCTTAACTCGGAGCTTCCATTTGGCGTTGCAAGAAATGATCCGCAAAGAGAACGCCTCTGCCAGATCGGCGTCTTTGAAAAAAACGGGGTTGAAAGCTTCCATATCGAACAACGGAATTGGGGGGATTCATCAAAGGACAATCCGTCGTTTGTTGAGTATTTCATCATGGCCGTTTCGGGGGCTGCGGTCACATTGACACACCAGCCTCCCTTCCAACGATTGCGTTTAGCGTCGCCTGTAATCGAACGGGGGCTTATCCACCGTTCTCACCGTCCTTTCCCTCTCATTTACGGGTCTTTTCTGTTTCCGCTCGCCAGCCAGTTCCGCAGAATCCCGGTTCCGCCAACTTCAACGCTTCGATGGGGTTTTTCCCTCACTCCTCAGTTTCAAACTTTATTTTCCAGCCGCAATTTTTGAATGGACAGATGCGCGCACAAGCTCCGTATCATGCGTTGCTTTGCTCAATCCGGGTTTGCGGAGCATCCGCAGATAACTTGTGTCAATCCGTCCGTCCAACAGGGCATTGAGCAGGACATTCAGGGAGCGGGATGGCCTTTCGCGTCCGGTTTCCCATCGTGTCCATGTTTTTTCCCCGATCTGAATCAGTTCCGAAATCTCTTTTTGGGTCAATCCCAGATGGCCTCGCAATTCCCTGATCTGGTCGGGAGTCAAGAGTCCCATATGCCGGGCTTTTGCTTTTTCAAGAATTTTCCGGGCCTCTCCGTCAAAAAAAACATCCCCTGTCCTGGGATTTTTCCAGGCATTGACTTCCACATCGATGGTTTCAACGATACCGTCTCCATCCATGCTTGGAATCGGCACCGTTTGCTGAATGACGATTCTTTTCCATCCTGGCACAGGGGGTTTCACAAATTTTCCTCTCCTTTTCGAGGGGTGTGACTTGAATATAAAATAATCATTTTCCGATTGGGAAGAAGGTTGATTTTTCCATAAATTTTTTTACCGCGAAAATGGAACCAGAAAGCATAAGTTTCCCCATCTTCGTCCATGTCCATGATCTGTCGGCCTCCGGCCTCTTTTGCCTCCAATGCGCGAATAATGGCATCGAAGCGGTCATAATCCCACGCATCTGGAAAAGCCGCAGCCCAGTCTCTGTCGGCTTGAAAAGTGGTGAAAATACTATCATTGACTCCTGCGCGCAAAATACCGCAGACCGATTTCCTCCATAATGAGGGAATGGGCTTTTCAAAAGAAAAAGTTTCAGTTTCACCACTCATAAAGTATCAATTGATACCCATCTTGTCAACTTGCCTGTCGCAATGGAACCAGCTCCATGCAACGTAACGAATCGATAAACTCATCGTTTTGAAAGAAGATCCAAATCGATAAAATTGAAAGGAATCCATGCCAACCCTATGGGTTGAAAAACAGGCGTCGACAAGAGCTATTGGCTGCCAATCCATCTCTCCAAGCAAATAACATCGAAATATTTTTGTTTTTTTCGGGCGTTTTATGGTTAAAGATGAATGGCTCTGCTGAGAACCCCATGAACACCCATCGAAAAATCCTTTCCCACGGCAAGCTTTTTGTCGTGAAACTGGGCACCGGCGTGCTTTCGCGCGCGGACGGCTCCCTGGATCCCCTGCGCATCCGGCATCTGGCGCAACAGGTGGCGGCGTTGCGCAAACAAAAACGGCAGGTCTTGCTGGTCACCTCGGGCGCCATCAGCGCCGGAATGAGCCGGCTCCAACTGCGCCAGCGTCCCTCCGGCATCTCCGATCTCCAGGCCTGCGCCGCAGTGGGACAAAACCTGCTGATGCACCGTTACGAACACGCCTTTGCCGACGAGAACCTGATCGTCGCCCAAATTCTGCTCACCCACGACGATTTCAAACACCACACCCGGCGGGAAAACGCCCGGCGCACCATGCTCAACCTCCTTCAAATGGGGGTCGTGCCGGTCGTCAACGAAAACGACGCGGTGTCGTTCGAGGAAATCAAATTCGGCGACAACGATCAACTGGCCTCCATGGTCACGGAATTGTTGAGCGCCAGCGTCTGCATCATCCTCAGCAACGTGGATGGCTACCTCATCAACCGCTCCGCAAACACCCCGGAATCCAAAACCGGGATTCTCCACACGATTCCCGAAATCACCCCGGAGATTGAAAAACACGCGGGCGACGCCGGATCGGACCGTTCCGTGGGCGGCATGCGCAGCAAGATCATGGCCGCCAAACGGGTGCTGGCCACCGGATGCCCCCTGATCATCGCCAACGGACGCACCCCCGACATCCTTCCCCGCCTCATCGCGGGCGAGGAAATCGGCACCATCTTCCTCCCCTGATTTTTCCGCCATGAACCATTCCATTCCCCAATTGATCCTGAACATGGGCAAACAGGCCAAGGCGGCCGCCCTCAAGCTGGCGGTCTGCTCCACGGGCGATAAAAACGACGCCCTGAACGCCATGGCCGAGGCCATCAAATCCCAAACCGAACGGATTCTGTCCGCCAACGCCATGGACATGGCCCAGGCGGAAAAAGACGGTCTCTCCGCCGCCATGCTGGACCGGCTGCGGCTCGACAAAAAACGCGTCGCCTCCATGGCCAAAGGCGTGGACGATGTCGCCACCCTGCCCGATCCGGTGGGGGAAATCATCAGGGAATGGACCCGCCCCAACGGCCTTCACCTGCAAAAAATCCGCGTTCCCCTCGGCGTCATCGGAATCATCTATGAATCGCGCCCCAATGTCACCGCCGACTCGGCCTGCCTTTGCGTCAAGGCCGGCAATGCCTGCATTCTGCGCGGGGGCTCCGAAGCCTTCCACACCAATACAGCCATCGCGGCGGCCATGAACGACGCGGCCAAGACCGCCGGCCTGCCCAACCATATCATCCAACTGGTGCCCACCACGGATCGCGCCACCGTGCGGGAACTGGCCCGCCTCGACAAATATCTCTCCTGCATCATTCCCCGCGGCGGCGAGGGACTGATCCGGGCCGTGGTCGAAAACTCCACGGTGCCGGTTATCAAGCATTATCAGGGCATCTGCCATGTTTATGTGGACGAGACTGCCGACTTCGACATGGCCGAACGCATCATCATCAATGCCAAGTGCCAGCGTCCCGGGGTCTGCAATGCCATGGAAACCCTGCTGATCCACAAAAAAATCGCCGGCCGATTCCTTCCCCTTGCCGCCCGCAGCCTTCTGGAACACAAGGTGGAACTGCGCATGGAGGAGGATGGGCTCCGGATACTGGCCAAGACAGACTTGCAAAAAAAATACGCATCGCAAATCCGCCCTGCAACGGAGGAAGACTGGAGCCTCGAATATCTCGATCTCATCCTCTCCATTCGCATTGTGGATTCCATTGATCAGGCCATCGAACATATCAATGCCTACGGATCAAGCCATTCCGACTGCATTGTGACGGGAAACCGCCAAGCCGCCCGGCGTTTTCACGCCGAAGTGGACTCGGCCACGGTCTATCACAACGCCTCGACCCGTTTCACCGACGGGGCTGAATTCGGCATGGGCGCGGAAATCGGCATCAGCACCGACCGGCTGCACGCCCGGGGCCCCATGGCCCTTGAGGAACTCACCACATACAAGTATCTGATCCACGGCGCCGGACAGATCAGGGAATGACACGGGCGGCCGATCGCCGGTAAAAAACCTTCACCAGGTAAAGCCCCTGCGGCGGCGCGGTTTTTCCGGCCTGCCGGCGGTCCCTCGAAACAAGCAATGTCCTGATCGAATCGGCGGGCCGTTTTCCCATTCCCACTTCAACCAGGGTCCCAACCATTGAGCGAACCATTTTGTAAAGAAAGGCGTTTCCCTCCACCTCGATCTGGATCTCATCCCCCTTGCTCCGCACCAGGCAACGACGGATCTCCCTCACCATGGAAGTCCGCTCATAGCCGGGATTCACGGCAAAGGCGCCAAAATGGTGTTTTCCCACAAAACAGGCCGCGGCCTTGCGCATGGCCTTCACATCCATTTTCCCAAAAATGAACCAGGTCCCCGCGCGACGGAAAGGATCCGCAACGTCGCGATTCAGGATTCGATAACGATACAGCTTCCACTTGGCGTCAAACCGGGCGTTAAAACCCGCCTTTGCCCTTGCCAGCTTCAGGACGCGAATATCCGCCGGCAGCAGGCCGTTCAACGCCCGCCGCAACTGTTCAACCGGCATTCGCTTGAGGTCCCATTTCCAACCGACCACCAACCCCAATGCATGCACACCCTGATCCGTGCGGCTGGCGCCATGGGTTGTCACAATCCGCCCCGCAAGCTGTTTCAACACATCTTCCAACCGCTGCTGGACCGTCATGCCCGATATTTGCCGCTGCCATCCCACATAAGCGCCGCCATCATAGGCAATGGTTGCCTTTAAAGTTGTCTCCTGAATCCCGCCTGATGCCTTCTCCATTTTCAAATCGCCCGCCTTTCCTTCGGTTCTCAGCCTTCATTCTGACAGCCTGACAACAAAGCCTTGACCTCATCCAAATCAGCCAGTTTTGACAAAACCGCATCCGGTTTGCAGGCGCTCAACTGTTCCACCGAATGTTCGCCCGTTGCCACGGCCAGCACCTTGCATCCCAGGCTTCGGGCGCAAGCCACATCAAAGGGTGTGTCGCCGATCACCCAGGTTTGATCCAGGCGAAAATCCTTCTTCAAACACTCGCGGGCGCGGCCAAGGGCAATGGGCCCCAGATCGTTGCGCACGGACGAATCATCGCTGAAAGCGCCGAACTCGAAGTAATCCGCCAGACCATAATGCCGCAATTTGTGATAAGCCCCCTCCTTCATGTTGCCGGTCAACAAGACATTATGAACCTCGGAATGCCGGTGCGCCCACTCCAGCAACTCCCTCACCCCTGGGAAAACCTCTCCCTGCCGCTTGGGAAGCCAGACCGGCAATTCATCAAGGTACGCCCGCAGCAAAACCTCCGGCGACATTTTCGTCCCTGGGTGGCGGAGGCAGATTTCCTGAAAAATGGCCACATCCGTCCTCCCAGCCATCGAAACCCCCCTCAAATCATCAACAAGACCAAAACGTTGCCTCATGGCCTGTCGAATGGCCTCCACCCCTGCGCCGCCGGAATGCAGGATGGTTCCGTCTATGTCCCATAACAGAAGAATTGGATGCGTTTTCAAATGTTCGCCCAGAATGCCTCAGGGAAGCCTTGCTTTTCAAGCTGATCTCGGGAAAATTCCCATTTCCCATGAAATCCGTTTCCGAACAGATCGATCTCCTGCTCCGTGGAGCAGCCCAAGTCATCTCCAACGAGGACTTGAAGAAAAAACTCTCCAAAAACATCCCTCTGCGCATCAAACTGGGAGTGGATCCCACCGCGCCCGATCTGCATCTGGGCCATACTGTGGCGCTCGCCAAACTCCGCCAGTTTCAGGATCTGGGCCACACCGCCGTCCTCATCATTGGCGATTTCACCTCCATGATCGGCGACCCAACCGGACGATCCACCACCCGCCCCCCCCTCAGCCGCGAGGCCATCCTCGCCAACGCCAAAACCTATCAGGATCAGGCGTTCAAGGTGCTTTCACACGACCGGCTGGAAGTCGTCTTCAACGGAGAATGGTTTGGCAAAATGAGTTTTGCCGAGGTCATCCGCCTCAGCAGCCGGGTATCCATCTCCCAAATGATGCAGCGGCGCGATTTCAAGGAACGCCTGCAGGCCGGCACGGACATCCGCCACCACGAAACCGTTTATCCCATCATGCAGGGATGGGACTCCGTGATGGTGCGGGCCGACGTGGAACTCGGCGGCACCGATCAGCTTTTCAACATCCTCGTGGGACGCGATCTGCAAAAGGACGAGGGACAGGAACAACAAGTGGCCATGCTCCTGCCCATTCTCGAAGGATTGGATGGCACGCAGAAAATGAGCAAAAGCCTGGGCAACTATATCGGCGTCACTGAAACGCCATCCGACATCTTTGGCAAGGCCATGTCCATCTCCGACGATCTCATGTGGCGCTGGTACATCCTGCTGTTTGGCAAGTCGGAACAGGAAATCAGCCAGCTCAAAAACGGACATCCCATGGAAGCCAAAAAGTCACTTGCCCAGGCCTTGGTGGAACGTTTTCACGATTCCGAAAAGGCCCGGCAAGCACGGACCGATTTTGAACAGAAGTTTTCCAAACGCGACGTTTCGTCCGCAGACCTGCCGGCTCTCACGGCGGCGGCGTCCATCACCGCCCTTGACCTGGTGATGAGCACCGGCAAGATCGCCAGCCGCGGCGAAGCCCGCCGGCTCATCCAGCAAGGCGGAGTCGAACTCGCCGGACAAAAACTCGCAGACCCGCAAGCCAGCCTGACTCCCAAAACCGGCGACGTGCTCAAGATCGGCAAAAAACTCTTTTACCGGATTGCCTGATTCCGAACACCGCCTTAGGATGCGTCAAAAAATAAGGTTTACAGGATGACGCAGAAATTTTGCTTGCCAACGAGGCTCAAGGAGGGAGCATATCCCCTGTGGATCTGTAACCGGCGCGCAACAAAGTTGGCGGACAAAAGAGCCAGTCAGGTTGCAAAGGTTATTTATTGACGAATCCTTACTCCCCGAAATCAATCACCAGCTTGTCGCCTTGGACACCGATTCCCTTCAACTCGGAGAGGAACGCCTTGGCAACGGGATTGGCAGCCAGTTGATCGTTGATTTCTTTTTCCATCTCCGGCTCCATGCCCTTCCACAATCTCCGGTCCACCACTCCGCCATCGGTGTTCACCCGTTGCACATTCAATTTCACCCGCCCTTTTTCCAATGCGGGCGCCATGGCGATGGCCATGTTCAAATGCCGGTCCTCCCATAATTTCAATCCCTGCAACGGAGTCTTTTCCAGAACTTTTGCCACGGGCGTTGAAACATCGAGAATCAACAATCGGTTTTCGATCCTGAAACGCGCATTCACATCCTTGGCCGCCAGGCCAAGCGCCATGTTCAAATCCCCCGCCGACAACGCCAACTGCACCTTGCCTCCCGCCTGGACATCCCGCTGGAACCTCATCAACCGCCCCAGCATTTCCCCCACATTGGTCATGGGCGCCTGTTTTGGCGCCAAAACCGCCGGTTTTGCCGCCGTATGCGACCGGATCGTGGAATAAAGCCACCACACCCCGCCCCCGACCCCCACCACCCCAAAGGTCGTCAGGATCGACAGAACCAGACACCCCTTGAAAAAACAACCGCTTCCTTTTTTGCTTTCCGTCATCCCCAGTGTTTACCCTCGCCATCCGGCTGGCACAAGCCCAAAGCCGCCTTGACTTCCACCCGCCGTTTCCTATTCTAACAGGCGGTTCTTCGTCACCGCGGGTGTGGTTCAATGGTAGAATGCGGGCTTCCCAAAAGGCTTCCACTTCAAGAAACCTTGATTTAGACCGGTCTTAGACCTACCATGGCTCGAATGCTCAACAAAGATTGGCCAAATATTTTTGAAACCGACATCAGCGGAATCAAGTACTGGGTGGTCGATGGCAGACGCTACCACGCTGGCGCCCGAGAAGGCAAGCGTGAATACTTTCACAGCAAGAAGCTGGCCGAAGGGCGCGCGGAAGTGCTCAGACAGGACGTAATGAAAGTTGGGTTTATCGAAGGATCCATTCCCAACGCCCTTCGAGTGGACGCCATGCGCGCCCAAGAAAAACTTCTCCCGTATGGGGCAACCCTTCTTGAAGCCGTAAATTTTTACATTTCCCACCGGGACGCTCAAAACAGGCTTTCAAATCTCAAGCTGGCCGAAGCGGTTGAAAAATTCATGGAGATGAAGAAAGAACTCAACCAGGCCGACAAATACTCGAACAACAGCCTGAAGACCGCCCGGAAGCGATTGAAGCACCTCACGGAGGCTTTCCCCCAAGAAAACCTTACCTCCATCACCGTTGCTGATTTCGAGGACTGGCTAAATAAAACAAAATTTTCCTCCCGTTCAATGGCGGGAATCAAGTCCGTGGCTTCGGAGTTTTTCAAGTGGTGCGTAAAACGCGGCTGGATCACGTCGAACCCGGCCCAATTCATGAGAATCACCCATGTCACAAAAGAGGCTGAAATTCTTACGGTCGAACAGGCCAAAAAATTGGTTGAGGCCGCCTATGCCAGTTCCTTCCGTGAACGCGCCACTCCTTACGCGCTGCTTGGGCTTTTTGCCGGCCTCCGGCCTTCGGAAGCGGAGGATCTTCGGAGGGGCGACATTCATTTCGAGACTCAGGAAATCAAGGTCATCTCCCGCAAACTCCGAGGAGAGATTCGATACGTTCACATGAGAGATTCCCTGTCCAAGCGGATGAATAAATTCAAATGGGATGGCTCTTTGGCTGGGCAGAATTGGCAAAAGCAAATTCAGGCGGTAAAAACCATGGCGGGATTTGGCGAGAAAACCCCCTTCCCAACTGACTGCCTTCGGCACTCTTTTGCCTCCTACTGGCTGGCCATGAGCCTGGCCGGAGCCGCAGGATTCGAAGGCGGGAGCGCGCGGCTGGCGGAAATCATGGGCAATTCCGTTGACGTAATCAAAGAGCATTACCGGAAGGCCATTCCGCGCACAACCGCTGAACAGTTTTGGGCGATTCTCGACGGGTTAAAATCGAACTAATCTACATCTGACAACGGCAAAACCTCCTGCGCCATGCGTTTGGCGGCGATTTCGCAGTAACGTTCTTCAATCTCAATGCCGATAGCCTTGCGCCCAATATCCTTGGCAGCCCTAAGCGTTGTGCCGGAACCCATGAAGGGATCGAGGATTGCATCAGTCTCGGCACTCCATTTACTGATTAACCACTGAACATGACCAATCTTTCTGGGGCACGGATGATCAGCTTGCTTGCCGCTTGAATCAGAATCAATGAATCGTCCAGAAATTACATGGTTGCCGGGGCGGGATGGCGGAGGCTCGCCATACAGATAGGCCACGTCAGAGCCGTACATCAGCCGTCCTTTGTAATGTGGCCTCGCTAGTTCCAGCCAACACACTCTAAAAAACGGAAGCGTAACGCACGACAAAAAGCGCGGGTCGGTGTCGCATCCGATTTGAATTGCTGCCCTTTTCGGCTTATTCAGCCATGACCACATTTCATGAAATAGCTCCCCGGCTCGATCCGCCCCCTGTAGGATTGTTGCACAATTCGGCCAAACCGGGTCAGTTAACAACATCTCCACCTCGGCCAATGACGGCAGAATCTCCCGGCAATCGCCATGGTAAATCGTAATCCCGGCGTGGTCGTAATATGGCGTCATCACTGCACCTCCACATTGAAAAAGCCAAGTGCTCCACGGCATGGGAAAAACGGAAGTGGGTGCGGTTCGGCCAAAACAAATCCATATTTTCCGACGAACCAGCGCGACGGGGAACTGGTCGCGCAATCAACAATATCAACCTTCCCAACGATTCCCCCGCGCTGCAATTCCTCCATGTTTGGGATGCTGATTGAAGGATCAACTTCCTCGGCTACAAAGGCAACAGCCTCGTAATACTCATCTTCGGTCATGCCTTTCGCCGCATGAACCAAAACAGGCCCACGGTACTTCGTTAGCCAGTTGCGGTTTTCGATGTCCTTCCCCGCGCTCATAATGAGCCATGCCCAAGGTTGACGGATTGATAGCGCTATCATGCCGCCCTCACTTTCCCCGCGCGTACACAATCCTCGTTGTAGAGCGTGAAGTCTTTCATGGAGTTTCCTTTTTTATTGGTTTTGTCCGGCAGATTCCCCGCGTCATGGATTCAATCACCGCCCGGGTTCCGCCGAGTTTCAGAAATTCGCGAAGGTCTTTTGCGGGAGGCGTCCAGATGCACGACAGAACCGGCAGGCTTTTCTGCAATCGTTGCGCCCCAAGCAGCCCGGGGCCATCGTTGTCAGACACAACAACGACCTGCTTGACGCCCTTCTTCATGATTAAATCAGCAATCTGTTTTTCATTGCCCATACACGAGGGGCGACCGATGGCAGGAATACCGAGACTTATCGCCGCCGCGCAATCCGTTGGGCCCTCGCAAATGAACAGTTCATTGCGTTTCGGGATCTCAGGGATAAATAGCCCCGCATGCGAACCGCGAACCGCCCATTTTTTCCCCGCATCGTTCCGCAGGCGAATGCCGATGATGCCATGGGAATTGTCCTTCATGGGAAAAGCCCATGCGTTGTGTTCAGGTGTCCAGCAGCAGCCAAGGGCTAAGAGGGAAAAGGACGAAACCCCAAGCCCGCTGGCAAATCGTCCAATCTTTTCGTCAGAGGTTTTTTCCCACCAGATACGCCAGAGGCTTGCAAAATCGATCATTTTGACGGGTGCCGGCGGCTGGCGGGGCACCGGTTTTGAGAGGGTTTCCCCGACTTTATGCAGCCATCCCCCGTTTTTGGCTGGTCGATCCGATTGAATCCGCATGCAGCAGGCCAACCCATGATCAACCGCCACAGTGCACCAATCCGGTTTCCCGCAGCATGGGCACGGTGCCTGTTTTGTCACCCTGATCCATTCGTAGATGGTGCTCATGCCGCGCGCCTCCATCCGTTTTGTGCCAACCCATCAATCAGGGCAGACGCTTCCTGCATGGTCAGGTTTTTAGTTTCATACCCATACTTTTTGAGAAGCGAGCATTGCTTCAGGGTTGCCAGATTGGAGTTCCAACGCCTGAACAGTTCATTTAAAACCTGCTTGGCCTGGCCGTAGGGCATCCCACTTGGATCGATCCCCTGCCGCAACAGCAACGCCGTCTGTTTGTCACTCAGGGTCTTATTGTTGTTCCAGCCGCGGGCACGCTCTGGATCAAGATCAAACGCATCAAACGGGTTGACTGTGCGGGCGGAAAACTTGGCCTTCCCGATCAGGTGCGCCCGCCGCGCAGCTTCAGCCCTTCGGCGTTCCTCCGCCTCCAATCGGGCCTTCTCTTTTTCCTCCTCCAGGACTTCGGCCATATTGACCGGCTTCCCGGCTTTTTCGGCAACCTTTTTGGCTCGCTCGATCACCTCATCCTCGAATTTACCGCCCAAAATATCGGCGGTAGTCATCAGCTTGTGCCGTCCGGTATTGCCCGAAAAATCAACCACCAGACATGACGGTTTGGCGCTGGCAGCCATGGCCATCCGACGCATTTCTGGCGTTGGAGGACCATCGACAACCCCCGGCAGGGGCCGGGTGGCGCGCCCAACCATCTGCGAATAGAGCGCGCGGCTTTTTGTCGGGCGAGCCATCACGACAACCTCAATACCCACCGCATCAAAACCCTCGGTCAGAACGCCGCAATTGACCATGAATTGAGTCTGGCCAGTTGAAAACTGTTCGAGGCGCTCCCTCCGGGCGTCCTTGGGGGTTTCGCCACAAATCCAATCGGATGCGCCGGGTTTGTGCCGGTTGAATATCTCGGAGAGCATTTCCGCCTGTTTCACGCTCGCCGTGAAAACCAGCGTCTTTTTTTGGCCAACGATGTCCAGGGTTGCCGATGCCACCCCGTGCAAATTCTGTTCCGCCTCCATCACCGCCGCCAGATCGCCGCCGTTCAGATCGCCGGCTGTTGTCCGAATCGCGCTGAAATCAAGCCCCTCGATCTCGATCATTTTCTGCTCGATGGGAACAAGCCAGCCATCCTTGATGGCGTCAAGGATTTCATAATCAAAGGCCACGGATTGAAACACCTGCCCAAGAGCCTCTTCATCGGCCCGGTCCGGCGTCGCCGTGACGCCCAAAATTTTGAGTTCAGGATTTTGACCGTAATAGGCCATCACTCGCCGGTACGAACTGGCTGTCGCATGATGCCCCTCATCGATGATCAACACCCCGAAATCCTCCGGCTTGAACAGCGTCATGCGTCCACCATTGCCGCCGGCGCATTGCGTTTGAACGGTCGAGACAACGGCGGGCGCTCGCGTCCAAAGATTCACGCTTGCCCTTTGATCCGCCATTTCAATTTCGGCGCCAACCCCAATGGATTCGATTCGCTTGGCGGCTTGAAAGATCAACTCTTCGCGATGGGCAATAACCAAAGCCCGCCGCGGCTGGACGCGCCGGATAACCTCGCAAAAGATTTGGGTCTTCCCGCACCCCGTAGGCAGGACGGCCAGGGTTGACTGGTTTTCCTCCCATTCCTTGAAAATCGCGTCGACCGTCGCAACTTGGTAATCTCGCAGTCTCATCGTTTTACCCCCTTGGCGCGGATTTTTTTCGTCTCCTCCGGGACAGCCGAATCCCAGAGAAACTTTGAAAGGAACCCTCGGCGGCGGCAGAGAGCGCACTTCTCCCTATGATTGCCGTTGCAGGTAGGGCAAACCGCATAGGGAATGACACAGGAAAGGCTTGTCTGGATGTTTTGGATCTTCGACAGGGTGAGATTATTGACCTCGCACCAGACGCAATCCTGAGACTCCAGCGCAGCCTTTACAGCCAGCTTCACACGCTTCACTTCCGCAATCAGGCTTGAAACCTGTTCGGCCCTACGCCAGTCCGGTAGAACCTCCACAGGAATTGGCCAGCCGGTTTGATCAAGCTCGATCACCGGCTTGGATTCCGCCTTTGCAGACGCCTTGGCATCCTTGGCGGCTTCCGTGATCTTTTTTGCCGTCACAGCCCCGGAAGCCGAAGCCTTTTCCATGACCTCTTTCCGTCGCTCAGGAGGCACCGCGGCAATGGCCTTGGCTTGTCCTTGATTGCCAATTTTGTCACCAATTGGTGACATTTTCACTTCCGCGCACTCGATGAGCTGGTAGGCGTATTGCCGCCCCCACCCCCATTTTTCACGACAATATTCCTCGAAGGTATCGAAGTCGCGCCGGTAGAGTTTTCGATCTCGAATCTTTGATAAGGCCAGCCCGCAGGCGACAAATGCCCCCTTCGTCTGCTCAATAGTCCGTTCGCAGGACCTCAGCTCAGACGACTCATTGTTAGACAGTTCATTCTTCATGCCTCTCCTTTGTTTCTTCTTATGGAAGTTAGTTACTCTTCTCTTCTCTTCTCTAGTCCGGATTACGTCCGGTTTTCATCTGGACGTTTGCCGGACGTTTTTCTTTCGCGCTCAGTTCGCTTGCGCAAGGCGTCCAAGGCTCTTGTTTTGGCCGATGATCCGTTGTGACGTTCGAAGTTTGGAAACGAGAGATCACCGTCTCTGCCAGAGAGCCAATGAACATGGCGAAGTTGTTCGGCGAATCCGGGGCACTCTACAAGCGAATCCAGAAAAGCGGAATCAACCGGCACGTTTTGGCCATCCTCCAAATGTTCGTTCGCCCAAGACCACAGCTTGTGCAGGCGACCAACAACAAAATATCTGTCCTTCTTTAATCCGGACGAAATCTGGATAACCGCAGGGTCGGTATCCAAATTGCAACGCATCTTAATCCAGTCTCCGGCCATTTACTCCGCCCTCCATATAATCAGTTGGTAAATCGCCCTCATGATGATTTCCGGGATGTACGGGACAACCGAGTTGCCGAGGCCCTTGAGTCGCGGGACGCGGTTTTTGACACCATGCGCGACGCGCGGGATATGCGGCGGTTCGGGTGACCAGAGACAGGGATTTCCGTCCAGCCTTCTGGATAGCCCATCAGCCACTCCACCCAGGCAGGATTCAAACTCCCACCAACCGCTGCGTTCAGTGGCCTTGTGTTCCTCTCCATCTGCGATGGGCCCCCGTTGTTTTTGGAGTCTTGCACTGTTGGTGTCGGGAATAACTTGACCAGATTCTCCAAGCCCACCTGCCGTTTGCCCTTCGCGGTTTTCCCTTTCGCAAGAATGTCTTCCGGCTTCATGGTTCTGCCTCCGTTTGGCACATTCGGAGTTGGCCAAAGCGCCACCTGATCCTCCAGACGTCCCTTCGGATCCCTGATCCCCTCCGGATCTCTCAGTTTTCCCTTCATCCCATCCGATGCGCGGGGAGTTCCCCACAGTTTCGCCGCTTCCAACAGGCATTGCGTTTTGTGACGGGCCCTTCGCTTCCCCTGGCCACGATTCAATCCCCCATTCGGCGCCTCGGGCATCGTGTTTGGAGTGGGCAATAATCCAAACCCGATCCCGTCTATGCGGGGCATCGACGGCGACAGCCGGAATAACAAGCGGCGGGGCGACATCGTATCCGAGCGACTCGATGTCTTCCAGGATTTGATCCAAAACTCCTCGCCCGACTCGCTCGCACACTCGACCCACATCAGCCGATCCCGCTGCCATCTCTTCGCGAGAATGCCTTTTGCCGTCCACTTCAAGCGCACTCTCGAACTCGACCAACCCGGCCAGGCCAGTAACGTTCTCAGCAATAACCCAATCGGGCCGGAAGAGGGCAATAACGCGGAACAATTCGTGCCAGAGCCAACGGTCATCTTCCTTGCCCCGGCGCTTCCCGGCGCAACTTGCGGGCTGGCAGGGGGTGCCAGCAGTGAGCAGGTTAAGACGGCGCAGGGGAGATTTGGGTTGCCGTCCGTTCCCCTGGAATTTAGACCGCCATGATCGGAATCTGATGCCCGCGGCGTCGGCCATAGCAGCCTCCGTGATTTTTCGGATGTCGCCGAGATTTGGGACGCCCGGGAAGCGCGCTTTAAGGAGGTCGCAACAGAACGGATCGATTTCGCTGAACCCAATGGTTCGGAAGCCAGCCCGGGCAGCGGCAATTGCGAATCCGCCGATATGATGCCTGAGAACAAATCTAAATGTGTTGGATTTTTCTCAGGCATTTTAAATCACCCTGTCCTCTCTGTTTTTTTGTCCATCCGGCACCACGAAAAAGCGATGCCGCGCAGTCGGAGCAGCCCTGCAATTTGATTTTGTAAATTTTTCTCGTTTTTGACTTCGTTCTCATTATTGATTTCCTCCATGGTGCGCCCGGCTTTGCCGAATGCCCGGCGGTCTTCGTCGGACATGTGGCGCAAGTATTGCTCGGGGATGACGGGTGTTTGAGTCATGCCGTCACCCTCCTAAACTCAATCGCCCACACCCACGGATTAGATTCCCATCCAAAGCCACGCTTGGCGTTGATGGAGTCCCAAAGAAAACCGAAACCTTGTTTGTAGCTGGATTTACCTTCCTCATATTCATCGGTTGGCTCCAATAACATATCGTTTTCCAACCACAACCCTTTCTTGGCCCCCTCCGCTTTCGCGTCATCTTCCGTGATCTCCTGAACGCGCTCCACCCGCACCTTGATGATCTCCAACGTAATCCGGCTGGCCCAGCGGGGCATGTGGATTGATGGACGCCATTTTCCCTGTTCAACCCATTCTGGCTCTGTGGCGTAGTTTACAGCAAGCTGCTCAGAATCGTTTCCCTTCCAAAGTCTCCCCGGAGAAATATTGTCGAATGGTTTTCCCGTACACCACCGCTCCCTCATCCAAAGCCTGTCGCCCGGCTGGCCGTATGGACACTTGATTATTTTTCCATCATCATCAAAAGGGGTTTTCCTATTTATAGAAACCCCCAAGAAGTGGTTTGGTTGGGGCATTACTACCCTTCGCGTCTGCATCTTGTAGCCGTCGAGGATGGCGCGAACCATTTCGCCGCTGAAAAGGATCGGGTATTTTTTCATGGCTTCACCTCCACCTGCACCCATTGCCCTTTCTCCCTTGTGACCAGTACAAAATGCCACTCGGTAAACTGCCGGGCGACAACCTTCAACTTTACCGCCGCATCGTCTCGCATGAAGCCTTTGACTTCATAGGCCACCAGTTGCCCGAGTCGGACGCCGGTGAAGTCCGGGGTGTATCGCGTGTTATCAGCCAACTTGAACCTGATTGCCTGAATCCGCAGACAGTCGATCTGCATGCGCCGCAGCATTTCAAGCCAGCCTCTTTCGGTCTTGTTCAACCCCTCTTCGTCCGTGGTAGGGCGCGGTTGAACGCTCATTGCGGGGCGCACCATTTTCCCGTGCGTGCTTGGTGTCCCGAACACAGACGGGTTGAGCCGCCGCAATGCGGCACTTGGATTATCGGGCAGGGTTCTCATAGAATGAGCAATGGCCTCAATGCGTCAGTTTTTGCCCGTGCAGTTGGTTGATTCGTCGGGAACGGGCCAATTGATGGCGCCGCGTGCGGCGCTCTGTCCGATGTTGCGAAACAAGTTTCACCTTCCGGACAGACGGACGCGGAGAATCGGCTTGCATCCAACGTTTCAAGCCAAGAAATATGTTTAAGGCTGAATTTTTCATGATCATAAAATTTAAATCTCTTCGCCGAACCAACTGATTTCCCGGCTGTCGGCAAACTCCTGCAAAGCATCCCGGCGCCCATGCCGATAACCCCAGCACCAAACAACCGCGGCAATGACAATGGCTGCAACGGTCGTCATTTCCCCCTCCATTTCGTTTGACCTGGTAGCGGAGGCGCAATCCCGGCTCTCGCCAATGCCTCATCAGCAGCAAGAGCGTGTGGAAGGCAGTCCAAGCAGAGAAGGAATTCGCACAGGAGATCCTTGGCAACGATTTCCTTCCACTCATCGCAAATGCCGCAAGTGCCTTCGCTCATAATCCCCTTGCTTTCAACATAGCGTCGGCCATGCGGTAATAGAGCCGCGCGAGGTTTAGGTACTGCTCGCCTGTTGTAGTTAGAGACAATGCGCCATTTTCGTTGTTCGCCAAATCCCCTTGCATCGCCTTGCTCGCGAAATAATCACGGAGGGTCATGCCAAATTCCGTATCGCGGCTCCACCTGCCGTCTTGTAATTGCATTCCCTGCACCGGGAACGCCAACCCGCCATCTGGCTTTTGATCGCTCATGATTTCCTTGTTTCCCTTCTGTTAACCATGCGCTTCAGCGACCGGTATTTCCTAAACGCCGGATTTACTCCGATGACTGCACCGTTGGTCGCCCGGCGTAATTGCTTCGGATCTCCGCAATAGTATCCGGCCAAATCCCGCAACGCTCTGACTCGTATGGCTCTCATGCTCTCACCCCCGCTTCTTTTGTTGTCCAACACCGAAGCCCTGGAAAATCCATCTCACCGCGCAGAATGGCCGTGTTGATTAATTCGGCATTTGGTTCGATGCGGCAATAGAGCGGCTTGGCCTTGTGGAGCTCGTTGATGTTCAGTATCTCGAAGTGAGGAACGGTGCGAAGAGTGACCCCCTTCGTTTTTTTCTCGATGGGCTTTGCTGAGAGGGCAAGTTGTTGTTGCGCCGCATCCAATTTTTTCTTCTCGCCCTCGATCTTCAGTTTTTCGGCAACTTCTTCCAGCCGCCTGCGTTCAGCTTCACTCTTGGCCTTGGATGCCGCCTCTTGCGCCTCCCGCTGCTTCCGCTCCTGCTCCTCTGCCACCTTGCGCTTCTCCGCTTCGATACGCTCAATCTCAGCCCGCAACTTGGCGGCCTCCTCTGCCGCCTTCTTCCGCTTTTCATCCTCGAATGTCGCAACCAAACGCGCCAGCCGCCCGGATTCCGAGCGCAATTCGTCAACAGCGATTTTTGCAAGCGCGTCAATCCGTTTTCCGAGGTCGAGCACGGGTTTTTTGATTTCTGTGCGGGACGCCTCGATTCCGTTCATCAGCTTCTTGATGACGGCCATGGAATAGGCAGCTTCCTCCTGAGCTTCCTGCGTGGATATCTCCGTGATGTTTGCCGCCTCTTCCAACGCGAGTTGTTTTTGAGTCAGAAAGTCACTGGAAACCTCGATGGAGATTTCCCCGATTTTTGTTGTGGTGGTCAGTTCGTTCATTTGGCACCTGCAGTCTGGTTTTCGTAAGTGGGAGAATCTTGGACGCCCTGCTCGTTTTTCGCGTTTTGCTCTTTGCGCCATTCCGTAAGCGCGAGCATCAAAATGTTGTCCTCTTCTTTCGGAGGATATTTTTTGTTTGCCTTTTTCTCCGGCATCCATTTCGAGAAAAACCAGTGGAGTGTCCTGTTGTCCAATTCTCCCAACTTTTTGCCGAGAGTTTTGCGATCCTCTGATGGTCCGTGTTTTCCCCAGTGCACCCGAACGTCTCTCCATGTGGGCGGCAGACCTTCCTCCGATGGAGCCTCAGCCTGTGTGTCAACCGGGGCTGGTTGTTTTGCCGCGGGTGTTACCCGTTCTGTTCCAGGGGGCAATTCCCGATGCTCAACCGGGGTTTCCGGTGGAACTTCAAGAGCGTTTTCTTCAAGATCCTGATCAAAAATATCGCTCGCGGCGGTAGCTGTAATTGTCGCATGAATAAGAGAGCGTTTTGCCGCCATCTTCCATGCGGTGTTGTGCATATCCGCAATATCCGGGTTTTCTATTTTTTCCCCGGCCTTCTTGAAAATCATCCAGTCGCCATTCTCGTCCTTCTTTGCGGCAAAATCCTTCCCTCCGATCATTTCGGGATTTTTGTTTTTCCAATAAATCTGCGGAACTGGTTTCCCTGTGTTTTCGGCCTGATTTCGGTAGCGGTATTTTGCCTCCATGGTTGAACAGGAGCCGACGCCCTGCCCGAGAGTTGCACTCGTTATTGCGTGCTTTAACGTGGTCACAACGCGGTATTCCCGGTGTCCGTTCGGATGGTCGGAGATTTCCGTTTTTATGTCTGGAATCAGCCTAAAAGTCATACTGAGTTTTTCGGCACCAGCTTTATAGAGAACCTTGCGCTTGCCACACCCGGGAATCGTGCCGTAATGCACGCCTTCTTGCATGACGGCATCCATCACCTTTTGAATGAGTTGAACCTGTGCGATTACTTCTTGGGCGGTGAGTTGCGCCTGTGGAGCGGGAGGGACGGCAACACCGCCCTTGACAACCTGCAATTCATGTGATTGAGTAGACATAACTTAGTTAGTGTTTGTTGTTCAAATCCCCTCGCCGCTGGAACGGCGGGGGGATTGTTTTTGGTTAATTGGTCGCGCACTTTTCCTTTCCAAATGCGGTGCATTTTATCGTAAATCGCTTCTTGAACTCTTGGACGGCTTCATTGGTAATCCGATAATGTCCACCGGGTTTCGTGCGGATTGCCTCCAGTTTTCCGGCTTCAATGAGCCGGATGACCGTGAACTTGCTGTAGCCGCCGATCAGCTTTCCCGCCTCTGTTGTCGTCATGGCGTTTCCTTTGATTTTGTCACCAATTGGTGACATTCTTTGTCACCGATCGGTGACATTTTCGGCGTCCCCCATGCGTCTGCCGTCCCGATCCGCAGCCGCCCGTCTGGATAATGGCTGATGGGATGCACGGGGAGAGGCGAGCCGTTGCGCTGCCATGCTTTGGCGTCTCGAAAACTGCGAGGGCGAGGCAATGTTCTGCCTGACTGGTCGGCCATCCCCAGGTTTGCATCCATTGAATACCTCGATCCCTCATGCCTTGACTCGCAGAGCGGTGATTTGGGAGCCGATCCCCTAGAGCGTCCGATGCTTTGGCTGTCTAATTGTTTCGCCGGGCATTCACTCCGACACCCGGCCCAAAAAAATAGAATCGCGGCGGCAATCACGGCGGCGTTGAGCGTGGTGCGTGTGAGCCAAAGGAAGTCTTGGGGGGTGGCGATCATATCATTGGAAAATGAATGTCCATGCGTCCGCCTGTGGAAAGCGTTGGAAGTAGGCGCGAAATTCGAGCCAAGCGATAAGCACAAGGATAAACAACAGGAGCACGGATTGGATGGCGGTTTTCATGGGCGGGTTAAGGTTTGCCGGAAAAATTTTCCCGTTTCGCGTTCTTAAGGGCGCGTCTTATGTTTCATCACTGGCTTTGGTTGGTTCGCCCCAACTTGGCACGGAATATGCTTGATATGGCATTGGTGAAATCCGCTCATTTGAGATCGGAGTTTTGGGGCGTAGTTCGAGGGTGAATGAGTTGGAGAACGTGGCGGTTAAGGCTACTTTCTGGTTAAAGGTGCCTTTAACCTTTCGTCCAAAAAAAAGGCAATCGCATTCGATTTTGTCCGCATGTTCGTCGCGCAATACTTTTCAAGCTTTGTTAAAAGTTCTAAAGGAACGTTGACGCATAATGTTGCGAGCTTTTTTTTCGGCAATTTCTCGGTGGTCATCTGATGTAAGCTCCACGTTTTGCAATGCCTCATCCAAGGTCATCGCAACAAACGACGACACGCTAAGGCCAAGCTGGCCTGCGCGCCTTTCCATGCGCTTCTTCAAGTGCATGGGGACGCAGAAGGAAAGCGGGGCCTTGTCTGGTTTGGGTTGGTTTGGCATTGCGAAGGTACCTTAAACCACAAGGAGAAGCCTGTCAACAACTTCTTGCAACTTTTTTTAAAAAAGTTTTGGATGGGGGGATGGGGGTACTCATCGCTTTGACTTGCATCAGCATTTTCTCTTCCGTTCGATGGTCCTTAGTTTTTTTGGCGATATATTTAAGCATACATTTTATATACTGTTTTGCCGTTACGTGTACGCCCATAGGGAAGGGCGCGGCACTGCAAAAGATGGGGGCTGTAAGAACTGAATTTGAAAGGGATTTAATCTATGGGAGGGCAACAGTTCCACAGCGCGCGGGAGTATGTTTGTGGTTCTTTATTCTTGGATTACGGAGATCATATCCTCCGATTTTTTTCGCATCCTTGATTTTGTGGATAGTCGTGAAAATTGCTTTTACTTGAGGGTGCGCTCAATTGGGCGTGGATTTTTATTGATTTTTTCGTGAAAATGTTTTGGATGGAAAAATGAAAATAATTTTGGCGCTGCTGTCTATTGGTGTCTGTCTGGCATTTTCATCCTGTGCCACCTCCTCCATGATTCCAAAATCTGCGAGCGAAGTGAATTTCGGAGCGGGCAAAGAGGGAAAAAATGGATGGTCGAGCTATAGGGAAAACGCCACTTTTCGAGGAGCAACTGTTGCCAAGGTAATTGAATCTGCAAAAGCAGGCCTTGGAGATGCTGGATTTGCCTTAAAGCGCGTCGATTTAAATGAGGGCGTTGTTATTGGTGAACATGGGGTGACTTGGCATGATTGGAATGTTATCGCCGGAGTTTATATCAAGCAAAGCGGCTCGGATGTTTTGGTTACCGTTTTTGTCGAGGGATCAAAAGACCTTGGGGTTTCCGGAGACGTGACTGGGGATGGTTGGTCCGGAAAAATTCTCAAGGGAATGCGGGAATATCTGAAGATTTCAAAATAGCACCTTAGCTCCATTTCACCCATTGGTGTTGCTTGACAGAGCACGAAATCCGCCGCCAGATTGAGGATGCCGTCCGCAAAGCGATCAAAGACTCCGGAATTGACGGGGATCCGGTGGAGATGATTCGCGTTGCGGAGAAGATCAAGCGCGAGGGGCTCAAGGTAACACTTCAATCCGCTCCCGGATCATTGACCGACCACCGCACCGGGCAAAGCCGGTCCACCAGCAAATAAGGAATCCGGGATTGTCCGATGGAGCGCACCTTGGCGGCCAGCGGCTCATAAAAATCCAGCCATTTGTCACGCCATGGGGTCTCCGTCTTGATGATCTGACAGCCGGCACTCCACGCCCCTACTTCGTCTTCCGACCCGCCAGAATGGATATTGATGCCAAAGTCACCCCGGTCCGCGCCCCTCATGTCCCCATTTTGATCCAGCCGATCGACATCCACCGCATCCGCCTGCGTCAATGCCGCATGCCCCTTGTGGACACCCAACTCGTACCACCACAACCCCGGACGCAGCATGGCACACCCCCGGGGATTCGCCGGATGCCGGATATAATACCGCCCGGGATCTGTTGATGCCGGGAACTCGGCCAGGTCATCCCCCATCACCCGGATAATCAGGTCATCATACCGGCCGATCTGGTTTTGACCGGTGGCGCCGATGCGGTAACCGCGGATGCCAATGAGCTTGACGAAGCATTTTGCCGCCTCGGGCCGGGTTTCAAACATGGAATGGATGGCGTCTAGGATCATTTTGCACCATTGATCCGCGCCCGAATGGCGGCCTGTTTGAGTTTTAGCAGGATTCCCGCGCCTTCACAGGTCATCAACCGTTGGCCAGTTTTCGCGTCCAGTTTGACGTATGCCTCAAGTTCTCGCGCCGGCGGCGTCAGGCCAGGCCCCCACTTTTCGAGCAGGCTGGAAAACTCGTAGAGCTTGCCATCGTCCAGCGGCATGCTTCCGTCTTCGGCGAAATCTCCGATGCCGGCCGTCTGACTGTTTCCGCTGAAAGCGATGGTCTGGCGCCGCCCGGGTGCCGGAGTTGTTCCGCATCCGGCCAGCAAGCAGACCAGCGCCAGGCCCGACAGAATTCGTCGGACCGTCTCAATGTCCCGGTTTTTCAATGCCCGGTTGAGTTCATCCTGTTCAGCAGCCTCTTCAGACATCTCCCGGCTTTCAATCATGGCCGGGGTGTTCTGGTAGCCAGCGATGGCCGTAGCGGCCTTGGCCACCTCCGCAGTTGCGGTTGCGGTGGCTGTGATTGCCGCGGGGATGCCGCCCAGCGGCGCGCTTGCGGCTGCCGTGGTTGCCGTGCTGGTCGCGCCACGGAAAAAACTCAAGAGTGAAGTCCAGAAGCTCATGATGCCTTGGCCTCCTCGCTGTCCGGATAGGCATAGTAGGACTTTTCGAATATGTCCGGCTTACAGGGGTAGAACTCGCCATTTACCCCCTTGATAATCCAGTCACCCAGATTGGCTGTCATTTTCCCCTCCAAAGTCGAGATCGCCAAGCAGTCAATGTGACGCCCTAGCACAACACACCACGTGGCAGATTTTCCGATAAAAGCTTCCATTTCATCGCTGTTGGTGCCGTTCCATCGAACGGCCTCAATTACTACCGGCTTTTTGACGTATTTTCGGATCATAAAATTATCCGTTTGAGCCGGTGGCACCACGACTAACCGCGACATCGTAGGCCGCATGGGCGGCACAGTCCAAAAGCGCATTGCAAGCGTCAGGATACCCCTTCAATGCATTAAGCCCGTCGCCAACCATCTCCTGTAGTAGCTCAAAAATACCCGCATAATCCCCGGTTGAGAGGGTGGGGCCGAAAGATTTAATAGACCCGTCAATTTGGTTTGTGGTGGCCGTGCCGTCCTCAAGGGAATAGAAGAATTTTGAGACGGCAAACATTTCGTTTGCGATCGTCAGTTTCGTGCTCGCTGAAAGCGTGTCGTTCGGAATCAGCGCGAACACTCCACGCCCCACCCAATAAAAGGCTTTCGTGGTAATGTTCTTGCCGGAATCGGTAACAATCCACGCCGCGAACTTATCGGCCTTCAGTTTTAAAGCATCCGTCCAAGACGTTGCCTCTGTGGTCGCGTTTTCACTGGTTACGGCATTGGTCGCCGCCGTCTCCGCGGTGCCGGTATTGGTCGCGGTGCAGCCAACAAGCAGCAGTTGTGCCGTCCAGGACAGGAGCACGACCGCAAGAGTCATGTAAAAGCAAGAAGTGAGTTTTTTCATTTTTCGTCTTTCTGTTTATTTTTGGTTTGTTCCTTCGACGCCGCGAGCCATTCTATCGCGGGTGCGCTTCATGAGCCACATTTGCGCCTCCTCCAATTTGGTGAGGGCGAGAGCGTTTTCCCGGCAAGCATACGGACCGGCCTGAAAACTGCGGAGACGATCAATGCAGACGGCAATCAGTGCCTCTTGGGAAATGCCGTTGACGCCAACTTCCTTAATTGGGCCATTCTGAAATTTAATGGTCACAGGATTTATGGCACCCTGCGGGTGCGAATCTGTCATCGGCTGGATCAGATAGTGATGATTTGCCCCTCCTGCGCCTGGTTCATCCATGACAAGGATTTCAATGGCTTCATTCAGCCCGTTTACCTTGTGATCTGTGATTGTTTTCATTTTGTGTCTTTCTGTTGAGGTTGAGTGATTGCGTTAAAAGGCTGATTGACGGCCTGATGCCCCCATACAATTGCGCAGCCAAAAATGAAACCGAGCACAGCACCGGACAATCCACCAAAAAGGAATAGCCCCAGCGCAATCCCGGCTGCCGCCACAACATGGGGGATGAGCCAATCGGGGAATTTTGGTGTGGCTTTGAGCAGCATGCCCAAGAAAAACAGCCCAACAAAGACAAGGTTTTTGGGATTGGATAGCAGGACGCAAAGTTGATCGATGTTATTCATGCATCACCCGTGTTTAAAAAATGAGAGCGCCCACGAAACAAGCCCGCCAACGGCCCCCGCCCCGGCAATCCAGCCCCAGAATCCGGCGCGGGATTCCCGGAGTTCGCGGATTTCCTGGTCATGCTTTTCAAGCCATTCTTGATGCCGGTCGCTGTTTTTCTCGCGTTCCCGCAACAAGGTTTCCAGAGCACAGACCTTGGCATAAACTTCCGATAGGGTGGGCTCGCTCATGGGTTACGAGGGTTTTGGATGGGCTGCTTTGACGGCCTTGATGTGATCTTTCCATGTGGTTGTCCCGTCAATCTGATCATGATAAAGCATGTCAAGCTGGTCGGAAATTGGAGCATAAACCGGAGGGGTTCCGGATACTCGGTCAATCCGGTATTGCACGGCGGCCAGTTCCGCCTGAATTTCATCCCAAGCCGCTGAAAGTTCCTCGTCTGTCGGACAATCAATTGGCCAGCGCCATCCGGCGCGGATGGCCGCAATACTGGACATGTCTGGCGATGGTGTAACATCCACATTTGTGGGGCGGAGGCGGTCGAACACGCTAAAAAGTTGCGATGCGGTAAGAGGCATAAAATTACTCCTTTTCGAAAACCACATGCCGAATGTAAATATCCTCGCCCGTATTTCCGCCGTTCCAATACGTATACCCCCCAGAGCCACCGGGAGAAATTTGCTGCAGTTCGATAGTGGAACTCTCTGTGAGAGTGAATCTTCCCTCGAAGGATGTCGGCCCTTGCAGGTGCCCCCCACCCACGCCCAATGTCGCCGCCGTGCCATTCGTTTTACGCAGGCGCAGAGAGACATAGGCGCTGGTCTGGGTCACCACGGTATGAACCCTGAATCGATAGGTTCCCGCTGCCAGGGTGATCACATTCGATGAAACTGAAGCGAGTGATGCGGGGTCAGCCACTTCCGTATTTATGGAGCAAGTAGCCCAAGAACTGCTCAAATTCTCTACGATGCCATTGGTTGTATTTGCAACCTTGTGGGCGAAATGAATGAATGATGTTCCAGACGATTCCGTAGCCCACTCTGGGGCAGTCGCCCCGCTGTTGATTTGAAGTTTCTGCCCGGCTGTGCCTTTGGCTAATTTTGTCCAGGCGCTGCCGTCATAGTAAATAATGTCGCCCTGAGACGGCGACGAGGGCAACTCCGTTGGAACGTCATCCCATTTCATTCCCAAGGTTTCCGAGGACGCGGCGGTAAGAATCTGCCCATCTGTGCCAATAGGCAACCGATCATCCGATGCGCCAAAAACGTGGGTGTCGCCCTTGGTTGTCAGAGGTGAGGTGAAACCGCCCGATGTCGCCCACTCTGGGGCAGTCGCCCCGCTGTTGATTTGAAGTTTCTGCCCGGCTGTGCCTTTGGCAAGCCGCTTCCATTGGTTGCCATCGTAATAGAGCATGTCACCGGCAACCGGTCCGGCCTCAATGTTAACCGACGCAGCCGAAGCGGCAGCAGCATCCGCAGAGTCGGAAGCCTCCGACGCAGAGCCAGCCGCCGCCGTGGCCGAAGTCGAGGCAGAAGACGCGGAACCGGATGCCGCTGTTTCCGACGCAGCCGCAGCCGTCGCTGAATTTCCGGCAGCCGTGGCCAACGTCGAGGCATTCCCCGCTTGGGTGGCGGACGTGGTGGCTGAACCTGAAGCGGAGGTTGCCGATGCAGCCGCAGCCGTCGCAGATCCAGACGCGGAGGTTGCTGATGCGGAGGCGGCTGTTGCGCTGGTGGCGGCGTTCGTTTCCGAGGTTGCAGCCGCCGTTTCAGATGCGGCGCAATCCCTCTGGATTTCGCTCAGATTTGTCAAAACCTCGGTTGTCGTGTCGTCCGAGCCGACTTCCAGCTTGACGCAACGGTCTATTTCCTCCTGGAGCTGCTGAATCAGCAGGGTAAGTTTATCAAAAGCCGTCTCATGGGTATCCGGATCAAAGGGGCGACGACCAAAATCTGTTTCCTGCGTCAGTTCAAAATTCGGAGTCAAAACGAGACGCTGGCCGGAAGGCAGCGGATCTGTCGACGCAATATACCAGTCAGCCTCTGTATTAGAACCAACTCCATGAACCGTACAATCAACTCCATCCACCCATTCGCTTTCAACGCCATCCGCGTCAATATGGGTAATCAAGACCTCCGAGGCCGAGGTAATAGGCCACTTGTATTCAAACTCTGTATTTGCGTCGTTTCCGGTATATGTCAGCCGGTAGTTGGCGGTCTCAATCATCGCCTGATTATTCCACGCTCCCCGCCCCTTTCCTTAGTACAATACCGCCGCCTACCTGTATCCCTTGAACGTGTCCTTGTCCGTGGCGTTGTCGTGTAGCTGAAAAAGCCATTTGGCGACGTTTTGCGCTGGAACGCCGTAATAACTGCTAATCAGGCTCGCAGTCTCCCATACCGCCGGGCCAATCTGCCGATCTGAAATCCACCTCTCTCCCTTGTCTCCCAACCGGATTGCGGCATCCAGCGCGGGAGGCGAAGCGCGCTTGGCTTGAAAATCAAGGTTCCCCCGCTTATCAACGGTGATTGTCCGGGACGCA
Source organism: Verrucomicrobiia bacterium (assembly GCA_028687435.1). GTDB lineage: Bacteria > Verrucomicrobiota > Verrucomicrobiia > JABWAM01 > JABWAM01 > JAQUAF01. The sequence continues at coordinate 3,564 of JAQUAF010000010.1, read as the reverse complement.
TCCCGAACAAACGGAATCCATCCCACCATGGTTTGAAGCGGATTCAAAAGCAAGGTGTCCATCCAATTCGGCGCCTTGGCTTTCAGCAGGTCTTTCAATGCCTGTTCCAGCACTGACGCCAGCCAGGCAGACAGCAGGACATACCTGACCGCTTCCGTCCATTCGATTTTCCCTTCCCTCACCCCACGCCCGTAATTCATGAGATTGCCCCCGATCATCGAAAAGTATGAGGAAAACATCATGAAATGCCGGTAAAGCCCCGTGCGCGCCCGCTGCAACTCGCTCTTGGTGGCCTGAAGGCTGGACGGTTGGGTATCGAGAAGCAGGGCATCCGCGTACCTTGCCGCCGCCTTGATCTTCTGCTCATCCGTCAAAGAGCGGTCTGCGGTGTCCATGTATTTCTGAAAAGCCCCAAGCCAGAACGGAACCACGTGGAACCGGTCAAAGGCCCCCTGCATCGCAAAAGCATACCTCGCAAAATCGTTGCCTTTGCCATCCGTCCTGATCTTGTTCAGCTCATCCCGCATTTCGATTTGGCCAGCAGACTCCCGCGACCGGATCACATCAGACAATTCAAGCACCCGCTCATAAGCCTCACCGCGCCCAAGGAACGTCTCCACGGTTCCCGGAAAGCCAACCTGCTTAAACCCGTGAAGCATGTATTTTGCCCCGAGCCGGTCAAAGCCGTTGACCACACCGGAAACTTGGGCAACAGCATTGACAGGGTTGAATCCCAAAAATTTGTACGTCAGAAGGGTCTTGATGCCGTCCGCCAAGCGATCCGCGAAATCCCGGTTTGCTGAAATCGTGGGATCAGGGCGCGCCGCATTCATGATCCATTTCCGCAAAGTCTCGTACATTTCCGGCCCAAACTTATCCGTAAACATCTGTTTGAACTCTGGCCGCCGACTGACGCTCTGCCAGTCTTTCACCGCCCGGGAATACTCAACGTATTTGCAAACATCGTCCAAATGCTGAAAAAGCACATTCAAATCCAGCCTGACAGGACGCTGGACGCCAGAGACGCGCCCTTTCGTCATTCTATCCTGCGGCATGTTCGCCCGGTGGACAGCCGCCCGTCTCATGGCGTCTTCTTCTTCACCGGCAGCGATCTTGTCGTCAATCATTGAATCGTAGCGCAGGGGGTAATATCCCCCCTTTAAACCGGTTGCCCCGGCCCACGCCTCGACCTTTCCGATATTCCGGTTCCAAAGTTCCTTATGAACGTTGTTGAGGGGTTCGCGCAACGTTTCGAGTGTGTTCCAAATCCCTTGGATTGCCGCCTTTTCTTCAGAGGTGAAAAGTCCCATGATCCGTCCGAAATGTTTGCCATTCCACCCGTGTCCACGCATCAACTTTCCAAAGGAATCTTCGCTCCCGGCATTGAGCATGACGGCAATCAATTTTTCAGCCGTCCATTCGATTTCTCCGAATTTCTGATATTCAGAATTGAGCGCAACCTGGATTTTATCCCCGGAAAACCGCTTGCCGAACTCTTTTTCAATCCTCTTGGTGAACCCGGCCAACACCTGCAAATGAGGAGAAATATCCCTTGAAATGGCCTTCATGCGATCCAGATAACGCGCCTCAGCCTCCGCAACCGATTGGAACAGCCGCCGGGCCTCGCCGATTCGACCCCGGTTGAATCCGTCCATGGCGTTGGTCAGGAAATTCAGTTGCGTGATACCGGAAGCCACCTTGCGAACCCCGTAAACCGCCTTGGCATACCATGACGACTTTTGCGGGGTGGCTACATTTTTGAGTTGCGCCATGTTCCCGATGATCTTCCCGGTGTAATCATCAATCCGCACCTTTTCAGTTTCATCCAGGGAAGCCATGACGTTGCGCCCCTGGGCAATCAGGGATTCATAGAACTGTTTGAATTCCCGGGCTTGGGCAACGGTCAGGGTTTTACGCCAATCCCCGGCCAGCTTGTTTTCACGCACAAACCACGGCAACAACATCCAGAGTGTCCCGCCGCCCGGCGCGTCCCCGTCCATGCCCAAGGTTTTCAGATTTTGGAAATCGTAAGGGGTTTCATTCTTTCGCGGGATGAATCCGTAACGGTTCAGTAATTCCACCACGGGCGCAATAAATTCGTTTTCAACGCCCTCCAAATCGCTCTTGATTTTCTTATCCTTGAAACGGTTTTCAAATGTTCTCCGCTCGTCCCGCAGCTTGACGGCTTCCAAAACCAAGGCATGATTAACCAACTGCTTTTTGCGCCAAGCAATGGCCTTTTGCAGGTCACCCTTGCGTGCCGCTTCAATCGCCCGCCGCGATGCGTACCGTTCAGCATTGGCAAAGAAGAAATACCGGACGGCTTCCGGGAATGTCTTGTTTTCAAGGTTGATTCTGGCCGCTTCCCGGAAGGCCTTGGCGATGATCCGATCCGCCGCAATCCCCTCTTGCGCGGCCAGTTGATCAACCAAAGCTTGGATTTCCATCACAAGGTATTCCAATGAGTCATCCGAGTGAAGATGCCTGTCAACCGGGGTTGCGCCGCCTTCCCCGGCCTGCTCCCGCTGCTCCGCTTCTTTTTCGGCATAGTACCTTTTAATCTCCCGATTGATTTCATCCTCAATGGATGTCGCCGTTTTCAACTGATCAATAAACTCTTGAGGAGACTTGAAGCCCCAATCAACGGAAACCCGCTCCAGGCTCTTGCCGTTCTCTTTGAAGGCATCCGGCCATTCTTTAGCTAGCGCCTCAACCGCCTTATCCCCCAAGGCCACCCGCGCCGCAGCCTCATCCATCTCCCCGGCTTTCAAGGCAAGATACATCTGCGAACCTTCGACAGATGCCTTGATGTTCTTGCGAACGGCGGCTTCATCTTCTCCAAGGGACACGCTTTGAACCGTTCTTTCCCGCTGATTCTTTTCGATTTGTTCCGCCAACACCTTTTCTTTTTCAGCCTTCAGCTTGGCCTTTTTCTGGTCGTTGGCCAGCAGTTCCAAAACAGCATCATCCCGCAAGGCGTAAAAATCTTGCGCTTCCCGGATTTCATCCTCCCCGGCAAGCATCCGATCAAATACGCCACGCACATCATCATTGATCTGGACGCCAAGACCTACCACAGACCGATAAAGCCCAACCAGCCAATCCTTAAAATTGCGGAAGGCATCCACCAGCCTGACAGACGGCGCGCGCCCTTCCATCAGGTACGCTTCAAACGCCTTGGCAATTTTCTCCTCTTGGGAAACCGTCAGTTTCCCATTCTTCGCCCCAGCCCAATCCACCAGCGTCAGGAAATCGTTTTGCAAAGCTTCGTCTGCCGCCCCGGCCTTGATGAGTGAATCCATTTGCCGGAAATAGACATGGAAAAGCTCATGCATCAGGGTTGACTTGTCTGCCGTCGCGAACAGGTTGACGACCGCCCGACCATCGGGAAGGAAGACCGTGGCACCGCGGGGAGATTGCTCCCCGCCTTGAAAAAGCCCAGCGGTTCCGAATTAGGGATTTTTCGGGTTCGTCCGGCCAAAATCCGGCACGACGGTGGGTCCAGCCATCGCGCCAGACTTGATTGAGAGGCAAAACGCTCCCCTATGCGGGGAGGGTGCCTCC
>JAQUAF010000082.1 GCA_028687435.1 Verrucomicrobiia bacterium | reverse complement strand
CATGTCCAAAAAACAGCAGATGCGCTGGACACCTTTCGGGGCTCATCAGCTCCTTCAAGTCCGCACCAAGGTTCTCAACGACGAATGGGAGGCCACCTTCCGCAGTTGGTACCCTCAATTCCATCCGAAACTCCAAAAGGCGGCCTGATTTTGCCCCCGGAATTTTATGCTCTCCTGATGGGACTCCTTGGTTGAGATTTTTTCATTGGCGTCGCCGTATCGCAGACAGAACCAGCGGGCCTTTTCCGTTACGAAGTCATCTTCATTCAACGGCCACTTGAACCGGACAAACGCCGCCAGTTGGCTCGGCCAATAAACCGGAGGGTTTTGTTTCGGAAAAAGATCGCTCTGCGGCCAGCGCAGATTCTTGTAAAGACGGCAAAACGAGAGATGGTTGACGTCACAGTGGGGATTGCGCCGAATGAATTCCTCTTTCAGAAATCGCCCCGCCGCATTTTTACTAATGAGGTCCAGGGGTTCGTGCTTGATAAAAACGGGGCTGGCATAAAGCCGGATCTCATTGCGCAAGTCTCCAATCGATTGGGCGATTAAACAATTCTGATCCTTGAGTTCCCGAAGCAATAGCCCGGTTTCCTCCAGCCATCCCGCCAGCGCATTGCGCGCCAGGGCGGCGTTTGGCCCTTTCAAAAGTTGAAGGGCATGATCGGTAAAATGTCCGGCAATTTCCTCTTGAAGCCGATCCCGAATCACATGCTGGCGAAACTCCTTTTTCCAAAATGGATCTATATCGGGGGCATAGTAGGCACGGCAACGATGGATTCCGACGGGATAGATCCGGTTGGCAGGCGAAGTCATCGGATAACCGCATTTGACAAGAATCTGCCCGAGCCGCTGCAGGAGACAGGGACGGCGATCCGGATAGCGGGCAAAAAACACCTTCAGATCGCTGGAACAAACCGGCCGACCATACGCATGGCAAAGCTCGTTGACGATGGCGATCATTTTGCGCTTTTCACTGTGAGTTTTCATGCATTGCCCGTTTTTTCAAGAGTCATGCGTTCGAAAGCGGCTTTGACCCGCTCCATGGTGACCTCCGTGGCCCCCTCCTGCATGAGAAACAACTGACTGAAATACCAAAGCCGCCGCCAGTTGCCCCGGGTTGTCTTGTGGATGTGTTTGATTATTCCAACCGCGTCCTTGTCGCCCTGCTCCACCTGTTCGCAGAGTTTGGCAAAGGGAGCGCCCAACTCACGGAGAACCGAGAGCGCCAGTTCGACGGACAGTTCGTAAAAATATTCACATCGCAAGGTTCGGGACATCGCCGAGCCCAGCCCCCCAATCCATTGGGGCAGATCCCGGCAGCCGGTCAGAATCAGCGCCACCGGCTGCCCCTTTTGTTTGCAGACATCCATCAGGGTGACCACTCCTTGGAGCGATTCAAGGGACCAACTATCGGCTTCGTCTGCCAGAATGACACGGATCTCCTGATTGCGGAGTTCCCTCAAAGCCGCCTTGATCGCCATTTGCAGGGTCAGGGCCATTGGAAGGAGGGATTCACGCAACCCCAACGCCACCAGGATATCCTTCACTCCGCGGGCGGGGCCCTGAATGGCGCAACAGCGGTAATAAAAGGGACGCCCGGGAAGTCCCAAGGATGGGTATCGCGACTCGATGGCCAGCAGGGCCGTGGTTTTGCCGGTGCCCGGCGGTCCCACAATCGCGCCCAAGGCTTCGAGCGCGATGCAGTCACGCACCAGTTGAGTGACGCGGTTGATGGATGGGGTGATGATGAGTTTTTCGTTCATGGTTTGTCCTCCGTGGGCAGTTTTGGAATGTTCAAAGCGGATTCACCGGGATTTGCTTCAGATACGGGGGGCGTTTCGGGAATGACCGGCATGGATGGACCTCCCCCCACTTCACTGGCGGCTTTGGGGATAAGCCCATCGGCGGTTTCCCGCAGGGTTTTCCTGAGACGCTGTAGTTCGATCACCCGTTCCAAACGAGCCTCGCCGATCTGCCTGGCCAGGGATGGATTGGCTTCGACGCAACGCAGATGATCGATGAAATCCCCTTTGTGATAGGCTTCCACCGGATCGCCGTTGAGCGGCCCCTCCGGCGGAATCCGCAAGGTGACGGTTTCACCGACAAGCCCCGCCAGCTTGGCGGAGTGGTAGTGACGCCCGGGGGAAAGTTCCACTCCATCGCGTTCCACAGTCATCTCCCGGCGAATTTTGATGGCATCCACCACATCTTGGGAGACAAAGTTGAGTCCTTTGGCGTCGGCCAGCTTATTGTGCCAGGCTTCCCATGGAGACATCCCAAGGGAGGAGTGTGTAGCCAGATGATATTGAAGGAGGTATTTTTCGACCAGTTTTGGCAGAAGCGGCCAGGGAATGGCGCATTTCTTGGCCTTGGCCAGCGCGGCATGCTGCCCGGTAAATCCCGCAAGACTTTGCAAAAGCTGAACCTTGCAGGTCTCGAACCAGCGTTCGATCTTTCCGTTTGCGGATGGACACTGGTTGGGAATGGAGACTTTTTCGATGTTGAGACGCAGGAGCGCCTCCAAAAAATCCGTGGCTTCGTAGACTTGCCCGTTATCCGACTGGATTTTTTGAGGAATTCCATAAAAGGGATAGGATTCGGAATCCTTGGGAAGAATCGCCCTGCGAAGCGCCTGGAGGGTTTCCGCGGTATCGGGCACGTTGCGATGCAACCATGCGGTGAGGATCACCCGGCTGTGCCCGTCGATGAGGGAGGTCATCCAAGGACGGAAAAGTTCTCCGGTCGCCGTATCGAGCACCCAAAGATCGAGTTCGGTTGCGTCGATTTGCCAGAGTTCATTGGGGGCGGTGTTTTCCTTGCGCTTCACAATCCCCCATTCCTCAAAATGCGCCCTGGCGCCAGCGGTCAGAAGCGTTCGCATGTCCTGTGGCATGTGGCGGATGGCCCGGCATAACTGGTCGTAACTGGGATATTGCCATCCACGTTCATGGGCAATGGATGCCAGTTTTCGCCACGCGCTTTGAATGGTGGTTTTTGGATAAGTTGCCAAATAGGCCAGTGTCCAACTTAACACCGCATCTTCAATGTGGACGCCGGTGGATTGACGGCGGGTTCGCCGGTCGATTAATCCGTCAATTCCCATTTGCGCTCGTTTGAGGTCGCGCCACAGGGAAACCACACCGACGGATCGCTGCCGGGCAAAACGGTTTATACTCAGACCGGAACGTTTAAATTCCTCAATCAAACTGCGTTTTTCAACCACTCGCTGAATTTGCGATGGTTTCATAAGCAGCTCGTTGGCATGATTGGCAATGCGATTCATAGGGCCTCCATTTTAAAATTGTTGATGCCCCAAGATACGGGGAGCCCGTTCAACAACTTTGCGCCAACTGTTCTGACGAACGGTATTCGGGACGAAGAGGATTATTCCCGCAAAATCGGGTCCGGCCACTTTAACGCCATGGCGGCAACTCCAAGGTAGCTGAAAAGGGTGACCGTGAAACAAGAATGACCGGTCTGGTCCGCGAGAGTGGCCAGGTACGTATTGAAGTTTCCGTGCCAGAATTGGGATTCTATCGCCGTCTGGATGGCGGTGAAGACGAATTCATGGCGGATGGTGTAGGCGCTGACATTTTGGGCGCGGGACGGATCGCCCAAGGCCCGGACAACGCTCAACTGAAAAAAACGTCCCAAGTGTTCATGGATATTGCGTTCCTCCGGATGGCTCAAATCCACGGAAAACGCATGAAATCTTTTGGTTAGCAAGGGCCAGATTGACCAGGGCTGCGCAGACTGCCTTTGAAGGTAAGGGATCAGTTCCGCAAGGTGCGGACGGACAAACGCGTTAAGCCCCAGGTGAATCGAACGTTTGGCCGCCACCGATTTACCGGAAAAAATATGGATGACCGTTTCCTCCCCGCAGATCTCGATATGGTTTCCTCGCAAAAGGCAGAGTTCACCGGGACGGGCGCCAGATACCGCCGCCAGCAGGAAAAAACAGTAAAGTTCATGGATTGCTTCCCGCCCTTCAGTCTCACCAAACGAACTCAACCATTTGAAAGTGGACCGGTTGGGCACGGCTACTTCGCGGGCGGCCGTGATGATCCGGCGCATTTCATCCAGCGAAAAGAGAGGCAAGGGCTTGGAAGTTTTGAGTCGTCCGCAGTGGCGAAACCGGCGCATCAATCCGGCCGCTTGGCGGGAAGCCAGCCGGTCATCAGAGCCGGTTTTGTGGCGCAACAAAAATGACTTCACTTTGTCATGGGTTGCCGTGGGCAGATAATAAGCGAAAAATTCAAACCACTGGCCCCGGTTCCATTGGTCCATCGCCCCGAAAGTTTGAAACCGCGGATGAAGCGCGGGCGGATGGCCGCGCGGTTTGGTTTTCTCCGGATTTCCAAAAAGGATCTGCAGGTGCGCCTCGCGCCGGAAATCCTTCTCGGTCGGCGCAAATTCATCGTGGTACGGCCGGCCATCGACGGTGGTCAAGGTCGCCCGGTGTTCGTAACGGGCGCTTAACACATCGGGCAGGTTGAAAAAATTCAATGCAGTCAACAGCTTGTTGGCCGCCGCCCCAGCGGCCACACCGGGGTGATGCATAAAAGCACCATACCGACTGCCCTGTTGTAAAATCCGGTAAGCCTCAAGCGGAGCCAGACGAGAGCGTTGTCGCGCCCCCTTCAAAAAATGTCCTGCGAGTTTTCCGACAAAGAGGGGCGTAAGTTTAAGATGCATGAACAAGCGCCAGCGAATGATATCCCCCGTCTGTTCCGCGCCGCCCATCTTCATGTCCGCGAAACGTTGCCGAATGGCACGGAACAGTCGCACGCTCAAACTGGAACCGCCGGAAACGGGCGATTGAATTTCGAGGGGCAACCACCCCAAACCGGTGTCATCCTGTCGAATCGGTACTCGCAGGCAAGCGTGCCCCTCCGTTTGAAAAATGCTATTGCAGGTATAGTAAGGGGCGAAAGAAAGGATATTGGAAACCGGCAGGTGGCATTCGTCGACCAACGCCAGGATTAACAGTTTTTCCAACCCGATGCATGAGAGACCGCGCAAATCCTCGTCAGTCAGGGGATCAACGGACGCGTGAAAATGATCCATAAGCCGGCCATATTGCCGAAGTTCCTTGCGTGTCGGTTTGCTGATCTTCCAGTCCCCCAGTAAAAAATCCAACGCTTCCGAGGAGGAAACATCCTCCAAACGTTCGGTCGCGATTGGTTTGGATGGCAGGGAGTTCAGTCCTGTTTGTTTAACTTTGACGGCAAGCTCCTCGAAAGCCTCATTCATTTTCAACCGGCATGCCTGCCGGTCCATGAATGTTTGAATTTTTTCGTAAAACCAGACGGGGGAAAAAAGCGTATGAACTCCTCCGATTTGAAATGTGCTGGCGCCTTGTCCGACCATGGCTTCGGTTGCAACTTGTTTAAGTCCTTCCTGGCGGAACATCCGGATGAAGGTTCGACGGTTTCCGTTCAGGGGTTGCGAGCCTAACAAAAATCGCCGTAATCGATGCCGTTCCGCCAGCGGTAAATCCTGCCAGCGAAGTGTCGCTTCATCGTGGCAATAGGGAAGATGCAGCAGTTCCTCCCGGGATTTACCCCAAGCGTCAAAAAGCGTTCTCATCCCCCGCGCGCCGACCACTTTCCGGTGACGCAACCGGCCTTGCACCTGCTTTTCCCCGCAGGCAAAAGAGCCTGCCGGGTCATCTTCAAAAACGGACCCGGGATGGCGATGGATGGAGCGAACCCGGTGTCCATGAGCATAGAAAATTCGTTGCGTAGTGGCGGCCAGTTCCGCCGGTGTGACTGCCAGACGAACAAGTTCCCGGATTTCATTCCAATTGGCCTCCGGGGTCAGCGAAGGAGATCCCAACAGCGGATCATCCTTTCTCAATAAAGGAGGTTCTTCTTCAACCTGAACGTCAGCCATTCGGCGGAGATTTTCGCGTATGGTACTCCCGATGGCATGCAAGCGGCTTTCACGCGCACACTCGTAGCAACAGGGACCGCGTTGTCCGGGCAAGGGATGAGCAGCCAGGAAGCTAAGTTCAGGCAGGGAATATTTTTCGCCAAACAGCGCGCCTACATAATAAAACGACCGTTCCAAACCGAAGAATGTGCGTCGGGAAACGACTTTTACTTGGAGCAAATCCGCCAAGGTTTCGCGAAACGTGCACAGGGGCGTGGGACCCAACCAACCGGCCAGATGTTCCACAGGAGAACGACGGCCAAGGGAGCGAATCAACTCCTGGCATTTGAAATGAAGTGGAACCGCAAGAATCCCCTCCTCAAAAGCGCCAACGGCATCCGAAAAATATGCGGACCCGATTTTTATGTGAAGGAAACATTGTTCATCAATCCAGCCGAAATTGCTGGATTCCGGATTGAACCCCAAATCCAGCGCATGATGCGGAGCGATTCCGTATTCGGCAGCAAGATCGGCGACCAGACTAACCGCCTGAGCGGTCGGCGTCAGACCACTCAAATCCCCCTGATGAATCAACCGGATGATCATTAACACGCGAATCAGTTGAGCGCTGGAAACAGCCAACATATTGTTGATGCTGCAAAGCACGCTTAATCTTTCAGCCAAGGGACCATGAAAGGTTTGCCGATTATTGACACGGAGACAATCCGGTTTTGCGCCCAACACTTCGTAGTTGTTGGTTTTTTGGGAAAAAGTGATCCATTGACGCATTCCCCGCTCCTCCGCCCACTCCTGTTCCAGTTTCTCATGTTCGCGCACTGAGTTCGAAATGCTCGAATGCCACGGGGCAAATGTTTTAAATCGCGCATAATCGGCCAAAAAACGTCCCACCAGTTCGGAATCCACATGCCGCAGCTCGATGGAATTCAATGCCCCCCACGGCGGCGGAATTCGAGGATAGGGCATCATCAGTAATTCATGCAGCATTTCCGGCCCCCTGACCGCAGGATAAAGCCAATAAATTTGAAGCCTTCTTCGGACGAGCAAGCATTGCGCATGGTAGGACGCAGGCAAATCTCTCAGTGTCGTGAGGCGATAATAAAAATGGCTCAACAAATTCGCCACACGTTTGCGGAATTCCCCGTTTTTGAGCAAGGCGTTGCGAAAATCCGGTTCGCCAAGATTTTCGATAATTGAATGGAGGGGTTCATCTTCATAGTTGAACCAAGGGCGTCTGGAGTCATCCTTCGCGTTCAAAAGGAACCGGCGGAAATCATTCTCAATGATGGGGGTTTCAGCCGCATCCTCCAGAAGTGTAACTGCCTCCAAAAATCTCTCCGGATATTTGGGGAGAGAAAAGAAAGTGGACGACCCCGTGACGGCGCACGAGTCAATCAACCGATGTTTCGAGTTCATGCGATCTTTTTAAACACTGTCACTTCGGAAACTGGAGATGCTAATTTTATGGGAATTCCCAGCCGTCGCTTCACGGCTCGCGGATAGAGCGGCGCAAAACGCCAAAGAATCGGGTGAAGCAGTTGCACCCCTTCGCTATGCGAGGTTTCATCATATAATGCCATTGCATACGCAAATCGGCGAAGGATTTTGTAGAATTCCGGTCCAAAACTATTGATCGTCCCGCAGACAAGTTTCTCAAAACGGAATTGTTTTTCGATTTGGTATTTTTGTCTGTATTGTCGATAGATTTCTTTGCGGTTTCCTTTTCGCGTTTTTCTACGATGTGTTTGGATAAAGGTTTCCAGTTCCAACTTCATTCGCATGCAGTATTCATGCTCCGGAGGGGGCAATAAGGTAAACGGAATTTGTTGAGGTTTTTTCTTTTGAGAATTTTTCGGTCGCATGATTTTAGCGGGATTTTTTTGCGGTTGATTTTCCAGATAGGGTTCTTTTTGCGTCCCTTCGCGCTCTGCATCCGGAACAGATGAATTGCCCAAGGAAGTTTTCTCTTCATTTCCAGCCCCCTCTGTATTAGGCGTCGGTGAGTTCATTTCGTTGCCTTCGGAAGAAGGTTTTGAGAGGAAGGGCGTTTCGGAAAAATAGTCTCTAGAGGTCGGACGTTTTCCAAACGCCTGAAAGGTTTGCCGGGTTAAAAGGCGTTCTGGCAGTTGCGATTGCCCGCTGTTTTCAGTTTTCATGGGATTTGTTTACTTGCACTAAATATTTTGTGTTCATACTGTCCATATGGGAGATATTTTGAAATTGTCCAGTGGTGTAGCGGTGTTTTTTTAAAATTCTTTAAAAAACGCAGTTAAGAGTCCATCACCCCCCCATAAATTCTCGTGATCACATCCGAAGCGACCGGAGGGATAACGATCAAAGACGGGATGGCGGCATGACTGAAAGACCGACGCAATTTTGATGGCGGTTGATGACCTCAACCATCCGAGACCGCTAATCCGTGGTTTTTACCGGCTCCAACGATTGGTTCCTCAGGGGGATATGGAAATTGAGGCATTCGTCGCGGCACAACTGAAGAGAGTGGGATGAGTTTCCGTGGCAAAGGCAGGGGTGTCTACCTGATATCCCATCTGACGATAGGCTTTGAGGCGTTTGCGGTACATGCTCATGGTGAGGGCATTGGCAGGTTCGATGTAGTCATAAATCACAACCTCGCGCTTGCCTTCACACGGGCGTTGCAGGCGGCCGGCATACTGGATGAGGCGTCCCTTGAAGGAAAGGGGCATCGCCAAAAACAGCGTGTCCAACTGGGGGAGGTCGAAACCTTCGCCAATGAGGGAAGAGGTGGCCAACAGGATAAAACGCCCGCCCGTCGCCAACTTCCGTTCAATCTCAGCCAGGATTTCGCGCCGTTCGCGCAGACCTGTTTCGCTGTCGATGCGAAACAAGCCGATGTCCATGCCGGCCAGTTTTCCCGCCAGTTGTTCCTGGATGCCGGCAAGATGCTTCTTTCGGTCTGACAAGACCAGCGGACGTCGATTTTGTCCAACCGCCCGAACCACATCCTCCACAATCAGGTTTGTGCGCGTTTTATCCTGGACAAGGAATTCCCACACCAGATGAATGGGCGGACGCTCCGATTCATGCACGATCCGGAACGCGGTTGGACGAACCAAAACTTTCCGTTGCATCTCGCCGCCATGGAGATCCTTGATTTCGTGACGGATAGGGCCGCACTGCATAAAAAGAATCTTTTGCAGTCCGTCTTTCCGTATCGGTGTGGCGGTTAAGCCGAGAATGTGGCGGGAGGCGCACTGTTTCAACACGGCTTCAAAGGATACCGCCGGCACATGGTGGCATTCGTCGATGATGACTTGTCCGTACTGGGCGAAAAGTTGGGCCGCATCCTCGATTTTAACGATGGTCTGAAGCATGGCGAGGTCAACCTTGCCATGGGCTGAATCGCCGCCTTTTTTTAGAACGCCAATTTCCTTTTTGCCAAGCCCAAGGAATTGCAGCAACTGCTTCTTCCACTGTTCCAGCAGAGGACGGCGGTGAACGAGGATCAGGGTGCGCGCTTTGCGTCGGGCGACCATGGCGCAGGCCATGACGGTTTTACCGGCCCCCGGCGGCGCCACCAGGACACCGTGCTCATGCGGCAAACAAGCTTTGACAGCCTTTGCCTGGACGGGAAGCAGTTGGCCATGAAATTTGAAAGCAATTCGTTCTCCTGCCGGTCGGATATCCTCGATGCGAAACCAGCCTCCCATCTTTGCAATCAAGTCTTTGGCTTGTTGCAAAACGCCTCGTGGCAGCAACAAACTTTCCGGTTGAATCTCGCCGCAGAAAATGAAACGCGGCACGTTGTGGGTCGAAAAACGCAGTCGTTGAAGCTCGTAAAAACTTGGGTTGGCAAATGTTGCCAGCCGTTTCAAGGACGCCACCAGCGTCGAGGGCATGCCTGCGGTCGGAATGGAAATCTGGGCGGCGTGTCGCAAACAGACTTCTCCGGAGAAGGGGATGCATGGAGTGCTCGCGGAAATGAGATCCAAAGCTTTCTCGTCGCTGATCAGCGTAAAATTCTCTTCGCCCGGTTGTTGCCGGGGAGCGGCGGGATTTGACGGAAGGATGCGGTCGGTGATGGCATCCAATGTGGCGCGGGTAAGGCGGCGGACGTTTGACAGATAGGGCCACGGGTCTTCAATGGGAGTAAGGGCATCGTCAAGGAACAGGGTGTTTCCGTTCTGGCGTGGCTGGTGTTGCAAGGGCAGGGCGATCAGGTTGCCAAAGCCGCCCCGCTGAAGGATGTCTTGGTTGGGAAAGAAACGGTCATGGGTTGTCAGGCTCATGCCGGATCGATTGGCGGAAGCCTTGGCGATGATCATGGTTCCCAAACGACGGGCGGTGACCGCCGGGACCGGTTCCTCAAAAAAGATCCACGCATGGGCGCCTTCTCCGGATCGGGATCGTTCCATGTAAACCGTGACGCCCAAGGTTTCGGCAGCCCGCTTGTAGGCCAGGAGATCCTCCTGCCAACCTTGACCGTCGAAATCCGCCGCAAGGAAGACGCAGGTATTGTCATCCCTGATGGCATAGGTTCCGATGGTTTGTTTGCCGCGAAGATGAAGCAGCACCGCCTCTTGATCCAATGGCAGAAAATCCTGGTGGGGACAGTCCGAGCACTTGATCTTTGTTTTGGATTTCCCGCAAGTTCCCCGAATCCACTCATTTCGACAGGCGGGAGAGTATCCCTTTTTGCCAGTACGGGGATTTTCCCAAAGGCGTGGGAAGACGTTTGCTCTGGCGCGAAAAAGTCTCAGGAAGAGGTCCGCCTTCTCGGTTGGGGTTTGAGGTGAAGGATTGGCGGTGGCAGGAATGGCAGGTTCCGCCAGCAGGGACGCGGATGCGGTACGCAGTTGTTCCAACTCGCTCAGCAGACTGGCTCTCTCGGCCTCCATGGCGGCGAGGCGGGTTTCGATCTCCCGGTAGCGCGTGGAATTCATGCCATGGATCAGAGACAGCGTCCGTTCGCGCGCCAGCAGCGCCAATCTTTCATCGCATCAGGCGATTTCAGCCGTGGACGAGTTCCGCTTCCAAGGGATGATCCTTGCGAAATTGACTGACCCCTAGCACGCTGAAACCAATGACGTTACCCTGTTCGTCCAGTCGCTCCATGACGGCATCGTGACCGGTCTCCTTCATGGTGCCAGGCTTATCGCAAAATTGAACCTCAAGGAAGTCGGCTTCCGGATCAAACCACACTTTTACTTTGTCGGCCATAGGGTTTCTCCATCTTTGGGTTTATCGGTGAAATAAGCGGTGATGACAAAAGCATCGTTATTGAGGTCGAAATACTTTACCACAACACACAGCCATTTGCCACCAACAATACTTTGGGCATAATATTCGTAAAACAGGCGAACCTCGTCATCCGAGCGTGACCGCCTGACCATCTGGGGATGCTGCAAGGCGGCAAGGATGGCGTCTCCCATCCCCTGCATTTCGGGATGTTCCAAGATATGCGCCATCCGCTCATCCGTCAGCCGTACTGGCCGGCCAAAACAATCGGTGATCGTTTTCATTTATGCTAGATTCGACCCCGATTTCACCTTCATTTGTCCAATCAATCAAGATAAACTATCGGTGGAACCAAACCACAAATTTGTGAAGTGTTTCCTCCTCGTGATCGTGTTCCCAGAACCCTTTGAGAACGCCCCCTGCGGTGCAGTTGCAGAGCACCAAACCCACCTTTTGGACATTTTCAGACGCTAAAAATAGGGGGTGGCAAAAACCAAAATAACAGCCTTAAATCCGTCCCTCCCTTTCCACCTTTTTCAAAAGACTGCCCACCTTTCACCCACCTTTTTTCACCATTGCCCCACCTTTCTTTTTCCGTAACCCCCTGAAAACAAGGGGGTTGCAAGAGGTCTCCAATGGACTATTACAAATACATTTCGTGGTTTATTTCATTTTGCCTGCAAATGGCTTTCCAAATAGGATGTCGGGCTACAGTGTGTTGCAAGGCGGCAAGGTTGGAAGCGGGAGATGCCACGAGCTTGTCTTCTGCTGGCAGTTTTTCCACAAGTATGCAAAGATAAGAAGCATGCGCAAAGTCCGTCAAATGAAAATCCTGCGAATTCCATCCGAAAGTGAAACGGTGGAATGGAAAAAATCCCTTGCGGAGTGGAAGGATATTGTCGAAACCTGTGCGTCTTTCGCGGCAGCCAAGGGAGGCCGGATTTTTGTGGGTGTTGGACCTGATGGAACCATTCATGGCATCCAACTTGGCAAAGGCACAGTGGAGGATATTGCCAACAAAATTGCCCAAAACACCCATCCGCGGCTCACGCCATCGCTGCAAACGACGGCCAAGAACGGGCAAACCATCCTTCTTCTGGACGTTCAACCGCATTCTTCCCGGCCCGTGTACGCCTTCAACCATGCGTTTCGACGTGTGGGAGCGACAAATCAGAAGCTTTCCCCGGGAGAGGCTGCCGATTGGCATTTCCAACATCGAGGAATTACCTGGGATGAAACCGTTTTGTCCGAGGTCCATGTCAAAGACTTGGATGGCGGACGGGTGCGAGATTTTCTGATTCGCGCCCAAGCGGAAAGAAGATGGAATGTGAATCCATCCACTCCGCTGCCGCAGGTTTTGCGGCAACTCCATTTGCTGAATAACGGCAAGGTCACCGTCGCGGCCAATTTGCTCTTCGGTAAAAACCCGCAATGGGCCATGGTTCAATCCCAGTTGCGTTGCGCCCGCTTTAAAGGGAATGTCGAATTGGATTTTATCGACATGAAAGTTTTGGATGGCACGGTGATTGCGCAGGTTGATGAGGCCATGAACTTCATCAAACGCAACATCCGGAGCGGCGCTGAAATCAAGGATGTGGAACGCAAGGATCTATGGGAGTACCCTTTGGATGCCCTGCGGGAAGCGGTGGTTAACGCGGTCTGCCATCGCGATTACGCCTCGCCGGGAAATGTGCAGATCCGGATTTTCGATGATCGGTTGGAAGTCTGGAATCCGGGTGGTTTGCCCGCCGGACTGACGGTTGAGGATCTGCATCGTTTACACGAATCCAAACCCCGCAATAAACGCCTTGCCCACGTCTTTTTTCTTTTGCGTTTGGTGGAACAGTTTGGCACCGGCACCCGCCGCATCATTGCCGACTGCGTAAAAACCGGTCTGCCTGAACCGGAGTTTGAGTCTCGCGCTGATTCTTTTCGCGTGGTTTTCCGGAAAACACCGGGTTTTGGGGAGGCGGGCCGGGAGCGGAAGCTCGGCGATCGGCAGAAACGAGCGATTGAATATGTGCTGCAACACGGCAAAATCACTCGGGAACAATATGAAAAGCTTGTCGGGACAACGAAACCGACGGCAAAACGGGATCTGGCCGTGCTGGTAAAAAAAGGCATTTTGCGGTCACGGGGTTCCTCTCGACTGGTGTGGTACGAGATGTCCGCCGCCAAGCGAACCCAAACGTGAGCCGCGAAATGAGCCGCATGAGCCGCGAAATGAGCCGCATGAGCCGATTCGTATGTTTGCCAGCAACAGGCTCGGCGCATGCAGATCGCTCACAGCGAGCAGTCTTACGCTTTGTTGGGTGTGCATGAAGTCAAGCATTGAAGGTTTTTCGTGCCCGCAACAGTCCTGCCAGTTTGGCTGAATGGTAATGATGACCGGGGGAAAATTCCACTCCATCGCGTTGCCGTCCACGATTGCGCGGACCCGAAATGAAAATTTTTCTTCGGTGCTGGCATTGAGGCTGTCGCCCAAGACGACGACAGAGGATTTTCTTCTTCAGGTCACCGATTTGCGCTCTCGGGTCGATGTCTCATATGTCTCATAATTGTCACATATCCAGTTCCCATCGACTGTTCCATATGCCAAAAGAAGTCTCATTTCTTGCGAAGAGCATAGCAGGTCCCACGCTTTTGGCCGTGCCGTTCAATGACCCGTTGACTCATGAGGCCATCAAGATCGCGGATGCGGTACGCAATTGTTCCAACTCGTTCAGCAGACTGGCTCTCTCGGCCTCCATGACGGCATCGTGACCAGTCTCCTTCATGGTGCCAGGCTTATCGCAAAATTGAACCTCAAGGAAGTCGGCTTCCGGATCAAACCACACTTTTACTTTGTCGGCCATAGGGTTTCTCCATCTTTGGGTTTATCGGTGAAATAAGCGGTGATCGTTTTCATTTATGCTCTCCCGCATGCCAAAGAAGTTGTCCTCCACGAAGATTCATAGCAATTGCGACAAAAGGGTCGCCAATGGCGCCCGCGCCGGTTTTTTCATGGAGAAACAATCCTGGTGGACAAATCCCAAATCTCCCGCCACTTGAAAGGCATGGGGGGCGCCGGTTTGCGCCTGAAAATGAACCAAAGCCGGACTGATTTCCTTGCGCGCCGCCGATTTGACCTCCACCAGAAACCAGGGTTTTTTATCGCGGGCAATCAGAAAGTCCACTTCCCGTTGCATTTTATCCCGCAAGTAGAAAAGCTCGAAGTTTCCAAACCCCAGATCGGTCCAACCCTCAGCCGCCTTGAGGAGATGACAGGCCACAAAATTTTCGAGACGGGCGCCCGGGTCGCGCAGCGCGCTCCAGTCGCGGAGATAGATTTTGGGTTGTTTGCGCAACGACTTGGCCACATTTCGATGCCAGGGACGAATGGCAAAGACATGGAAAAACGCCTCCAAGACAGCCACCCATCGGCGAATGGTATCCACAGCCACATTAACCTCCGCCGCCAGGGAACTATAGTTGACCAACTGTCCGGCGCGGGAGGCGAGCAACTCAGCCAGCACTTGAATCTGTCCAGCTTCATGGATGCGTGTGCCATCGCGAATATCCTCGCGAAACAACATTTCCGTTCGCAAGTCCGACCAGCGGCGGTGGAAACGTTCCGAAGCTTTGAGAAACGGTTCGGGAAAACCGCCAAAGCGGAGCAATTGTTCCATGATTTTCCCTTCAATGGCCCGTGGCTGGCGAAGAGGTTGAGGGGGGACGCTGGGATCAATCAGTTCGGCAATCGAAAGCGGATGCATGCGATAGGGGAAATAACGCCCCATCAGACTGTCGCCGCCGCGTTTGTAAACATTCAGCCGGGCGCGGCCGGTAACCAAAAGGTGACACTGCTCGCCATAGCCATCGAAAAATCCCTTTAAAAACGACTTCCATTTGGGATAGCGATGGATCTCATCGAATACCGCCAGTTTTCGCGAAGGGCCAAGGTTTTGCAGATCAAGATCCCGGGCAATGGCATCGGCGCCCTGCAGCACCAGCCGCCGGTCTTCCTGTCGATCCCAATTGTAGTAGCGAAAATCGGGCGCAATCACGCGGGCGGTGGTGGTTTTCCCCACCTGGCGGGGACCTGAAAGAAAAGCCATCTGACGATGCGATGCAAGATGCTCCCGCACCACGTTCTCATAAAATCTCTTCACACTGGCAGTGTGGAATATTCCGGGAGAAAAGTCGAGGACCAATTGACGAATCATCGTAAAACGGTCCGAACCAATTGACGATCATGCTGTCAAATGGTCCACCCCCATCCGGCCGGATTTTTGCGGGTGTTGGACCTGATGAAACCATTCATGGCATCCAACTTGGCAAAGACACGATGGAGGATCTGCATCGTTTACACGAATCCAAACCCCGCAATAAACGCCTTGCCCGCATCTTTTTTCTTTTGCGTTTGGTGGAGCAGTTTGGCGCCGGCGCCTGCAAGCGCGTCGAAGCCGTCCGCTTTCGCGGATCAATTTGTTGGCATAAGATCTGCCATTGGCTGGCTCGTTGGTTCAGACTGAAAATTCTGTCAATTCCGGCTGGAATTTTCCTTTTGCACAGACCACAGCCGCCAGCCGATGAATGCGAGCAACAACAACCCCACGGCGCCCTCGACCAAAAACGCGTGGGTCAGGTTGTTGCGGAAGATCATCAAACCAAGGGGCAACAGGAGGGAAAGCCCTGTGAATTCGGCCAGGAAGCGCTCCTGCCGGCGGGCGAAAAGAGCCGGCGTCACCAACTGGCACAACGCAAGAGGGATCAGGCACCACACCGCCACCCTTAAATGACCGGCGTCCACCGCGTTTTCCGCAGCCGATCCGCCGCGCAACAGCCGGAAGGCCAGGGGCGCCAGCGCATGCAGAAACGCCGCCATCAGCAGGCAGGACCCCAGGCACAAGGCCATGGCCCGGCGCACCACCCGGTTTTCCTTCCCCTGCGGATTCGCCAGCAAACTCGTGGCGGCCTTGGGGAAAACCACCATGGCCAGAGGCGTGGCAAAATAATAAATGATGCGCGCCAGGGTCATCACCTGCGCGAATTCCCCGGCCAGTTGCGGCTCGTAAAAACGCCTCACCACCAGCAGATCGCACCCGCAGAACACAAAGGCCGTGACCGCCGACAAGGCCGGCGCCACCCATTCATGCCACCGGGAACGCAATCGCCGCAATGGCAGTTCCCTCCAGACAGGACGCCGGACACGCATCAGGATCAATCCCATGGCCACACCGGCGGACAATCCGGTGGCCAGCATGGCAACCAGCAGCGCATGACCGGATTGAATGCCCGCCCAAGCCACCAACACGCGAAGCCCGGCCCCTCCCAGACTTCCCACCGCCAGGAGTCCGAACCATTGCCTGGCCATCGCCAGCGGGGGCGCCAGGGCCAGCATCATACCCAGGCAGGATGAGATCATGACCGCCCAGACGACCGTCATATGAGGCGTCTTCAACCACCAGCCGAACACAGGCGCAAGCAAACCGCCCGCCAGGAGCACCACTCCCGCAAATCCGCCCGTCACCACAACCAAAGCCCACCACAAATCGTCCACCTCCGTCTCCCGTCCCGCATTGTGCAATTCCGCCCAGCGCCGCGACAGCATGCCCGCATAGGTGGACACGGGCAACGCAAGCAGGCTCATCAGGCTGAACGAGGCATCCATCAACCCATAATCCGCGACGCTGACCGCGCGCGCCATCAGGGCGCGAAAAACATACTGGAATCCCGCCGCCGCATTCTGCGCAAACATCAGCAGCACGCTTGCCAGATAAAATCCCCTCAGCCGATCCATCAATCTCATGCGGCGCGCCTCCGTGTTCGCCACAAACAAATGATTCCAACCATGCCAAAAAACGCCATGGCTGACACCGACACCCAAAACAGGGTCATCGAGGGGCGATATTTCATCACCAAACGATGCGATCCCGCCGGAGTTTCAATCACGCGCATTAAAAAATTCCCCTTTTTGATTTTCACAGGCTTCCCATCAAGCCAGGCTTTCCAATCAGGATCCCATCTCTCGCTCATCACCAGCCAACAGGGAATTTGCGCGTCAAATTGAATCTCCATCCGGCATTCGCCCTGATAATCCACCCGATTGATACGGCCTGGCATTTGATCTCCTGGTCTTGTCCCCGGCATCGCCGGATCAAACGAAGGCGGCTCGTCGAGAATCACCGTCTTTCGCATGTCATTGGAGGGGGAAAACACCGCTTTCAATGTTTGTTCATCGCCATCCTTGACCACCTGGCAGTCCCCAACCAGCCAGACCCGCGGCAGACAGCGTTCGCGCCGGTAAGCCATGATGTTTTGCCATTGCGCAATCGGCGTCAGTTTTATTCCAGGATCATTGATGGGGGCGGCGCTCAAAATATATTTTGCATTGAAAAAATCCAGATAAGCTTCGGGCTGAACTTGATTTCTGGCCAGATAATCGAAAAGCAGGGCGTAATCGGACGGCGTGCGCGAAGAGGCGGGAGGATCCACCACCCCGATCTGATGATATGGCAACACACAGGAAACCAACTGGTTGAGCAATTGATTCTGTTGAACTCCCAACGCCTTGACCCGGAAAAGTTCCTGATCTTTTCTCAACAAGTTGACCAGATCATTCTGCTCGTACATCTGCCGCCAGTCATAGAAACGGATGAATCGCCTGGCGTTGTGCCCCAAATCCGCCACCAACACCGCCACCAGCACAATCCAGGGAACAGCCAGCCAGCGGCATGCCCACGATTGCCGCCAGCGGGAAATCCATGCCAATGCCAGCCAAACCGATAACGCCGAAACTCCAAGGAAAAATCCCGTCCGGGTCAGGCTGGACAATAAACAGGCCGTTCGTTCCATCAAGACAGGCGCCTGCGAAGAAGCCATGTCACCGGGAGAATACCATCCTCGCGCCACCGCTTCGGGCATGGCTTGCAAGCCCCCTCCCACCAAAAAAATCGCCCCCCCCACCAATCCCATCCCCAAAAGAACACGTTCCCAGAACAACCACCCATCCCCCTGTTCCGCCCCCCCGGGGACTTCTTTCCGCCGCTCCTGCAGGCGTCGGTAAAACCAGTCAACGCCATAAGCGGCAAGCAAACACGCCGTCAACGAAACAAAATAACTCCACCGATGCGGATTGCGATGGGACTTCATGGTCGGCAATTGATACAATAACCAGTAAAGTCCTCCTTCCCGCCCAAAACTGGCCAGCAACGAGCCGGCGCCCATCAAGGTCAACAGCTTGACCGGCCAGTTCCGCCAGCAAACCGTTATCCCCAAAAAACAAAAGCCAAGGACCAGCAGCCCCATGTAATCGTCGGACAAACGCAAAAACATCGGAGCGCCGTTTCTCCCCCAATACACATCCGGAGCGCCAAAAAACTGGGCGGTTGTCAGATAACTCAATGTCTCTTCGGGAGGAAAATAAAACTGCGTGGCAAAATGCCAATTTTGCGCAGAATCAACCGCGCCCCCCCCCATCTGGTTTTGGGTCATCAAAAAAATGGCCCTCCCAAAAGCTGAGGCGCCCGTCAGACAGGCGGCCGCCGGAATCAGCGCCACCCCCAAAACAACCTTCCATCCATTGCCCGCAGGCCACCCGCCGCGCTGCAGAAAAAAAGCCGTTCCTGAAAGAATCACAAACCACAAACCAAGGTAATAAGGCAATTGGAGTTCCCACCCCAGTTCCGCCACACCCAGCAACGCGCCGCTCAACAAAAAAGAACAAATTTTTTGATGCTTCAACCCATGAAAAAAAAACGCCAGAGCCATGGGCAACCAGGCGCAGGTGATAAACTTTCCTGTGTGACCAGGGTACACCAGAGTGATCATGGTGTTGGTCAGCAACCAGGCTGTCCCTGAAAAAACGCATGCGGCCCAAGCCAATCCCAAAACCCGGCATGCAAGAAAGACCCCCACAGCCGCCACTGTCAAATCCACGGCAACCAAAAGACAGTTCGACCACGGATAATCCCAAAGAAGAAGACATCCCCAAGTCTGGTCGGGCGGCAGGGTTCCAAAGGGCTGCCCCATCCAATACTCCGGCATCCACATATGAGGACTCCAAGTCTGGAGCAACCGATGCGTGGATCGAAACCAAGATGCCGGAGAATCCATCGAAAAGAAAGCCTGTCCGCCCTGTGGCGCCAGGAGGCACAAGGCAATAACCAGACATCCCGCTGCAAACAATATCATTGCGCCAAACAACCCCGGTTGAAAAATTCTGGCCTCGCCTTTGGACGCTTTCAAACTCATGGTCTTTCTACCGTAACGGCTTGGATGGCGGGAGCCAAGCAACAAAGTGTCATATCCCGGCCCAATCACCACGTTTCAACGCAAACATCCGGAGAACATGAAGCGACTCGGGCCAGCACCGATCCAGCAAGGATTGAGCCACAACGCACGCCGATGCCAAAGGCGAAAGAAAACGCATTCCTTTTGGAACCCCTTTGTTCCATGGGATCGACCGGACATAACGCTGGCCATTGGTCTGGCAAAAAGTGGGCCAGATCCAAGGAACCTGCCAAAGGGAATCCACCACCTCCACCACTTCGAACCCGCTCTTTTTCAACGCCAGGGACAAAGTGATCCTGTCGAAATGCCAGAGGTGCCCGGGAGCGTCCAACCCAAACCAAGCATCCTTCAGCCAAGCTGATTCCCGGCAACCATAATGGGGAACCTCCAAAATCAACCCTCCGCCATCACGCAATTTCCGATGAAGCGTCTTCAATAGAGTCCCTGGCGACTCCACATGCTCCAAAACCTGCCATAGACAAACCATGTCAAAAAAACCATCGTCAAATCCGCCCTGTTCGTCAAGATTCGCGCGAACACGCGTTGCAACATCGGCCGGCACGGCCAATGACCAGTCCTTGGACGGTTCGATTCCATAGGCATCCATTCCCAGGCGGATCAGCTTTTGAAGGAATGAACCTGTGCCGCACCCCTGCTCCAACACCCGCTGTCCAATCATCCGACGCTGGATAAACGAGGCGCGCTCGTCCAGTAAAAGATCCGCCACCCATGCGGTCATTCCCGACAACTTTGGATAAAAAGCCTGGCCATAAAAAATGCGCAATTGTTCATCGGAAGGCATGGGATCGATCATAACCAATCCGCATCCCCTGCAACGCACAAGATGATAATCGACATCCGAGTTTCCGGTTCTGAAATTCACGGTGTTCCCCGCTTTTTCATCCGCCCCCCCCCCGCAAATCCAGCAATTCCCGTCCTTCATTCGCGCCTCCTTGATTCATGCGCTTGGATTTGACGGGCCATGGCTTCCCAAATCTGCGCCGCCCGGCCATTCCAATCCCATTCCACAGACAGGCTGGCAGCCTCCTGACTCAGCCGACAATACTTGGCGCTGTCATTCAGAAGATTGACAACGGCTGCGGCAAAAGCCTTCAGGTCGCCAGGAGGAACCTTTTCGAAACCTCGCGGATAATAGGTTCGCAACGCGGGCAGATCAAAAGCCACGCCTGGCAGGCCGCAAACCAAAGCCTCCGCTGCCGCCATTCCGCCGCTATCGTAAATGGCCGGATGCAAAACCAGTCGGCTGGACTTGATCACCCTGTATTTCTCCACACCATCCTTGAACCCATGAAAAACCACATGGGACTCAAGCCCTGAAGAACGAATCCGGGTTTTCAGTTCCTTTTCCATCGGACCGGTTCCAATGATCGCCAGGCGCGCTGTCCCGATCTTTTGAACCACCGTCTTCCACACCCCGATCAGCTCCCTTACGCCTTTCTGTGGATGCAGACGGCCGATAAAAACCGCCTCATATTCCTTTTGCGGCGGTTCGGGCGCCTGGGCGGGCACGCTCAAATCAACCCCTCCCCGCACGGCAAAAACCTCATCCGGATGTCGTCCCAAGGCAATCATGCGTTCCCGGTCTTCTTCCCCCGTCACAAGAATCATGTCGGCTTCACGCAATATTCGCCGTAGGATCCATTTTTGGAGAGGTTGATAGGCGCAAAACTTCAACCCGGGCGTAGACCCTCCACGCCAATGCTGGATCAGAGATGGCGCAAACAGGTAAAATGCGGCAGCCCAAAACAAATGGGGAAATCTTCTTTTCAAACGCAAGGCCGGCAGATTGTCAGGAGGAAAGTCCGAACTCGAAACAAGCACCGGCGGATGGCCATCAAGCCGGTTTTTTCCCGCCCATGACCATCCCTTCCAGGTTTGGGCGGCAAACAAGGCGGAAAACCCCCATTTCTCAAACGATCTGCTGGGCCAGATCACATGCCTCAATCCGGTCACGCTTTGCTCGTCAAACAATTGACGGGTTCCCTCCCAGCCATAAACGGTAATTTCATGTTCCTTCGACCATCGCCGAAGGCATTCCACCATGATCCGATCACCGCCGCTCAGTGAACGGGGGGGGGGAACCACACAGTTGGCAATCCAATGAATTTGCATTTTGTCCATCAAAACCGGTGGGGCAGATTAGTATTGAACAGTGGTTGACTGCAATCGTAGAATTCAGGCTTGTTTCATCCTTTTTTGACGCAGCAAACATGAGCCGAATCTTTTTTCTCAAGCCCGGCGGCGCCCAGACCAATTTTCCCCATTGCTATGCAACCTTGATCGCTCATGTTCGCGAACAAGGTCATCAAGCGGCTTTTTACGACGCCTCTCTTTCAAAACCCTCTCCGCAAACCCTCCTGTCCAGCCTCGACTTTTCCGGTTACGATTGTCTCGGCATTTCTCTTCTCACCGGCTGGCATCCGTGGGTCAAGGCGTTTGTTTCTTTATTCAAAGCCCGCCATCCCAACATCCCGATTATTGTGGGAGGCCCCCATGTTTCAGCCCTCGGGATTGAAGCGGTGCGCCACTTGCAGGCCGATTTCGGCGTGGTGGGCGAAGGGGAAATTCCCCTGGGAATGCTGCTTGACGCACTGAAAAAAAACGACGCATTCGAGTCCATTCCCAATCTGATTTTCAAAAACGGCCAGGATTACCAGATTTCCACAAAACCCAGGGAACGGATCAAGGAACTCGACCGCCTTCCGTTGCCCGCCTACGACGTGGTCAAGCCCGAAAACTACTTCCACACTTATTTGGGCGCATCGGTTCCCCGGCGATATTTCCAAAGCGTCCAAACCGTCACCAGCCGCGGATGCCCCTTCCAATGCACTTTTTGCGCCACCAATGCCACATGGTTGCGTCGCATGACGTTTCATTCGCCCGAATATGTGGTGCGCGAACTCCAACTTTTGCGGCGGCAACACGGCGTGCGCGAGCTCTGGTTTGGCGACGATGGTTTCACCGCCCATCGCAACCGGGCGATGGAAATCTGCGAACGGATGATTGCCGAAAAATTGGATCTGGTCTGGCGCATCCCCAACGGCATCCGGCTGGAAACCATCGATGACCGGCTGGCCGGTCTCATGCGCAAAGCCGGCTGTTATATGACCGGCATTGGCGTTGAGACCGGTTCGCCTCAAGTCATGCAGCGGATCAAGAAAAAACTGGCCCTCAGCCTCATTCAGGAAAAAGTGGCCTTGCTGCGAAGGCATCATATTCTGACCAGCGGCTTCTTCATCGTGGGATTCCCCGATGAAACAGCCGATGAATTGCGGGAAACCATCGATTTCATCCTGCGCTCTCCATTTGACCGCATGCAAATCTCCATTTTCGCCCCCTATCCGGGTTCCGAGGATTTCCAACGCCTTTTTCAGGATGTCTCCCAAAAGGATTATTCTCCGGCAGTGCAGGCTTATCTGGACCGCGGGATTCTTCCAAAATATCCGGTTCAACTGCCCATCGATCAAATCCAGAAGGTTTTCTCCCGCACCTATCTGCGCTTTTACCTGCAACCCCGGGTTGTCTGGAGCCTGCTGCGGGATCTTCGGCCGAGGCAATTCCTCGATGTGCTGGCTCATCCGGGCTTTCAGCGCATATTTCTTTTCCGCCGGGACGCCAAGGAAACTTACGTCGAGTTCGGCAATGTTTAGGTCCCATTGAAAAACATCCCCATGCCTCCGCTTCCAGACTCGACGCAGGATTTGTCTTCCCATTATGACAACCGCTATTATCAAGAGCGCGGCTTCCTTGATTCATCCATAACCAATTATTCCCGGAAGGAGAAATTGTTTAATTTGGCATGGGCATCCAAATGGTCCGGAAAAGATTTATTCGACGGACATCAACAAACGGCGCTGGATGCCGGCTGCGGGGTTGGCCATAATTCTTTTATTTTAAACGAATTCGGCTATCGGACAAAAGGGGTGGATCACTCTATTGAAGCCATTTCCGCCGCCAAAAAAAGGGCTGTTGCTGAACAGAGGGAAAATATGGAGTGGAACATCGTTAACCTGGACCGAGATTCTCTTGCCGGAAGTTTCGATTTGATATTGTGTTGGGAAGTCATCGAACATGTCCAGAATCCAGTCGCCACTTTGAGACAGCTCTATGAGGCATTGAATCCAGGCGGTGTTTTGATTATTACCACTCCCAACAGGCTGGGCCTTTCCTATTTGTTGTTGGACCGGGATCCCACCCATATTCACGTGCATTCATCCTTTTGGTGGGCGCGCCAGCTTCGCCTTCTTCGCCCGGCAAAGTGGATCTGCCGGGCGCTTATATTTTGGGATCACGTTTTTCCTTGTCTGCACAAATGGCCGCAGGTGATGGCCCATTGGCTGCCTATCCTTGGTTTCCGCGTTCGTATAGCTGTTGTCAAATCCCGGATGCCGCAACCTCTCACCGGGCTTGCCAGTTCCGCCTGTCACACTTGCGTGGACTGATCAGCGCCAGCAAAGTCTCGCTTCCATAAATCACCAGAGTGGCCCATGACAGGGGGATATGCCAAAACCAAGCCCAGTCAGGTTTTCGTTTATAACCTTTCAAAACAGTTGCCAGAAGGGGAATAACAGTCAAACAGGACAGAACAAAAAGAGATATTCCACCCAATGAATAACCTCCTTTGCTTTTTGGAGAACCACGCTGGAGTTTAAAACCCAGATAATCCCGGACACGGCGCCGCTGCTTGCGGCAAAAATCCCTCAAATGGCGGCAATAGAGATGGGTGATCCCCAGTTTTACTTTTGCAAACCCAACCTTTCCCTTCTGGCAAAGCCGAGGGGGGATATCCACATCGAAAAAATAATCCTGATCCATTATGCCGATCAAGGCTTCTCTACGGTAAATTGTGCCATTGGCGCCAATTGTCGGAAGGACAGTTTTTTCATCTCCTTCAAACCAAAGCCAATCTCCCTCATCTTGAACCGCCAAGCTCAGGCCGGTCCAGCGTCCCGTAGCGGTGTTCCATCGATCATAATTTCCCGTGTAGTGACACAGGGGATCATTCAAACCCATCAGGGCGCAGTAACGGGTGATGCCAGGGTCTTCGGAATTCCATTGAAAATAAAGCGGTTCGGTCAGGATGATTTCCGGAACACAAAACGGCGCCACCATGCGGCGCAGCCAATCCGTTCCCACCAACACGTTGTCGCTGTCCACAAATGCCACCATTTCGCCGGTCGAACGGCGCAGCCCCAACGCCTTTCCCGATTCCCCCGTCTTGAGAAAATTTTCCAACAGCAAATCCACTCCGCGTTTCTCGGCAATCTCCCTGGTCCCGTCAACCGAACCTCCGTCGCATATGAGAATTTCAATGCGTTCCCGGGGATAGTCCTGCGTTAAAATTGAATCGAGGCACCTCCCCAATGTTGCCGAGGAGTTGAGGGTTGGAATAACCACGCTGACGCGGGGGAGCTCCGCAAGATCATCTTTCATTAATAATTTGGTGTTCGGAAATCTTTTATGTTTTAGGGAACCAATGAATTTGAAAAATATTGCCGTCTAAAAAATCCAATGTTTTTTATCTCTCATGTTGCGACACAATCAAAAACGCATGGCGTGAAACACGCGAAAGGCGTCCAGCCAGTCGT
>JAQUAF010000081.1 GCA_028687435.1 Verrucomicrobiia bacterium | reverse complement strand
AATTTTTTCAAAAAAGTGTTGACGGGAACTGGAATTTGATTTAAACACGGCCTGTTTACTTTTTCAATCAAACATTTTTTATGCGAACACACTTGGATTTTTCGAGCCGAAAAGCATTCCTCGAAAAGGACGGTCTCGAAAAAGATCCGCACACAACAAGGGCAGTCGCTTTCAAAGCGCCGCCCTGTTTTTAACCCACCCTATCGACTGATAGGAAAAATCACCTCAAATGCAGACTTTTGAAATTATCTCCATAAATCGAGTCCCGCTCACTCTATGGCGGAAGCGGAACAATCCAACAATCAATGGCCGATAAACGACAAAAAAAACACAAAAAAACTCGCATTCCAACAACAAAACATCTACATCCCGGAGATGCATTGGATTGACTGGCTCGTTGTCGCCATCCCCTTCATCATCGTCACGATCATCTCGTGGTCCACCAAGCGTTATGTCAAAAGCGTCGCGGATTTCATGGCGGCCAGCCGGTGCGCCGGACGTTACCTGGTCTGCAACGCCTCCGGCGAAGCGGCCTTCGGCGCGGTCAGCGCGGTGGCCCTGTTTGAAATGTACTACCGGGCCGGATTCACCATGACCTGGTGGGGTTACATGCTGGTGCCGGTAAGCTTGATCCTGACCCTGACCGGTTACGCCATCTATCGCTATCGCGAAACACGCGTCATGACCCTGGCCCAGTATTTCGAGATCCGCTACAGCAAGAGGTTTCGTGTCCTGGCGGGCATCGTCGCCTTTATTTCCGGGGTTCTTAATTTCGGGATATTTCCATGCGTGGCGGCCCGTTTCTTTGTGAATTACTGCGGAATGCCCCAAAACCTCCACCTTTTCGGCCATTTGCTCCCCACCTACATCGTGGTGATGGCCGTGGGCATCTCTCTGGCCCTCTTTTACACCCTGTTGGGAGGCCAGTTGACCATCATGATTTCCGACTGTCTGGAAGGGCTGATGTCCGGCATTTTTTACGTGGTGATTGCCATCGCCCTGCTCTGCATCTTCAATTGGCCGGAGATCCTCACCTCCATGGCGACCGCCCCCAAAGGCCAATCCATGCTCAATCCATATGACACGGACCGGGCGCCCGACTTCAACTTCTGGTATGTGGCCATCGGCTTGTTTGGCGCGTTTTACAGTTGTCTGTCGTGGCAGGGAGGACACGCGTTTCGCGCCTCGGCAGCCAATGCTCATGAGGCCAAGATGGGCAATATTCTTGGCGCATGGAGGGGAGTGGCGCGCGGAGTCATGCTTCTCCTGCTCGGCATCTGCGCCTACACCTACCTGAACCACCCCGATTTTGCCCAAGGCGCAGCCCAGGCCAATGAAGCCCTCAAGACCATCGAAAATCCGCAGGTGCAAAACCAGATGCGTTCACCCGTGGCCATTTCCCATATGCTGCCCATCGGCATCAAGGGCATGTTCTGCGCCATCATTTTCTTTCACATGCTGGCCTGCGACGGTTCCTATATGCACTCGTGGGGCAGCATCTTCATTCAGGACGTGATCCTGCCATTCCGCAAGAAGCCCTTCTCCCCCCGCCAACATATCCGCCTGTTGCGCTGGTGCATCGCGGGAGTGGGCGTTTACGCATTCATCTTCGGCTGGCTCTATCAGCCGACCGAATACATCCTGATGTTTTTCGCCATCACCGGCGCCATCTTCAGCGGCGCTGGAGCCGCCATCATTGGCGGCCTTTACTGGCGCAAGGGCACCACGGCTGGCGCGTGGTGCGCCATGATCGCCGGCTCCGGCCTCGCCGTGTCGGGCATGACCATCCAGCAAATCCCGTTCGACCATCTCAAAATACAAATCGAAACCCCTCCGGGCGCAACCGCGGTCACGATCAACGGCAAACCGGCTGAAAAAAGCGGGGATCGATGGACCTACCGGTATGCGTTCACCCGCAAAGGCGAATGGCAGAGCTGCAATGTCGTGGCCAATCTCCCGGACCGTTCCGTGACCAACACCCTCCATTATGCCTTTGCCGAAAAACCCGCCGACCCCCTGAAGGAGGATCCCTCCCTCAAAGCGGACACCGGACTGACCGTCCAGCCGGCCAATGGAACCATGGCGGCTGCGGGAACCGGATGGGCCACCCGGCTCTTCATCCGGATCCGTTCCATCAACAGCGCCATCATGAATTTCTACGCCATGGTTTCCGCGGCGCTGATCTATGTGATTGTCTCGCTCCTGACCTGCAAGGAAGATTTCAACCTGGACCGCATGCTGCACCGCGGAAAATATGCCGTTGAAAAAATCGCGGGCGATGAAAAGGCGCAAGCCCCGCAAAAATGGAGCTGGGGCAAGCTGATCGGTTTTGACCGCCATTTCACCTTGGGCGACAAGCTCATTTCGGGGTCCATGTTCTTCTGGAACATGATCTGGTTTTCCGTCTTCATTGTCGGCGTCATCTGGAATTTCATTTCTCCCTGGCCGTTGACCTGGTGGGGAACCTACTGGAGCGTCACCTCCATCTGGTGTCCCCTGATCGTGGGGGTTGTCACCACGGTATGGTTTACGTGGGGCGGCATCCGCGACTTGCGCCGGCTGTTCATCGATCTGCCCAACGTAAAACAAAACGCCATGGATGACGGCACGGTGGTCAACCACCACAGTCTGGGCGAAGAGGAAGGCGAAGATCCGGAAAAAACCTCCCCTCCGCCCGCCTCTCGATCCTGATTTCCAATCCACACCTGCGCCTGCCAAGTTATGGATGGTTCCACCCCCATCTCACGGAGCGAATTAACCCGGATCCAGCAGACCTATCGAAAACGCTTCGGCTTCGCCCTGGTTTGCGTCAATCCCGGGGGAAAACTGCTCCACGCAAAAAAATCCTGCCCGGATTGCGATATGGAATCCTCCTGCCGGGAGGTTCGCCGCCGTTCGGTGCTGGAAGCGCTCCGCTGGGGTGAACCCTGCATCAATGTCTGCCCGGGCGAACGGGCCATGTGGGCCGTTCCCCTCATGAACAACGAAAAACTGACGGGCGGTCTTGTCGCGACAGGGATTTCCCTGGACAACAAAGTGGCGCCTGACAAAGCCAGTTCCAGACCTTTGCTGGAAGCCTGTCAGGAACTGCTCCGCATGGCGGAAGCTGAAAACCTGACCAATGGCGCCCTGCTCAAATTGCGGCGGCAGGAAACCGAAATGCAACGGGAACGGGCTGTGGCCCTCCACAGTCTCAAGGAAAGCCAGTACGACGATATCCGGGCCATCTACCTGCGGGAGGAACCCTTTCTCCTGGCCGCCATCAAACGGGGCGAACGCAAGGCCGCCAGGGAAATCATCAACCGCGTCCTTCTCGGCATCTACCACCTTGGACGCAACCGGCTTGAGTACGTCAAAAGTTTCGTGCTCGAACTGATCATCATGATGTGCCGCGCCGCCGTCGAAGCCGGCGGGGAACCCGGGCAGATTCTCGGCTCCAATTACGAATCCGTGGCTTCACTGGCTCAAATCCGCGATGAGGAGGCCCTGTGTCATTGGCTGACCCGCATGCTGGAACGGGTCATGGACGGGATCCACGACAACCGGAAATATCCCAACACCGTCCTGCTTGAAAATGCCATGCGCCATATCGAAGCGCATTTGCAGGAAGACATCGGTCGCGACGACGTTGCCCGCATCGCCTGCCTTTCTCCCAGCCATTTCTCCCGCCTGCTGAGGAAAAAAACCGGATGGACCTTCACCGAACTCATGGGAATGGCGCGAGTCAACAAAGCCCGTGAAATGCTGGTGCGCACCGGCAAGGGGCTTACGGAAATCGCCATTGAATGCGGTTTTTGCGATCAAAGCTATTTCACCAAGGTCTTTCGCAAACAAACGGGACTCACCCCCAGGGATTACCGCCTCCGGCACGCCCCGCGCCAGGACAACGACAAACTCACCATCCCTATCCAGACTTGATCCGGTCTTCTTTTTGGTGGATGGTGACGGCATGGAAAAGATCGTCATTTTGGATTTTGGCAGCCAGTACACCCAGGTCATCGCGCGGCGCATTCGCGAATGCCAGGTGTTCTCGGAAATCCGCCCATTCTCCACCAAAGCCGGATCATTGAAGGATCCCGGCTTGAAAGGCATCATCCTTTCAGGCGGCCCGGCCAGCGTGTATTCCCCGAAAGCGCCCCATCCTGACCCCGCCATCTTCGATCTCGGCGCGCCCATTCTCGGCATTTGTTACGGCATGCAACTGATGGCTTATCATCTCGGCGGAAAAGTCGCCCGCGGCACGCGGCGCGAATACGGCCACGGTTCCCTTCGCGTCACAACCCCCGGCAAACTCTTTGCCGGCCTGCCCCGTCAACTGGCCATTTGGAATTCGCATGGAGACAAGCTGATCCGCCCGCCCAAAGGCTTCCGGCCCATCGCACACAGCGAAAATTCCGAATACGCCGCAATCGAAAACCCTTCCCGCCACTTCCTCGGGCTGCAATTCCATCCGGAAGTCCACCACACGCCGCGCGGCAAGGAGATCCTCCAAAACTTCGTCCACGGCATCTGCGGCTGCGGCAAATCGTGGACCATGGGCTCCTTCATCGACAGAACCTGCGAGGACATCCGCCGCCAGGTGGGCGGGGACAAGGTTGTTCTGGGCCTGAGCGGAGGCGTGGACTCCAGTGTCGCCGCCGCCCTCATCCACAAGGCCATCGGCAACCAACTCACCTGCGTCTTCGTCAACAACGGCCTGTTGCGCAAAAATGAGGCGGACGGCGTCCGGCAGCTCTTCCAGCGCAACTTCCGGATGAAACTGATTTGCGCGGATGCCACGGAAAGCTTTCTGGGATTGCTCAAAAACGTGACCGATCCCGAGAAAAAACGGAAAATCATCGGCGCCGAATTCATCCGGGTCTTTGAGCGCGCCACCGCCAAACTCAAGGGGTCCCACAAGTTCCTGGCCCAGGGCACCCTCTATCCGGATGTCATCGAAAGCGTTCCCATCGGCAACAACCCCGCCGCCCTCATCAAATCCCACCACAATGTCGGCGGCCTGCCAAAGGACATGAAATTCAAGCTGGTCGAACCGTTGCGGCAGTTGTTCAAG
Source organism: Verrucomicrobiia bacterium (assembly GCA_028687435.1). Lineage (GTDB taxonomy): Bacteria > Verrucomicrobiota > Verrucomicrobiia > JABWAM01 > JABWAM01 > JAQUAF01. Next base: position 20,785 of record JAQUAF010000081.1, on the reverse strand, counting down.
GACGAAGTCCGGAAGGTTGGCGAAAAACTGGGGCTGCCCCGCGAAATCGTCTGGCGGCAGCCCTTCCCCGGCCCCGGCCTCGCCGTGCGCTGCCTCGGCCCCATCACCCCGGAAAAACTGCGCATCCTGCGCGACGCCGACTGGGTTGTCATCGACGAAATGAAAAAATCCGATTGGTACTACAAAGTCTGGCAAAGTTTCGCCGTCCTCCTGCCCGTCAAATCCGTGGGCGTCATGGGCGACGAACGCACCTACGACTTCACCATCGCCGTGCGCGTCGTGGAAAGCCAGGACGCCATGACCGCCGATTGGGTTCGCCTGCCCGGCGATCTGCTGGCCCGCATGTCCTCCCGCATCATCAACGAGGTCAAGGGCGTCAACCGCGTTGTTTACGACATCACCTCCAAACCTCCCGGCACCATCGAATGGGAGTAAAACGCGGGCTGAAAAATCAGGACTTTCCCGCGACAGGCCCGGCGCTTTCCTTTCGCAATCCATGCCAGCGCAAATTCATGCGGCGGATGCCGGCAGGGCCTTCGGCGTCAAGCAGCATGGTTCCGTCCGGCTTGTCGTAGGAGACATTCAAGGTGTATTTGCGATACGGGTAGTTCCGCAGGGTTTCGCACAACAGGCCTTTTGCCTCATCTTCAATGGTGGCCGCATTGCGAAACTTTTCGATCATGGCATCCAGCGAGGGAATATTGATCATTCCGGACGTCGCAGACGAAAGTCTTAGTTTTCCATGAAACTCCTGCTGCCTGCCCCGCGCCTCAAACTCCAGCTTGGCCCGGCCATCCATGATGAAATAATCCTTCACCAGCGTTTCGGTCACCTGGCGCGCATTCACCTTGGCAAAACCGCCCCACATTCCCCATGGATCCGAAGGATCCCACCCAAACTCCAGTCCCCCCGCCACATAATCCCCGGCAAAAGCCGCTCCAAATGATCCGGTAATCCCCTTGTCGCCAAAAACCAGCGAAAGCCATCCGGCATTCATTTCCATCTTCCGCCACCGAATCACATCGACATAAATCGTATTCACCAGATCATTGGGCCGTTCCAATTGAATCCGCCCCTCGCGCTGGATCTTTTTCGTCTCACCCATGTGAAAGGCGACTTTGCCGCGCAGATTGATCAGTTCCAACTCCCAATCATTGAGCATCACATCCTGCGCCGGGATGGTGAGTTCCAGGGGAAAATCCGCCAGGCTCAAATCGCGCAGGAGAAGATTCTGCCGCCGCAGTTCAAATTCCAGGGGATACTGCGAAGCCAGCCCCTTCAATCGCGCGATATCAAGCTTTCCCTCGCGAATGGAGAGCGTCCTGACCCTCCATGCCCTGTCATTGGATACGCCTCCATTTGCAATCCCCTCCGCATCCCTCAATTCCCGGACCAGCCAAAACAAAGCCTCATTGATCACCAATGTGGGGCGAAAAAACTCCATCGCGTCCAATTGATGATCCCTCAACCCCGCAAATCGAAATTCAAACGCCACCCGTTCAACCCGCACCACCGGACGAACGGGGCGCAAGGGCGAAAAAAACCGCAGGTTTTCAAGTTCCAAACAGTGTTTTTTGCTCCAGTCATCTTCCGTCAGTTCATCGGTCAGGGGGAGATCAAAAAACCTCCCCTCCACCTCCATCTCGATGGGAGGCAGACGCCGCCCCATCCCCAGCAAACGCAAACGTCCCCGCTCAACCCTCAACTTGTCCAAATACCACGTTTCAAACAACCGCCAAGTCCTCGAAACCTTCCCTTTCCCCTTGTCCCGTCCGCCTTCATCCCCGCCAAACAGGAGTTTGTCTTTCAAATCAACCGTTATTTCCGGATATTCAACAAACAACTCCCGAAGACGGTGCTTGGGCAGGTCGCGCCAGTTCCAACTCAGGGTCACGCGCGGCGCCTTCAGGATATCCGCAAAACGCACATGCTCCAGTTGCAGCGCCCCCGAGGCAAGCCAGCGCGCCTCCGCCACTTCAAAACGGGCTCCGGGCAGAAGACGATTCACCGCAAAGACCAGGATTTTCCCGGGCCGCCAGAAAACCGCGGCAGCCATGGCCGCCGCCAGCATGAAAACAGCCAGCAACATTCCCCCAAGCGCCCGCTTCCACCGCCTGAAGATGGATCGCTTCACGGCATCGAATGATGCAACGCCTTCTTCATGGCCTCATGCTTGGCCACCCATTCTTCCCACGACTTTCCATGCGATGGATCGTCGCCGCTCAAAACCACGCTTTCAACTTCGGAATAATCGAAAACAACCTTGCCATCCTGGCCCTCCAACATCATTTCCAGAAAAGGCGCGGGATGTTTTTGGGTCCCGCGAACATTGCGATTGCAAAGGAATCCCGTGACGCTCCGGCCATCCTTGCAGCGCAAGGTCACATCGCCGCTGTACTCAAATCCCTTCTCGATCTGGGTCTCGATATCATTCATAAATGGCCCCTTCAATTTCCTTTCTGCGCCGCTTTTCCGCACACACATCCCCCATTCTCCTTGTGCGCTTCCTTCGGCGCGCCACAACAGGGATGATAAAGCGCGTCCTGATCTTCCAGTTTCCGGCTTGCCCGGATGCCGCCCAGCGTCAACTTCACCGTCTGCATGAATCCATCCAAACTCGAAAAAGTGTCGTTGACCGCCGACCCCTCATAACCGCAATGCACCATGCAATTGGCGCATTTGGGATTGCCCGAGCGGGAACCGTAGTTTTCCCACGCGGTTTCATCCATCAGTTCCCGATAGGAACCGGCAAATCCCTCCTCCAGGAGATAACACGGCCTCTGCCACCCGAAAATATTGTAACTGATGGTCCCCCACGGTGTGCATTCGTAAAAACGCCTCCCCATCAGGAATTCCAGAAAGAGAGGCGATTGATTGAAAACCCACTTGGGATTGGGATTGTTCGCCAGGATTTCCGTGAAAAGCTTCATGGTCTCCTGCCGGTGCAAAAAGTGCTGCTGATCCGGCGCCTTCGCATAGTTGTACCCGGCGGAAATGGTCATCCCCTCCACTCCCAGCCGCGTCAATTCGTCAAAAAAGGCATGCGCGCGCGGCGGTTCCGCGCCCAGAAAAAAAGTGGTGTTGGTGGTCACCCGAAACCCCCGGCGCAGCCCCTCCTTGATCGCCTCCACCGCCGCCTCGTAAACCCCCTCGCGGCAAACCGAAAAATCATGATCCTCCCCCAGCCCATCCAAATGAACGCTCAGGTTCAGATAGGTCGAAGGCGTGAACAAATCCATCTTCTGCTTGAGCAACAAAGCATTGGTGCAGAGATAAACAAACCGCTTGCGATCAATCAATCCCTCGACAATCTCCTTGATCTGCGGGTGAACCAAGGGTTCCCCTCCCGCAACCGTCACCACAGGCGCCCCGCATTCCTCCGCCGCATTAAAACATTGCTCCGGAGTCAGACGCCGTTTGAGCACATGGTTTGGATACTGGATCTTGCCGCAACCGGCGCATTCCAGATTGCACTGGAAAAGGGGCTCCAGCATCAAAACCAAGGGATAGCGGTCATTCCCAAGCATTTTTTGCTTGAGAATATAAGAGGCGATTCGAGCAGCTTGAGTGATAGGAACCGGCATAGAAAACGCCTACCATACGCCAACAAAACAAGGTGACAAGTGGATTTTACCCATTTCTTCTGGTGTCACCGGCGGCATCACGCGCCATCCAATCGATAAAATAAATAAACCAAAAACTTTTCTTGACAGAAAACAACCATCCGCACTAGATTATTCCCGGCATTGTGCAGCCAAATGCCCAAAATTCAGCAGGAGGTTTACCATGATGGATACCATTGATATGATGACAATCTGCAAGACGACCTACACCCGTGTGTTGCGGACAAAATCCCTTTATGTGTTGCTGGCATGTGTGCTGGTTCTGGTCGGGGCAGCCCACCTTTATACCGACCTGACTTGCGGACGCCAGAAAGAGCTGATGTTTGACACTGGCGCAGCCCTGTTGACGCTTGTCGGGTTGATGACCGCTCTGATGGTCACATTCGACATCGCCCGCGATCTGCGGGAGAAAGTGGCCATGATCCTTCTTTCAAAACCGCTGGGCCGCACCCATTACTTGGCCGGAAAATTCCTTGGGGTGGTGTGGTTGATGACAATCAATCTGCTGATTCTGACCGCTGGCATGATGCTTGTCTTGCACTGGGAATTCAAGGAATGGAAATGGGATTTTCTGCAAATTGCCTGTTCAACCTGGGGAGCCATGGTCATGACCACGGCCATGGGGGTATTGTTCGCTTCATTCCTCAGCGAATTGCCGGCAGCCCTTTTGACTGTGGCAGTTTTTGTGATTGGCAATTCCACCGAAGCCCTGGCTCGCGCCCAAGGCGGCGCTCAATTTATTTTCAGTCTTCTGCCCAACTTCTGCCTGTTGGACTTCAAAGCGGAGATTGGCAATGGGATTTGCGCGCCATGGGGGCTTTTGGTTATATCTGTGGCATACGGATTGATTTACAGCCTTTTCCTGCTCTCGCTGGCATCCATCATGTTCCACAAGCGGGACCTGTAATCCGCGAAAGAAAAAACAGAAATGCCGGCTGGGAAAACGCCAGGCGTTTCCATCGGGGGCGGCGGCGTTTTTCAGCTTTGCCTACACTCCGCTGTTCACCAATCGTCCGGCGCGCTTGCGCTGAATGGCATCCAGCAGGCGCTTGCGCAGGCGGATGTTTTTTGGCGTGGCTTCCACGTACTCGTCCGCCTCGATATATTCGATGGCGCGTTCAAGCGACATCTTCAACGGCGGCTCCAGTACAATCCCCTTCCCATCCCCTTGGCTGCGCATATTGGTCAGATGTTTGGTCTTGCAAGGATTGACATTGATATCCTCGCGCCGGGGGTTTTCCCCGACAATCATTCCCACGTAAATGTCGTCCTGCGGTTCGACAAAAAGCCGTCCGCGCTCCTGCAACTGATCCAGAGCATAAGCCGCCGCCGGCCCGCCCTCCATCGACACCAGCGTGCCGGTCAGGCGGGAAAGAATCTCCCCCACCACCGGACGATATTCCTTGTAGGCATGGCTCATGATGCCGCCCCCGCTGGTGAGATTCACCAGTTCCGTCTCAAACCCAATCAACCCCCGGGTAGGGACCTCGGCATGAACCGTCACCTGTTTGCCATGGTGCTCCATGTTGACAATCTGCCCTTTGCGGCGGGCAATGCTCTGCAGCACATCCCCCAAAACATCGTCTTCCACCTCCACCGAAAGCTCCTCAAACGGTTCCATGGTCTGGCCGTCTTTCTTGCGATAAATCACCTCGGGACGCGACACGATCACCTCATACCCCTCGCGCCGCATCTGTTCCACCAGAATCGCCACCTGCATTTCGCCGCGGGTTTTCAGGGTAAAGAGATTGCCGGATTCCGTTTCCTCAATCTCCAGGCTCACATTCATGCGGGCTTCGCGAAACAGGCGATCCTTGATGTTGCGGGCCGTCACAAATTTCCCTTCCCTTCCCGCCAAAGGCCCGTCGTTTACCCCCACCGTCATGGTGATGGTCGGCGGATCGATCTCCACAAAAGGCAGCGCGGGCGTATTCGCCGCGGCCACAAGGCTCTCCCCAATTTGAATCTCGTCAAATCCGGTGATCCCGGTGATGTTGCCCGCGCCCACTTCATCGGCGCGATGCTGGGAAATGCCGGAAAATGAAAAGAACATGCTGAGCTTGCCCAACTCGCGTTTTCCATCCTGATGCACCAGGTAGGCCGCGTCACCCACCTTGGCCTGGCCGCTCATCACTTTGCCGTAGGCAATGCGTCCCAAATGATCGTCGTACCCCAGATTGCAAATGAGAAACTGGAAGGGGCCTGTCGGATCCGCCTGGGGAGCGGGAACATGGCGGACAATGGTCTCAAAAAGCGGTCTCATCCCCTCCTTGCGTTTTTCCTCGCTCTGGCAATCCTCAAGATGCGGCAGCATGTACCCATCCCGCCCGCTGCCATAGAGCGCCGGAAAATCCAGCTGGGCATCCGTGGCATGCAAATCCATAAACAAGCCAAAAACCTGGTCCAACACCTTGTGCGGATCGGCATGCTCGCGATCCACCTTGTTGATCAATACAATCGGACGCAGCCCTTGGGCCAGGGCTTTCTTCAACACAAACTTCGTCTGCGCCTGGGGGCCCTCGTAAGCGTCCACCAGCAACAAGGCGCCGTCCACCATGCGCATGATGCGCTCCACTTCGCCGCCAAAATCCGCGTGACCCGGGGTATCCACAATATTGATCAGCACCGGGTTTGTCTTGCCATCGGCACACCATTGCACGGACGCGTTCTTGGCCTTGATTGTGATGCCCTTCTCCCGTTCGAGATCCATGGAATCCATCACGCACTCCGCCACAGTCTGATTGGAACGGAAAACCCCCGCCTGCCAAAGCAGTTTGTCCACCAAGGTGGTTTTTCCGTGGTCCACGTGGGCGATAATGGCGATATTTCGAATGGGTATGCGCATAAGTAAAAGGCGTCAGCTTGAAAAACGATGTCCAGCCATGCCGTATGGCCGGCAGTCCTGCGTATCCAAGCCGTCACAAAAAAGAGGCCGGTTTTATCTCACAAGCCAGGCCGCTTGTCCACACCCAACAACAACCCCGGGGCGCATACCTCCTGAAGGGAATCCAAAATGCGATAAGAATATTGCCCAAATCACTCCCGTCGAAGGGCCCTGGCGGGTCTTTCGCTCAAAACCAACCGGGAAGCCAGCCCGCAAGCCAAAAACCCCGACAGAAACAGCAAACCCATCCACACAAACAGGCGCGCCGCCGGCAAATCCCCGTCCAAGGCAGCCCATCCCGGCGCTCCCGCAAGAAACCCCGCCAGCGTTCCCCAGACAATCCCCCCCCCATACACCAGCGCATTTTCCCGCCATAATAATCCCACGATCCAGCGTCTGGAAAACCCCACGGCGTTCAACAGGGCCAGTTCTCTTGTTCTTTCCAGGATTCCACGCCATAAAACCGCCGCCGTCCCGAGCGTTCCCAACAACAACCCCATTCCTCCCAAAACCAGAAACATCCGCAGATAGGCATTCTGCGCCGCTGCATACCCGGCCAGAACTTCTTTCGTCGAAACCACGTCGGCGCCATACTCCGCCAGACGGCGCTGCAGCACCCGGCGCGCCTGTTCCACCCGGTCATTGGGAACCGCCAGCAAAAACCAGCGGGGTCCCCGCTCGTCCGGAAAACGCTCCAGAAAATCCGCCTCGTCAATCACCAATTCCCCGGCAAAAAGGCTGCGAGTCAACACCCCCTCGATTTTCACCCGCAAAGGGCCTCCCCGTCCATCGCGAAAAACCAGCACATCCCCCGCCTTGGCCCCCAGGTTCCACCTCACAGCGTCCGCATCCCCCCAGGCCGGAACCGCTGTTTCATGATTTTTGTTTTTTACGCCTTCCTCCCGTTCCCCTCCGCCTTGATTTTTAAAATTAAAATTCTTGTTTTTTAATTTCGTCCCCAGAAATCGCGGCTGAGCCGGCTTCGCCACATTCCGGCAGCTCACATCATCTCCATCGCTCAGCCAGAACGGCTCCACCCGAACCCCGGAAAACAACCGTTCCTCCTCCTCGCTGAACCCCAGCGCCCGCCGGCCCGCCGGTGAATCCAGGGGATGTCGCAACGCAAAATCACATGCCATCCGCAAGGCAAAACCGCCGGATGCCTTTCGATCATCGGGAATAACCGTATTCAATCCCGCCGTTGCCAGCACAAAAGCGGCGCCCCCCAGTGTCCCAGCCAGCAGCAAACTGCGCGTCCGCTGCCGCGCCACCCCCCGCCAGGCCAGCGCCCACGGCCCCGCCACCACCCCTCTTCCCTTCCACGTCCGGACAATCCCCCAATGCATCCACGCCAGCCCTCCCGCCAAAACCAATATCCCCACACAAAAAAAAACCGCTGCCTGTCCGGCGGTATCGTCAATGAACCATGTCCATGTCCCCAGAATCGCAGCAGCCAAGGTCAGACCAAATGCCCGTCTCCATGTCCAATCATGAGCCTTTTCCGATTCACCCCCCCCCCCGTTCTCCAGCCCCTGCAATTGTTGCCGGACAGTCAAACGCCCGGCCAGACCAAATGAATGCCAGATCATCCCCAAGGTCAGCACTCCTCCCCCCAATAATCCCACACCAAGACTGGCGGCATCCACATGCAAATCCACCACCAAACCTCCCATGGCGCCGCTCCACCACAGATTCATCAAGGCCACCAGTCCTTTGGCATATCCCACTCCGGCAGGCGCCCCCAGACAGCAACCCACCATGCCTGACACACCGATTTCCCACAACACCACCCTCCGGGTCATCGTCTCACCTCCCCCCACCGTCCTCATCACCCCCATCTGCCCCAGCCGGCGGATGACCAGCAAATGGGCCATAAAAGCTGAAAATGCCGCGCTGGCCGCAACCAGAAAAAAGCTCATCCCGGTCATCAACATCGCAAAATCAACCGTTCCTGCCGCCGCCCGCAGCGCCTGCTGACGCAGGTTGCGAAATTCCATTCCTCCCGCGGAAAAGTCCATATTTTCCAGCCACCGGCGCGACAGGCGTGATTCAAGCCTTTTCACTGTCATTCCCGGCGGCGGACGCAACCGCACTCCGGTCAAACCGTCCTTTTTTCCATGAGACCCGCCTTTCACTGAACCCCATAAATTCTGCGCCACCGCCAAAGGCACAAAAACTTTTGGCGCGGCGCGGTATTTCTCCCAGTAAATCTCATCACGCCGGGTGATGCGTTTCCAATCGATGGGAAAAGGCAGGCGCCAGTCCCCGATTTTCCGGCTGTCCGTCATGCCCGGAAATTCCGGCGTCCAAGCGCCGGCCAAAACCGGATCATCCATCCCCAACACACCCGCCAGCATGAAATCCTGTTTTTTGCTCAAAATCCTTCCTTCACCATCCGGCAATGGAAAAACCACCCGAACCGGAATTCCCAAATCCTTCCTGCCCACCCCCAAGTCCTCCGCAGCCCATGCGCCAAGCCAAATCGGCGGCATTTCACTGTTTTTCATCGGCAACCCCCTGTCCTGCACCCCGGCCACCATCGCATACGCCAACGACCGGGCGCCCCCCTTCACCTCCATCCTTTCCGCAAGATAAACACTCGAGACACCAGCGTCCGCGCCCTCCTGCTTCGCCATTTTCTCCAGGGATTCAGCAAGACGCGGAGGCAAAAGCACCCGTGTCCCTTGTGCCATCAATTCGCCTTCGCCGCATTTGAACACCCATCCTCCATCCGCCGGGCATCCAACCTTCCGCCAGGTCTCCAGAAAAAACCGGTCATCAACCCTGCAACCTTTCCGTCCATGCCACACCAGAGCCTGAGCCTCGTCTCGATCCTGATTCAGCCAGCCACGATCAATGAACAAATTTCGAGGGATTGCGCTTCCACTGTCCAGACGGAATCCCCCCGCGCCGCGATCCGGCAACACCGCCGCCACCTCCACCCTCAAACTTTGCAGGGCCTCATCCTTTCGCCGGTGAAAAAACACCGAACGCAGGGGCAACCATTGCGGACGTTCAAGGCAGACGAGCAATGCGTCGCCTTCGCACACCCCCAATTCTTCCGCCAGCCGGCGGTTCAATGCCACCCGTCGTCCTTTCACTCCCGGATTTTGACTTTTTGCCTCCTGGTTCACCCTGGGAAAAAACTCCCAGAACCTCTCATCCACCCCCATTACCCGCACATGGGGCGCTTGCGCCTGTTCATCCACCCGCGCCGCCACAGCCTGCCGCATACTGACGGCCGCGGTCCGTTCAACGTTCCGGCTCCATCCTGCGTCCTTCTCCAACCGTTGCGCCAGATCCGCCGGGAATCCTCCTGCAAACAATATCCCCGCGTCGATATCCCCAAGACCCGACAACAGATTTTTCCGCAAAGTTTCAGGCGCCGATCGCCCCACCATCAATGCTCCGCACAACACCCCCGCTGCCGCAGCCCCGCCCAATGCCGTCCAGACATGCAGCCTCCAATCATAAACCAGACTTCGCCAAACCAGATGCCAGCCATTCATGAAAAACAAGGTTCAAGGTTTTGATGCATTCGTCTCTCTTCAGGAATGGCCTGCCATGAGCAAGCAAAGGGCGCCGGCATAAACATGAGATTGAACGAGGTTTCTTCCGCCTCAACAGCCTTCAATCGCAATGAGTGAGCCGATTGCCGCGCTTGCACGATGACATAAGCAGCCATTGAGTTCTCCTTTCCGACACGATCACCGCTTCACCGGAAAAACTCAATAAAATTTAAGTCCCGCCACGGCGGGACGGCTTGATGCTTGATGCTCGACGCAGAAACGATCACTCAAAGGCGGGATACGACCGCCCGGAGCCGTTCCGCCTTCGTCTCTCATCGGACTACGGCGGGACAGGCCGGGAGGTTCACCACGTTTCACGTGGCCGACCCTCCATCTTTTTCCGCCAAATGGAGGGCGGGGCTCCCGCACCGCCTTTTTCGCCAAACATTGAAATTCCCAAACATTAAATTAGGCCGGGCCCAAGGCCCGGCAACTGTTCGACGCTCGATGCTCGATCCGCCTTCGCTCTGCAAGCTTGCGCCTTCGCCAAAGCTTCGGCGGCACAAGCTGGCGAGACAAGCGCACGACACACCCCGCCTTAATTCCTCCTTCGTCCCGCTTTGCGGAACTTCGGCGGACAAGCCTCCTTTGAAAAGGGGCGCGGCGCCTAAGTGTTTTTGATGGGCAATGGGGATCCGCGTCCGAGTCCGGCCAATTACTTGACATTTCGTCATTTGTCGAATTATGGTAGTGGCATGCGTGACTTCATGAAGGTTGCCAAGGCGCTCGCAGACGCCCAACGGGTGCGCGTGGCGCTGGCCCTGCGCGACGGGGAACTGTGCGTCTGCCAGATCGGTATGCTGCTCGGTCTGGCCCCATCCACGATCTCCAATCACCTCTCGATCCTCTACAACGCGGGTCTGATCGAGTCCCGCAAGACAGAACGATGGGTCTATTACCGCCTAGCGGGTAGAGAGGCACCGCCCGCCGTTCGTAATGCCCTGGCGTGGACAGAGGAATCCCTCGCCAAGACCCCGGAGGCTGAGGACGACCGTCGTCAGCTCAAAAAGATCCTGCGAATGAACCCCAAGACGATATGTCAGCGCTACCTCCGAGAATAAGAGTCCTCTTCCTCTGTACTGGCAACTCCTGTCGCAGCCAGATGGCAGAAGGTTGGGCACGGCGCCTTAAGAGCGAGAAGGTCGAGCCCTATTCGGCTGGCATCGGGAAGCGCGGGATGGAGAAGAAAAGCAGGCTGTCTGCCGGCGAGTGCGGAATAAAATCCGCAGCTTTGTCGAGACATTGCCCGAAAGTCTGAAGCGGAAAGGATGCCACGATGAATAAAAGCGCGCAATTGAGGAATCTGTTGTCTGCCAAGGAAACCTTGGTCATGCCCGATGCCTACGATCCAATCAGCGCCAGGATTATCGAACAGGCGGGCTTCAAAGCCGTTCAGTGTTCAGGCTATAGCTTTTCGGTCGCCGCCTGTAAAAAACAGGAGATCGACATTGGCTTGGAGGAAAATCTTGCGATTACAGCCGGGATCGTCAGGGCTGTATCCATTCCGGTGATGGCCGATGGTGAGGATGGTTTTGGGGGTATTGAACAGATTCCCAACACGATCACACGGTATGTGAAGATCGGCGTGGCAGGAATCAACCTTGAGGATCAGGTCTTGGATCGGAAGTTGATCCCGCTATCACGCACCCATTTTTGGTTTTCAAAATAGGAGAAAATGCCATGAGTAAACCCACACCTTCCACTGAGCCTGAGTCCGTGCGCGAAAAAGTTCGCGCGGGCTATGGCAAGATTGCTCAAAAGGGGAATTCGCGTCGTAAATCCGGCGCCTGTTGCTGCGGATCGTCTGCGCCGGAAGCTGAGAAGTTGGCTCAGCATATCGGCTACAGTGCCGATGAACTGGCCGCCTTGCCGGAGGGCACAAACATGGGACTCTCCTGCGGCAACCCCAACGCGCTCGCCGCGCTTCAGCTTGGTGAAGCAGTCCTGGACTTGGGGGCGGGAGCCGGCTTCGACATCTTCATCGCCGGCAGGAAGGTCGGTGCGACTGGCCGCGCCATCGGAGTCGATATGACGACAGAAATGCTCGCTAAGGCACGGAAGAATATCGCGATCTATCGGAAGCGGACCGGTTTGGACAACGTGGAGTTTCGGCTTGGAGAGATCGAGCACCTGCCTCTCGCCGACGCCAGTGTGGACGCAGTCATTTCCAACTGCGTGATCAACCTTTCTCCGGACAAACCCCAGGTCTGGCGTGAAATTGCCCGGGTGCTGAAACCGGGTGGACGCGTCGCGGTGTCCGACCTCGCATTACTGAAGCCTCTGCCGCCAAAGCTCCGTGAGATGGTCGAGGCCCTCGTGGGATGCATCGCCGGGGCGGTGTTGATTCAAGATACGGAGAAAATGGCGAAAGCCGCAGGGCTGGTGGACTTGGTGCTGACGCCAAAGCCGGATTACGTCAACGCGATGACTGAGTGGAACGATCCCCTCTACCGAAAGATCATCAAACATCTGCCTTCGGGCGCAAAACCAAGCGATTACATCACCAGTCTGGAAGTAAAGGCACACAACCCATCCAACGGTCCCACGTCAGACGGCGGAACGCTGTGCACCCCGGCTGTCATGGAATTGATTGCAATCGGAGCGGGCATTGCCGCCAACTGTGAACCCTGTTTCAAATACCACTACGGACAGGCGCGCAAACTCGGCGTCTCAGCAGAGGACATGAAACAGGCAGTCGAATTGGCTCAAACCGTGAAGCAAGCGCCGGCACGCGCCGTTCTGGAGCTTGCCCAACGTTTCCTGCACGGCGACTTCTCCCCGACCGACGAAAGCAAGTGCTGTCCGGGAACACCAAAAGTTAAGAAAACGGGGAACTGCTGCGGATAGGAGAAAATATGAGTGGTATCGCCAAACGACTGTCATTCTTGGACCGTTATCTGACCCTGTGGATCTTCCTCGCCATGGCGGCGGGTGTTCTGATGGGCTGCTTCGCACCTGGTGTCGGGAATTGGATCGGTTCCCTTCGTCCGGAGGGGACCCAAACCAGTATTCCCATTGCGATTGGGCTGATTTTGATGATGTATCCGCCCCTCGCCAAAGTGAAATACGAGGAACTCCACGACGTGTTTCGCGACTTCAGGGTGATGGGCCTGTCGTTGGCGCAAAACTGGATTGTCGGCCCCATCCTGATGTTCATCCTGGCAATCGTCTTCCTTCGCAATCAGCCGGAATTCATGATTGGCCTGATCATGATCGGCTTGGCTCGCTGTATTGCCATGGTGATCGTCTGGAATGATCTGGCGAAAGGCGATACGGAATACTGCGCGGGGCTGGTGGCCTTCAACTCGATCTTCCAGGTCTTTTTCTTCAGCGTTTATGCGTGGCTCTTCATTACCAAGCTGCCGCCACTCTTGGGGCTCTCGGGGGCGGTGGTGAATGTGACCATCAGCCAGATCGCGCAAAGCGTTTTCATTTACCTTGGAATTCCGTTCCTGGCCGGACTCATCTCGCGTTTTGCCCTCATCAAGCTGCATGGAAAGGAATGGTACGTCTCGAAGTTCATTCCTCGGATCTCGCCAATCACTCTCATCGCCCTGCTCTTCACGATTGTGGTGATGTTTTCGATGCAGGGGGAGAAGATCATCGCCAAGCCCCTGGACGTGCTGCGAATCGCGGCGCCTCTGCTTGTTTACTTCATCGTAATGTTCCTGACCAGTTTTTGGATGGCCAAGAAAGCCGGCGCGAACTACGCAAAGTCAGCGACATTGTCATTCACCGCCGCAAGCAACAATTTCGAACTGGCCATCGCGGTCGCGGTCGGAGTTTTTGGCATTCATCACGGCGCCGCGTTTGCAGCCGTCATCGGCCCGCTCGTGGAGGTGCCGGTTCTGATCGGCCTGGTTAATGTGGCACTTTATTTCCAGCGGAAGTATTTTGCCACTGATTCGGAAAAGAGGGGTTCGTAAAAACCGGCATATTCCGTGGGGGCTGGATATAGATGGCGGGTGTCTCTCGACACGCTCTGTTTTTCGAGGCGATTTCGGCCATGGAACTGACTCGGAAATTGCACCCTCCATGGATTTGCCTTTTGCGGCCATCTGCAATAAACTGAATGACAGTCGATTGTGAAAACCAAAAGCCCTGCTCTGAAACGCACCCGCCTGCAACGGCAACGCCGTGCAGGTTCAAGCCGGAAAGCCGGTTGCGATACTCTCCAATATGCCAAGTCCCTCGGTTACACGGAACGGGAGATGCGGACCGTGCCGAAAGGGACGCCCGTGACGCACGGCTGCGGAAACCCGACCGCACTGGCATCGCTCCGCGAGGGCGAGACCGTATTGGACCTCGGTTGCGGGGGTGGGTTGGATGCCTTGCTGGCGGCGCGGCGGGTTGGCCACACGGGAAAAGTTATCGGCGTGGATCAGGACGCCGTGGTCATTGCCAAGGCCAGGGTAAATGCCGCTCGGGGTGGCTATCGCAATGTGGAATTTACTGTCTCCCCCATGGACAAACTGTCGCTTGAAGGCGATTCGGTTGATGTGGTGATCAGCAATTGCGCTATCAATCATGCGACGGACAAGCCCGCAGTATTCAGGGAGGTTCGCCGTGTTTTGAAACCCGGGGGACGACTGCTGGTTTCTGACCTTGTCGCCACCAAGCGGTTCTCCAAGCAAACGGCTCGTCGCGTCGGAAAGCCGTGGAAGGAATGGCTGGTGGCCGCCTCGGAGAAGCACGAATACCTGGACGCGATAGAAAAAGCTGGTTTCCGCCACTACGGCATCATCGCCGAAGCCCCTTTTCCGATGGCCGAGGAGCACCCCCTACTGAAAGGGCGAATCATCAGCCTGCAAATTAAGGGGATCAAGTAGTCGTTGGCAGGCATGTCCCGCAATGGAAGATATTGCGCAAGCTTCACAAGATCATAGGCTGAAGCCGGGCGGTATGAACATGGATAAACAGGATGGGGAATTGAAAGAAATCCTGCTCATCCTTTTCAATGTTTGGGAATTTCAATGTTGGCAGAAAAATGAATTGAAGATGGATTTTTTTGACAGGATTGACAGGATTTTTTGGCAGCGTCGTGCGTCGTGCAGGACCTTGGCCTCGGCTTAATTTATGGATCGATTATTTTCAAACTGTTTTCGCACCAAGGTTGCGCAAACATCGATCAATTCCTCCCCAATTCCCGGCCGTCCCCCCACCCAATCCATACAACCCCGGACTTCATAGGTGGGGTGGCGGAAGGCTTGGCGGTGGGGCAGGTAACCCAATTCATCATTCGCCAGGTTCACCAACAGACACTTTTTTGACGCCAGCGTCCGCTGAAAACGCACGCCCAACTCAATAAAGATTTCCGCGCCGATCAATCCCAGCCCAACCTCGCCCAGGAGAATCCCCTGGATTGGAGTGATCAGACTCTTTTCCGACGTCATTTTGATCCGGTAATTGAGAACGGAAAAAGCCACCTCCTTCAACGGACGACCACCGTGCCGATGAACCCCGCGCAAAAAACAATAAGCCAGTTTTTTCCCGGCCACTGCCGCTTGTTGACCGCCACTCCAGTATTTCAAGGGCATCTGGTTGCCCAAGGTTCCCTGCAAAAAACCAATCAAACAATTGCCCCCCACCTGGTTCTCAACCGTGGCGGCAAAGACCCCCGGATAGTCGGCGGATATTTTCCGCAAATGAGGCGCCACAAAGATGGGATGACAGGAATAATGTCCAAGCCCCGCGACCAACTGTCCTTGGCCATCCTTAAAATAAATCATCCCAAAATCCCTGGCGACCGGCCCATTGGGCGTCAGGGGTTCCTGCATGGTGTAATATTTATAAGCGCCATTGGCCAGGCGGACACGGCGATTGATGCCGCCAATATCGACCGGTTCACGGTCAAAACCAATCGTGATGGGAATGGCCTCCCGGGCCGCGGCATGCACCGCTCCGGAAATTTTGACCGCGAGCCCTTCAATATAGGTCCGATCAGAAATATTATTTTGCTTCCATATTCTGGCCGCGCCAATGGCTGGTCCCGTATGCGTATGCGAACAACAGATGGCAATCTGATCAACGGGAATATGATTGCGTTTGCTGATCCGCGCCTTAATCGCCTCCGCCACCTCTCGGGGCGTTTGCAAAAGATCAAGCGTCACCAACACCCACTTCCGCCACTTTTTACGGAAGACAAAAACCCGGGCATGGAGATCATCCAGGATCCCTTCACAAGGCACTCCAGGGCCATACCCCTGGTTGGTCCAGGTATCAATCCCCGGTGTGATATTCGCCTTGTCACGCCCCAAACGAACCCAATCCCAGCGCGTTCCTCCATGCCGTTTCCACACTTCCAATTCCGCTTTGTTCACCCGGCAACTGGAACACTTGGGGTCGTCGCACAAAAACAAATCCGGTTTTGCGTCCAATTCGCTCATGCACTCATCCACCAAATCCCGCGCCTCCATCCAATGAACCGGCGCGGCGCCCACCTTTCCAAAATGAAGTTTATTTCTTTGTTGCAGGAGTTTGGCGTATTTGCAGGCCAGGGAAGCCTCGCCATCCTCATAAAATTCACGATGTCCCACCGGCATGGCCTGATAAGCATGCCCCAGGTGGTCCGGATCGCTCAGACAATGGCAGGTTGCGCGCCCTTGGACACCATAAGGCAGGCGCGCCCAGTCTTCAATGGCATGCAGGGTGGAATTGGGCGCCAGACCGCACCCCAACATCACAATCTTAAAATTCAAATCATACATTTTCCCAAAAGGACCCGCCAAGGCATACGGAGGCATTTCCGCATGACCGCTGGCCAGATATTCCGCGTCGCGCCCCCAAAACGCCACGGAATGGGACGGATGAAAACTGCGTTTCACATCAGCGGATCGGCGAAAAACCTCGGTAAGAATCCCCACTTTGCTCGGCGAAGTATTCGGATCAAAAGGATGATCCGGCGCAAAGCACCAGGGAAAAACCGGCATGCCCAACGTTCCCCGCGGACCAACCACCTCTTTCAGCATGGCCACCACCGCTTCAGGCTTATCGCCGGCAAGCCCCAGGCTCTTGAACGACGAATGAACAAAAAGACGATCCCCCCGCCGAAAACCAAGCCGGCGAAGATCAATTTTAAGATTCTGTATATTCATAACTTGACAGGCAAATATGTTTCAAAATTCGTTATAAAACCACCACCATAAGGCGAAGCATGCTTGTGCCGCCAACAATCACGCGCAAGTGCTCAAAGAAAACCCTGCCCCAAAATTATTCCACGACACCAAGGTCATGTGATGAAATATATCTTCTCCATCAAAAGGATCCATTGATTTTTCATTATGCATTCTTAATTTGCAGTCATTTTCATCCTACCACCTCACAATTATCGTGCCGGTGATCTGCTCAATTATAAGTTTATCGCCGTAGCGGATATTGATTGCGTCAATGAATCCATCGTCAGTGCGGCGGTAACCCCACCGCTCGGGACCGGCGGGCAGCCGCCATATTCCGGCGCCAGCAATCTTGTCCAGCGGCAGGAAGAGCGTGACTGTGGCATCCCGCAGACCGCGAATGGAAATCTCGCTTTCGCTAAACTCCGCGTTACACCTCTTGCGGCAACTAATGAATCCATCGGATTGATCCACAAAAACGCGACATTCTTTATGAAACGTTTTATCCATGTGGTAGCGGGCCAAGCCATTGCACAGACAAGTATCGTCACCGGTGAAAATCGGCGCGCCGTCTGGCAGGCGCAGCGCGTATTCAACGGTGTTATCCAGCTTACAACCGGAAAAAAACCAGCCGTTGCGATGCCGCGACATGAACATCTGTGGATCGCGCTGCCCGGGGGTCATCAGAGCATGTCCGATTTGGCAGCCCATTATTGCCAACAACAGACGCGGCACACGCGCACCATTAACATAATGGTTGATATCGTGGTTGACGAGGCCCCCGTCGTCGTTAATGTCAAGCGGCAAGGTGCCACGGCACCATACTAATTGGCCGTTACGCGCGCCAACCGCATAGGCGCGCGTCGCGCCGCCAGCAGCAACCGTTGCCAGCATCTCGCTGTTCGCGCCCGTAACATGCACTTCGCGCACACCACCGCCAGAGGTGACGGAATTATGCTTAACGATTGGCGTACCCGGACGCATGGCCTCGAAAATCACATCCATGCGTTGCCAGTGAAACTCCAATTCGCCCTTCATTGGCTCGGAAAGCTCCAAGCCGAGCAGTTGAAGAACCGATAGGTCGGCATGGTCCAGCGGTCCATAAATCAGCACCTTACCACCGGCTTTAATCCACTGCCATAAGTGCGGCAGGTAGGATGCGCCTTCAATAGGCGTGGGAGTGTAAAGAATCGTATCGGCCAGAACGCCAGTTTTGAGCGCTGCGGCCAGATTTCTCGTGGAGATTACACTGTTTAAGGGTAAGCCGGCGTCAATAGCCATGCCGGTGAACGCGTCGCCGAACCAGACCTCGTTAGCCCAATCGGGATGCTCGGCCATGATCTGATGATACTCATCAAAAGGATAGAGCCATGTCAATGGCCCGATGCGGTCGGGGAACTGACTGAGCACCGTCTCCAAATGGGGCATAAAACTACGCGCCGTCTCAGGCTGGATATTGCCGTTCTCGTCGTGAATTGCCGCAATTTGAAAAGAACACGGCTTGATCAGAACACCATTCGCACCGACCAGGGAAATGCTCGCCTGCGAGTACAGGTCAAATGGCTGACGGTCGTAAGGGTAATCCTCCCATGGGTTCTGCGGATACCACGGATCATGCAGATAGAAGTTTAAATCCCAAGATGGAGCATGGGCAATACGACTCAGCCCGCTCGCCATGCCAAAACCTAATGAGCCGAGCCAGAACACCGACAGCGCATAACCCAGCGGCAGGTCCAGCAAACGGCGGTCATAAATGTCCTTAAGCGGCACCCCCTTGGCCGCAAGATCCACGCCCACCGGCCAATTCGACCCCATCGCCATGACCTTCTGCATTGGCGCTTCGTTCTTGTACCTTATCCAGAAATCGAGAATATCCTTGGCCAGGTCAGCATATTTGGCGAGGCCAAAGCGTTTGCCGTCAAAATTGCGGCCCACGATTGACCATGGGTGGGTGCCGAAACCAAGTCCATTTAAAAAGAAAACGTCCTGGATGTCCATAGAACGGCAGAAATGAGCCACCTGTTTCCCGAGAAAACGGGCAAAAAACTCGCCTTCGGGGATGCCGCCGGGATAGGCGCCGTAGGAACGGGCATCAGCGTGAAGGGCGCTTTTATAGTCAATGGACATGCCGTGACCGCCGCCCATATGGGTAACTATTTCCGGATGCCAGGTGTAGCGAAAAAGCGATTCGCAGAATTCTCCCCCTGGTTCGACAATCGTGCTTGCGCGCACCGGCAGGCCGAACATTTCCACGGCGGTCTCGCGGGTCCATTGGATGATATTTTTTAAATCATGATAGGTGAAATGAAACCAATTCTCCTTGAAGTCGCGCAACGGAATGCCAAAATTTTTCGTGCCATATCCGAGCAGGACATTGTTGTGGCCTTTGTAATGATCCCATTCAAACTCGTCATCCATGTTACCCATCCAGCGATATATCTGCTCGCCGTTGCCGATCATAAAACAGATTGAAATCTCTGTGGCACGCTGAATCAGCGGCCGCCAAAGATCAAATACGGCCCGGCAATCCGCACGCACATGTTGCTGATCGTTATCGGGGAAGAATTTCATCGTTAACGCAAATATGGCGGCAAACCCATCCCGTTTGCCCATGCCAAGCGGAGGAAAATACAGAGAATCGGAATCTGCTTTGGATTCGTTTTTGAATTTTGAGGTTTTTGCAAAACTCCCTGATTGCGGGGAATCAAGCTTCTTGGGTTTGTCATTGGTTTTTATTTTCATCGATTGTCACTCTTTTCGATTTGCGAAACTGCGTTAACGAATGCCACAAAAATCTTTGCCAGGTTGAAATAAAGGGATCGGAGCCGTTTCGCCAACGATGGGGCATTGGCGGCCAACCGGATGGTCGTGTGCAATGGGATGGCAAAGCAAGTGATCAATCCATCCCTTCGTCTTCACCAATGGGTCACCAACTGTTTTTTCATGGGATTACTTGATTTCATCGCTTTTATATGCACACCATAAACCAGTGATCGCCAAATCTTTTTGGGATTTTTTAAATATTGACATATAAAACTCATGTTTATCTCAATCCTTTTGCAAGAGGCACCTTAGATTAAATTTTCAATTTACCATATTTCCATCCCGACGATTTGCTGTTTTTCAGTATTTTCCAGAGGAGGTGAGTTTGCGGAGATGCCCTTGAGTTGGATTGCACAAACATAATTTTCGCCAGGAATCGTATCAAATTCAACAATATCCACCAGATGTTCCATGCCGTCAATCCTGGTTTTCAGCTGTTCCTTTTTATGTGGAACCTGCTGGTTATTGCTATCTTTTATCAAGATCCCATTCCAATTCAGAGGCAACTCCAAGCGGCATTTTGATCCGACCAGGGTATTCGATCCCAGTGGATCCAAAAGCATTCCGAGATCTCCATTCCCGATGTAGAACGGAAACCATCGTCTTTGCTTGGGAAACGCAGGAAGCGGAAATTTCTCATGCATAAAATTGACTTGAGAGTACCGAATTCTGGACTACTCCTTCAGTGATTTTTTAGCTTCCTCAACTTCCAGTCTGGAGAGCGTCAGGGCGAGGTCGATCCATTTTTGGGTCAACATTTTGAATCGTTTGAAG
>JAQUAF010000080.1 GCA_028687435.1 Verrucomicrobiia bacterium | reverse complement strand
CCCCTATCGCACGCCTGCGATTATGCTGAGTTCCAAATGAGTACCACGTCCGTCAGACGTCCCGATGTCGGCATAATCAGCATCTCGGCATAAAAAATGTTATGCCGAGCTCGGCATAACATTTTCCATCCGGCTTTTATCGCAAATGGATTCCAGCCATCGGGAAATCAAGGTTTCCGCGCGCGGACCTGCAGAAAGTACGAAACCACCTGGGCGTCCTGGATGACGGGACATTTGCGCACCGTTTCATCATCCGGCCGTGGTTCCCGCATCCGTTCGATGACAAAACCGGCGTCCAGCAGCATGTTGACCCACTGGCTGAGGGTCCGAGTGAAACGGGGCGCCTTGAATTTTGGCAGTGTCTGGCGGAGTTCCATGGGCGCCGCGCTGAAAAGCCACTCCGCGATCCCGCCGTTCAAATTGCGGAAGTAATCCCCCACCTCGATGGCATAGGTCAAACCCTTCTCATTCCGCAGATTCCGGCGGTGCGGCGTGTCAAAACACGGATGGGTGATGGAAAACTGGAAAAATCCCCCCGGCTTGAGCGCCCGCCAGACCTCGGCCATAACCCGTTCGGGCGCGGGCATGTCCATCAGACTCATCACTGCCGTGGCAAAATCAAACGAACCTTCGTCAAAAGGCAATTCCTGCGCGCTGGCCACCCGGTAGTCGATGCCCAGGGGTTCGCGGTCTTCCATTTCCTTTGCGTGCCGGATGAACACCTCGGAAATGTCAACCGCCGCCAGACGAGCCCCTCGTTTTGCGATCAACCGCGTGTTGTGCCCCTCTCCACAGCCAAGGTCAAGCCCCCGCCGCCCTTTGACATCCGGCAACAAATCCAAAAAAGCCGGCGTATTCAAATGGTCACGATAAACATCATATCCGGCCCGGGCCAGACGCGTCCAGACCTCGGCATTGCCGTTCCAATACTCACCCACTTCACGATGATCCATCATGTTGATTCAAGATTTAAATTAAGTCCCGCCCAAGGCGGGCCGGTTTGACGCTCGATGCTCGATCCGCCTTCGCCCAAGCGCTTCGGCGAGACAAGCGCACGATGCAGAAAACCGGCAAGGCGGTGCGGGAGCCCCGCCCTCCATCATTTCGCGACAAATGGAGGGCGGGGCTCCCGCACCGCCTTTTTCGCCAAACATTGAATTTCCTAAACATCAAGATCGATCAAATTTCAGCCGGAATAATGCCACCCTTTTCACAATCATCAACAACCTTGATCGTTTCAATCTTTTTTGCGAAATCTTCGAAAATCGGCAATTTTTGCCGACAACTCGGAGATGCACCCGTTTGACTTCGCCCTGCATCGGTGGTCTATTGTAAGTGGAGTTTGCTTTCACGCATCAGATACAGAGGGGACTTATGCCGACAATCACCCAGATGGCTGCCATGAATGCCCAAACCTTGGGCTATCAACAAATTAAAAAGGTGTCCCAAGGGGCGAAGAAAAAGACCATTGAAAACTCCGTCTCCAAACTGTCGTCGGGCGCCCTTTCCCCAAAAGCTCAAGCCCAGATGACAAAGGCAACGGAACAAAAAACGTCCGATGCCCCCCAGTTCGTCAGCCTTGGCAAAGGGACCTCATCCGGCTCCAAGACAGGCAAAACTTCCCTCGCGGAAACCCTTGAGGCGGCAAAAACCAATCTGGCCATCAGCCGGCAGATTCTGAAGCAATCCGGCCTTGGCCAGTACACATCAGGCAGCCTCAACACCCAAAGCACCATAAAAGAGAGCGCCTGAAAACATCCCCCCTTGTTCAAGGGACGGAAAGAGGCCGTTTGGAATGGGCTGCGGGACGGTTGGCCAGCCAAAGCTCCAACAGCACGCCGGCGATGACGAGCAAATAAAGGGGCGTCTGGAGGGCGGCGCCCTGGCGGAGGCTTTTGGCCAGCAACAGCAAATCCTCCCGGGTGGTGAAGGTCTGGATCGAATGCTCAAGACCGGCAAGGGCCGGCGCCTGACGGTCATTGACAAAACGGTAAATCCCCTCTTTTTCCGACGACCGAACAGCCGTGTAATCGGTCACGCCCCCGGCCTCGGCCAGATAAACGCCGGTGCGCGCCAGCACAGGCAGCCGATCCTTGCGTCCCTTCCAATCCAGCGGATTTCCCGCCAGGGACCGGAGATGAAACTCCTCCGGCATTCCCGTGGACGGCAGCAAACGCTCGCCAGCCGTTTGCAAGACCGCCTGATTGCCCCCCGCCTGTCCCGACAAAACCATGTTCTGGGCCATGGCCAGGAAACCCGCCTTGAGCGGCAGATTGCTCCATGCCGGATCAAAAGCCAGACCGCTGACATAACACCGGCCTTTCCCAAAACGCCGTGAGGCCAGCAACGGACGGCCATCCTCCAGGGTCAGGTAAACCGTATAATCGCCTTTCAATTGCAGGGGATGAGCCTTGGTCACGCGCACCTGGCGCAAATGCAAATTGCCTTTTTCATCGCGAAGATCCTCCCAAATCTGCGCCCCCTTTTCCAAAAGAATGGTCTGAAAACCCTGCTCCCGATTTTCAAGGGGGCCGAGCGAAGCTTCCAGCCAGTTGACCGCTTCGGGAAGGGAACCGGAGGTTTTGGCTGAAGGCAACAACACCAACTGACCACCGGCTTCGACGTGGTTTTTCAACAAGCCCGCCAGCCGGTTCCCGGCCGCCGGAACATTCCAAGTGGTCACCATCACACGGGGCTTCCGGGCCAAAACCTGTTCGACTGCGGAAGGCTCCACAAAAAACGGATCAATTCCGGAAAGCTGGCTGTTGCCGCCGGGCGCCAGAGCAAAGGGCAGCGCACCGAAATCCCGCGCGTTTCCCACCATCGGAACCGGTTCCGCCTCGTTGCAAAAGAAACCGATGAACCCCTTGTTGTCCGCCGGGAAAGCATCCCCCTCGATCCAGACGGAAATCCAATGGAACCCGGCGGCGTCATACTTGAACGGCAACCGGATCGTCTGTTTGCCGCCCGCCGCAAGCGCCGCGGAAACCGACTGCTGCTGGCCTGCGTCATCCGTGGCATTGAGTTGAAGGGTGGCATCCGAGGTGGAAGTGTTGACCAGTTCCACAGCCAGATCAAATGAACGCCCTGAGGGAAGGCGTTTGCGGGGAAGCGTCATGGCATGAAGGGCGGCATTCACCGGTTCCTCCCGCGGAGAAGCAATCCGGTGAACCGCCACCCGGGCGCGCGCCGCAGGCCACGCCGATTGACTGGGGGGGGCTTTCCACTCGGCTTCCTGCAGATCGGTGAAAACATGGATTTCATGCCGGGGCGCCGGACATTTTTCCAACATTGCAAAAGCGCGGTTCAACGCCTGCGCGGGCGTGCCGGCGGCCTCTGTTTCCGTGATCTTGTCGAGAGTGTGTTTCAGGCTTTTCAAATCGGAGGAAAGGATTTCTCCCGCAGGAACAAGCGGATCTTCCACCAAAAGGACCATCCCGGCCAAATCCCCTTTGTCCAGGGTCGCCAGCAAGGAACGGGCGGCGTCAAGAGCCTGGCCAAGCTTGGTCTGGCCATCGGGGGAACTTCCACACATGGACCCGGAATTGTCGATCATGAGAATGACGGCGGCTCGTCCCTGGCCAATGCCCAGCCAGACCGGCTGGGAAAGGGCCAGCATCAACAAGGCGATGATCAGGCAGCGCAAGGCCAGGATCAGCCATTCCTGAATGCGCCGGAGGGAACTGAGCCGGGGATCGATCAACTCGAAAAACATGAGGGTTGGGAAAACCCTCACCTCTTTGCGCAACCGGAAGAAGAGATGAAAAATCACCGGCAGCGCCGCCGCAGGCAGCGCATAAAGAAACATCGGATGAGCAAAAACAAGATTGGAAATCATCTGTTATGAACAGGCTTTGATCAACTTTTAAGGCCGAGACTGAAGGGATTGCCTGCAAATTTCCTGGCGTGCTTGTCGTTTCATTTTCAGTTGGCAGAAATTTGCCCCTCAGTGCCTTAGTGCCCCAGTGCCCTTGTGCCTTCCAAACCCTTGGGGCTAACGACCATGAGGTTTGCTTTCCTCCTGCCCCGCCAATCCCACAATCCCCAGCTTGCTCACGCCCGCCTTTTTCAACCGGTCCACCACTTCGACAAACCGTCCGTAAGGCACTTTCTCGTCACCCCGGACCAGCACCGCATGCTGCTTGTCAATTTGAACCTGCGACCGGGCAAGTTTTTCCACCTCGTCCAGGCTGATGGATTTTTTGTCCAGGAAGATCCGCCCGGCGGGATCGAGGTTCAAAGTGGTGAGATTTTTCGGCTCGACCGGGGCGCCGCTGGGAGCTTGAGGCAGCTTGACGTCGATGGAACTCTCCAGCAACGGCGTGGTCAGCATGAAGACAATCAACAGATTGAACACCAGATCCATCAGCGGAACGATATTGATGTCCGCCACGGCATTGTAACAACCGTGCTGGGAATGCCGCTTCACGCGTTGGTCTCCTTGCGGGCAATATCCAGAAACTCACTCGCAAAATTCTCCATTTCCATGGTCAGGCGCCGGATTTGGGCCACGAGGATGTTGTAACCCACCATGGAGGGAATCGCCACCGCCAGCCCAACCACCGTGGTGACGAGCGCCGAGGCGATGCCGGGCGCCAGCGAACCGATATTGGCGGAACCCACCAGGGCCACCCCCGCAAAAGCATCCATCACGCCCCACACCGTGCCCAGCAACCCAAGAAAAGGCGCCGCGCTCACCGCCGTGCCAAGAATGGACACCTGGCTCTCCAAACGCACCACCTGTTCCGCCACCGCCCGCTCAAGCACCCCTTCCAAAAGACTGACCCTCACCCTGTCGTCCACCCCGCTGGCTCTCTGGATTCCGCCGCACCCCGCCGAATAAAGCTCGAACAATGGACAATCCCTCCACTTGCGTCCGCTGCGGAAAATCTCCACGAAATGCTCCGACGACCTCAATGCCTTCAAAAAACTCGAGCCTTGTTTTTCCGCCAGATGCACCTGCCGGTACTTGGTGAAAATCACCGTCCATGAGACGATTGACACCACAAACAACAGGACCAAAATGATTTTGCCGGCAATCGTCGCCACGCTCAGGGCATAGCCCAAGCCAAAGGTCGTCGCCAAAAAAGGAGCAGGTAACAGGTCTGGCAGCATGAAAAAGGATCATAATGAGCGTCCTACCCGAGGACAAGCCCATATCGTTTAAAAACATCTCCCCTTTTGGCATGGTTCAAGGGGCAAGGGGTAAGAGGAAAGGTTTTAGGTTTTAGGGGTAAGATTTTAGGCGTTAATCCAAACTTTCATCCTGCTGCGGTGGAACGAAAAAATTATCTTGCCATTTGCAATATCAATTTTCCTAACAGCCTAACAGTCTACAGCCTACAGCCTTTTTTTCGCAACGCAGTCTGCGAAAAAATCCAGACCTTATCCCTTAAACCTTATCCCTTGAACCTTGTTTCACCGCCACGCACAGCAGCAGATACCCGCCAAACCAACGGGAAAAAAAACGGTCCAACCCACGCAACAATCCCCTGTCAAAAAGAAAACAGCACCATTGCCCGATTTTCCTGCCCGGTCCTTTCAAACCTGGGAGATACTGGAGATTTTGAACGCCCAGCGTCGTAAACCCAAGAGTCATCTCCACGGAAACTTTCAACCCTGCCGTTTCACACAGCGGTTTCAGGGTCAAAATGGGCGTTTCCATCCCATAAGGCCAAAGACGGCTTTTTTCCAGCAGCCACTTCGCCACCCGGTAGGGCAGACACCGGCTGTAGGGAACCAGTGTGATGATCCACCCGCCGGGTTTGACCACCCGGGCCAGTTCCTTCATGACCTGAACCTGGGGTTGCCCTTGAAAATGCTCCAGAACCCCGCTGCTCCAGACCACATCCAGGCTTTCCGAGGCATAGGGCAGGCCGGTAATGTCGCCGCAAACCCGGACAAACTGCGCCTGTCTTTGGGCCGCCTGCCTCAAAACAGGAAAACTGTTGTCCACACCGCAAGCCCTGCAGCCCGACCGGACCAGAGCATTCAAAATCCGCCCGGTCCCGCAACCCGCCTCCACCATCCATTGCCCCTGTCCCAACCCGCAAAAAGGTTCCAGATGCCGGAAGATGACATGCGACAGATAATCCCAATCCGCAACCGGACCCCGCTCAATCCAAAAACGATCCCACGACCCGGCCCGGGTGGAATCCCTCATGACTGGCGACCCGGACATAATCAACGCGATCCAAAACGCCGGCTGAGCAGCAATTTGATCGTTCCCATGACCGTGCGTCCGACATTCATCTTGCTCGAGCTGGGTTTCAAATCATACCGGTGAATGAGCGGCACCTCTCCAAAAACCAGATCCAGATCCCTGAGTTTCAGCAAAATGTCCACCATGCACTGGAACCCCTCCTGTTCGATGAAACTGGTCTGATACTTTGCAAAAGCCTCCCTGAGAATGTCCGCGCGGTAGGCGCGAAAACCGCAGGTGAAATCCTTCACGCCGGGAATGGGCAGGAGAAGACGCACCATCCACGAAGCGCCAATGCTCAGGATTTGGCGGAAAAAGGAAACCCCCAAAACCCGGGCGCCGGGCGTGAACCGCGAGGCGATCACCACATCGCACCCCTCGTCAATCAAACGCACCATGCGCAAAATCAGGCCGGGCGTATGCGAATTGTCGGCGTCCATGGTGATAATGATGTCGTGTTCGCCAGCATTCTTGACGGCGTCAATCAGCCCGTCGCGAATGGTGGCGCCCAGGCCGGCGTTTTTCAAATGCCGCAGGATCCTGATGGGCATCTCGCGCGCGCATTCCTTGGCCACCTTCAGGGTGTCGTCCGAACTGCCATCGTCAACCACCGTAATTTCATAGTCCAACCCGTGGAAAACCATCATCTGCCGGATGCGTCCGGTCAGCGGCACAAGCGCTTTCTCCTCATTGAAAGCCGGCAGCACCACCCGGATGATCCGTTGCAGACGCGGCGGCGGCGGAACCCGGACCGCTTCCTGTTCCAAACATACATTTTTTGTCGGATCATCAAATGGCATCCGGTCTTTATTGGGGAACCACCGGCTTTTTTCAATGCGAAAAAACCGCCCCATCCAACCCCGCCGGCCATCTTCAGTTCACGCGCGCCGAATAATTTCCCGGATGATCCGGACCGAAGCGCGGCCGTCGCCGTAAGGATTGGCGATGGCCTTTTTCCTCTTTTTGTCCAACCCGGACAGAACACGGCTGGCTTCCCTCAAAATCCTCTGCCGGCTTGTGCCCACCAACTTGCACACCCCGGCTTCGATGCCCTCGGGCCTTTCGGTGGTTTCCCTCATCACCAGCACGGGAACGCCAAACGTGGGCGCCTCCTCCTGGATGCCGCCGGAATCGGTCAACACCAATGCGGCTTTGGCCATCAGATTGACCAGCGAAGGATAATCCAAGGGGGCAAGAAGGCTGATATTAGGGGCTCGACCGAGAATCTCATGGGCGGGTCCGTAAACATTCGGATTCGGATGCACCGGATAAACAAAATGAACCTTCCCGGCACGACGTCCGGCCAGTTCGCGCAAAGCCAGGCACATCTGGCGAAAAGTCCCGCCAAAACTCTCCCGGCGATGGGCGGTGACCAGGACAAGCCGCCTGCCGGACGGCAGGCTGGACAGCGGTCCCTTGTCCCAGCGATAAGGGAGGCGCGACACAAACCGCAGGGCGTCCACCACGGTGTTGCCGGTGATCAAAATGTTTTTGGCGGGCACTCCCTCGTTGATCAACGCTTCGCAATTCCGCCGGGTGGGGGCGAACGCCAGACTGGTCAGCAAATCGGCAATCCGCCGGTTGGCCTCCTCGGGAAAGGGATGATCGAGATTTCCCGTGCGCAAGCCCGCCTCGACATGGGCAAAACGAATCCGGGCGTAAAAGGCCACGAGGGACGCAGCCATGGTCGTGGTGGTGTCGCCCTGCGCCACGATCCAATCAGGCTGAAGCTTGCGGCAAACCGCCGTCAACGAATCAATCAACCGGGAAGTGAGGGAGGACAGGGTTTGATTCTTTTGCATGAGGTTCAGATCGACATCCGCCCGCAATCGAAACAGCGGCAGGACCGAATCGACCATCTGCCGGTGCTGTCCGGTCACGCAAAGAACGGGTTTGATTTTTGACGGGTGTTTTTTTGCCTCGATGACAACAGGGGCCATCTTGATGGCCTCGGGACGCGTTCCCACAACAAACAGTATTTTGATCACCTTGAATCTCCCATGAGTTTCAGCGCCAGGGGCGCCAGATTTTCAGCGGCAAAAGCATTGCCATCATCGGTAAGATGACAATCGTCCACAAAAAGATGACGGGTCTCCCCGGCAAAAACGGCGTTAAGATCGACGCGGACACACGGCAGGACGGTCCGGACGGCGGCGAAGGCGTTTTCATGGGCCGCGCGAATGACGGGCCGGAGTTGCATCATGGCCTCGCGCCATGATGTCTGGGTGTGCCGCTCGTCGAAAGCCTTTTCCCCGGGACTGGGAGGCTTGCCGCTCCAGGCAAATTGAGGCTGGAGAACCATCAACACTCCTTTGCATCCTCCCTGGCGGGCCAGGAAAACCAATCGTTCCAGGTTGCCTTGATAAACGGGCCCGATCTCGGGATGAGCCCGGTAAAAACCAAGATTTTTCACCCCTTTTTCCTGGATGAAAAGATGGGCTTCCCTCGCCGCATATTCATCCGGATTGCGGAATTGACGCCATGCTTCCCGGGCGCGCCAAAGGGGATAAAAAAACATCCTGGCCGCTGAAATTTCGTTCAACTCGCGATCCACCTCGTAACTCCAGGCGTTCCAAAAAGGACGGTAACGCGGCAGCGAAGCCATCAGGGCGTCGTTGCGTCCGTTGTAAATCAACAGGTAATCCGGGCGGTAATCCCGCAAAACCGTGGCAAAAGCCAGCAACTCCTGGGTGGAATCCCATCCCACACGGCCAAAATTATAAATCTCCGTCTTCGTTCCGGCCGCGCTTTTCCCGTCAATCAAACGCTCCAATTGCGCCGGAACAACCAGACTGTTCGCGGTACCGCAAACAACCGCGCTGCCGCCAAGACACAGCCAGCGCGCGACCCCGGGCGTCCGGTTGGTTGTATAATTGCGCTCGTCCCGGCACCCCTGGGCGTTGGTGATCCATTTATAGGGTTTCTCTTTGCCAAACGGATATTCGACCATCCGCTGGTTGGGCGCCATTTCAGAGGTAAGGAAAGGATGCCGGACAAACCCCCGGGCAATGGTCTGCGGCAAAAAATGTTTCTGATATTGAAACTTCAAAAACCAAAGAAGACAACAAGCGCTGTAAGCCGCCCCCAGCGCAGCCGCCAGCAGCGCCAGACCGGCCAGCGTCAGTTTTATTTTATGCGCAAAACCTTTCATATCCACGGATGAAATTTATTTCTGTTTATCCTGTCTTTGTCCATGCAGCCAATGCCTGTTTCAACCGGAAAAAGGAACCGCCAGATTCCGCCCGTAAAAGGAGGCGTCCGCGCTTTCGATAAGTTGTTCCAGCGAAGACGCCGCCGCACCGGTCTCAACAAAACGTCCGCCCGGCAATCCCGCGCACATCTGCGACTTGGCCACCGCCGGCAAATCCCTCAACAATTCCGTATCCATGGGACCGGGTGAAACTGCGGCCACGAACAAACCGCTCCCCTCGCATTCCACAGCCACGGTGCGGACAAATCCCAACAACGCGTATTTGGCGGAAGTGTAGGCGGCAAATCCCTTTGGCGGAACTCCCTGGGTTGCCGCGGACAAACAGTACAACAGATGGCCGCGCTTCCGCCGGCGCATGCCAGGAACCAGGGCTTGGGTGAAAATCACCGCCGCGCCGGCCATGATCCGCCATTCGCGCTCGAAAAGAGCCTCATCCTGCTTTCCAAATGGCGACAACACCAGCGGCGGCGCAGCCAGATGAACGAAGGCATCCCATTCGCATGCGTCCGCCAGCTCGCCGGCCATCCGGCGGGTTGCGCCAAAATCCAGCAAATCCACGGCGCGGCATTCAAGCCGGCCCGACGCGCCATCGCCACGGCGCTTGAGAACCTCCACCCGGGACGACCGGGGACTGTGCAAGGCTGTCACGCTCCAATTGTGCGAAAGACACCGGCTGACAAGCTCTCCCCCCAATCCTCCCGTGGCGCCGCTGATCAAGATGTTTTTCATTTTTGAACCTTTGCCAGCGCTGTGGCGCCGGCCCTTGGCTCGCCTTTCACCAAAAAACGCACCGAAAGAGAAACGGTTTGGGTTGCCTCGGAAAGACTGTCGATTCTTCCCTCCACCCGGACCGTCTCACCCGCCACACAGGGACGGTTGAATTTGAACTGGCTGGCCAGCAACAGGGCATTCCGCCCTGGAAGATGACAGCCCACCAGACGCGAAAGAAGCGCTCCCAACAACATGCCATGGGCCACTCTCCCCTCAAAACCACGCCGCCGGGCCTCCTCCGCATCCATGTGCAGGGGGTTGATGTCCCCGCTGCAGGCGGCAAACTGATCCAGCAAAGCCTCCGTCAACGGCACTTCAAAAGTCCGCGTCAAGCCGGGCTGGAGATTCTGCCAGGCCAGAACCTCAACCTCCGCATCCCTGTTCGTGGTTTTCAAAGCTTCCATGAAAAGATCGGGAATTTTAGCCGGAATCGGCTGGATTGACAGGATTTTTATTCAGGGAAAACATCCTGCGGCCTGCCGCAACTGCCGGTAACCGGGAAAAAGCGGGGCAAAACCGCAGTCCCGGACGCCCGCCGGCAAACGTCCAAGAAAGATCATCATCACCAACAGGGGCAATGTGACGCCAAACCACAAAAGGATCAATCTGGCAAAAGGCTTCATGGATAATGTTCGGGAATATCCCCTCGATAAGGGCATTTTCCCCTGAAAAAAACAAAAAATCGCCGCCATTTTACATTTCATGTCATTCATCCCATCGGAAGGATATGAACCCTTTCACCTTCCGTTTAAAAAGCCTCGCCAGATCGCTTTGGGCGGGCGGACATCGCCATCTCCAAAAAAATGGCGAAAACCCCGCATCCAACCGGGTTTCCCACATTGCCCCAAAGGATTATGGATGTCTGCATCTCCGGTTTTCCAACCCCAAAACCCGCCTGATGGCGCCGGATGGTTTGCCATTGAATCTGAAGGATCTGTTTGAACATGTCCTGGTCTTCGGAGGGTCCGGCGCCGGCAAAACCTTCCATGTCCTCAATCAATTGCTGGAGGGAATCCTGCGGGCAACCCATCTGCCTCCCGGACCGGATCGCGAACACCGCAAAGCCGGCATGCTGATCATCGAAGCCAAGGGGGATTTCAGCGCAAAAATCCGCTGGCTGGCCAAAAAATACGATCGCACCGGAGACTGTCTCCTGTTCGGACCGGATCATCCGGATCAGCAATACGATCTTTTCGGCGACCCGGACGAAACGCCTTCCATGCAGGCGGGAAAACTTCTCTCCATGATGAAGGCTCTCAACGATGGCCAGAAAAGCCAGGATCCCTTCTGGGACAACAAAGCCCGGCAACTTTTCCTCCACCTGATCCTTCTTCATCAATGCGTCCGCCAGCGCCATCCGGACATCGAACCCATGAGTTGCGGATTGCTCAACCTCCTGGTCATGGACAAAGGCGCGCCACGCAACGCTGCCGCCATCGAAACCGCCCTTCAAACCCGCCAAACCCTGCGCGGACAACTGCTGGACGCACTTCGCGCCCTGCGCATTACGGCGGAAAAACTGGCTTTGGAACTGCCTCCTTTGGAAGACCGGATTCTTCGATGGAGCGCGAAAAAAGCCGGAGGGCCGGATGATTTCCTCCAACATTCCGCGGCTGTCTGCCTGCAAAAACTGTGGCAGGGGGAACATTCCCCGTTGATGGGAGACACCGCGCCGTTGACTTCACGGCTCGAGGCGCTCTCCGAAAAAACCACGTGTTATCTGAACGCCGCCGGACACGGTTCGCCCCCCGTATCCCTCCCGGATCTGCTGGAAGAAGCAACCGGCATCGCCGAAGCCTGTCGCGACGCGCTCCCCGCCCTGCAACTTTTCGAATTGCGAACAGCTCATCCCCGCCTTTCATCGCCACGTCCAATCATTTCCCAATTGGTTTCCGAAGCGCGGCAAGTCCGCGAAATCGCGACCGCCATCGAAAACCACCCCGTTCCTCCTCCGCAATATGGCCGTTTGCAACAACTTCTTTGCCTTTATGAACAAACACTGAGGGAGGATGGCTCGGATCCGGCATCCGACCCCCTGGCGGAATATTTTCACGAGGAATATCTCAATCTCGCCAACGACAAGGCGGCAGGCTCCGTCGGCATGGTGGCCTCCGCCATGACATCCCTTTTCGTTCACCCCCCCTTCAACCGGCTCTTTGGCAGCCATCCCACCTTCCGCATGACCGACTTGATCGATCACGGCAAAATTCTGGTCCTGGACATGCCCACCGCCCCGCATGGACGCGGAGCCCAATTGGCGGCCATCGCATTAAAAATCGACTTTTTCCGCGCCGTCCTCTCACGTTCCCGCCTGCTCGTGTCCGGACGCCATCCCGACAACGCCGAACCCGTCCGCCGCCGGATCAATCAGGAACGCCCCCTGTTCTATTTTGTCGATGAATTCGCCTCTGTCGCAACCTGCGGCACGGACACCGGCGAAGCGGGTTTTCTGGACAAGGCGCGCGAGTTCCGCTGCGGTTGCATCCTGGGTCTTCAAAACCGTCCCATCCTTCTGCGCCGGTTGGGAGACAAGGAAGCCGAATCCATCTTCAGCATGGCTCAAACCAAACTCTTCATGCGCAACACCGATCCCGAAACCAATGAATATGCCGCCAAGGTCCTCGGCTCCGAAATCAAAGTTCAGGCCAGCTTGAACCTCAGCGCCGCCCAACACGCCTTCGACAACAACAAGCCTGCGGGCTCCACGCCCTACAGCCTCACCTGCACCCGGGGACCGCGCTTCGACCCGGGATATTTCAACAGTCTCGCCAATGGAGAAGGCATTCTGCTTCTGCATCCCCGCTTTGCCTCCCGTCGAATCCAGCAACTCGCCTTTGCCGGCCACCCCATTCCTTGTGAATCAAAACCCGGCTGAACCGGTCCATACCCGGCGCCCAACGCAAAATGAATTTCCGAACGCTTGCGCAACACCTTGACCGCCAACAGCCTTCAGCCCAAACAACCTGTCCGCATGAACATCCCCGATCCAAAAGTGCCCGACAAAATCGACCCCCAAACCGCCGCAATTCTCATCACCATCCTGCTGGCAGGCGGCCTGA
The DNA here is from genome assembly GCA_028687435.1 of Verrucomicrobiia bacterium. GTDB lineage: Bacteria > Verrucomicrobiota > Verrucomicrobiia > JABWAM01 > JABWAM01 > JAQUAF01. Next base: position 12,629 of record JAQUAF010000080.1, on the reverse strand, counting down.
CCTTTTTGGGCGACCGGCGGCTTTTCATCCAGGAGCCCGCCTCATGGATTGACCGCTGGATTTCATTGCCTGTGCTGGCCGCTTTTCAACTCACCGGCGACCGTCTTGCCTCCGATGCCGCCGCGTTTGTTTTTTACGCCTTTCTCGCCACCGCTTTTGGCACAGCCTTGGTCCGGGCTTATATTCGCCGGGTGCTCAAACCCCGCATGGTTCGGGAAATGATCGAGGACCAAAAACTTCACAAAAAAATCCTGAATGAAAACGGCGCAAACGAGGTCATTTGACCCGGCTCATCCCGCATCCCATTAAAAATCATGTCCTCCAACACCGTCATCCCGGCGCCCGGGGGCCGTCCCCAAATCCTCCAGCCGGATCAAATTGAACTCTGGAGCGAACTGAAAGCTTATTACCACCAACGATTGGGACGAAATTTTCAACGTCCGCCGGCGGTTTATCTCTCCCTGGACGAATTCCGGGGATTGCTGGAATACCGCGGCAACCTGCCGGGTCTTTATGCCCGCATGCTTCTGGAAAATGCCCGCGCCGCAAGGGAGTTTTTTACCGTTTATGAAACCGGACGCCGCGCGCGCGTTGTCATGGCTTTTAACCTCGAATCCGCATCGCCAGGCCTGTACGCCCTGCCCTTCATCAGGCGGCACATGCAAACCCCTTTGGAAAAGGATTGGTTTGTGCGCATGCGCAACAACGCCGCCGTCATCCAACGGCTTCATCGCCTCTGGCGGAATGCGTGGTGACGGAATGGATGCACGCCATTCACAATCCATCCGCCGCCCCCGCTCTGCTGCCTCCGGCCATGGAACAAACCCTGTTGTTTATGGAACAGCATCTGGCCCAGCCCCTGGCCCAGCCCCTGGCCATGCCGGCGCTGGCGCGAACCGCGCAATGCAGCCCCGCCACATTGAACCGCCTTTTTCGGAAACATCTTGGCATGCCGCCAAACGCTTTTTTGATGAAAAAACGGATGGACCGGGCCGCCAGCCTTCTCCACTCCACCTCCCTGCGCATGGGGGAAGTGGGACAGGTCGTGGGAATGCCGGACCCATTCTACTTTTCACGTTTGTTCAAAAAAACATACGGCATGACAGCCTCACAGTACCGTTCCCAACATGCCCTGTTCGAGAAATGACACTCTTTCCCCCGCGCGCAGATTCCCAAAACTCAATTCCTGGCAAACATCTTGTTGCGTTTGACCAGATAGATGGCGCCGGCAATAAAGGCGGCATTGACCAGGAAGAAGAACAAAAAACAAACAAAACCCCCTTTGGTCTCCACCCGGGCATGCTGCCCCAAAAGCGCCTTGAGTTGTTCCGGAGTGAAAGACGCCAGCCGGACCGCCTCGCGGGCCACAATCACCCCAAGGGTCATCAACACCCCTCCGACCGAAGCCAGAACCAGCCATGCCGCGCGAAACCGGCTGTAACGCATTTGCGACGCCCACGCCGCCAGTTGCATGACCACTCCCGCGCCCGCCGCCAGCAGATAAATCCGCGCCAACGGTCCAAAGACCGCCTGACGTGTTTCGGGAGACAAAACCATCAGGTAAATCCCCCCGCAAACCACCGCCAGCACCAGGGTTGCCATGGCCAGAATGGACAGCCGTTTGACTTCCAACTCGGTCTTCTGGGCCTGCGAAAATTGCATGCAAAGCAATTGCCACGAAACCAGCGTGATCATGTTCGAAACCGATCCCACCAGCCAAAGCGCCACACGCGGCAACACTTCGCGGTCCTGGAAAAACCAGCGTTTTGAAACATAAAAACTCTTCCATTCCCCCGCCGGCTGGCAGCTCAAAACATGGTTTTCCGTCCAACTGAAGGCAATGAAAAGAAAACCGGCAAAGATGACACCGCTCAAGACCACCCAGCCCACATGCGGCAGGCGTTGCGCAAGCCGGGTTTTGCTGAAATACACCAGATAAAAGGCGACCATCAAAACAGGCAGGATGGCCATCCAACGGTGGAAGAGCAACAGGTTGGCGGTGTAAAACTGGATTTGATACAGCACCTGCACAAACAACAGGGGCGCCACTCCGGCGGTGATCGCCAGTCCAAGGGCAAAAGGCATCCAGTCGCGCAAAACCGACGCCACCACGTTCTCGCGCTCGGGATCGCCCTCCCGATAATCCAGCCATCCGGCCGCCAGCATGTAAACCGATCCGCCCAGCACATAATTTATGAAGACCACATGGATGAGCAACGTCAGCGCGTAGAAGCTCAGGTAAAATGCGGTCGCAGGGGGAAACCCCATTGGAAAAATCGTCTCCATATCCATCAGTTGCAGTTCATGTTTCGTCTTGGTTCAATCACAGGCAATCTTGCAAATTTTAATGGGTCTGTCTCCATGAAAACAGATCAAATCTTGCGTCAAGCATCGGGCATCAAGCCGTCCCGTCCCGCCACGGCGGGAGCGGAACTTAATTTGTCCCCTTTTTGATCAACATGGCTCCATCCTTCACTTTTCCAGGCTCCGTCCCGGCCTCCTTGATCCACCGATCCAGCCGGCGCAGCACCGCTTCGTCGTTCGATGGCGGCCAGTCTTTCGGGCAACCGGCGTTCAACCAATCAATCATCTGAACCAACGCCTCCAATTCCGCGGCGTTTCCGGCAAAAGGCGGCATGAACGGTTTGGTATGCTGCAGTTTGGCCAGATTCATGCGTTCCTGCTCGGTTGACCACGAAGACGTGAGATGAGTGACGCCATTCACCCCTTTCAAGGTATGACAAACACCGCATTGAAAACGAAAAACCTTTGCCCCCAGCCGGACTTGGGAATTGGGATGGGATTCCCCGTCCAGCAAGGGATAGGGATCAAGAGTCACGCTCCCCTTCGCCCGCAACATCCCCACTTCCTGTTCGGTGATGGAATTGGAATAAAGCGCCTGCCGCGCCGAATACGGCTTGCGGATTCCCTCCCGGACAAATTCCGCAAAACCAGCCGCCGCAAAGGCCAGCAGACACAACAGGGCCGCCGTGAATCCGTCAATCGAAAGCCGCCGCCACAACAATGCCACAAAGGCATGCAGGCCGACCAATCCGGAACAGCCGGCGGTCAGCAACAAAAACATGGTCATGGGGGTGCTGCCGCCCAGAACGTAGGAAAGACTGTCCCCCGGCACGCTCAGGAGATACCACCACCCCAAGAACGGCGCCAGAATCAATGGCGCCAGAAACAATGACGCGTGGTTGATCAGCGAAGCGCGGGCGGTCTGGTCCAAATCACGAATCGCGTTGATGACCACACAGGCCGCCAGGGCCGCGATCGACATCGACGCAACCGTGCGAAACAACAACGACGGCCAGAAACTCGGATTGAAAAAACCGTCCCACACCTTGCGGGTCAGGGGCCATCCGTCCGGCGTAAGTTGCCAGCTCAGAATCCCGTTGATCCAAAACAAGCTGCACCAGGCGGCAAAGGCGTAAAGCGCCAGAAGAATCATCCGCTCCTGGTTGGGCAGACGCGGACCGTAACGGTAAAACAGGTATCCCGTAAAAATCTCCGTTGCAAAAAAAGTCCATTCCGTGGCCCAGATCCAATGAAACTCGTCCACCATCAGACCAATCGTGCGCGGACTGATCTGAATGCAGGTAAACCACATGGCCACCCCCGTCACCGCGCCCGTCACAAAACTGATCAAAACCAGAACCTGGAAAAAACTGTCGAGAAACCGGCGCGCATGCGCGTTGCGCCCCGTCTGCGCAAGCCACTGAAAGTAACACATGAGGATGCCCCCGCCGATCGCAAATTGGGCCACAAAAACATGGAAAATCCCCAGCCCGCCAATGATCATGCCCTTCATCATTGGCCCAAAATCATGCAGGGGATAGTACGTGTAGTCCATTCGCCCCATCCTAACAGCCCCAAAGGCTTTTCCAAGCAGGAAAGCTCACTTTGAACCTTGCTCCAAATCCGGGGTTTGTTAGCATCCGCGCGTGAAAGAAGCGTCAACAGCGCCGGAGGAACTGCAGGGGTCCCTCGAACGCATCATCTATGCCAACGAGGAAAACCATTACACCGTGGCCGAACTCCTCGTCGAATCCCCGGTCCATCCCAAAAAACAGGAGGGGCGGACAGGCAGACGCACCGTCACCATCACCGGCAACCTGCCTTCCGTCCAATGCGGCGAAACCCTCAAACTCCAGGGACAATGGGTCAACCATCCCCAATTCGGCGCTCAATTTAAAATCTCCCGCTACGAATCCGTGCTGCCCTCCACCGTCAACGGCCTCAAAAAATACCTCGGCTCGGGCCTGATCAAGGGAATCGGCGCAAAATTCGCCGAACGCATCGTGGATCATTTCGGCAAGGATACCCTCGATGTCATCGACCAGTATTCAGGACGTCTGCGCGAAGTGCCCGGCATCGGACAGGAACGGGCGGGCCGCATCCGGCTCGCCTGGCTGGAACAAAAGGCGGTGCGGGACATCATGATCTTCCTTCAAAGCTATGGCATCACCACCTCCCAAGCCGCGAAAATCTACAAAATCTACGGCGAAAAATCGATGGAGATCGTCAAGGACAACCCCTACCGCCTTGCCCGCGACATTTACGGCATCGGGTTTCGAACCGCCGACCAGATTGCCCGCAACCTGGGCATCCCCTCCGACTCCGCCAAACGCATCCAGGCCGGCATCCATCACCAGCTCGAATCCTTTCTTGGCGAGGGGCACAGCGCCTGCCCTCGCGAACTCCTGGTCCGGGCCGCCGCCGCCGACCTGCTGGGCGTGGATGAAGGACCGGTCGAACGGCAGATTCTCCAGATGATCCAAAACGAGCAGCTCCGCGTGGAACCCCAGGAGGATCTGATCTATCTGGGCGGCATGCACCACGCCGAATGCAGGCTGGCCGAACGCATCAGGGACATCCTCAACGCCCCGCTGACGCTCCCCCCCATCATCATGGACAAGGCGCTGGAATGGGCGGGAAAACAATCGCACATCCAGATGAGCAAAACCCAGATGGACGCCGTCAGCGCCGGCATCACATCCAAGCTCACCGTCATCACCGGCGGTCCCGGCGTGGGCAAAACCACCATCGTCCGCAGCATGGTGAAAATCCTCTCTTATAAAAAAGTCCGCGTGGCGCTTTGCGCCCCGACCGGACGCGCCGCCAAACGCCTCTCGGAAAGCTGCTCCCATCCGGCCCAGACCATCCACCGGCTGCTTCAATACAACCCGTCCAGCCATTCATTCGTTCATCGCCGCGAACAACCGCTTCCCTTGGATTTTCTGGTTGTGGACGAAGCTTCCATGCTCGATCTGCCCCTGGCCAACAACCTCTTTCAAGCCATTCCCGACACGGCATCTGTCGTCCTGGTCGGCGACGTGGATCAACTGCCTTCCGTGGGCCCCGGCAATGTGTTGCGCGACATCATCGAATCCCGGATCGCACCCGTCATTTTCCTGCGCGAAATTTTCCGCCAGCATCATCAAAGCCGGATCATCGTCAACGCCCATCGCATCAACGAGGGATTGCCTCCTGAATTCACCCACAACGCCGCCCTCCCCGGCGGGGACCCGGACCCCGAAGACGAATGGACCGGCAACGAACCGCCCAGCCAGCCTCCAACACAAAAAATCGCTCCCGCGACCGGCCCGATCCAGCTTTCCACCCAGACCGATTTCCACTTCCTGCCAGTCGCCTCCCCCGAGGATGCCCTCCGCCTTGTGGTCGATCTGTGCGCCAATGAAATCCCCCTCCGTTTTGGCTTCGATCCGCGACGCGACATCCAGGTCATGGCGCCCATGCACCGGGGCGTTTGCGGAGTGGAAAACCTCAATCGCGAGCTGCAAAAAAAACTCAATCCCCCTTCCGCAAAAGCAGGACATGCCGCCGATTTTGAAATTGAACGCTATGGACGACTTTTCCGGATCGGCGACAAGGTCATGCAAACCCGCAACAACTACGACAAGGATGTTTTCAATGGCGACATGGGACGCGTCACCGCCATTTCACGCGAAAACCAGATTCTGACCGTGCGCATCGACAACACTGAAGTGGACTATGATTTCACGGAACTGGACGAGTTGCTGCCGGCCTATGCCATTTCCATCCACAAATCCCAAGGCAGCGAATATCCCGTGGTGGTCATCCCCATTCTCACCCAGCACTTCATCATGCTGCAACGCAACCTCATCTACACCGCCATTACCCGCGGACGAAAGCTGGTTGTCCTGGCAGGCTCGGCAAAATCCCTTTCCATTGCCATCAAAAACAACAAAACAGCCCTCCGCCATGGTTTGCTCAAAAAACGTCTGGAAGGCGGCCCCGGAAACCAAGCCGGGTCACGCTGACACGGATTTTCCCTGATCAAAAGGCGGACACCCCGCCTTGGCGCGGGGAGGCAGCCCCCCCGCGCCACACCAAGATCAGCCTGGCCCTTACTTTCTCGCGTCTTCCTTGGCCAATAGAGCTTTGGCCTTGATCAAACGCTCCTCAACAACCTTGAGATTGTCGCTGCCGTTGCAGAACTCGATCAACATCTTCGCCAGCGCGATCATGTGTTCAATTTGATAACTCAACGGACGCCCGCCCAACCGGGCGAAATGATCCAGTTCCTGCCGCAATTCCACTGACATGCGAATATTGAACTGCAGCGGTTTCTTGACAAAACGGACGGGACGCCCCCTCTTTCCTGTCTTGATCTGTGCAATGATATCCTTTTCCTTTGCGCTCATGCTTTGTTTCCCTTTTTTTCTTTCGTTTCTATCCTTGATCCGAAAAACAGCCTGTCGGCCTGACAGCCTGCCCAAGTCATTTCAACACAACAAGGGCGTTAAAAAACGTCTGGGTCTGCGCCGTTTATCAAAAAAACCCAAACCCACACAATTTTTTCAACACCCACAGGACTCGACCAAGCCTCGGAACATCTTGGCACCACTTGTTTCAGCAAGTTGCATGCCAAAATCCTTGACATGTCGGACTTTTAACGACACCGTTTACAACCATCTGGGTTTCACAAGGTTAAAGTTTTTAACACAATATTAATATATTTTGACTTGACATAAGTTTTTATCAAATATGATAATTTTAAATCAATTTTATTTATAGCTTCGTATCTTGCCAGAAACCAATCCCATCAACTTCTTTCACCTGCTTGGCCTTTATTTTTTCAATGCTATAGTAACTGCTTGAACAACATGCTGCAGAAAAGCAATGGCATATCCCTCTTGAGGCATGCAAGCAGCAGTTGAGTATGAATGACTATCGATATCAATCATCCCTCCCTTTAGCTATAAAATGGGATGAAAATCCGCTTGCATTGCATCCGCGTCCAAACGGTAAAAAATCTTTTAAAGCCATATGAAAATACGCTGGGTCGATCGGCTGGCTTTTTTTATCATCAACCACTGCCTGAGTCGTCCTCGCTTTCAACGATTCGACGCAGTCGAACAGGAACAGTTCATCCAAAAATGGAGCCAACGGACTGCGGAGAATTTTTACGACCTTTCTTCTCTGCCATCCGGGACGGATGCCTCTCTTGAAGCCCTGGCATCCGGTCCCTTTCCTCAACGAAAAAGCGTTTCGCTTCCCTCCCCCTCCCCCGGCCCCTGCCAGGAAAACAACCATATCTGGGTGGAATTTCATCTCGGGCGCCCCCTTTCCCAAGCGCCGCTTTTTTTAATCCAGCATGGCTGGCGTTCCGTCAGCGTCCGCGGTTACCATGGACTTTGCGGCAAACTCAACGCTTTGGGAGTGAATGCCGGCGTCCTGCATCTCCCCTATCATTTCTCACGCAAAGCCAGGGGATCCTTCAATGGCGAATTGGCTATCACATCCAATTTGGAACGTTCCGCATTCGCCCTGAAACAAGGGGTCCGCGAAGCCTGCTGGCTTAAAAACCAGCTCAAACGGCTGGGAGTCCCGTCCGTCGGATTATGGGGAACAAGCTATGGCGCATGGATCGCCGCTCTGGCCATTGTCATGGATGACGGCTTCGACGGCGCCTTGTTGCTGGAACCTCCGGTTGACATCGAAACCCTGTTCTGGGAAATCCCCCTCTTCAGCGTACTGCAACGCGAACTTCACCGGCATCGCATTTCCCGCGAAAGGGTCCGCCCTCTTTTCAAACTGGTCACGCCCGGCGAAAAACCTCTTCGCCTGCCGCCCGAACGGGTGTTGATCCTCGGATCGCTTCACGATCCAATCGGATCCCCCGACTCCCTGGCCCGCCTTCACCGGGCATGGCCCGGCTCCTATTTGGAAATCTTTCCCTGCGGCCACATCAGCTACCGCCTCCACATCAACGCCATGGCCCGTTTTTTGGAACGCCTGGCGCCAGCCCTGATTCGGTCGTAATGCCCTTGGAGGCTCTTGCAAAACTACGATATGCGGCGCGATAAATCACTTTGGCCAAATCCAAGCCATTCGACAGGCTCAGGCTTGTCCCGAGTGAAATCGAGGGGACAAGGCGCCGAGGGCTGAGAATCCCGGGCTTTGATCCGCCTTCGCTCAGAAGCTACGGCGAGACAGGTCCGCCTTCGCCCGAGCGCTTCGGCGAGACAAGCTGCCGACTTGTTCCGAGCGAAGTCGAGGAGGTCAACGCCGGAGTTGGCCAAAGTGATTGTCGCCCAAGGGGTTGCGCGCTTATTTTCCAGCGACGGTCCCGCTTTGCGGGATCGACTGTGCCGCACAGCGGCACCGCTGGGGGGATTGACCAGACTCCACGCCTTGCCAGCCAATCCATACCCGCTGCAACGCCGCGCATCGTAGTTTTGCAAGAGCCTCCCTGGATAAACGTTTCGCTGCTGTTTGACAAATTCTGAATCATGACTTATTTTCCAACCATACAGTTGGAAGTTCCTTTTTATTTAACCAGGACGACATGGTGTCGGCAACGCCTTGTCCCCTCAAACAAGTTATTCAATGAAAGCCGGTTTTCACGAAACAGACATCACCCCGCCAGCCGGAATTTATCTGGCCGGATTCGGTTACCGAACAAAACCCAGCGAAGGCGTCACGGATCCGCTTTATCTCAGGATTGCCGCCTTTGAGGATGATCAACACCATTCATGGGTTGTGGTCACCGCCGATCTGTTGAAATTTCCAACCGCCATGTGCTGGAGGTTGAAAAGATGGTTTGCCCGCGCCACCGGCATGGATCCCGCCTGTTTGCTGTTGAACGCCTCCCATACGCATTGCGGTCCGCTTCTCTCCGTTTTTCCAGCCATTCCCGAATGGCCGCTCAACACAAGCTATGTCGATTCGCTTGAAAAAAACATCCAGGCCGGCATCCGGGAGGCCATGGCCCAAATGGAAGACATCCGTCTGACCTTCAGCATGGGACGCGCCGATTTCATGGTCAACCGCCGGCTTCCCGCACCGGATGGCGGGATCACCTGGGCCGCCAATGAACAAGGTTGCGTTGACCAGGAATTGCCCATCCTTGCGGCGTACACCCTCCGGGACAAATTGAAGGCCGTTCTCTACAGTTGCGCATGCCACCCCACGAGCAAAGGAGGTTATTTGATCAGCGCCGACTACCCTGGCGCCATCTCCCGCTCTCTCAAAAACCGTCTGGGATCGCAAGTCCACACCCTGTTTCTCCAAGGCGCTGGAGGCAGCTCAAAACCGCGATTCTTCAATCCGGCCACCAAGGCTTTTGTCCAGGCAACGCCCGCCCAAGTCGATGAACTTGGCGAGAAAGCGGGCGCTCAGATCGTCAACAGCATCCAATCGCGCGATGCCTCCCCCTTGAACCTCGATCTCGCCAGCCGGGAAAAAGTCATCAAGATTCCTTTCGACGCGTCAAAATATCCTTCCGACGACAAACTGATGGAAATGATGGACCAGGACTGCAACGATTGTGGCTGTCCTCCTCAAATCAACCGTTTTTGGGCCAGGGAGGTTTTGGAAAAACGCCGGACAGGGACGCTGCCTCTCCATCATGAAATGTTGGTGAACAAGACCAGATTATCCGGAGACCTGGCCCTGATCGGCGCATCGGGCGAGTGGACTGCGGAAGCCGGAACCTTGATCAAACAAAGCTCCCCATCCGCAAAAACAATCTTTCTGGGATACTGTTTTTACACCAACGCCTACATTCCCTCCGACAGCATGCTGCCACAGGGCGGTTATGAAGTGCTGGCTTCACCCCGTTATCATGCCACCGCTCCATTTGCGCCGGGAATCGACCGCATCCTCAAGGAGGAAATCGCAAAACTTTGAAGCCGTCATGAAAATCATCGATATCCATGCCCATATTTCGCTCGAATCATGCCGGCAGATCCTGCTCGAGGCGGACCGTTTGGAAATTTCCCATCTGTGCAATCTGGTGGGGCACTTGAAGGGAATCTCCATGATCAATGCAACACCCGCCCATATTGTGGCGATGAACAACCAGACCATGACCCTGGTTCGAAAACATCCCGGCCGAATCACCGGCTTTTGTTTCCTCAATCCCCTGCATGACCGCCGTTTTTTGCTCAAGGAAATCGACCGTTGTCTCGTAAAAGGCAATCTCAAGGGAATCAAGCTGGAAGTCGACGCCAACGCGCGAAGTTCCCGGCTCGATCCCATCCTGAAAGAATGCGCCCGCTTGAACCTGCCCCTCCTGCATCATGCCTGGTACAAAACCGTGGGCAAAGTCTTCAATGAATCCACACCCGCCGATATCGCGCACCTGGCCAGGCGGCATCCCGGAGTCAAAATCATCATGGCGCATCTGACCGCCGCCGGCATCCGGGGGATTCTCGACATCCAGCCCTGCCCCAACGTCTTCGTCGATACCTCCGGGTCCCAATCCTTCTCCGGCATCATGGAATACGCGGTGGAAAAGCTGGGCGCCGGACGAATTCTCTTTGGTTCGGACATCAGCGGCCGGGACTTTTCCGTCCAGCTGGGCCGCATCCACGGCGCAAAAATCAACCGCCGCGAAAAGGAACTGATCCTGGGACTCAACGCAAAAAAATTATTGGGCATATGAATCCATTCGACGTCAATGCATCCATCGGCCATTGGCCGTTTCAAAAATTCGATCTGACAACCCCCGCCGCCCTGTGCCGTCATTTGAAAAAAACCGGCATACGCCGCGCCCTTGTGTCCTGCATCGACAGCGTCCTTTATCCCGACCCGGCCGTGTTTGACGACATCCTTTTCAAAACGGCCAAAGCCCACCCGATGCTGGTCCCCGTCCCCACCGTCAATCCCAGTCTCTCAAACTGGCGGGCATCCTTGCGCCGCGACTCCCTCGCCGCGGTCAAAATCATCCCCAATTACCACCGTTACAATCTTGACGATCCATCGGTTGCCGAACTGGCCGGCATTTTGGAAAAGCAAAAAATCCCCTTGTTGATCCAGATGCGGGTGGACGATGAACGCAATCAATGCCCCTTCATGAAAGTGCCCGGTGTCGAAACGGAAAAGATCATTCGCTTTGCCAGACGCTTTCCAAAAATTCCCATGGTCTGTCTCTGCCCCTATTTCGGGGAAGCCATCCAATTGGCGCAAAAGACCGCCAATCTCCATGTGGACATCTCCTTCATTGAAACATTCCAGACCCTCCAAACCCTGCTGAAAAACATTCCTTCCTCACGGGTGCTTTTCGGTTCCCACACCCCTTTCCTGTGCGCGGAATCAGCCCTTATGAAATTAAGCGCGTCAAAAATTCCCGCAAAAGCAATCGAAGACATTGCCCTCAAAAATGCCGGGCGAATATTCAAACTGTAATTCATCCTCACCAAGACAAGGAGAAATAAAATGGCCATCTTCATCGACATGCACGTTCACACCCGCCTGTTCCCAGGACCGGAACGGCTCCACGGCGGCACCTACGCAACCCCCGAGCAGCTCATGGACATGCTCAAGCCGCACGGGGTGAAAAGGGCGGTCATCATGCCCGGAGTCAATCCCGAGTGCTGCTATATTCCGCAGGGCAACGGCGAGGCCGAGGCCATCGTCGCCAAATATCCGGATTTTTTCATCACGTTCATGAATATCGACCCGCGCATGATCTCAAACTCACCGGACGCCGACCTCGGCCATCTCATGCGCTACTGGAAGGCCCGCGGTTGCAAGGGGATCGGGGAGGTCGAGGCCACTCTTCCCTTTGACGACCCGCGCATGGAAAATCTGTTTCGCCACGCCGAAATCAACGAACTGCCCCTGACCTTCCATATCGCCCCCAAACCCATCGGCTATTACGGCATCGTTGACAGCCTGGGACTCCCGGGACTGGAGGGAGCGCTGAAAAAATTTCCAAAACTGATTTTTCTGGGCCATTCCCAGCCATTCTGGGCGGAAATCAGCGGCGATTTGACCGAGGAAATCCGCAACACCTATCCCAAGGGCAAGGTGGCTCCTGGCGGAGCAGTGGTCCGGTTGATGCGCCAATATCCCAACCTTTACGGGGATCTTTCCCCTGCCGCGGGAAGCGGTTACAATGCCATCTCGCGGGATCCGGCTTTCGGCCACAAGTTCCTCGAAGAATTTCAGGACCGGCTCGTTTTTGCCACGGACATCTGCGACCCGCGCAACAAGCTGACGCTTGCAGCGGTTCCGAATTAGGGATTTTTCGGGTTCGTCCGGCCAAAATCCGGCACGACGGTGGGTCCAGCCATCGCGCCAGACTTGATTGAGAGGCAAAACGCTCCCCTATGCGGGGAGGGTGCCTC
>JAQUAF010000009.1 GCA_028687435.1 Verrucomicrobiia bacterium | reverse complement strand
GCCAAAGAATCGCGCTCAAGCGACTGGACGAAAGGCGCGAGCCAGGGGGCAGAGCGGGCCAAGCCCATGATGTTACCTGTAGGCATAATCAACCCCCCAGATAATGGCCGACTTTCAGCGTACAGGACAAGGCCAAAGTGACACACCACCTTGCCCGACTTCAGCAAAAAGTGTGGTTTGTACGCATAATCGGACCGCCCAAAGCCATTTTTCCTTCAAAAACCTCAAAAAACGGGGCTTTTTCGAACCGCCTCCCGCTCCAAACCGTTATTTTTCGCGCCAATGTGGACTGATGGCATAGTAGATTTCCAAGCTTTTCTTGCTCTCGTGGCCGGAAATGAGCTGGATCTGGGCGTCGGAGGGGCCTTGTTTGGTGAGGAAGGTGAGCATCTGGTGCCGGAACAAGTGGGGATGGACTGGTTGCGGGATTTGAGCGCGCCGCCGATAATGCTGGACGATTTGCTGCACTCGACGGGGCGTGAAGGGAGTGTATCGCCGCGATTCGAAGAGGTATTGGTTTTTCGGATTGCCCTGCAGGTAGCTCTTGAGCACCAAGCGGAAATTGGACGGGAAAAGGATGTACCGGTCTTTGCTTCCCTTGCCCTGATTGATGAAGATTTTGCAGGCGTCCAGATCGACATCTTCTATCCGGATGCGGACCAGTTCTCCGATTCGCCCTTCCGTCAGTCTTCAACCTTCCGCCTTCAGCCTTTCAAATAACATCCATCCTCGGAAGATGGATTGCCCTTGGCCGCCGCAGTTCGCCGGGGTTTCCGCACTGCGGGGGCAAAAACCGCCCTCATGATCTGCGAACGATACTGTTGGGGGGACAATCCATGCCGCTGGCGAAAAGCATGCCGGAATTGATGGGCCGAATAGAAACCGCAACGCAGGGCCACTTCCTTGACCGGCAACCCGGTTGCCTGCAACAAGTGAACCGCGTTTTCCAGGCGCTGGCCGCGCAGATAAACACCGGGGGAAATCCCCTGCTTCTCGACAAACAACCGGGTGAAATGTTCCCGGCTCAATCCGGTATGCGCAGCCAGTTCCTTCACGCTCACCGGCTCCTGCCAATGTTCGTGACAATACCGCACGGCAGCCATGACCGGATCACCCACCGCTCCGCCCACCCCGGACAACTGCCTCCACCATTGGCAATAAAACCGGTAGGCATCCTGGCTCATCTCCACGCTGTCCTTGTACTCACGGCTGTGGAATCTCCGGATCAGGTTGCGCATCGCCAGACCGGCATCCGAATCCGGCTCGATCGGCAACACCGCCCCGAACGAATCCCTCAAAATCCGCCACAACCGCACGGCCAGTTCGCCGCGAAAAACCACCCAGCAAAATTCCCAGGGGATCCGGCTCGATGGCGGATAGTAATAACAGGTTTTCTCAGGAACAATCGCCACAAAGGCATGCCCCGGCGGCACCGGCAGGGTGCGTCCGCCGGCATCAAACATCCCTTCCCCCTTGATGGTCGTCTGTAAAATCACAAAAGGAACTTCACCCCGGTTGTGACAATCCCACCGGTAGCTGGCATTCGTGCGGATTTCCCGGGACTCCGCTTGAAAAATCCGAATGAGCACCTGTTCTTCTGGAGTGTTTGGCATGCGCAAAGTTATCACAAAATCGACGTTTTATGTCACACCTTTTCATTTGCCGTTTCCCCGATTCTGCGCGAGGATTTATGACCATCGAATGGGTTGGGGCGCCCCAACTCGCAATTCTAAAATCCAAAATCAAAATCCCTTATTTCCATGCCTAAAATCACTTTCATGGGAGCCGGCAGCACCGTCTTCGTCAAAAACATCGTCGGCGACTCTTTGCTCACCCCCGCCCTTCAGGACTCACAAATCGCGCTCTACGACATCGATCCCGTCCGTCTCAAGGAATCCAAGCTCATGCTGGACACCCTCAATGAAAACGTCAACCAGGGACGCGCAAAAATCACCGCCCATCTGGGTAAAGGCAGCCGCCGCGAAGCCCTGCGCGGTGCGAACTATGTGGTCAACGCCATTCAGGTCGGCGGCTACAAACCCAGCACGGTCATCGATTTCGAGATTCCCAAAAAGTACGGACTCCGCCAGACCATCGCCGACACCCTCGGCATCGGCGGCATTTTCCGGGCTCTGCGCACCATTCCCGTAATGCTGGATTTTGCGCGCGACATGGAAACCGTGTGCCCCAACGCATGGTTCCTGAACTACACCAACCCGATGTCCATGCTCACCGGCGCCATGCTGCGCGGTTCGAAGGTCAAAACCGTGGGCCTCTGCCACTCTGTCCAGGTCTGCGCCAGCGGCCTGTTGCAGCTTCTCGGCATGGATACGCAGGTCAAAAAACTCCAATGGAAAGTCGCGGGCATCAACCACATGGGCTGGCTGCTGAAAATCACCGACGGAGGCAAGGATCTTTACCCTGAGATCAAGCGCCGCGCCGCAAAACTCAACGCCGCCGCCCGCAAAGCCGGAGGCAAAAAACATCACGACATGGTCCGGATCGAAATGATGCTCAAGTTCGGCTATTACATCACCGAATCCTCCGAGCACAACGCCGAGTACTCCCCTTACTGGATCAAGAGCCGTTTTCCCGGCATGATCAAGGAATTCAACATTCCGCTCGATGAATATCCCCGCCGCTGCGTCAACCAGATCGCCTCATGGAAATCCCAAAGCAAGGAGATCGTCCACAACCGGAGTCTCACCCACACGCGCAGCCATGAATACGGCTCCTACATCATGGAAGCCATGGAAACCAACGTTCCCCATCGCATCGGCGGCAACGTGATCAACCACGGACTCATCCCCAATCTGCCGGCCAATGCCTGCGTCGAGGTGCCGTGCATGGTGGACCGCAACGGTGTGCAGGGATGTTACATCGGCAACCTGCCGGAACAATGCGCCGGACTCAACCGCGCGTGCATCAACGTCCACCTGCTGACCATCGAAGCCGCTCTCACGCGCCGCAAAGAGGCCATCTACCACGCTGCATGCCTCGACCCACACACCAGCGCCGAATTGCCCATTGATCAAATTCGCGCCATGTGCGACGACCTCATTCGCGCCCACGGCAAAATGCTGCCGAAATACAAATAAGTCGCGTTCCCGCCATGGCCATACTCGTCAACCTAATTGAGATCCTTTCCTGGGAACGAGGGCGTCCTGCCCAACGCCGCTAACATTTGCCCAATCCGGGACCATTCCGTTCTGGTGGAGGCTGTGCGGGAGCCCCGCCCTCCATTGTCAGCACGGTAAAAAATGGAGGGCGGGGCTCCTACACCGCCTGCCATCGCCCGATGTTTTCCAACCCCATCCCGGTTGGGATCTAATATTTGTCGACAACTCGGAGATGCACCCGACATCATGGCAGAGGCTTCACAATACTTGACCTCAGAAGTCATCCGCCCCATAATTCGCCCTGTCAAAAGGAATCCATATGCCTGACACTCTTTATTACTACAGTCCGGATGGCTCAACAACACGCGGCCCCGTCCTTTTTAATGAAATTAGAAGCCTTCTGGAAAAAAACGAAATCACTGGTGATTGTTGGGTTTATAAAAACGGAGAAAACGAGTGGAAACCAGCAAAAGAACGTATGGCAGCGATAAAGCTTCCCATTCAACGAGAACACGCCATACCAGAGTCACCCATCGCTCAACCCACTCATGTCAACCAAGCTTCACTGAAAGGGGCAGCTGCCGAGAGCGAAACATCTTCACCGAAACGCGAACCATCTGTTGAAGGAGGAGAACGCCGGCTTACAAAAAAACGAATGCTTAAAGCCATCAGGGCAGACTACACAAAACTTTGGGAAGCTCAATTGGAAGCCATTGTCTGCAGGATTTCCGATGAAAAACTGCCCTGCGAATATCGATATACCCAGAAACAACGCCTGGAATTTTATCAACAAATCGAAAAGAATTGCCTCTCCTACTGGCGAGAAACAGGACTTCTTGAAAAATGGATTGATGACATCATTTGGAAAGGTGATGGCGTGGAAGCGGATCTGACAAGAAAACTCAAAGGCGCTGATGTTTACGGAAAAACCGAAGACGCCATGAAATGGCTGGATCTTGCCGGATGGAGTGAAGAAGCTGGCTGCTATTGCTTTATCAAGAGCAAGGAATATATCTATATCGGGCAGGCCATTAATTTGGCTCAACGGCTAAAGGAAAGAAATCATTTCGGTGCCGCCACACATCTTCGCGTAATCATTCCCGGAGACAAACGTTGGTTAAATCGTTTAGAGCGTATGCTCATCCTCAATTATGAGCCGACTCAAAATGATCGCCAAGGAATATCTGGCAATAATCCCGCCGATGAAATCTTGGATTACATCCTGGGGGAAATTGAAGAACTTCAAACGGATATACGTTAAAAAATCTTTCCTGCCAAGAAGTCTCTTTGAATCAAGAAGAGCCGGGCGACAGGGTTTTGAGGAATTGAATATCCAAGGCATCCTTGGTTCGACCAGTGCCGCGTTTGGAAGCAATCAGATCCTCAATGGCGAGCTTGCGCAGCTTGCCGATAGGCTCGGAACGTTGCCAGGACTTTTCAAAGTCTCGCAGATTGTTGGCGAGAAAAAAGAGATCTATGGTCCCGGTGCGGTTCTGAATACGGATCACTCCGTTGTTTTCCGCCATGGTGAAGAGACGCATATTGAATTCGGGATTGCCCCGGTTTTTCGGATATCGGCCAACGTTTATCCGCCTGCCGAGGTCGACCACGTTGAATTCACCATGCATGGAATCGAACAATTCAAGGACACGCTTGGCCCACTCCAAAACACCCCCCTTGGGGTCAATCCACCAGTCGGTGTCTTCCGTCAGGCGAGGATACCCATAGCTGGTGACGGCCACGCCGCCCAGAAGCAGGGCGCGGATGTCAGCCTTGTCCAGCGCTCGCGCGAAATCGTCTTCGATGGTTGGGGAGTCCTTGCTCATCGGGAATGACTGGAGGTTGGCCGGTTAGCCGCTCGATCCGCCGCCGGCACCGGTTCCGGAAGGCATAATAATCGGCAATGGTGCGAATGACAGGCGCCACGGCATTATCTGGAATCCGGGGATATGGAAGCGGCTTTTTCATGACGCCAACAATCTAACCATGAAAGGAGTCGAAAACAAGCGACGTTTTATGGAGCCGCGCAAAAATTAATTCACATTCTGGCAAAGGCACCGTGCAGGCAGATGCTAGGCGCACGGAAGGAGAATATCCCTCGTGGATCTTTGATCCTTCGGCAGGCTCAGGACTTGCCCCTCGGGCAAGCTGACAACTTGTCCCGAGCAAAGTCGAGGGAGCAACGCCGCAGATGCCTGCACGCTGCCGCGCCCCTGCGGGCTGGGGGGATTGACCAGACTCCACGCCTTGCCAGCCAATCCATACCCGCTGCAACGCCGCGCATCGTAGTTTTGCAAGAGCCTCATAGGAAAGAACCTTTCCTCATTCCTCATTTCTTTTGAAAATCATGCCGTGAATGCGGACCGGCATGCGGGGAAGGAACAGACATCAAATGATCCTGCTTGTGCCGTCCAAACGGCCACCACCAGTTGGCCTGTCCGATCAGCAGCATCAGGGCCGGGAAAACCAGCAAACGGATGATGGTGGAATCAAAGGCAATGGCCACTGCCATGCCGGTGCCGAACTGCCGGGTTTCGAACACCGACACAAACGCAAAGGAAAGAAAGATGGTGATCATGATGGCGGCGGCGCCGGTCACCACCCGCCCGGTCAATTCGATTCCATGCCGCACGGCGACCTTGTTGTTGTGGGAATGGCGCCATTCCTCCGCCATCCGGCTGATCAGAAAAACCTGGTAATCCATCGATAATCCGAAAAGCGCGCAGTACAGCAGCAAAATCACCACGGAATTCATTCCTATTGATCCTCCAAAACCGTCCGGCTGCATGAAAGTCCCCCAGCCTTTCTGGAACCAAAGAACCAGAAAACCATAAGCCGCCGAGATGGAGAGAATATTCATCATGATCGCCTGCAGGGGGATCAGCAGCGTGCGATACATCCAGGCCAGGCAAATAATCGTGGTGGTCATGCAAAAAATGATTGTCAGCTTAAGATAGGATCCAATCGCCCGGTCCAAATCCATGGTGCTGGACACCAACCCGCCCGCCTTGAATTCAAATCCATCCTCCTTCTTCCACACCCCCAGCCCTTCCTTCCGGACATTCTCCACCCACCGCCGTCCTT
Organism: Verrucomicrobiia bacterium; assembly: GCA_028687435.1. Taxonomy (GTDB): domain Bacteria; phylum Verrucomicrobiota; class Verrucomicrobiia; order JABWAM01; family JABWAM01; genus JAQUAF01. Next base: position 108,363 of record JAQUAF010000009.1, on the reverse strand, counting down.
CCAGGGAAAGCGGATTGCCGTTGAACATCGCCAGAATCAAATGATAACGGCCGCTTCTGGAAATGAAGAAATTCGACGGAATCTCAATGCTGAACCCCTGATCCGCGGCCGCTGACAGGTCGCTGGCGCCCACGGCGTCGAATGTGGATTCCATTTTTCGCAACTGCCGGATGAAATCGCGTTCCCTTGCCAGATAATCCCCTTCCGCCAACCCCTCGGGGCTCTTGACCACCAATACCGCGGGCATCAGCCATCCGGCGCCAAAGCCGTTCTTGCAAATGTTATACCCATGCCGCGATTCCAGCTTGGGTGGCAAGGTGTCGGGATTCAATGAAGCGGGTTCGATCTCCAGCATGCAAACCCCTATTCCAGTCATCATGGCCAGGCCGATGCTCAGGCACCAGACCGGATGATCCACCAGGACATGCGTCCATTTCCGCCAGATCCCGCCGCCCGCCCGATCCGCAGCCTTCCGCCATGACGGAAGGCAGGGCGTGCAGATTTTGAAAATCGGCGGCGAAAGAAGAAAAATGCACACCAACGAGGACAGGATGGAAACAATTCCCGCAACGCCAATGGCCCGAAACAACGCCACTGGTGTGAACAGCAACGCTGAAAAGCCGATCATGACCGTAAAAGCCGAACCGAACAGCGTGTTGGAAGTCAGATGCATCGCCTCCAAGATCGCTTCGTCGAGATTTTCATGTTTGGGCACGCACTCGCGAAACCGCGCCAGCAAAATCAACATGTAATCCACCCCCACTCCCAGTCCGATCATGGTCAGCACGCTGGGCACATACATGGAAATCTCCATGTACTTGCCCACCTTGCTCATCACCGCCGATCCCATGCTCAGGGCGATCAAGGCCACGGCTATCGGCAGCAACGCCGCCAGGGGCGACCCAAAAACCCGGATCAATACCAGAAAACAAATCGGCAGCCCGATCCATTCCGCTTTTCGCAGTGACACGGTGGCCTCCCGGTTCAGATCGTAAAACAATGCCGGCAGCCCGGTCACCAATACGCGGTTTCCCAAATCCAGTTTGAGCCCATGCAAACGCTTTTGCAGATCCGCCGTCAGGGTCTCCGCTTCCTGGTAGGAATTGACATCCGCCTCCACCATGGCGAAATTCCGGCGCGGATGCCGCATCACCTGCATCTTCAACTGGGGCGGAACGGGAAAAGCGATCTTTTCCAGCCCCCGATCCATCGTCCGCCGTCGCGCCTCTCCTTCCTTGAACGAACGGACTTCCGTTTCCACCTGCACCCGGATGCCGGCCTCCCTCGTAACCGTCAGGTTTGTCACCTGAAAATCGCTGGAGATGGAAGCCTGCCGCATGGCATTGATGGTCTCGTGGGCTTCCTTGAATGAACGGGTGGGCACCGTCAGTTCCGCGACAATCCGGCGTCCCAGATGCATGTCTATCACGTCCTTGACCTGGGGGATTTCCCTGACCTCCTTGAGCGAACGGTTCCAGCTTTCCTCCAATTGGGAAACATCGCCCAAGCCCTCCTGAATTAAAACCGTCGGATAAGCGATCGCCTTGGAAAACTCCTTTTCCACAATCTGCCGCACCAACTCGTTTTCGCTTCCCGGCATGCTGACCAAACCGCCCCGCAACCGTTTCGGCAATTTGCCCGACTGCCACACCAGCAGGCCGACCAACACCACCGAGACCAAAAGAATTGGCAGGGCATGTTGCGTCTCCCACAACATGAAGTGGTTCCACATTCTGCGTAAAAAACCATGTTGATGCATCCCGGAGGAAATCATGCCCGAGCCGCCTCCCCGGCAAAGGGATTGGCCTGTTTTTCCCTCAAAATCGTGGTTTCCGGACCGTGTCCGGCCAAAATCCGGGTTTCACCGGGCAAAACAATCAAATTTTTCCCAATCGACCCCATCAAAACCTCGCGGCTCCCCCCCGGCAAATCCCACCGCCCCACCGCCCCGGCAAACAAAACATCGCCCGTAAAAACAATTTTCTCATCCGGAACATAAAAACAAACCGAACCCGGACAATGGCCCGGACATTCCAGCAAACGGACCTCCAACTCCCCAAACTTCAACGACGTCTTTCCCTTCAACTCGCCGTCCGGACGGCACGGCTGCAGTTCACAAAAAGGATTGAAAGGGTTTTGTATTTCCGGTTTTTCGATCAACAATGCCCCGTCGCGATGCGCGTAAACAGGCATTCCCAATTGCTGGAATCCAAGGGCGTCGCCGATGTGATCCCAATGCCCATGCGTGATCAGCAATCCCCCCCATTTCAAGCCGGGTTCCCGGGCCTGGCGGGCTTTCGCCCATTGCAACATGCCCATTGGAGCATCGATCAGCAGAACGGTTTTTCCCTTCCGCAGCCAATATCCATTCGTTTCCACAGGCCCCCCGCAATACAATTCCAATTGCATGCGCCCACTCTAGCCCCTTTGAAGCCCAAGACAAGCCATCCTTCACCATTCGATCCGGGAAATCGGGGAAGCGGGAGCGGTTTTCATCCGTCATGGCGGACGTCACGGCTGGCATCAAAATTCAGAGACAAAAATCCGCCACCCCATCCCGCGCCACAATGAAATCAAAGAACATCTGGCCAGACACATCATCGGGATGTTTTCAAAAAAACAGCTCATGCGCTTGTTTTTTTATTGCGCGGCATCCCAATGTATGCAAAAAGTTGGATGTGCCGTCTTTAACCTCCAACCCGAGAAAATCCATTGCCACCCTGCTTCGCAGGGCTGTTGAAAATTCCGGGCTCAGGAAAAAAACAACGTCATCATCCCGCCGCCGGACATCCGCCCTCAAAAAAACCGCCATCGTGCTTTATCTGTCCGAACCGCACGGCAGAAAGCGGATCGAATAGTTCAGAGGACACGCCTTAGGAAACGTCCGGTATGCGAGGCCGGACAGCGCGCCACATCTTCCGGCGTTCCGCAGACCACCGCTTTTCCGCCGCGATCCCCGCCCTCCGGCCCCAAATCCAGCACATAATCCGCCTCGGCAATCACATCCAGATTGTGCTCGATCACCACCACGGTGTGCCCCTCGTCCACCAGCCGGTGCAACACCCCGATCAACTTCTCCACGTCCGCAAAATGCAATCCAATGGTCGGTTCTTCCAGCACATAAAGCGATCCAAGCCTTGGCCGCCCGCCCATTCCCCGGGCCAGTTCCGTCACCAACTTCAAACGCTGCGCCTCGCCGCCGGACAACGTGGGACTGCTCTGCCCCAAGGATAAGTACCCCAGCCCGGTTTCCGACAGCAACTTGAGCGGTTCGGCCACCTTGCGGTCATGGGCGAAAAATGCGGCAGCATCCTCCACGCTCAATCTCAAAACTTCGTCGATGTTCCGGTCACGATAAGTCACCTCCAAGGTGGCGCTGTTGAACCGTTTTCCCTCGCACACCTCGCAGGGGACAAAGGCGTCGGGCAGAAAATTCATCTCCATTCGCAGCCGCCCCTGCCCCACGCATTTTTCGCAACGCCCCTCCCCGGTATTGAAGGAAAAACGGCTGGCATTGAATCCCCGCAACCGGGCGGCGGAAGTGGCGGCAAAAAGGCGGCGGATTTCATCCCACACGCCCACATAAGTCGCCGGACACGAACGCGGGGTGCGTCCGATAGGCGATTGATCCACCTCGTAAGCCTGGCCGATCAAACCGCGTCCATCCAAAACCGCCGGCGCCCGTCTGGCGCCCGCAACCGACGGCAACAAACATCCCCGCACCAGCGACGACTTTCCCGCGCCGCTCACTCCGGTGACCATGGTCAATCGTCCCACAGGGAAACGCGCCGTCACCCGCCGCAGGTTATGCCAGGATGCCTGCCTTAAAACCAGCCAGCCAATCCCTTTCAACGAACGCCGTTGCCCGCGCATCGGATGCCTCATTGGATTTTGCAGAAAATCCAGCGTCAAACTCCTTCCCCTGGCCCCTTTCCCGCTGTTTTTCACCCTGCCCTGCCAGACCGCTTCGCCTCCATGCTGCCCGGCGCCGGGCCCCAGATCGATCACCCAATCCGCCCGCCGGATGGTTTCCTCATCATGTTCAACCACCAGGAGGGAATTGCCGCGGCGTTTGAGCCCATCCAGAATCTCCAGCAATTTTTCATTGTCACGCGAATGCAAACCAATGGTGGGTTCGTCCAGCACATAGAGAACCCCCCTCAAATTCGAACCCAGTTGCGCCGCAAGCCGGATGCGTTGCATCTCACCTCCCGACAGGGTGTGAGCCGACCGCCCCAACTGAAGATATTCCAACCCCACACGGTCAAGAAACCCCAACCGCTCGATCACCTGCGCAATCGCCTCCTGCGCCAGCAACCGCTTCCGTCCCTCGAACTTCAATTTCCGGAACCAATCCGCCGCCATCCGCACCGGCATCTGTTGCAACTCGGCCACGGTTTTGCCGGCCAGCCGCACCGCCAGCGCCTCCGGCTTCAACCGGGCGCCCTCGCATCCGCGGCAGGGAACCTCCTGTCCCACCGTCTGACGCCGCTCCATTTCCGCTTCCTCCCTGATCGACTCCTCGGCATTCCAATCCTCGTCGAAAGCGCGGGTGGGCTGAAAACCGTATCCACGGCAACTCTCACACCAACCCGATGGGCTGTTGAACGAAAAATCCCTGGGATCAAGGGGGGCAAAAGACCGGCGGCATTCCGGACAAGCCCGGGCCGAACTGACCAGGGTTTCCCGTCCCTTCCGATCCACCAGCCGCAAGGTTCCTTTTCCATAGCCCAGCATTTTCTCCACCAATGCCGGAGAAACCTTGGAATCCGTCCAGATTCCGCCGTCAAGATCAATGTCATGCACAACGTACCGGGCCAGTTTTTGAAACGACTTGATCTCCACGGGCCTGCCATCCACCCACAAACGGGAAAACCCCTTGCCCGCCGCCCATGCCGCAACATCGGAATGGAATCCCTTTCGCCCCCAGATCAAAGGCGCCCGAACTTGTTGGGGACCTTGCCGCCGGATGGTTTCGGCGATCTGGCTCAACGCGGATTCAAAATCCCCTGCGCCAACCGGCGTCCGGCAACGGGGGCAATATTGTTCTCCCACTCTGGCATAGAGCAGACGGATGAAATGATAAGCCTCCGTCACCGTGGCCACCGTTGAGCGCCATCCGCCTTGTGTGACACGCTGCTCAATGGCCACCGTGGGCGGAATGCCCGCCACCCAATCCACGTCCGCGCGGGGCATTTGTTCGACGTACTGCCTGGCATAGGCGGACATGCAGTCCAGAAATCTTCTCTGCCCCTCGTTGAAAACCAGATCAAACGCCAGCGAGGATTTTCCGCTGCCGCTCAATCCCGTCACCACCACCCATTGGTCGCGGGGGATATCCAGCGAAAGATTCTTCAGGTTGTTTTCCCGCGCCCGGACGATCCGGATGGCGGAAACAGCCTTTTTATTTTCCGTTTCCTCCCCCTTGAACCTTGAACCTTGAACCGTGAACCTTTGAACCTTGTTCGACGCCAATTTTTTCAAAAACCTTCCAGTCCACGAACCCTCGACCCTCATCAAATCCTCCGGACTGCCGCTGGCAACCAAATGCCCCCCCTCATCCCCCGCTTCCGGCCCCAGATCGATGATCCAATCGGCGCATTTGATCAATTCGAGATTGTGCTCAATCACCACCAACGAAAACCCCCGGTCCACAAGTTGCTGGAACACCGCAACCAATTGCCGGACATCCTCAAAATGCAATCCCGTGGTGGGCTCGTCAAAAATCAACAAGGTGGAGGACTCTGCTCCTTTATTTTTTGATGGGAATTTTCCGGAATACACCTCCACGCCCCCCTTTTCCGACAACGTTTCCGCCAGATAACCGCACAACTTCAAACGTTGCGCCTCCCCTCCCGAAAGCGTCGGCAACGGCTGTCCGAGACGCAAATAGCCAAGCCCCACCTGTTCCAACAAAGCCAGCCGGCGATCCGCCTGATCCCGCCAGGCCAGCCACCCTTTCTCAAATCCCCCGTCGCGCAAATCCGCCAGGGCGCGTCTCGCCTCCGCAACCGTCTGCCCCAGCCAATCCGCCGCGTTCCAATCCCCCAACCGGATCGCCAGCGTCTCGTCACGGAAACGCCGTCCACGGCAGGCCGGGCACGGCAAAAACACATCCGCAAGAAATTGCATTTCCACCCGTTCGCTGCCGTTGCCGCCGCATCGCAGACACCGCCCATCCCCGGCATTGAAGGAAAACGTGCCGGCTGAGAATCCCTTTGTCTGGCTTTCCGGCAACGCTCCAAACAAACGCCTCAAAAATTCCCATGCGCCCACGTAAACCGCCGGATTGGAACGGGAAGTGCGGCTTAACGGCGATTGATCCACCAACACCACATCCCTCAATGCCTCATGCCCCGCCACTCTCCGGCAACACCCCGGTTCAGCGCCCGTCCTGCCCATCAATTGTTGCAGGTTTTCATAAAGCACCCGCTGCACCAGGGTGGACTTGCCGCTGCCCGACACCCCCGTTACCGCAACGAAACGGCGCAAAGGAAATTCCACGGTCAAATTTTCAAGGTTGTTCTCCGTAGCGTTTTCCACCCGCACATGGGGCGTCCTGGCATTCACTTCCCGGCGTTTTTTGGGCCATTCGATTGCCCGGCGCCCGTTCAGGTAATCCCAAGTCAGGCTTTTCCCCTTGGGCACACCGCTGCCCGGTGGCATGCTGAAAAGCAGCCGCCCCCCTCCTTCGCCCGCGCCCGGTCCAAGATCGACCCAATGGTCCGCCGACCGAATCACCTGGGGATCGTGCTCCACCACCACCAAGGTGTTTCCCTGGTCCCTCAATGCGCATAACACCTTCAACAACCGGTCGATATCGCGCGGATGCAACCCCACGCTGGGTTCGTCGAGAATGAACAGCGTGTTCACCATGCCGCCCCCAAGACAGGAGGTCAGATGAACCCGTTGAACCTCTCCTCCCGACAGGGTTCGAGCCGCCCGGTTAAGACTCAAATAACCCAAACCCACTTCCTCCAGCCAGCGCAGGCGGGAAGCGATCGCGTCCGCAACCATTTGCCGCGGATCATTTCCCCGGCGGCCAACCCTCTGCCGTTCCCGCCATTCTCCCAGAAAACGCCCCAGTTCCTTCGCTGGCATGGCATACAACTCCGCCAGATTTTTCCCTCCCAACCGGTAATGCAGGGTCTCCGGCTGGAAACGGCTGCCCTTGCAATCCGGACAGGTGCGGTAGACTCGATAACGCGACAACAGCACCCTCATATGCATCTTGTAGCTTTTGGACTCCAGCCATTCGAAATAACCTTTCACGCCATACCACGGCCCGTAAGAGGTGGCGCCGGGATCGGCCTCATCCCCCTGCCAGATCCATTCCTGATGCTGGCGCGGCAATCGGGCGAACGGACGTCCCGTGTCAATGGCACGGCGGCGGCAATAAGACATCAATTCCCTCTGGCATTCCGCTGAAATGCCAGTTTGCCAGGGTTTGATCACCCCTTCCTTCACCGACATCTGCGGATTGGGAATCACCAACTGCCGGTCAATCTCAACGGTGCGTCCAAAACCGCGGCAACGGGGACAGGCCGCCAGGGGATGATTGAACGAAAAAAGCGCAGGAGTTGGCGTTGCGAAACTCCGGTCGCAGGCGGCGCAATGCAAATCCCGCGAAAATCGATGTTCCTTTTTATCCTCCAGGGTGATCACCGACAAATGCCCCTTGCCCGCCCGGAACGCCGCCTCCAAAGACTCCAGCCACCGGGTGCGCTGCGTCTCGCCTCCGCGCAACCGATCCTGCACAACCAGGATTTCCCCGGCGCCAAGCGGGGTTTTCTCCGTCACAGCCGCCAATTCCCGAATCTCCCCCCCGCTCCACCATCGGCGATAACCTTGATCCATCAACACACGGGCCAGGGAAAAAAACGGCGCCTTTTTCGACAGGGACACGGAAAAAACCACCAGCATTTCCGCATCCCGCCCCGCAAATTCACCCGCCACAGCCACAGACGAATCCTTGCGCACCGTCTTGCCGCATTGGGGGCAAACCGGTTCCGCCGCGTGAGCCATCAACAATTTGAAATGATCGCACAACTCCGTCAGCGTCCCCACCGTCGAACGGGAGGTCTTGACAGTGTTGCCCTGCTGGATGGCAATGGCCGGGGGAATATTCCCGATTGCCTTGACCCGGGGCTGGTCGAGCCGCTCCATGAACTGGCGGGCGTACGGGCTGAAAGTCTCCACGTAACGCCGCTGCCCCTCGGCATAGAGGGTGTCGAATACCAGGGAGGATTTGCCGGAACCGCTGACGCCGGTCACCACCGTCAGTTTTCCCAGGGGAATATCCAGGTCAAACCCGCGCAGGTTGTTTTGGGAAACACCGCGCAGATGGATGCAAGACTGGTTGCCCTCCCTCATCGTCCTCTTACTCTCCCATCACCCAAAAATCATGGAACGCCCGCTCCCATGATTTTTCGCTCATATGCGCCCGGGCCGCCTCGCTCATCCGGGAACGCAAAGAGGCATCCCCCGCGCACTGCCGCATGGCCGAAAGCAGACTTTGCGCGTCGCGGGCGCGGGTGATCATCCCGGTCACCCCCTCCTTCACCGATTCCCTGGGGCCGCCTTGATCCGAGACAATGGCGGGCAGGCCGGACGCCATCGCCTCGAGCACCACATTGCCAAAGGTGTCGGTTGTGCTCGGAAACACAAAAACATCCGACGACGCATATGCCCGGCAAAGAGCCTCGCCGGAAAGAAATCCCGTGAAAACCGCCGACTCGCGAGGCAACCGTTTTTTCAACTCGACGGCATACGGCCCCTCGCCCACCACCGCCAGCAAAACGTCCTGCCGTTCCTTCCAAAGCTGCTCGTAGGCTTCGGCCAGCACGTCCAAATCCTTTTCCCTCGACACACGCCCCGCATAAATGAAGGTCACCCGCCCCTTTGCCCGGAACATCTCCCAATAGGATGCCTCCCGTTTGGCCGGACTGAAAACCTCGCAATCGATGCCACGCGGCATGATTTTGAGTTTTTCCGATGGAAACCCCCGATCCAGCAACAAAGTGTAATAAGCATGGCTGGGCACATAAATCCAATCCAGCGCCCCGTAAAACCACTCCATATATTTCCACGTGATCTCTCCCATGGTCTCATCGCCCGTCAACACCTTCACATACTGGGGAAAATCCGTATGATAAATGCCGCTCACCGGCAGGCCGAGCAACTTGCCGGCCGCCAACCCCGCCAGCCCCACCGGCCCGGGGGTGCTGATGACGATCTCCGTAAACCGCTCGCGCCAGCAATACTCCACCATGTCGAGAAACGGCGGAAACGCCACCTGCAATTCCTCGTATTCCGGCAGGGCAAACTCCCCCGCCGGCGGAAAATTCTTCAACTGCAAATCCGTGGGCTCCAACTTCGATTTGCAGGCGATCACGCAAATCTCCCGGTCCAATCGCCGCGCCACTTCGCAAATCTTGTGAATCGTATGCGACACCCCGTTGATATCCTGCAGCGTGTCCGTAAACCAGGCCCGTTTTCGCTTCTCCCATTCCGGCGGCAACCGCCCCAGAAACCGGCGGCTGGCCTCCAGCATCAGGCCTCGATCCTTGGTATGATGGCTGAAGGCAACCAGATACGGCGCCGCCCCCAGCGCAATTGGCCCCAGGGCGCTCACCGCCTGGAGACAATCCATGATGTTTCCCTCGGCAAACCGCTGCAGCAATTTTCGCAGAAAAGTGTAGGTCAACTCGTTCACCAACCGGCTGGCCATGCGAAAAGACCGGATTTCCACCTCTTCGCCCGACGCCGCCTGCCCGGCCAATTCCATCCTTACCCCGTCCTGGCGCAATAATGCGCCCAGTTGGGATGACACCGAAAATTCCCGTTCCGCCGCGGTCTTGCGTTTGCGCGTCAACCGGCGCGCCCCATGCCGCAACCGCTGTCCCCATGTGAGCTTCGTGGGATTGCGCCCCTTGACGAAATTCTCGAACACCTTCACCATCAACTCATGCCCGCTGCGCGAGCCGCGCGAAAGCTTGTCGCTGTAGTAAAGATAGGCGATGTTCAACAGACTGTGCGACATCGTGAAAGGCGATCCCGTCCGCCCAGCCAGCGTTGTCCGCCCCTCCCTCACCGAATCAAGAAAATCCCTCCATCCGCCGGCCTTCGCCGTTTCTGTCCATGCCCGCGCGATAAACACACTGGAATGATCGTCGGATCCGCCTGTCAGAAACTTGACATGCGGTTCGGGGACGGACGGCGTCATGCCGTGACGATCCGCCAGATTGGCGATCGTCTCCTCGTTCAACCCGCGCAAAATTTCCACCGCCAGCCGGCTCATCAAATCGTCCCTCGCGCCGTTGATGCCCTCAAAATGCTTGAACATCAAAATCAACTTCTCGAACTGGTCGATCGTCAGCTTTTCATTGTTCTGGTAAAACGGATGCGCCACCGCATGCAAAATCCCCTTTTCTCTCAAATAAGCCGCCAATTCATAGATATTCTCGCGAATCACCCGGATTTCCCGGTGCTGATCTTCCGTCACATCCCAGGCCAGGATATGCATCTTGCAGCCATTGTCCGGAAAATAGGCGGTGATTTCCTCGCTGACAAAGACATCGTCCGGATGTTTGTCCCTTAGTTCCAACGCCCCGGCAATCTCGTTGTGATCCGTGATGGTCACAAAATCCATGCCTGCCGCCCTGGCTTTCGCATAAACCCCCTCCGGCGCGGTGAAACACTCCGGCGCCCCCACCCGCCTCAAAATCCATTCCGAAGGACGGTCCGAATGGCGCGAATGCACATGCAGATCCACCTTGGAAGAAGCAGCATCACCCGTCATGCCGTTCCTCCTTCAAGACAAGGGAAAACGCCAGCCAACCCCCTCCTTGGCAAGGAGGGGCTGGAGAGGTTTGCGCATGTCCCGAATTCCCCAAACATTGAATGATATCCACCCATCCCCAACGACTCTACTTCCGGAAATCGACTCCGGGAAGCAGAAAAAACAGAAGAATCTTTTTCTCCGCCCTGCCGAAGCCCGGCAAAATTGAGGGATGATCATTGGTTGCTCTGAACCGCCGCCATCCACCCTCCATAGGTGTTCGGTTTGCGTCCCGACAAGGCGCAGCCAATGAGACGTTTGATCTGCCGCCAGACCGCCGGATGCCGGACATCCCCCGGATGCAAGCTGATGCGCAAAAGCTTTTCATTGCACAAGGAACGAAACAGGACTTCATTCCATGCCAGGGAACAAACCCGCCGCCAGCCGGCCCGGACACTCCAAACACACGTGCGGGCGGGAATGAAACATCGATGCCTCAAATCCATCAAGCCGGTCAGGGAGTTTGAATAAAGCAATCCGCAATCCCTTGCCGCCTCCACCACCCCCGCGCTCATCAACCAGGCTGGCGCAACAAAGCCTTTCACACCGAACCCCAGTTTTTGGAAAAGCGCCAGATCATTCCCCATCAATTCGACCGCCTGGGATTGGCTCAGATTCAGGAACTCCGCCTCACGGCTGGTGTAAAAATTCTCCAAAAACCAAGTCCTCCATCCCGCCCAACGTTCAACGGCGGGCGGTGGCAAGGCATGCCGATGACCATGCAGGACAATCTCGCACCCCTCCGCCTCCCGTTTTTTCAACCACCCAACCAATTCCCCATCCTCCTCCAAGCGGCGGCCGTCATGATAATGCGGAACCACCAGCAAACTGGCGCAATCAAGCCCCTCCATGCGCAAATCCTCCCACTGCCGCTTCACCAGTTCAAACGTGGCGGGAGCGATATCGTGAAACGAAACGACAACAGTTGATTCAAGATTCAAGGTTCAAAACCTTCCGCAATATTGGACATAATCGAAACTGCTGCGCGCCGAATTTGGTCGCGTAATCCATCGTCCGATTCAAATTTTTCTTTTCCGGCAAAGAATAAACCCGTCGGACTAAAATTCCGGCCCCGAGCCGCACTTCCATATCCTCAAATCGCTCAATCCGCGCCATGCTTTATTCCGCCTAAAATCTTGATTTTGAATCAAGCGAGCGCGGCTCCCGCTTGGTGGCGGGCTGGTCTCCGGGGCGGGTGACGAAAGGCCCCCCTTCCATTGGCGCCGCGGCGGCGCGGCCATCATCAGTCGGCAATCCCGCCAATGGAAATTCCTTGCGCAAGGGATGATAAGGATATTCGTCCCACATCAAGATGCGTCGCAAATCCGGATGCCCCGTGAAACGGATTCCCATCATGTCGAACACCTCCCTCTCATGCCAGTTCGCCGTCTGCCACAACGAACTGACGCTGGGCAACTCCGGTTTTTCGCCATCCACCCGCGTCTTGACCCGCAAATACTGTCCGTGTTTGAAAGAATAGAGATGATAGACCACCTCAAATCGCGGCGTTTTCTCCCCATGATCCACGCCGCAGACATCCAGCAGCATGTCAAATTTCAAAATATCCCGTGCGCCCCCAAGCACCGCTGCGATTCGCCGGCAATCCGTCACACACACCGTCACCTCCCCGCGAAACTCCGCAGGCGCCGGCATCTCTCCCTCAAATTGCTGTCCCAACTGGCGCGCAAGTTCAAGGGCGGAAGACATGATCAATGATTCTTTCAATTTTCCAAATTTCAGGTGAGGCAGTCAAACAGGTTTCCTTCAGTCTTCAGCCTGACAACCTTTCAGATGATCTCGTTGAGCAATTCCGGACGCGGACGGGCAATGACCACTTTGTTTACCAACACCCCCCGTTCCGCCAGCACTGCCGCCCCGGCCTCAACCGATGCCTCGACCGCCGCAACAGCGCCTGTCAGCGACACAAAAGCCTTTCCTCCAAGGGCCATTGCCAGCCGGATTTCCATGATCTTCACATCCGCCGCCTTGATCGCCGTGTCCGCCGCCTCCACCAATGCCGCCGTCGAAAAGGATTCGATCACTCCCAACGCGCCCTTGAGTTCAATGGTTTGGTTCCCCGCCACGGACGAAAAAATGTCCGGGTGCAAATTGGAAAGAACCGTGGTGTCGATCACGGACGTCTGTCCGGCTTGCGCGCCGGCCTCCACGGCGGCCTTCACATCCGCCACATCGCCGGCAATCATTGCCAGATACTTGCCCGAACAAATCGTCCGGAAAACCAGCGGTTCCACGTTGGCCGCCTTGAGCATGGCATCCACCACCGCATAACCCGCCGCCACGCTTGAGAGTTCAACCACGCCAATCGATGTCTTTTTCATAAAAATTCAAAAACTCCTAACCTTGAATCAGCACAAATGTTCCCACTTCCTTGACCACGCCATCCATGCTGGCATGAATGGCCACGCCCAATTCCTTTTCCGGAGTGGCGGCAATCATCTGCCCGGCCTTCACGCGGTCCCCCGCCTTCACACAGGCCACCGCCGGCTTGCCCACATGTTGTTGCAACAAAATCCGCGCGCTGGACGGCTTGATGGGGTGTTCCTGCAACGGCGCCGGCACATCGAACGACGTCAACCCCAGCCGCTTGACCAGCCGTTTCACCGGAACACGGCGTCCGGGCATCATGGGGTGCGTTTTCACCTCTTTGCGCCCATCCCATTTCAATCCTTTGGCGGCAAAATCCCGTTTTCCCTTCTGGCATGCTTCGCGGGGATAAAGGCTTTCCGGACAGGAAAAAAGCGTGCACAAGCCGCACTCGGAACAAAGCTGCGCATATTGATTCCAATAAGCCTCGCCCGACGCGGTAAATCCAAGACTGCGCATCACCCGGTGCGGCTGGATGTCATACCCCAGCAGATAACGCGGACAAAATTCCGTGCAATAGCTGCATTGGTCGCAGGCGGATTTGCCAATGCGATACATGTCCTTCTGCGGACGGCGCATCCGCCGCACCAATTGATGTTCCTCGGGCAACACGATCAGCGCGTTGGTGGTCTTGGTAACCGGCAACTGCAAATCCCCGGTCAACCTCCCCATCATCACCCCGCCGATGAAAATCCCGAATTTTTCCACGGTGATGCCTCCCGCCGCCCGCAATACCTCCTCAAAAGAGGTCCCCAGCGGCGCGGATACAGTCATGGGATTTTTGACCGCTCCGGCCACCGTCAGCATTTTCTGCGTCACCGGCTTGCCTTCGGCGGCCAGCGAGACATTGATCAGGGTTTCAATATTGTCCACCACGACTCCGGCTTGGATCGGCAATCCCCGTGGAGGAATCAACCGCCCCGTGGTTTCATAAACCAGCACATATTCGTCTCCGGTCGGATAGTAATCCCCCAGCGGATGCACCCGGCAATGGGTTCCCTTGCAAGCCTTCTCCAGCGCGGCAATGGCATCCTTTTTCTTTTGTTTCACCCCGATGATCCCTTCCTTGGCGCCAGTGGCCTCAAGCATCAACTCCAACCCCTTCACCACCCGTGCCGCCTTTTCAATCATCAATTCGGTGTCCTTGTGCAAAAGCGGTTCACACTCGGCGCCATTGGCAACCACAAATTCAGACTTGGATTGAGCCTTGACATGCGTCGGAAAACCGGCGCCGCCGGCGCCCACCACTCCTGCGTTGCGTAAGAGATCGGAAAGAGATTTCATGAATAAACTGGTCTGTTGTTCATTTTCTATCGTTTTTGATGAAAACTGTCAATTCTGGGCAAAGAAACGATCATTCGGACTGCGGATTGATACTTGCGGTTGGAACGCTTGCCAAAAACCGGAATCCTGTCTATCAGATTGTTTAGAACAGAAAAGAGGCCCATTCAGCCATGAATTTTAACCCTGAACCGTGAACCTGACTCCAACATGAACCTTTCCTGCAGCCTCCCCCTATGCCCTGTCGTTTGACCATTCTCGCCAGCGGAAGCGGCGGCAACTGCGCCTTTATCGAAAGCGAAAGCACTCGTTTGCTGGTGGATGCCGGTTTGAGCGCGCGCCAGATCGAGGAACGCCTGACGGCGCTGGGTCGTTCCGCAGCCCAGCTTCAAGGCATCATCATCACCCACGAACACAGCGATCATATTCAAGGCCTGTGGGTTCTCGCCCGCCGCCACCGGATCCCGATCTATGCGAATCACCAGACGCGCGAGGCCATCCTTGAAACCTGGGTGGACGAGGACGCCGCAAAACAAGCCGCTGTGCAATGGAAAATCTTCGAGAACGGCCAGCGTTTTCCCATAGGCGACTTCATGATCGAGCCTTTCTCCATCCCCCACGATTCCGTTGATCCGGTGGGTTTTCTCTTTTATCACGACCATCATTGCGCCGGCTTCATCACCGATGTCGGCCACATGAACCATCTGCTTTTGGAAAAAATGCGCCAGGCGGAAATCCTTGTGCTGGAAACCAACCATGACCTGGAACTGTTGCACAACCATCCCACCCGCCCCTGGTCGCTCAAACAACGCGTGGCCGGACGGCATGGGCATCTCAGCAACAAGGATGCCGCCGCAGCCATCTCCCAAATCCTGAGCCAGAAGTTGACCCACATCTTTCTTGCCCATCTCAGCGATGAATGCAACCGCCCCGAACTTGCGGAAAAAGCCGTGAAGGAAATGCTTCGCCAGATCGGCGCCCTTCATGTGCAAGTCACCCTCACCCGGCAAGACCAATCCACACAAACCCTTGAATGGGCGACAGCGGCCGCGGAAACATCTGATGCGGCAAAGCCATCGGGTTTTTAGCCCGGGAGGCTCTTGCAAAACTACGATGCTTGGCGTTGCTGCGGATTATTTTCGCTGGGAAGGCGTGGAGCTTGGGCAATCCCTGCAACGGGCTTGCCCAAGCGACACAACGCCGCCAGCGAAAATAAAGACGCGCAACCCTTTGGGCGACAACCGCTTTGGCCAACTCCAGCGTTGACTCGGCAGTCAAAGCCCGCTTTGGGGATTTTCCTGCCTCGCCGCCTTGGATTTGGCCAAAGCGGTTTATCGCGCCAAGCATCGTAGTTTTGCAAGAGCCTCCTGGACTTCGATTTTTCCGCTTTTTCCAGTTTTTTGCTGAAATTTTCGGACCGGCCAATCTACGTCACTGAAATCCCCAGCAACCGTTCGGCATTCCGATAGCAGATCTTTTCGTACGCCTGGCGCGAAATGAGGCTTTTCTCCACGGCCTCGTTCAGGAAGGAAATCAGCGTCAGTTTGTTGCGGGGGTCGCAGATATCCGAGGCAAAAAACAGCCGGTCCTGGAATTCCTCCAGAAACTTGTATCCGAAATCCGGATCGCGAGCGACGGCATTGTATCCGCTGCCCGCAGCCGGGGAGAGATCGCCATAAAGATTGGGGTATTGGCGCATCAGGCGCACCACCGCCCCGCCGGGCGCAACCTTGCCCTTGGGATACGTATTGCGAATTTCCTCGGTCAAATCGCCGCTGATCTCCGCCCAAAAGGGCTGGGAGTGTCCCAGAAAAATCAACTTCGGGAATTTCTTCAAGGCGCCTTCCAACCCCGGCAACCCCAGATCATCGACAATTCCATAATACCCGATCGGCTTGGGAGCCAGGTGAAAGACCAGCGGCAATTCATTCGCCTCGGCATGACGGAAGAGGTTCTCCATCCGCGGCTCGTCAAAACGCAGACTGGCGCAAACCTCGCCAATTCCCTTGAACCCGCGGGCCTTCCAATAACGCATGATATGCCCAAGATCCGCATCCGCGGAATTTCCCACCATCCGCGGATCAATGTTCATGAATGGAATGAAGAAGTCCGGATACTTGGCCGCGATCGCCTCCATTTCCCCCATCCCTTGAGGAATATAGGAGCACTCGGGATTCACCCCGGGCAAAAGAACCAGCCTTTTCACCCCATGCGGTTTGAGCATGTCCATGAGTTGTTCCGGCGTCGCATACGTTCCGCCACGGAGCCGTTCGGGCCCCGAAAACCACCGGGTATGTCCGTGCATATCAATGAAAATTGCCATTTTTTTCTCCTTGTTTTTGCAATCCACCTTTTAAAAATTTCAAAACGATTTTATCCCAGCAGTTTTACAGCAATGGAATTGATCGTCTTGCCGTCCGCTCTTCCGGCGGCCTTGGCCAGCGCAGCCCTCATTACCAGCCCGATCTGGGCCTTGCCCTTGGCGCCTGTTTCCTGAATGGCCGCCTTGACCAATCCCTCAACCTCCTCCGCGCTCATGGCTTGCGGCAGATAGCCCTGTAACACAACCAATTCCGCCTCCTCTTTTTTCAAAAGATCCTCGCGATTGGCTTGCCGATAACTGTCGATGGCGTCCCGCCGTTGCTTGATCTGTTTTTGCACAACCGCCATCACATCCGCATCCGGCATGGCATCGAGCTTTTTCTCGATCTGGGCATACTTGATGGCGCTTTTCAGCATGCGCAAGGTTCCCAGGCGTTCCCGCTGTCCGCTCTTCATGGCGGTCTTGATGTCCGAGTCAATTTGTTCGTTTAAGGTAGGCATGAGAATAGATTCACGATTCAAGGTTTAAAACTCAAGATTCAAAACCAAAATTTCATTGATGCCGTTTGGAAACCTTGCCCCTTCAGTCCGGCAGACTTCAGCCTTTTTTGCGACAGAGTCTGCAGAAATCAGGGGTCATTCCAATTCACGCAAGGCGTCCCGCAGCCGGGCGGCGCGTTCAAAGTCCTCGCGAGCGATGGCTTCCGCCATTTGTTGCCGGAGTTTCTCGATGGGAGTCAGCGGGCGGTTTTCCCTCAATTCATGAACCCAGCTTTCCAATGCGCTGATCTCACGGCTGTCCTCCATGTACTCTTCCGCCCCTTCGGGAGGCAGACTTTCGCGGGCAAACAGGCGGATCTGCTCAATTCCCCACTCCGCCTGCTTGATCGCCTGGTTGAAATTCTTTTCGCGCAGGGCTTTCATCCCGCGCACCCTGGCCAGCATCATGAGGGCGCTTGGATAGAACTGCTGGAAAACCACGGCAAGATCCGGCTTCTCCACATGCTCGATCACAAAATCGAAAAGCCGGAGATTGCGTTCCATGTCCAGTCCGGCTGCGTCATAATCCTGCAACTGGAACAGAGCCAGAAAACGGTAGTAATACTGCGCCCCCTCCTGCTGCAACTGGTAACAGGCATCCGGCCCCAGTTTCAGTTCCTCGCCCACGGAATTCTTCTTGTTTTCCACATCCTCGTAATAATCCAACAGGGATTCATGGTTGTGGGGTTTTTTCCCGTCGGGCCGCCCTTCCATGTTCATTTGCAGGATGCCCAGGTCCAGCCGGAGCTGCAGCTTCATCTGCCCATCCCGTCCGCGAATCAACCGCGCCTGCCGTGCGCCGGGTTCAAAGGGCCATTCCTCAAGGATATAATCAAGATCCTTCATGTCGTCGCTGGAACAATCTCATTTTTCCCCGTACTGCCCGATGCCGCGATACCGTTCATATCGCTGTTCCAGCAAATCCGGCGTTGGCAATTTTTGAAGGGCTGACAAATGCTTGCACAGGCTCTGCCGCAGGTTTTCAGCGCTGACCTCCATGTTCTGGTGCGCGCCACCCAGCGGTTCCGGAATCACGTCATCCACCAATTTGAAAGACAGCAGATTCCGGGCGCTTAACTTGAGGGCTTCTGCGGATGCGGGCGCGTGCGCGCGATCCTTCCACAAAATGGCCGCGCATCCCTCGGGGGAAATGACCGAATAATAGGCGTTCTCCATGATCAGCACCCGGTCCGCCACCCCGATTCCCAGTGCTCCGCCGCTGCCGCCTTCGCCAATGACCACGGCCAGAATCGGCGTCTCCAACAGGAACATTTCCCTCAGATTGACCGCGATCGCCTCGGCAATGTGACGTTCCTCCGCCTGCACCCCCGGATAGGCGCCCGGGGTGTCAATGAAAGCGATGATGGGTGTGCCGAATTTTGACGCCAGTTGCATCAGTCGCAACGCCTTTCGATATCCTTCCGGATGAGCCATGCCAAAGTTGCGATAGAGATTTTCCTTGGTGTTGCGCCCCTTCTGATGGCCAAGCACCATCACACGCTGGGGTTTGCCGCCGGTTTTCAACCAGGCAAAACCGCCGATCAACGCATGATCGTCGCTGTATCGCCGGTCGCCATGAAGTTCGGTAAAATTCTCAAAAGCCGCCCCCACATAATCCATGAAATAGGGCCGCTTGGGATGCCGGGAAATCTGCACCCGCTGCCAGGCGCTCAACTGGCTGTAAACCCGCCGCTTGGTTTCATCAATTTTGCGCTCCATGGCGGCGATCTCATCCCCCAAATCAATCTTCTGCTCCGCCGCCTTCTCGCGCAGGCCGTTCAACTGCTTTTCCAGTTCCAAAACCGGTTTTTCAAAATCCAATGTGTAATAGCGCATCGCCCTTGGATGATAAGACGAAAAATTCCACAGGCAAGGTTAGAAATAAGCCCCGCTTTTCACAGACGCGCCGCGCCCAATGCCGCTAACATTTTCATAATCCGGGATCATTCCTGTCTGATGGAGGCGGTGCGGGAGCCCCACCCTCCCTTGTCTGCGCGGCAAAAGAAAGGAGGGCGGGGCTCCCGCACCGCCTCTCACGGCGCCAGGGAAAACTACGCCTTGGCCCCCAGCAGCGCGTTCACCTTCTTCATCACCTCGAACGCATCCGCCACATACAGGACATCCGCCTTTCCGTGCGCCCAACCGCAGTTGGTGTCCAAATCGATGGCCCGGCGTTCGTTGATGAAACGCCACCCCACCACATGCGGTTCCTCGCCATGGCAGCAGGTTGAAAGCCCCTTTGCATGCCGGGGTGTGGAACCGGTTTGTCCGATCTGGTTCAAGTGGGTCATGAACCGCAAAACGGCCTGGCCTTCCCCGCCCAAATCCACCACGGATTTGCTGCCGCCAAGCGAAGCCTGGGCGCATTCCAGAAAATCAAGAATGATCTTTTCCGCGTCCTCGACATGCGCCTTGCCATCAGCTTGAGCCTTGGTCCAACCCGCCCCCGCCACCAGCAAAATTCCGGCATCGGGCCGGATGGTCTGCTGATCGTTGGCCGGCGCCTTCAAACCTTCGACAACCGTTCGCTTGCAATTTTCGGGCAATGCCAGCGCCACCGCCTCCACGCTGGCGGTTCCGCCCGTCCCTTTCCAAGCCTCATGGCATCCCCCCTCCAGCAACAACACCCATGGACGCTGCGTCCGTTGCAAAACCGCCTCCATGCGCTGGCGATAATACCAGCGGTTGACGCTCAAAACGCCTCCCTCAGCCTTCAGACCGGTGATATGCGTATCCACTTTTCCGCCCAAACGCAGGGCCACTCCCGACATCACCCGCGCCATGCGCGAAGTGGCGGGGCAAATCACAATGGACGCCTTGGCCTCCCGGCACAGGGCTTCCGCTGCCGCGGCATCCGAGGCATACCGCGGCTGCGAAAAATCCGCGCCGGTCACGCCGAGGATCCGCTTGGCGCCCGCTCCTTGCGTCTGCGCCGCGCCCTCCTGCGTTTTGCCTCCGAACAATCCCACCATCAGTTCCGCGTCTCCCAGCCCGGCGGCAGCCGTTCGCGCCGCCGTCAAGGTTTCCAATGCCGCTCTGGCCAGGGTTCCATCCGCTTCGGTATGCGCCAAAAAAAGAATCGTCTCCATAAAGCTCTCCGTTGATTTTTAAGGTTCAGTCTTTCGCGATCCACTCCACCAGTTCTGCGGCAATCTGGTCGGGAGTCATATCCTTCACCACCTTGGTTTCGCGCAACTGTTTGGGCAGGGACACACTGGCAAACTTCAACCCTTCCCCCGCCGTTTTGGCGGGTTTCGCCTTCTGCAACGCGGGCATCACCGCCCGCATGTTCACCATGCCCACCTGGGGATTGTTGACCGGCTCCGGCAGATTTCCCGTCGCCCATCCCAACAAGGCTGGGAACCCTTTGCACACGGAAACCTGATGTTTGCCTCCCTCCACCCGCTCGAGAATACGCATCGAACCGTCCCCGTTCACCGTCAGTTCATCCACCCCCTGAAATTGATCCACGATCCCCAGCCGTTCCCCGATCATCTGCATGGTCGAACCGGCGCCCCGCGAAGCGGATTCCCACCCGCCAAAAACCAGCAACTTGGAATGATCCAACCCCGGGATGGCCTTCACCGCATCCGCCAGAACAGCCGCCACTTCCGCGGCATCCGTAAATCCGCTGGCCGGCCCATCCACCGCAACCAGTTCAAAAGGAACCTTCTGGGCCACGCTCATCATCACCTGCTGCAGTTTGGCCTTTGGCGCCAGGCTCACCAGCCACACCTTGCTGCCGGGCAGTTTTTTGGCCAGATGAGCCGCCTCAAACAGCGCATGCGCAGCCCACGGATCAAGAACCGACGGCAGCATCATCTCGTTTTTCAGTGAAACACCGGTTGCGCCGCTCACCGGCTCCAATGTCTGAAGCGGATCCGGCACGATGCTCCCACAAACCACAATCTGACAGGCAATGCTCATGAATTTTTCCTCGCAAAAGGGTCTTCGGTCCCAACCGCCGGTCTTCCATTCAACCGGCGGCAACGGAACCGCAAAGAGGCAACAGACCTAGCAACTCACCGCTTTGAACGCAAAGACAAATTCATGCTTTTCCCCTTTTGACTTTCCCCTCCCTCTTTGCCGAAGAATCATTTGCCTGGCAGGTCAGAATGTGACCTGGATCTGCGCTCCAAGCACCACGGCATCGGGCAGGCGTCCATCGGCATTGGGACAGACGATATATTGCACCACCGGTTGGACGTAAAAGAAGCGCGTCACATTCAGGCGGTAGTTCAATTCCAACGCCATTTCAAAATCCTGGATTGGGGCGCCCATTGTGCTTTGCTGGGTGCGCATGTCGTCGCTGGCGCTGATCCAGCCGCAGCCCAAGGCCGCAAAATCCTGGGGCCTCGCCTTGAACGGTCCCTGATAAACCAGCCCTCCGTTGACCTCGAGCGGAAACGGATTCACATTTTCCGACGGCGTGTTGACGATGGAACTCCACAAGGTCAGGCCGGTTTGGGAATCAAAACCCCATGCGCCCGGTTTGCGCTTCAAATTCTCTTCGCCCGGTTCGCGATACACCATCTGTTGCAACATCCAGTAAAGCCCGCCATTGTTGAACTCGCTCCGCGACGGCACATCGTAGGTGGAATATCGGTCCGTATTGATGAAAAATCCCATGCTGTACAGGCCGGGCAATTCGGCCTCGTTGGGTTTCATGTTCAACCGGTAACCGCCCTGTCCCAAAATTCCGGCCCCCTGGTCAAAATTAAAGGTGAAATTGCCGCCGTGGGTGCTGTTATGGCCATTGGCGCTGTTCAAACCGTACACCCCCGCCTGCGCGTACCAATCCTTCTCCGTTGATTGTCCCTGCATGAAAAATCCCCACGAAGAAGTCGGGTAAACGGTGCTTCCCAGTGCGCCGACATCCAAAAAGACCCCCTTGGGATTGCCGTCGAAAACATTATTGACGTAATTCCAATGCACGGGAGTTGCCAAAAAATCATCGAATGCGCCGAGGCGTCCGATCTTGAAGGTGAGACATTCATCCAACAGCACCTCTTTCCAATACAATGAATACAAACGCACGTTGGGACCGCCGTAAAGCTGGGCGGCGGTCAGGATGTTGCCGATGTGTTCCGCGGAAAGGTTCTTGCCGGCGCGCCAGATCATGCTGGCATAAAAAGACGCCCCCGGCACCTCCGCCAGTTTCTCCAGATCGGCGATAGCTTCCAGGCTGAACGACGTGGCGGGCTCAAACGCCTGATGGCGTCCGCCCGTGGGATTTCCCAACAGATCGGTGCAAAAACTCCCATTGAAACTCATCCCCTCATTCGCCAGCCACGTCCGCTCCCCGCCCCAATCGCCCGTGAGATATCCCTGATCCCACCATTCGACTTTTTCAGCTTTCTTGCCGCCAACAGCCGTCTTCACCTCTTCCGGCTGGGATACCGCCACAAGCGTATTATGGGACGACTCGGTTTGTTCCGGACCCGACCCCCAAACAGTATTTCCACAGAATAATGTCAGCAGAATTGAAAGGAAACAGGACGGCCATTGGACAAAGAGGGAATTTTTCATGGCATGAGTAGTTAAACTTGGCTGAAAACGGGGGCAAAATGCCAAATTCCCGCCCAGCCTGCAAACAAAAAGACAAGATGGCTTCGGGTTCTTTTTCCCGCCAAAAACTATTTTTGTCTCTTCAGCAGGTAATCCGCCAGTTGTTCCAATCGGGCGGCTTTGGGTCCCAGCGCGGCAATGGCTTTGACCGCCGCCTGGGTGTATCGATCGGCTTCGGCCCTGGCGCGTTCCATTCCCAAAATGGATGGATAGGTGGCCTTGCCCGCCTTTGCGTCCTTGCCCGCCGTCTTGCCCAACTGTTCGGATGTCTGGGTGGCATCCAAAATATCGTCAATCACCTGGAACGCCATGCCCAGATTATAACCAAAATCCGTCAAATGCCTGAGTTGCGCGGACGAGGCGCCGGCGCTCATTCCCCCCAGCCGTATCGAACAGGTCAGCAAGGCCGAGGTTTTCCGTTCGTGGATGTAACGCAGCTGCGAATGGGAAACCTTTTTCCCCTCGCACAACAAATCCATCACCTGCCCCGCGACCAGAAAAAGGCTTCCGGAAGCACGGGCAACCTCGGTCGTCAGATCGGCAACGGTATAGCGCCCTTTTCCCCTGGCCTTGGCAACGATTTCAAAAGCGATGGTCAGCAAGGCGTCCCCGGCCAGAACCGCAATCCCCTCGCCAAAAACCTTGTGGGAAGTGGGTTTTCCCCGCCGGAAATCATCGTTGTCCATGCACGGCAAATCATCGTGAATCAGGGAATAAGTGTGAATGCACTCCACCGCGCAAGCCAGGGGCATGGCGTCCGCCTCCCGTCCGCCGCAAGCCTCCGCCGCCGCAAGACACAAAATCGGGCGCAGTCTTTTTCCCCCGGCAAACAGGCTGTAGCGCATCGCCTTGTGAATCGTGGGAGGCTTGACGGATGCGGCGGGAAGAAAACGGTTGAGCGCCGCGTCAACCTGGCGGCAACGGGATTGAAGATAGGTTTTCAACGGAGTCATTGTCCCCTGTCTTTACACGGCTGCGCGCCACGGCGAAAGAGAAAAATGATGGCGTCCAAAACGTTTCGGCTGACGTTGTCACCTCTGAAGAACTAATTTCTCCTCTAAAAAAACGGCTCAAAAATTTTACAGGTCCTCTTGGAAACGATCCTCCTTCCAACTCCAAGCCAAGCGGTTTTCAACGACCTGCCATTGCACAAACTTGTCCATTTTGGTCTTGTTAAGAACCCTGCCACACATTCGCCGATCCGTTCCGGGTTGAGGTCGCGTTTGGCGTTGACGATTTGGTTAAGCGTTTGGGCCGTGCGTTTCATGAGCGCGTCGCGGGCATGTTTTTCCCGTTGCGCGCTCTGCGGATTGCGGCACAGGCAATAACGAATGTCGGGCGCCTGCGGATCCACCACCTCGGCAATGTGCTGGTCGTCGAACAACCCCATCTGCACCACTTGATCTGCGAGCAACTGCCGGATTTGCGGATGCGTCAAAGCCGAAATGATTTGAAGCCCCTCCATGTCCTTGAGCTGGTCAAAATTATCGGCTGCAACCATGCCCCGGTCTCCAACGAAAATCATTTCCGTGATGCCGTAACGCTTTTTCAATTCGGCGATCTTGGCTTGGACCGTTTGGGCGTCCTGGGTATTGCCGGCAAACACCTCCACACTCACCGGACAACCTTACGCCCGCGCCGTTGCTTCAGTTGGCGGGCTATTCTGCAATAAAAATCGATTCCGCT
Source organism: Verrucomicrobiia bacterium (assembly GCA_028687435.1). Classification (GTDB taxonomy): domain Bacteria; phylum Verrucomicrobiota; class Verrucomicrobiia; order JABWAM01; family JABWAM01; genus JAQUAF01. The sequence goes on along the minus strand of JAQUAF010000009.1, from coordinate 83,741 downwards.
GAAATAAGAACCGACTTGCCAACCGGTCTAAGTCTCTTTCGTCCACTGCCCGTTTGCTTCCTTTTTGAATCCAAGCTCCTTTGCCCAAGGATACAGCCGCAGCCAAACAAGATTCTTCGCTGGCGAAATGATGATTTTCGCTCCAGGTGGAGTCAAGCTGACGGCCTCATTTAGGATCTTCTTCACCGCGGTGTAGTTGTCATACGTGGGAGAGAGTCCAAGATGGGAAAGTTCCACGATCTTTCGGCCTTCGCCTGCGCTCTCTTGCCGCATAAAGCAGCCATGCACCTTCTCATCGACGCAAAACACTTTGAATTTGTCGCGATGCTTTCGCAAATAGGACGGCACGATCGAACTATTTCTGGCCGAATTCTTGACGAGATCGAAAATATCCCCCAAATCCTTTTCGCGCGCCTCCCGAATCGTTTGGTAGCTGTCCGAATAAACCAGCGTGCCGCTACCCTCACAGGAAAGCAGGTCCCGCAGCAAGGCCCCTTCCTTGGCGCCGATAATATGAATTCGCGAAATCCCATTCTCACAGCCCTTGACCGTCGCGGCCAGAATCCGCCGCATTTCGCCCTTCAGGGGTTTATCCTTTCCTTTCCCTCGAGTCAGCAAGCATTTGGCCGTCTCAACATCCATTTCCCGAATAAGATTTCGTTCCGCGTCGAAAATGCCGTGACTCTTCGTGACAAACACCACCTTCAGGGCGGCGATCTTTAGGGCCAAGCAGACGGCGGAATCCTCCATGGAAACCGCTTCCTCGGCACTCATCCTAACGATTGGAATTAATCCCGCCGCGGTATTTCGCCTCATTTTGGCCGGAGTCTCTTTCTCGGCATAATAGGCGCCAAACGCGAAAGCTTCATCAAGCCTCATTGCGGAGGGTTCCTGGACGATAAGGAATTCGAACCCAATCTTCCGGAGGAGGCTCATCTCCATCGCCAGATTGAACAACTTGGCCTCTTCGGCAAGGACCCTCGTCCCAATCACGACGACGATCGGCTGCCCGCTATATTGACGCGAGTAGCCGATGACTTCTCTAATAATCTTAAGCCAACTCGAGGGATCAACCATAATTACTCCTTGGCGCAACAAAATTCCCGAACCAGCGCGCTATATTTCGCAACAGCGGCTTCGCTTAGGCAGCTTGCAGGCACGAATTCATTATCGGTGTGCGCCTGCGCGATGGCCGCCGGCCCCCAGACCACCGCATCGGAACCGCTGCGGTTAAAGAGGCCGCCTTCGGTGTTGAAGGAAACCGCAGCGGGGCTTTTCCCCGAAATTCGCGCGACCGCCTGCACAATCGGCGAATCGCGATTGGTCTCCATTGGCAAAGTGGGCGCCCGCACAAATTCCACTTTGACCTCAATCCGTTCGTTTGGCCCCTGCGGTCGGATATGCGCCACCACGCCTTTCACTTCTTCAGCAATAAGCTTCTGCAGATCCAGCAAATCTTGCCCGGGCAGCGGCCGCAGTTCAATCGACATCGTAAAACCGAGTGGGATGATGTTCTTAGCGACCTTATCCGGAACTTGCTTGCCGCCGCGGGATCGCCCGATTGCCAATTCGCCGCCAATGTTCATCGAAGGATGCGGAAATTCGAAGCGCGCGTCCTCGATCTGTTCCAATCTTTTGCGAAAGTCTCGGAGCGCGCCGACGACGACGGGCAGGACTTGCTCCACCACGTTGGTGGTACTGCGCGGGTTCGAGCTGTGCACCGGATTGTCCCGGCCTTTCGAATTCACCACCTCGACGGACAACCACAGGTAAATATAGCCTTTGTGAAGATAAACAGGGGTAAAGGAAGTCGGCTCGCCGATTACCACATAATCCGAAATCTTGGCCCAGCGCCGCTGCTCAAACAATTTTTTGGTTCCCAAGCAGCCCACTTCCTCGTCACTGGTGAAACAGAGCGCGAAAGGATGCTTTTGCTCCCCCGGGCTGAGCTCCGCCCCGACCTTCATTGCCAACGCCAAAAAAACCTTCATGTCGGCAATCCCCAAACCGTAAAATAGGCCGCGGCCTTCGTCGCAGCGCAAATTCCAGGGTTCCTTGAATTGCTTGCCATTCGGCACGGTATCCATATGTCCGGCGAACGCCAAGCGCGGCAGCTCTTGCTTGCCTCCTTTGATCGCCAAAAGATTCACCTTCTTCAACTTCTTGCCGCCGCTTTCACTGAAATAAGGGAACAACTCGACCGCGAATCCCACGCGCTCGAGATAATTCGCGATCCAATCGGATATCTCGACCGTAGAATGCTGTTGGCTCACGGTCGGAAAACCAACCAATTTGCGGGCAATTTCCACGACGCTTAAGCTCTTCATGAGATTCTTCCCTCCGGGTTGTAGGTTGTAGAATCATCAGCCATGAATGACCAAGTCAATGTTTTCCGGCAGATTTCCCGCAATCCGGCTGATCACATCGCCTTTCAGCCATTGGGCCAGGAAACGGCGGCGGGACGCGCCCAGCACCAGCAAATCAATGCCCAGGGTCGCGGACAAATCCGTGATGATGGCCGGAGGATCGCCGCTTATCGCGTACACCGGCACCACCGCCACATTCAGGGGTTTTGCCAGATTGGAAATTCCATACATGATGGCCGCCGCCTCGGGATCATCCTGCCATCGGGCCGGCGTGGACGTGGTCAACACCCCCGGCAAAGACACAGCCAGTTCCTTGACGTACAAAACATACAAGGCGGCGCCCCGCAATCGGGCTTCCTCCAGCGCAAAGCGCAGGACGGGCGTCAGTCCGCGAGCCGCCACCAAAATGCGTTGCGCAGGCTCTGTCCGCGCCTGCAATTTTTCCAGGGTGGTCGTCTCCACGGAAGCCGCAACCTCGGTGGGCACCATGATGGAACGCCAACCCGCGCGTCTCTGGGTGTAAGTCCTCAATCCCATTCCCAGCGCCAATATCACGCAGGCGAAAAACAACGCGTCGTGCTTGGTTTTGGCAACCGTCAACTCCACAGCGAGCAAGACCAGAAACGTCACAAACATCAGGGATCGCTCACGCCAGTTCAAATCCAGTTTCTTGTTAAAGGAACAGGACCCCACATTGACCGCAATGGCGCCCACCACCCCAATGGCGTAAAGGTTCGCCAGCGACTCAAAATCCGCAATCAACGCCACAACAATCATCGGCAGGATTGTCGCAATGATCAATGGCAGACGGGGCACGCCATGACTGTTCAACCGGGTGAACGGTTTGGGCATCTCACCATCCCGCGCCATCATGTACATCAAACCGATCAAGGCCACCACGGCGGTATTGACGGCGCTGATCAACAACAACGCAAAAACAATCCCGGCCACCCAGCCAAATGTCTGCCCAAACACCGGTCCCAGCGCGGTCCGGCTCCCATACTGTTCGGCCAGAAAGCGCAACATATCCTCTTTGCGCGAAATAATCTGATCGCTCAAATTTGACGGCAGGGAAAGCATGGCCCACCCCAGCAAAGCCGTCCCCAAAACCACCTCAATCACCACCGGCCAGATGGTCCACCGAATCGTGCGCGATATCTTCGGATGATCGGCTGAGGCGCCCTCATCCAGTTTCATCACACCCGTGAGATTGGCAACCGTTTCAATGCCGCTCAAAGCCAGAATCACGCCTACAAACGCCATCCAGTTTTTGCCAAAACTCCCAAGAGGCGGTTGCAGATGCTCCGTGGTCAAATGCGGCAGGCTGAGCACGATCAGCACCACCACCACAATCACCGTGGGAATGGCCAGAAATGCCGCAAGACTCCCACTGTGCCGGGGACCATACCAATTTACCACCCCCACCCCCGCCATCACCATCAGGGTGGCCAAAATCATGAACTGTGGCGGCGTCCCAAGATAGCAAATCGCCGTCCAACCGCTCAAGCAGGCTGTCACAGTCAGGTTCAATACCAGCAACAACGCCCCAATCACCGCCAATGTGCGGCTTTGATCCCGGGCCGCCGAATAAACCCCGCCGCCATCGGGAAAATGTTTGCAGATGACCACGTAATTGACCGCCACCAGCGCCGTCAACGCGCACACGGCAAGAATCAGCGGCAGCGAGGAATAACATGCCGCGACAAAAGCCAGCCCAATCACATAGGTCTTGCTGGTCCCCAAATCGCCATAAACGATTGCCGCCGCCCGCTTCCAATCCACGTTCCTCGGACGATGCACTCCCAGGCTTTCCCCCACGCTCATAATCCGCCCCTCGCGGGCCGCTGAAACGAACCTTTCAGCCGTCCACCGTTCCAAACCCGTTCATATGCAGAAAAAGTCATGAATATTGCAAAGTGTGCGGTTATATCCTCCACCGGCACGTAATGCAAGCTTGCGGCGCAATAAAAACCCGGGAAATCGCCCAATGGCTCCGCAAATGGTTAAAACCAACTTTCACCCCCCCCCGAAGCCCCTCAAACGTTTCATCGCCGGACTTCTGGATCCAAGACCGTCAGCCTTTCTTATCCGCCTTTCAGATGTTTTCGCACAATCTGCAACTGGCTTTCGGGCGTGCGAAAAAGGACGGCAATGGAAAAGGTCAGAATTGTGCCAAACATGACACGCCAGGGAAATTCAATGACGGGAATCCATGACGGCTGTTTGAAAACATCTTTCATGTCCAGCAGGGTCATGATGTCCAAATGCAAGCCGCTCATGAAAGCAACGAAAAGAAACCCTGCAATCATGGCCGCGATATTGCCCGTGTTGCTGCCGCGGGTTTTGGTGAGCATTCCCACAAGAAAAACGCCCAGCAACGAGCCATAGGTATAGCCAAAAATCCCCAGCACAATCGGAATGATCCGCGACCCGGGTTTCATGATCACCACCCATGCGGTGACCGCCCCCACAAAAATCAACAGGACGGCAAATCCCGCCGTCCCCCATCGGGCGGCCCGGACAATCCGGCGCTCATCGGCTTGCGGACAGATGTATGGGACATACCAATCCTTGGCAAAGCTGGTGGCCAGGGCGTTGAGCGCGGTGCTGAGCGATCCCATGGCGGTGGCAAAAAGACCGGCAACCAGCAATCCCCGGACGCCGGACGGCAATTGGTTTAAAATATAATAGGCAAAGACATGGGCGTTCTTGGTTGGAAGATTGGGGTCGGGATGAACCTGGTAAAAAACCCACAAGAGGATTCCCACGAACAAAAAAGCCATCACAACGGGAATGTCGGCGAGTCCGGAAAGCACCAGGGCGAGCCGGCTGCGACGGTGATCCTTGGCGGTGAGCATTCGCTGGACCATGTCCTGATCCGTTCCATGCGTGGCCATGGTGACAAATGTGGAACCGAGAAAGGCCGCCCACAAAGTGTATTCGGTTTCCAAAATTTTCTTTGCATTCCCCCAAAAACCAATCCCTCCATCCACCCCCGCATCCACCACTTTCAAATCGTTGGGTCCCTGGAGATGAGCCAATGCGCCGGTCCACCCGCCCGGAATGTTGTGAAGAAGAATCCAGATCGCAAATCCGAGGGAGCCAAACATCACTGAGGCTTGGATGACATCCGTCCAAACCACGGCCTTGATTCCGCCGACTGTGGTATAGACCGCGGTGAGGAGGGTCACCAGTGTCAATGCACCGATATAAATGGCCAGTTCCTGTCCTTTGGTGGGATGAACCCCGGGAATCATCTGCACAGCCAGCACCAGGACAACCGCCGCCACATAAAGGCGGGTGCCGCTGGCCAGCACCCGGGTCAGCAGGAACACGGCTGAAGCGCCATTTTTGGTGGAAACGCCAAACCGGATCTGCAGATACTCGTAAATCGACACCACCCGGTAATCGTAGTAGGGCTTGATGAAGATGCAGCTGATCACCACACGCCCCACACCGTGCCGATGGCCAGCTGCGCATAGGCAAAATTGCGGAGCGCGTATCCCTCGCCCGGAGCGCCTAAAAACGTGGCGGCGCTGATTTCGGCGGCAAGGATGGATGCCAGCACCGCCCACCATGGAATCTGCCGCCCTCCCATGGCAAAACCTTCCATGGTCTTCTCGCGCCTCCCCATGGCCAGGCCCGTCGAAATGATCACAAGGAAGTACAAGCCGATGACTGCAAAATCAAAAAGGCAATTCACGGCGCCCATTCAAAACACGAGCCATGCATCGTTGCAAGCGGAGAAGTCCGGTCTTCCCATTTGCCTTGCCGGAAATGTCGCAACATCATCCATTCCTCATGCGGGATTTTTTGGCGCCAACCTGGCAATCGCCGCCAGCAACGCCGCCACCACCGCGGCCAGGACTGCCCAAAACCACCAACTGGCGCCGGAGCTGGTTTCATTCGCGGGGGAAACCGGATCTTTCCCTCTTTTGCCCGTGGATTCTTCTTTTCCCAGGAAACATTTGTTCTTTTCCGCTGTCAATAGAAACGGCGCGGCCAGGGCAATGTCGTACTGCGGGGTTGAGGCTTCACGGCTGCCATAGTGAAGAAACAGCGGCAATCCTTCGCCAGCCTTGAATACCAGGCGCATGACAGGATGCCACAACCGGAAATCGTCCAATTCCAAGGCCGGATTATCCCCGTTTTCCACAACCAGGACCAAGATGTCGCCAACAGGCGGCGTTGCAAATGGAAGCCATAACATTCCATTTCCTTCCCCCGGTCTTCGCGACCATGTTCCGCTTCCCAAATCCACCCGGCGCCCAATCCCCCGCTCATCCCGGCGTTCCTCCCAAACTGAAACCCGGCGCTGGAAAACCCCCGGCTTCCGCGTCTTGCAACTCAAACCCGTCACCGGCGCTGACGGCAACGGCAACGTTATCCGCCAACAACTGTTGCGGGGATGCTTGGGATCGTCCATGGGCGCCGTCTGCGGGGCAAAGTCACGAGTCAGGCCGGTCCTTTCCACCACGTAAGGAATCTGCCTCCCATCCCGGATCAGACGCAAATCGCCCAGCCCCGCTTTTGCTCGCGCCAAAACCTCCAAATCCAGTTCCAATTGCTGCACCCCGCCCCGCGTTAATTGAACCGGCTTGCGCCAGCGCCAGCGGGAAATATCCAGCGCCGCGCCCGTTTCGGCCACCTCGGGCAAAAACTCCGGTTCGCGAAAAGCCGGATTCACCGTCAGGGCGCCTGCCGCCACCGGACTGGGCGTCAATCCGCGCAACTTGTCCGCCAATGCCGGCATGTCATAACGCGGCGCGGCACACCGGGAATTTCCGCTCAACAGGGTGTAATCCCCGGGGCCCGGGGCCATGAACACCACCCAGACCGGACGCCGCCAGGCCTTGACGCCGGATATTTCCAGCGGAGGACTGTCCTCGTTGCGAATGGCCAATTCCACACAACGCGAAGGAATCATCACATCTTCGTCAAACAGCGGACAACCCGCCAGGGGCTGGACAGTTCCTGAAATCCGTTGGATGGTTCCACGGGCCAAAACCGTTTCCCGAAACTCGTTTTCGGCATACTGCCGGGAAATCAGGCATGCCACGCGCGCAAAAAGCGGCGATGTCGTTTCAATCTCCATTCCCGCCAGCGTCAGATGAGCGCCGGGCATCTCCATCAACAACCGGGTTTCACCTGGCGACTCAATCCTGTCGCGAATCAACACCTTGAAATCTTCCCTTGGCGCCTGATTTTCCGGAGCAATCCGCACCCTGGCGCCGGTCCACGGAACAGCCTCCCGCCGATGATCATCGATGGTGATTCGCAGACAGGGGCAAACCTCCGGAGACAACGCCAAGGCAAGCTGCCGGGCGCCATGAGTCTGCCTGAACAACGGAACTCCCTCTGCCGCCAACCTCCAGTTTTTCCGATCTGCGGACACCTCCACTTTTGCGCTCTTCATGAATTCCAGCGCGGGTGTTTCCAGGACAACCTGATCGATCGGCCGGGAAAGGCCGGTGGTCATTTCGATCACGGTGGTTTCGTTGCGCATGAAAACCTGGAATTGCTTGACGGCAACACTGGCCTGCGCCTTCCGGAGCGAACGTTCGATCAAAAACGGCGTCTCACGGCCCGCGGAATCATGCAATCGCAGATCCTCCAGCAACGGACGCGAAGCATCCAGCGTGTCCACCGGCAGGCTGAACTTGACCAATCCCGCCTTTGCCACCTTGAATTGCTGGATGTTCTTCCAATCGGAAGGATAATCCAATGCCATGGCCGGGAACCGGCACAACACCACCCAAGCCGCCAGCATCGAAACAAAACAGTCAATTCTCATGTGGTTTTTCTCCTTTGGAGGACTGTCGTGCAATGAACCGTTGATAAATGAAAGACACCAGCATCAACGTCAACGCCAATCCCAAAAGGGACCCCACCCGATAGAGTTCCCGCAGCCGCCAGAGGTCGTGCAGAAAAAGCTTGCAGACCGCCACCACCAGCAATCCCAGGCCGGCATATCGCGCGGCCGCCCGGTTCAGCCGGATTCCCACCCCCAACAAGATCAGGGCAAAAAACGCCCAGCCGATCGAACAAGTCATGTCCTGGGCCAGACTGGCCGAAAAATAAAACCGCAGACGGGTCCCTTCGCAAAAATAATCCGCAATCTCGATGTTCAACAGCATGAACAGCAGGACGGTTCCCATGGCCTGCAAAATTCCCGGTCCCTTTTTTGCGCCAAACGCATCCGGAGGCGCGGCCAGCCATCGGGCTCCCGCCAGCAAACAGGCGGCCACCACTCCATAGGAATACAAATACCAGTTCAATATCGGATATCCGCTCCGCTCGTAATAATTGAAAATCTCGGGATTCAATCCCAGCCGGACAAAAGCCGCCAGCAAAAGCCCCGCCCCAGCCATTCGCAATCCCGGATGCGGAACACGATGATAAAACCACAGCAATGCCGCGCCCTCCAAAGCCCATCCGAGCGTCCACCATTGGTTGGAAAATTGGATGGGGAAAATCAGGGTCACAAAAAACAGGGCCGCTCCCCCATACAAAGCCAGCAAGGCATTCCGGCTTGGAAGATCCGTCCGCGTCTTTCGCGACAAACGCATCAGCGCCGTCAGACATGGCAAGACCAGCAAAGCCGGCAGGAGGCCCATGTACGGATTGGGCCACAGGGTCTTCACCAAATCATGCAGCAAATAAAAGTGCGCAGGCAAAGACAGCGCGGAAACCGCCCATGGCCCGGCCCTGCTTTGCAGATGGCGCCTGAATAAAAATGGGAAGAGGAAAAACATCGCGGCAAAACCCGCCGCCCACAGAAGCGACGACATCGAGGTCGCGGAGGCAAAGGATCGTTCGTGCCAGATATGCTGCAGGATCAGGACGCAGACCAAGGCCACCCCGCCCACCGCATCCGCCCGATGATAAAGAACCAAGCCAAACAACAAAACCGTCAACAATGCGGCCAGCCCAAACACAGGCGAAGGATCGGCCGGCGGCAAACGCAGGCATACCATCATCAGAAGTAAAAAGGGCATGATGGCGGACAAGGCCGGAATCTGGGATAACGCCGGATTGCTTTGTGCGGCGCCAGCCCCGGACGGTCCCGCCAATTGAAGCTTGGCAAGAATTTTGCGGCCCGCCACCAATCCCACCCCGAAAAAGAAAAGGGCAAATCCGCCAATCAAGGCCAGTTCGACCGGCAAATCCGCCAAGGTTGGCGGTGTTCTCAGAATCCAGCTTGCCACAGCCAGAATCGTCAACACCAACACCGCCGCAATCGAAGCCATCGAGGCGGTCAACACGGCCAGCCCGACAGCCAGCGCGTCAACAAGAAGAATACAGGGCCAGATAAACAGGCTGGCATCCGCATGTTTCAGAATCGGAACCATCATCAACAACAGCGCCACCGGAGGAAAGATGTGCGTGGCCATGGAAATCCCCGCGCCGGGGCGGAAACGCTGCAAAATGACGGGAAACAGCGAGTGCAGGACGGCAAAAACCAGAAAACATCCCAACGCCCAGTTCAACAAGGCCGTGGTCAATGCGTCAAACACCCACACCGTCAACAGCAGAAAAATGAATCCTCCTGCGACATTGAACGCCGGCCGGCCGCGCTGATGAATCAACGCCACCGGAATCAGGCAGGCATCCGCCAAAAACAGGTGGGTGAAAAGCAGCCACGGCTTGGCGCAAACCCGGGGATAAGGATGGGCGACAAAATAAAAGGCAAGCACCAGGGCGGCAAACGCCGGCGCCAAAACCGCCAGCCCCGTCAGCATGGTCTGCCGTCCCTGACGCCATGCCGTCACGCATACCGCTGAAAAAAAGACCGCAAATCCGCAGTAAACCGTCATGGCCGTCAGCGCCTTTTCCTCGCATAAAAACCGGTCCGCCCACCCCGCCTGCATGCACACAGTCGCCACGGCTGCCATCAAAATCAAATACTGCCACCGTTGCCTCAAGGCCACCGCAACAAGGCCGATGTCCAAAATGGCGACATACGAAAACAGGCCCGCTGGATTGTCGGCGCCCGTGGAAAGAATCATCGGCGTCAAAAATCCGCCAATCAACCCCAACACCGCCACCACCTGCGCGTCAAGACGCACCGCCAGAAGAAAAGCCGCCATTGTGATCAGGACCATCAATCCAAAAGCCGGCACGGGCCCGATCAGATGGTAATAGGCATGAGCCGCAAAACCAGTCCCATACAACACCAGCACCCCCGAGGAACAAAGACTCTGCACCATCACCGCGTACTTCTGCCGGGACATCATCAATCCTCCCGCCAGCAATCCGACTCCGGCAAGAAAACCAATCGCCAGACGCATCTGAGGGCTGATCAGATTGTTCTCAAATGAATATTTTACAAAATAGGCCACGGTCAGAAAGGTGACCAGCCCGCCCAACCACGCCGACAATTTTGCGCCCAGGAAGTTTTCCCATGCAAAAGGTTCGGGTGTTTTGACCGCAGGCGGGGGCGGCATTTCAGAGGGTGACGCCCAGACCGGCATCGGCGGCGGAATATCCCCTGCCGGCCTGATCGATGAAATCGCAACAGGCGCCTGCTCGGGATGCGGCGGAACAACCACCGGGGGAACCCCGCCACTGCCAACGGAAGAAACAATCGGAGGCGCGGCCACCGGCGGCTTGGAAATCCCGGGTTGGGCTGCGTCCGGCTTTGCGGGTTGACGATCCCTTTCCCGCATGAGCATTGCCCATTGGGTTTCCATCCGTCTCATCCGTCCCTCCAACTCATCCAACCGATCCGTGCTCTGCCAGAGTTTTCGAATCACCCATGCCCCGGCAACAACCACAACCAGAAAGAAAAAAAAGCCGCCTGGCGCCAAGTGGGCAAACGCATGGGATACCATGCCCCATCCCTAGCCTTTTGTGGCGAAAAAGACAAGCCCGCCGGTCTGGATTCCCGCTTTCGCGGGAATGACGAAGAAAAAAAAGGGGATGAGAAGCAGAAATGGAAATGACAAAAAATTGAGATACTGGAGATGACAGGCATCGCCCTCTCACGTCATTCCCGCGAAAGCGGGAATCCAGAGATCGCCTCAAAACAAAAAAATATCGCAACCCCCGATTTCTTAATGCGTTCGCCCCGACCTAATTGAGATCCTTTCCCGGGAACGCGGGCGTCCCACCACTGGTCTTCAAACCAAGCCGGCCGGAAAATTCCCCCGGTAAAATCCGGTCCCAAAATGAGGCAGGTCATCGGTCAGAAAAAACATGTTGCCCGTGCGCCACAAATGTCCGCTTGTCACATAATCGTAAACAGCACGCTGCAGGCTGGTCTCCCTCGGCGCGGTGGCGGGATCGAATTGGTTCTGGAGAAACACAAACCAAAGCGTCCTGTCCACCCCCTCATTTGGATAAAGATACAGCTCCCGCATATATTTCACCAGATTCGCGGACGGGGGCAGAATTTCCTCCAGACATGGGCTGAACATCCATGATTTGCACAGAAAAGCGGACGGCTTTTTATCCGGAAAATATTGGCGGAAAAATTCCACAGCCCGTCTCATGGAATCTCCGCATTTCTCCAGCGTCATGTTTCCTCCGGCGGGGATGTGCATGTCCAGGATGCCATCCCCTTTTTTCAAAACACATTTCCACTCCGCCAGGGGAAGCGTGGCCGGTTGCAAGGAAACCTTTCCCGCTGGCAAAACTGGATGCCCCCTGGCTTCGCGATCCGTTTTCTCCAGAGTGGAAGTCCATGCCCCGGGATCAGTTCCTTTGGACACATCGCGAAACCCGTCCGCGCCAAAAGCCAGTCCGCCGGCCATCAACGCCACAACCTTGCTGTTTTCAATATGCCGGTACACCTCCAATTCGCCGTCAAACTCCTTGAACCAATACTCCATTCGCCCGATCCGGAAATAAAGATTTTTGCCCACGTAGTTGCGCAGCCACCGCATCTGGCGGGTCATGATCCCATAATGCCCGCCATGCGACCGCTGGTAATTGGAACAATAGGAGCTCACCTGCAAACCGGTTTCCCGCGTGACATTCTCCGGCACTCCCAATATCCGATGGTATGCCCGCAATTTTGGAATCCATGACAGGGCAATCAGAAGAAAGGGCAGGCCGGCCCATTCCCCCAGGCATTTCTCCAGCGCCGGCGCGTCGATCAGCGATTCATCCGCGCAGTCAAATGTCCGCCAGTGATAATACCAGGTCAGGCACATCAAGGCCGGATTCTCGCGAATCCTCGCCGCGCCCGATTCCAGAAGGGCATCCAACTCGGGGCCAAATCCCGCCCATTCCCGGCTTGTTTTGAATTCCCCGGGCAAAAGAAAGGATGGGATTGAGGACGGCATGGCCCGCATCGCCTTATCCCATTCAATTTTAAGACAATCATTTGCATCCGGTTCTTGCAGCGCCGTCAGAACCTCGCTAAGCTTCATCGGAATCATAAAACACAATCACATCACCAACCCTTCCTCCGCGCAAGAAAATAGCCATGCCCCCCACTCCCCTCCCCCCCATCCTGTACGAAGACGATTTTTTACTGGCGTTCGACAAGCCGGGCGGCCTGCTGACCGCTCCTGGAAACATGGAAAAAGAAGGCGTCAACCTCATGCAACTGGTTCACGAACAGAAAGGCGCCAACATCTTCAATGTTCACCGGCTCGATCGCGGCACCAGCGGCGTGCTCCTTTGCGCCAAGGACAAAACATCCCTCGATTTTCTTTGCGGCCTGTTTCAATCCCGGAAAATTGAAAAACGTTACCTTGCCATTTGCCACGGCGCCCCTCCGCGCCAGGAGGATTGCATCGATTTGCCCATCGGCGAGGACTTTCGCCGTCCCGGATTCATGCGCGTGGCAAAAGGCGGCCGCCCCAGCCAGACGCGATACCGCGTGTTGGAACAATTCCGCGGTCATGTCTGGCTGGAGGTTTTTCCCCTGACCGGGCGCACCCACCAAATCCGTGTCCACCTGAAAGCCATTGGCTGCACGATCATGGTTGACCCGCTCTATGGCGATGGCAGGCCCTTTTACCTTTCCGCCATCAAGCCAGCCTACAAACTCAAACGCGGCGCGATTGAACGTCCCCTCATCAAACGCCTCGCCCTGCATGCTGAACGGCTCGCGTTGATTCATCCCCAAACCCGGGAACCCCTTGTCATCCAAGCCCCCGCGCCCAAGGACTTTGAAATCACCTTGAAATATCTCCGCCGGTTCCTGCCCCGGGGCGGCCAATCGGAAAACGCCGGCAATCCATCACACGCCGATGTCCTCGTTCCATAACCGGGGTTTGTCCCGGACAAACTCCTCCATCAAAGTCACGCACTCCTGATCCTGCAGCACCTCCACCTGGACTCCGCGGGATCGGAGCAGTTCCTCCTCTCCCATGAAGGTTTTGTTTTCGCCAATCACCACCCGCGGAATCTTGTAAAGCAGGATGGCGCCGCTGCACATGGAACAGGGCGACAGGGTGGTGTAAAGAACGCACTCCCGATAAAACGAGGCCGGCTGGCGCCCCGTGTTTTCCAATGCGTCCATTTCCCCGTGCAAAATGGCGCTTCCTTTTTGCGCGCGCCGATTGTGGCCGCGTCCGGCAATCCTGCCTTGGTGGACAATCACCGAACCAATGGGAATGCCTCCTTCGTTCAACCCCGTTTTCGCCTCCTCGATCGCCGCCTTCATGAATTCATCCTTCATAAATCCCTCATTTGTTGACACGCAAGGGAAAAGCCGCCTTGAAAGTGGTTCCATCCTTTTCCGTGCTGACAAAGGAAACCCGGCCTTTGAGATAACGCTCTCCCAACAATTTCATACCATAGGCGCCCAAGCCGCGCCCGCTGCCCTTGGTTGTGAAAGACCTCTGAAAAACCTGCAATTGAACATCCGGAGGCATGAAGGCGGCATTGTGAACCCAAAACTCAACCCCTTCCGGAATCCGCTGGCAGCCAATGGTCACCGTTTGACCCGGCGCCGACGCCTCCAATGCGTTTTTGACCATGTTGTCGAGAATGCGGGATATCAAAGTCCGGTCGCTTTCCCATCGGATATTCGCCTCGCGCTCATCAATCCGCAGCTTCTTTCCCTTGCACAAATCATGTTTAAAAAACAAATCATGCGTGTTTTTAAGAACAGACGAGGAATTCACTTCCTCCCAAAACACCTCCAGTTCATTGGCCTCCGCGGCATTCAATTCCTTTTGCGCCTTGATTTCCTCCACCAACCGCCCTGATATCTCATAAATCACGTCAACAATCTCCGCAGCCTTTGACGGGTCAGATGTCTTCAGAAGGCTGGCAAATCCCTGCAATCCGCCGGCGGTGTTCAGGATGTCGTGAAAAAAGACCCTTTCAAGGACCTTCCGCCGCTTCTCGGCGCTGATATCCGTGATGGCAAAAAGCGTAAAAGTCTCCCCGTTGATCTCCACAGGGGCCGCCCATACCTTTAAATCAAGGGTGTCCAAGCCATCGCGCCGGACCATCCGGCATTCCTGAACGTCAACCTTGCCTTTTTGGGAATTCAAAATGGCATTGACCGCCCCGCAAACCCGGCAGAACTCGGTGATCCCGCATCCGGCGTCTTTTTCACAGGCATGAACGCAATTGAACGCCTCCCCGGGCCTCATGCCGCAAATCTCCTCAACATCCCTTTTCCCAAGAAAATCCATCGCTGCCTGGTTGGCAAAAACAATCTGCCGCTCCTTGTTCAACACCAACAGGATCTCCGGCACCAAATTCAGCATCTTCCCCAACAACGGCGCGTTCAGCAAACACTGCCGCAACCGGCGGACTTCATCGGAAGACGCCCGGCCGGGAGGAGCAAACGCTGTGACGGAGGAAGCTTCCATCCCCGCAGTCTATGACCGCCCGCCGGAGCTGTCAATCTGCGGCTTGCAGCGCCCCCTTATTTCGCTATGCTGAATTCCGAATGACATCCAAACCCGACATTGTGCTCCTGGTGGATGACAGTCAGTTGATCCTTCACCCCCTGAGCCAGGCCGTCCAACAGCGGATCAATGTGCGCGTCGATCTGGCCCACACCTTCGAACGGGCGAAATCCCTGTTGAAAGACCATTCGGAACGGATTCTTTGCGTGGTCACCAATCTCACCCTCAAGGATGCCCCTTCCGGAGAAGTGGCCGATTACTGCGGTCAACACGACGTCCCAACCCTGGTGCTGACGGCCAACTACGATGACAGCGTCCGCCAATTGGTCCAGCAGCGCAAAGCGCTTGGTTACATTGTCAAAAGCCCCCAGTGTGTTGACCAGATCGTGCAGTTGATCGTGCAAATTCATCAGCGGCATGGAAGCAAGGTTCTGGTGGTGGATGACAGCGTGGTGAACAGCAAGTTGCAGGTCATGCTGCTCAAAATGCTCAAATTCGAGGTTCTGGAGGCGAACAATGGGCATGAGGCCCTTTTTCTTCTTCGTGAAAATCCAAACGTCATCCTGACCCTTACCGATTACGAAATGCCGGGCATGAACGGGCTGGAACTGGTTTCGGAAATCCGAAAACTGCGTTCAAAGGAGGAAATGGCGGTGATTGGCGTTTCCGCCACGGATAACCGGGCTCTTTCGGCCCAATTCCTCAAGATGGGCGCCAGCGATTACATCAAAAAACCGTTTCTTGACGAGGAATTCCAATGGCGCGTCCTGAGAAACATCGAGTTTGTGGAGCAAATCCAGATCATCCGCGATTTTTCCTACCGGGACTATCTCACCAAACTCCACAACCGGCGCTTCTTTTTCGACAAGGTTCCCCCCCTGTTTGCCGAAGCGCTGTCCCGCAAGACCCCCGTGGGCGCGGCCATGCTCGACATCGATCACTTCAAACAGATCAATGACACCCATGGCCACGATGCCGGCGACGCAGCCCTCCGGCATGTCTCCGCGCTTCTGGCCGAATGTTTTCCGCCGCCGACGGTGACCGTCCGTTTCGGCGGCGAGGAATTCTGCGTCTTCCAAACAGAAACCGGCGCTGAAACCATGGCTGGCCGGCTGGAAACATTCCGCCGCGACCTGGAAAAAAGCCTCATCCATCATCACCAAAAAAAACTCTCCTGCACCATCAGCATCGGCCTGTCCACCCAACCCCAAAAAACGCTCGACCAACTCCTCCGCAAAGCCGACATTCTTCTCTATCAAGCCAAACACGAAGGTCGCAACAGAATCGCAAAAGATTAACACTTGAAAATCATGGACCATTTTGGAAAAACTCTTTCCACCATCAGCGATTGGGTCTGGGGCCCCCCTCTGTTGATCCTCCTTTTTGGCACTCACCTTTACCTTACCTTCCGGCTGGGATTCATCCAACGGCATCTCCTCAAAGGCATCAAACTGTCCTTTCAACGGAGCAATGAGGGAACAGGCGACATCAGCCATTTTGGATCCCTGATGACAGCGCTGGCCGCGACCATTGGAACGGGAAACATTGTGGGCGTGGCCACAGCCGTCGCATTGGGGGGGCCGGGCGCATTGCTCTGGATGTGGTTGACCGGCGTTTTTGGCATTGCAACCAAATACGCGGAAGCCCTCCTTTCCGTGAAATACCGGATCACCACGCAGGAAGGCATGATGGCCGGCGGTCCCATGTACGTGCTTGAACGCGGCATGAATTGCCGCTGGCTTGGCTTTATATTTGCGGTATTGACGGCTGTGGCGGCTTTCGGCATCGGCAACATGGTCCAGGCCAATTCCGCCGCCAGTCTCATGGAAAAAACATTCCATATTGCCCCCTGGCAAAGCGGACTGGTCATGACCCTCCTCGCAGCCGCAGTCATTTTGGGCGGCATCAAGTCGATTGCCCGGGCATGCGAATGGCTCGTTCCTTTCATGGCGATTGTTTATGTGGCGGGGTGCGCCATTCTGCTGTGCATGAACTTTTCGAAAATCCCCGGCTCCATCCAACTGATCGTTCAAAGCGCATTCACCGGCCATGCTGCGGTCGGCGGTTTTCTCGGCGCGGGCATCATGGAAGCCATGCGCTACGGCATCGCGCGGGGATTGTTCTCCAATGAATCCGGATTGGGAAGCGCCCCCATTGTCGCGGCGGCAGCCCAAACCAAAAATCCGGTCCGCCAAGCATTGGTGTCATCCACCGGCACCTTCTGGGATACGGTTGTCGTCTGCGCCATGACCGGCCTGGTCTTGATCAACTCGGGAGAATGGACCAGGGGACTCAAAGGCAGCGAACTCACCTGGGCGGCATTCGACGACATCCCCGTCATCGGCCCCATCGTGCTGACCTTGGGACTGCTGACATTCGTTTTTTCAACCATCCTGGGATGGTCGTACTACGGGGAAAAGGCTGTGGAATATCTTTTCGGCGCGCCCAGCATCCGTTATTACCGGTGGCTCTGGGTGGCGGCCGTGATGATCGGTTCAGTGGCCTCCCTTAAAATCGTCTGGGACTTTGCGGACATCGCCAACGGCCTGATGGCCATCCCCAACCTCATCTCCCTGATCGCCCTCAGCGGCGTGCTCGTGGCCGAAACCCGGCAATACCTGAGTTCAACAAACGATTGAGCTTCAGACGCATCAATAAAAACAAGGTCCGAAAACTCCCGTCGCATGGCATCACTCATACTGACATCATGTTGGCGCCATGATATCAGTGTCAATGACATATAAAATCAATGCGTCATCTCGGACGTCATTCGTGATCCAATCCCCAGCGGCGGCGGATGCGGTTTTCCATGACCCCGAACAAAAAGCGGTCCATCAGCACGCCAAAGAAAATCGTCACCAGCATGAGACCCAGGACTTGGGACATGTCATTCAATTCCCGTCCCATGTGCAGCAGAAAACCCAATCCAATGCTGGACTTGATCAACTCCGCGGAGACGGCGCCGTGCCAGCCCAGCGTCCACCCCAGTTTGAATCCCGTCATCACCGAAGGCAGCGCCGCGGGCAGAATGACCTGGTATCCCATGGCCCATCGGGGCGTTCCCAGAGTCTTGGCCGCGCGCAGGTAAAGCGGTGGAATGTTGGCAATGCCATCCGCCGTCGCAATGGCCACCGCAGCCATGGAACTCATGATGATCACAAAATAGATGCCCCGGTCGCTCAAGCCGAAGATCAAAAGCGAGATCGGCACCCATGCCGCCGACGGCAGGGTTTGCATGCCCAGAAAAACCGATCTCAAATACTGGTTGGCCACCGGCAACATTCCCATGGCCACCCCCACCCCCAAACCAATCAAAGCCGACAAACCGAATCCAATGGCCATCCGCAACAGCGTCGCCTTGACGCTCGGCCACAGGATCCCGTCCCCACCCAATTCCCGCAGCCGCCGGAACACCATGCCAGGAGACGGCAGGATGTATTCGGGGAAAAAGCGCATCTCAAAAAAAATCTGCCACAGCGCCAGCAACACCAGGTAAAAAACCAAGGTCCTAAAATTCCTCTGCCACACCGCGTCCTCCTTCCTCGTCCGGCAAATCCGCATGCAATTCCCGCCCGATTTCAGCGGCGGGAACACTGACCTCCGTCCGGTTGAACTGTCTCGGCCGGGGCAGATCGATCATCAACTCCCTTTTGATCCGTCCCGGGCAGGCGCTCATCACCGCCACCCGGTCGCCCAGGCATGCCGCCTCCCTTACATTATGCGTCACGAAAATCACCGTCTTTTTGGTGGCGGCAATGATTTCCTGAAATTGCAGATAGAGTCCCTCGCGCGTCAACGCGTCCAAGGCTGCAAACGGTTCGTCCATCAACAACACCCGGGGATTGGGCGCCAGAGCCCGCGCCAGGGCCACCCGTTGTTTCATGCCCCCGGACAACTCATGGATACTGGCGTCGGCAAAACGCCCTAGGTGAACCATCTCCAGAAAACACATGGCCACATCCCTTCGCTCCGCCCGGTTTAACCCCTTCTTCCATTTCAACCCGTACATCACATTGTCGATCACCTTCAGCCAGGGGAAAAGAGCCGCCTCCTGAAACATGACCAGCCGGTCAAAGCCCGGCCCTTTGATGGGATGTCCATCCATCAACACTTCTCCGCTGGTCGGATGGTCAAAACCCGCGATCAAATTCAGCAAGGTCGTTTTTCCGCATCCGGACGGCCCGACAATCACCAGAAACTCATTTTTCTTCACCTCGAGATTGGTGGGCAACAAGGCCTCCACAATCCCATGCCGGGTGTTGTAGGCCTTGGTCACCTCGCGCAAAACCAATTTTGGCAGGGGCATGGCCGCTGCGGGAGAATGATCCTCGGTTTTGATCATGAGGAAACGCGGGAGTCGAAGTTTTGCCCCTCAATCAAATCGCTGTCGGCATTCAAATCGGCAAACAACCACGAGGAAAGATACCGCTCGCTGCAGGAAGGGATGATGACCACCATGCGTTTGCCGCGGTTCTCCGGACGTTTGGCCAGTTGCAACGCCGCCCACACCGCCGCGCCGCTGGAAATGCCAATGGGAATGCCATCCAGGGTATTGACCTCCCGGCTGATGGGTCCCGAATCCTCATGCCGGACCGGAATCACCTCGTCGATCACCGCCCGGTTCAAGACTTCCGGAACAAACCCCGCCCCCAAGCCCTGCAACTGATGCGCCCCGGGTTTTCCACCTGACAAAACAGCCGAGGCTGCCGGCTCAATCGCCACCACCTTCAAATCCGGCTTCTTCGCCTTGAGCGTTTCCCCGATGCCGGTGATGGTTCCGCCCGTTCCCACGCCCGCGACCAGAAAATCCAGCCTTCCCTCCGTATCGCGCCAGATTTCCTCCGCCGTGGTCCGGCGATGCGCCTCCGGATTGGCGGGATTGGAAAACTGCTGCATGATCAGGCTGTTGGGAACCTTGCGCTGGATTTCTTCGGCCTTGTCGATCGCCCCCGTCATTCCCAGGTTGGCTGCGGTCAAAACCAATTTTGCGCCAAGCGCCTTGAGAAGCTTGCGCCGTTCCAGACTCATGGTTTCGGGCATGGTCAGCACCAATTTCAACCCTCTCGCCGCAGCCACAAAAGCCAGCCCAATGCCGGTATTGCCGCTGGTGGGTTCGATGAGCAAGGTGTCCTGGTTGATCTTTCCCGCCTTGAAAGCCTCCTCCACCATGGCCACCGCAATGCGGTCCTTCACGCTGCCCAAAGGATTGAAAAATTCCAGTTTCAATAAAATTTCCGCCTGCGCCCCGTGTTTCCGCGCCGTGCGATTCAACCGCACCAAAGGGGTATTGCCAACGGTCTGGGTGATGTCATCAAAGATGCGAGTCATAACGCAATCATGCCAAAGCGGCGGTGCAGGAGCCCCGCCCTCCATTTATTTGTTGTGTTCCAATGGAGGGCGGGGCTCCTGCACCGCTGTTCCACCGGAAAAGAATGCCTGATCTTTCTCCTTCAAAACCTCCTCTAGCAGACTCAAATCGTAAATGCCATCCAATACCGGTTCCTCGCGCAAAAAACCGGCCTTGTAAGCGTCCTCGGCGGACTTGAGCAGGGATTCCCGCATGGGTTCCCAGGTAAACTCCACTCTTTTCATGGCGCTGCGCAACACCGCGGGAGACAATTCCTTCCCGGTTTCCTTGCGCAATTCCCCATTCAAAACAGGCAGCAAGGCCTCCTGCCGGGCCGCAAGACGCCGGGTCATGGCCACATGCGCCTTGATGAGCCGCTTGACCGCCGAACGATTGGAGGAAAGAAAACTCCGGCTCACCACCAGAAGGGTCGTTACATAGCGGCCGTTTTTCCACAGGCTTTTCTCCTCAAGAAAAATCCTGCCGCCCGCCTCCTGCTCGAGCCTCGAAACCCATGGCTCGATGGTCCACGCGGCGTCAATCTGCCGTTTTTGGAACATCAACAACTGATCCGGATTCGCCAGCGGCATCAGCGTCAAATCACCCCCCTTTTCCACCAACCGATATCCCTTGGATTGGAACCAGACCCTGGCCGCCACGTCCTGCGTGTTGCCCAGTTGGGGAGTCGCCACTTTTTTGCCGCCAAAATCCTTCTCTCCTTGGATCCCCGCATCCGGACGCAACACCAAGGCCGCGCCACCGCTGGCCGCACCGGCCACGATGCAAAAAGACTTTCCCTTTGACTTGAGGAATCCATTGACGGCCGGGTTGGGGCCAATGTAGGAGGCGTCCAGCGCGCCGGCGAAAAGCGCCTCCACCGCCGATGGCCCGGCGTTGAACTGGCTCCATCGGATGGGCAATCCCGCTGTTTTTTCGAATTCGCCCGTTGCCCGTCCCAATACCGCCTGGGCATGGGTCACGTTGGGAAAATGCCCCACCCGCATTTCCACCGCCTCCCCCGCCCTGCCGGTCAACCAGCAGGCCAGCCAGGCCATGCAAACCAAAATCTTCGCTTTTCCCATGGTTTCTCTCCGTTTTTATTCAGTTCAATGAAATGCAGTCATCACTGGAATCTCTCCTCAATGTCATTGCGAGGAGTGCGCTTTAGCGCACGACGAAGCAATCCCCGATACGAGATTGCTTCGTCGTTCGTTTCAACGAACTCCTCGCAATGACATTCCGTAAACATCTAAAAAATCGTCCCATCTCAATTCCCTCAGTCTGATAACCTGACATTCATTTCATCTCGATCATGCGGGTTTCCCCGGAACGTCCCGCATCTGGAAGCCTGTGCTCAAAATGTTTTTTCATGTATTTGCCCAGCGTTTCGCTGGTGGGACCATACCCGTCGGAATAGATGTGCCGTTCCAGAGCCACCAGCAAATCCCCCGCGTTTGGATATCGTTTGGCCGGGTCGCGCGACAGCACGCGCTTGAGAATCCTGGAAAGAGCCGGATCGAGATCTTTTCGCAAGGTTCTCAAATCGGGTATTTCCATTTCAACCACGCGCAGTTTTTCCTCCGACGAATCAGCCCCCTGGAAAATATTGACCCCGACCAGCATCTCGCTAAGCACCACGCCAAGGGAAAAAATGTCCGATCGCGCATCGGTTGCCTCCCCCTTGGCCTGTTCCGGAGACATGTACCGGGACTTTCCCATCACCACCTTCCCCTCGCCGTCCAACATGAGATTACCGGCCTTGGCCAGCCCGAAATCCGTGATCTTCACATCCCCCTCCCTTGAAATGACAATATTGGAGGGACTGATGTCGCGATGCACGATTCCCAGCGGCATTCCATTCGCGTCGGTTTTGCCGTGGGCATAAGCCAATCCCCGGCAAACCCGGCTGGCAATGAACACCGCCAGGGGCACCGGCACATATTTCTCTCTCGCCGCAAGGATATGTTGGAACTGCTGAAGATCCATGCCATCCAGGTATTCCATGACGATGAATGGCGCATCCCGGTAACTCCCAAGGTGATAGGTTTGGACAATATTGGCATGAATCAGTTGCGCCACCAGTTTGGCCTCGCCCACAAAATTCCGGATGAATTCCTCGCGCGCCGCAATCTTGGAACGGATCAGCTTGATGGCCACCCGTTTGGAAAATTCATAGGCGCCGGTTTGGATCGCCTCATACACCGTGCCCATCCCCCCCTCGCCCAAACACCGTACCAGACGGTACGACACCTGCCGTTCCATCAAAATCTCTTTTAAAACGGGATCTCCAGTTGCCACCCCGCCACTGTATACATAAAAAAGCCGCCAGCCAACAGCTTTCAGGAGGGTTTATGGGACTGAATTCGCCCCCGCTTGTTCAACATGGATGGACGGAATTCTCAGGATTTTTTCGATCCCTCATCCATGTTCATCCTGTTCCCCAACCTCATTCAAACTCCAAGTCCATGTCCCGCCACGCCAAAGTTCCGCAAGACACTTCGCTCTCCAGAAACCGTCCGGCCATGCGTTGGAAAAGCCCCGGCTTTCCGGTGGTGAGGAGCGTCAACGCCCCAACGCCTGCCGATTTAACGGCCTGATGATGGGCCAGCAGATGGGCGACCCGCCGCGCAATGGCCGGCGCGGGATCGATCACTTGCACGCCCTCCCCGGCAATCTCCCGGATCAACGGCAAAACAAAGGGATAATGGGTGCATCCCAGCACAATCGTATCTGCTCCCGAGGCCAGCATGGGCGCCAGGGCCCGCTGGAGGATGTCCCGCGTCCGGTCGCCGTTCAAATGGCCCTTTTCAATCTCCGCCACCAACCCGGCGCAGGGATCCTCCATGACGCGCCTTCCATGGGCAAACCTCTCAACCACGGAGGCATAAAGTTTTCCCCTCAATGTTCCCTGCGTGGCCAGCACCCCCACCACCCCGCTGCGGGTGTGGATCGCGGCCGGTTTGACCGCCGGTTCCATGCCCACAAAAACCAGCCTGGGATAAAGCCGCCGCAACTCATGCAACGCCGCCGCAGAGGCGGTGTTGCACGCCACCACAATGATTCCCGCCCCCTGCCGTTTGAGAAAACGAACAATGCCGCAGGCCAGGGCGCGAACATCTTCCACTGGACGCGGGCCATAAGGCACATGCGCCTGGTCCGCCACATAAACCAATGGCGTCTGCGGCAACCGGAGCCGGATGGCTTTCAGCACCGACAACCCGCCCACACCGGAATCAAAAATGCCAACCAAGGGGTTCATCTTAAATTAAGCCGCGCCGGAGCGCGGCAGCTTGACGCTCGATGGTCGATCCGCCTTCGCTCTGCGAGCTATGGCGAGACAAGTGCACGACGCACCCCTCCTTAATCCTCCCCTTGGCAAGGGGAGGCTCAATTTTAGCCCCTCCTTGCCAAGGAGGGGTTGGGGAGGTCCGCCTCTTGTATAAAAATCCTGTCAATCCTGTTAATCCTGTCAAAAAATCCATCTCCAATTCATTTTTTCGCCAAACATTGAATCAACCCCTCCGAACCGGGCCACTTCGACACCCGGCGCCGGACTGATGAAACGACCATTTTACGAATCCAATTTCACCCCGAGAAATCTTTCCAGGTTTTTGCCCATCACATTTTGAATCACTTCACGCTTCAATTTCAGCCGCTTGAAAACCGCCAGATCCCGCTGAATCCAGGTTTTTGCCCCCGCAACGTCATAATCGTTCGCCGAATTGTCGGTTCCAAAGAAAACTTTTTCGCTCAATGGATATCCGACGCCAAACAATCTGGACAGCGCCTCATGCCGGTAAATGGGAGGGGTTCCGGGGGTTGTGTCGATATACATTTGGGGACACACGGCGCCTTTGGTTCTCTGAACATGAAGGAATTTTCCAAACACCGCAATCGCCTCGTCGCACCACGGCCAGGAAATATGAGCAAGGGCAAACCTCAAATGGGGCACGTGGATAAGGGACTCGAACTCAACCGGCCGGTGGTATCGCGACGAATCCGCCAGATCCCACAGGATTCCCGAGTGAAAAAGGATCGGCTTGTTGTTTTCGGCAATGCAACGAAAGACTTTCAAAGCCCGGGCGTCGCCCGGATAAAACCGGTCGCACATGACCTTGAATCCGGCCACGCCGCGCTTGACCGCCAGACCGACCTGTCGAATGGCGTCCTTCTCGAGCGGATCCAGCCGGTAGAATGGAAAAACATTCCTGGCGCTGCCCGCCCAATAAAAAAGATGATCCAATCGCGCCCCGGTTCCGGTGATCATGTCCGGCGAATAAGCCGATGAACGCGGAGGCAGCGAAATCAAGAGCGCCGCCCGCATGCCCGGGATTTTCAAACGCCTCGCAAACTCCCCTCTTCCTTCTTTCGTGTCCGAAGTCAGGTGAATATGCCCGTCAGAAAGGAATTTCTTCATGAAAAAAACCTAGCGTTTCCTCCCATGAAGTCCACTCCAAAGGGAATTCCTCTCATCCCGCCAAATAAAAATCATTCCGCCGTGCCCAGCGTAAAAAGCTCATTGAGATGCGACCGAATGAATGTCTCGTCGTACCACGCGACATGCCCAGCAAACGCCATGGCGCCGGCAAAATCCCCCAGGTCGCAATCACTTCGCGCGGAGAGGGAATCAACCCTGGTTTCAAATCCATGAAATTTCCCGAACAGTCATCCTTTTCATGAACAGGCTCTGCGGCAATCAGCAAATGAATGCCAATGGAAAACGAAAACACAAACGGCATCCAAAATGTCTTTTTAATGCGCATGATTGTCATCCTCATGGTTCAACTCAAACAGGAAGGTTTCCCCTTTTTCGCCGAAAAACCGGAATTCGCGGCAATCTTTTCCAAACGTTTTTTCCGTGAACAATTCGCAGGGGCTGGCCTTGCAAGGCAGCCGGACCGCCTTTTCCCCCGTCTCAGCCACATGCATGCCAAAATAGTCATGATTGGCAAAAATGACATCGGGCGACTCCACATAAAGATGAACGCCGGCCATGCGGGCAAATTCCCGCAGAACATCCGCCGGCAACCGGGGCGCGGCCGAATAGGCGCTGATCCAGCCGCCGGATTTCTTGAATCCCAGGCCGCATTTCCCATTGGCCAATGAGCCGAGCGCCGTCACGCCGGGATCATCAATGTGGCACACCGGCCCGGCCGGGGTGGTCATTCCGTAACATTCCGTCTTGCATCGTCCATCAAAAACGCCTGGCGCCAGCCTCACGCTCAACGGCGCGGGTTTGTTTTCGCACCCCAGATTGAAATCCAACACTCCGCCGCAGTTTGCGACGCCGATTCCATTCTCGCCCGCCAATCCCGGCGCATAAATCCACAGCAACAAATGGCCGTCTTTTTTCAACCTGGCTCCAAGATCCTTCCTTTGCTTTTCCGACAGATAAAAGGCGTTCAGGAAAACATACATCTTGTAATCAGGAAAATCCCTGTCAAAGACATCGCTCAACAAATACGAATCGAACGGAGCCCCCATTTCGTGGAGCGCCTCGCGCTGCATCGAAATCGCCTCGTTGTTCAATGCCTGCCCCGAGGGATTCACGAAAAACGGGCTGGTCTCGTCAATGATGACGGCGATTTCGCTGTGAAATGGACGGCTTTTCCCCAGGCTTTTGGAGCCAATCCGGCTGGCCTTGGAAAACATCCGTCCGATCGCCTGGTTGGAAAACCAGCCGCCCTTCATGTCAAACCACCACAAGCCAATGCGGTCGACGGGCATTTTGGCAAACTCCCTTTTCAAGACCCCGATGGTATCGCGCAGGTTTTCCAGACGCCCGTGGCCGGCATTGGCCGCGGAAAGATAGGTGCGCATATCCGCCTCGTGAAACAGCATTTTGCCATGCAGTCTGACGGAATCCTTCGGGAGCATATAGGCGCCCGCCCCGCCTTTTTTTCGCAACCGGTAAGACACCGGCGCGGCGATGAAATCGACATCCTTGCTTTTCAAAATCTTTTCCATGGCCAGATGCCCGCCATGGACAAGGGCGCCCCCCATTCCGGCATGTTCGAAGATGTAACCGTAAAAAGCGCCGCACAACATCCGCCGGTTCGACTTGTTTTTCACCACTTGCGAAAAATGCAGGATGTCACCAGCAACGACATCCGCTTTCCATTGCAAATAATCGATGACATTCCGGCTCCTGCACGGATCGCGGAACACCCCGAAATCCTGACGCTGATATTCCTCCTTCGCGGGCATGGAAACGCCGTCAAACGACACCCCCTGCCTGCCCCATGCTTTTTGGAGCCGGGCCTCATCGTTTTCATATTTTTCGCGGAGCCAGCGGCGGAAGGCGTCAATGGCAGGTCCGCTCCCATCCCCCATCCGTCCCTCCTGACACCCCCAGGATTGCCATTCGCCCGTATATCCCGATGATGGAAAATAACCGGCAATCCTCTTGCCATAGGGGCTTTTTCCCACATGGTCCATCAGGCATTCCAGGGCGTCTCCAGCCTCCTTCATCCACTTCCGGGATGAGAGGCTTTGCATTCCCATTGCGCCGTCATCAAACTTGCAACGTTCCTCCGGATTTTTTTTGAGCCACCATTCCGGCGGAGTCAGATCCACCACCAGAATCAAGCGGGCCTTCGGATCATAGGCGAGCGTGGAATTGGCGATGGCGTCGATCTCCGAATAATCGCGGGTGGAATTTTCGGACAATCCCACTCTCACGCACGAGGTGATGTAGAGGTGAATTCCATTGTCCCCGTATTCACGCACATATTTTCCCTTCAAATGAGTGTCGCGCCCCAGCATGGGGAATTTCTTTTCGCCATTCAAGACCAGGGCCGGGATCTCCCCCCCTTTTATTTCAGCCACCATCGTCTTTTCGCCGCTGATCTCCTTGAAAATCCTGTTCAGCGGAACGTTTTTTCCGCCCCCCTCATCCTTTCCCTGGAAATCAACATACGGAACATCCCCCCATGGCTTGGCCGGAACATAACCCCTGACGCCGGCTGCCTTCCATTGCCCATCGTTGAAACCGGGCGTTTCCCAACCTTTTTCCTCCCTGGCCGAGCACTTCCAGCTTTCATCTCCAAAAACACGCGCAAGATTCTCCTTTTGCCGGTTGGCGTGAAGTTCGCATAACACGCCATAGGGACCGGCATAGTTTAAAACCTTGACGGCCGCAACATTGCGTCCGGGACGCAGATGCCTGGCGACATGATAAGTTTCGGGATAACACCAACCTGAGCCTTTCCCCACCAGACTGCCGTTCAAATACAATTCATACGCGTCATCTGCGGCAATCAACATCCATGCGCTGGAAGGGACATCCGGCATTGAAAAGGTTTTCCGGAAAAAACGGCTGATATTCTCGGACTCCCGGTCCTCGGGATAAACCATCCACTTCGCCTGCCATTTCCCGGATGGCGGCAGATGTTCAAAAACCAGATTTTCGCAAACCAAGGCCGCATCGGCGGGCATGATTTCCATGAGCGTCCTTGCGGCCTCGGAGGGGATTTCCATCGTTTCCGTCCACTCGACCGCCTTGCCGCATTTCAATTGGCGCGTTTCAGCCCTTGCAACCGCCCCCCCTTCGGCGTCCTTAAAATGCATTTTAAGACCAATTGCCGCCTTGTCCCCCAAGGACTGGCCGCTGTAACGGAACCTGATCCGATAGGTTTCGCCCGGCAACAGGGAGTCCGTGGCCAGTTGGATTCCGCGATTTTCCCCCGAGGAAATCTCCTCGCAGCCCCAGCGCAGGGGATTCTCCAATATCTCCCTGCTGACGGTTGTCTTTCCCGGCTTGTCCTTTCCGCCATCCGGCTGGATCGTCTCCCTTTTTTTTCCTCCCGCGGAAAAGTACCGTTCCGCCTGCGTCTCATACTCCCGCAAGATTTCCCCGCCAGTCAGGGCATCGTTGGACAATGCGATCTCCCCCATCTGTCCGCAAAAAAAACCATGGCTTGGAGACTCCGCGCCAATCATGACAGGCGCATTGGACAACGACATTTTCCCCCCGCATTTGCGCGTCTCCCTCATTTTTCCATCCACATGGATCCTGGCCTCGGCGCCATTGTAAACAAACGCCAAGTGATGCCATTCCCCGGGTTTCAAATCCCCGGATGCAACCTGAAACAACTGTCCCTTGATCCTCAAATTGGCGCACACCGTGAAAGGCGGATTGCGGGTGATGTGGAGCGCAAAAACATCCTTGATGCTCAGCAGTTTTGGATAGGCGCATTTTTGTTCCGCCGCGGCCTTTATCCAAACCGTCACGGCAAACCGGTCCTGGATGTTGGCATTCACATTGGGAGTGGCCTCGATCTTTCCGCTGCAGGTCACTCCATCGAAAACAAGAACCCGTCCCCGGGCCGCGTCAACCCATTCAAAATTTCCCTCCAGCGCCGCCTTCAGGCGATTATCGGATACATCCTGCAGGATTTCGCCCCTGCCCTCGTCAACCTTGAAACGAAAGAGGCATTTGGACTCGTCAATCGCCATGACATCGGCGGCCAACGCAAACATCAAAATCGGGCCGCAAGCGATTAAGGATAACTTTTGCATCAGCATATGAATCATCCCGCATTCAAAATGAGTCATGCCCCCAAAGATCGTTGGCATTGCCCAGGATTTCCCCCTTTTCCTTCCATGCGGTATGGCCGTCCAGAAAAAGAACATTGGCCCCATTTTTATGCCGGAAAATCTGCGTCTTGTACGCGTCGGTTGTGATCTGGCTGTACTCAATCGACGCCCTCCCCAACACCCCATCCACAAACAAGAGCCGCTCCGCGGAACGGCTGACCTGCATCAGGCTTTTGAAACCGTCGCTTTTGTTGGTGCCATATCCCAGGCTGGCATAGGCCAGATAGGCATTGTAATTGTAAGCCAGCGAAGTGGAAAACCCCAGCAACCGAATGCTCATGGGCTCCCCCTGCGGACATTTCAACTGCTGGCCGGCCCCGGTCTTTTTGATGTACTTGTCGAGATCATTCCGCCAATCGGGATTGCAAGGCGGCAGTTTGTCCTCAAATTCACCGCAATACATCATGACCGCAGTTCCCAGTTGACGCAGATGATTCATGCATTTGAGGGACTTGGACGCCTCCCTTGCCCCGGTCAACGCAGGCGCCAAAAGGGAAACCAACATGGAGATGATGGCTATTACCACCAACAACTCCAAAAGTGTGAACCCCATCCGTCCGCAGACAGATGCCCTTTGCCTCTCAATCCCAATGTTCTTCAAAAATTGCGCGGAATTTTTCAAATCAAGGGGATCGTTCATGCGCAAACTTTAGTTTTTCCCCTCTCAACAGTCCACACCAAAGGGATGGCCTTCGAGCAACACGCGGTGGATGTATCGCAGATAGGCGATGGCCATGGCCTGTTCCTTCTCGAGCGAAAGCCCGCGCAGGGCTTCAACCGAACGATGCGCCTTGACTCCGCCGCCCGTCAGTTCGACCAGCAAGGGGCCGTCGTAGCCGGACTGCCACAGGACTCGCAGAATGCTTCTCCAATCCAGAATGCCAATCCCCGGCGGCAGATGATCGTCGGTCCTGCCAAAATTATCCTGCAAATGCGTGGTCCAGATGCGCGTCCCCATCTGCGTCATCACCTCCACCGGCCCTTCCAGCAGTTGGGCATGACCGACATCGATATTGTATCCCAGATTGGAATGATTCGCCAGGCGGACCAGTTCGCAGAATTCCCCGACCGGGCGGTTGACGTTTTCAATCGCCGCCCGAACGCCATGTTCCCCGCAAATATCCGCCACCCGCCGGATCACCTCCGCCTTTTTCTCCGCGCTTAACGCGGCATTCGGGGGATGAAAAACCATCACTTTCGCGCCCAGCGCGGCGGTATTGGCCGCGCAAATCGTCTGGATGCGGTAATACTCCCGGACGGCGGCATCATCCGCCCCATTCAGATGCTCCGAGTGGATCGACCAGGACCGCATTCCCAAACGCCGCGTCTCGGCGTCAATTTTGCGGCATTCGCCTTCGCTCAAATGCGCCACATGGGAATACTCGATGGCCTGGTAACCGTGGAGCGCGATGCGGCGCAGGGCATGGACATATTTTTCGACTGTGAACTGCGCCCCATCAACAACCGAGGGATCGTTCACGCAGACGCCAACCGTGATTTCTTTTGGAATTTTCATTTTTTTCACAGACATCAAATCGCATCCCACGGCAAACCCGAAAAAAGCCGCGCTTCACCCACAAAAATCATCTGACAACTTCTCACGGAACCGCAGTATTTCCAAAGAAAAAGTTGTGACATTTTTCGACACTTTTGTAATGTCACTTCCTGCGGCAAAACGGCATTTTTTTTTCAAAAACTTATCCTTGACCAAGCTGTGTCTCGCGTGTCACATTATGACATGACCGCTGCGATTCAGGTTTCAGTCCGGGAACTTCACGCCCACACCGGGCGATATATTCGCAAAGCCGCAGCCCGCCAGCGTGTCATCGTCACCGATCACGGCAAAGCGGTGGCGGAAATCAATCCGTTGATGTCCATTGCCGATCAGTCAAACAACAATCCATTCAAAAGGCGGATGATCCTGCCTGAATATGCCACCGTGATGAACAAGTCCATTGGAGGCACGGATAGCGCCCTGATCGTTTCCGAAGGACGAGACCGTCTATGATTTATTGCGACACGGCTTATCTTGCGAAATACTATCTTTTGGAACCCGGCAGCGCGGAGGTTCGTTCGCTGATTGAAGAGGATGGAGAAGTGGCATGCTGCGCCTTGGGCAAAGTGGAAGTGGCGTCTGTTTTCCACTGCAAAAAGCGAGAAAGCAGCCTCTCATCGGAAGATGCAACGGCAATTTTCCGTCAATTCGAAGTCGATTGCCGCCACAAAATCTGGCTTTGGCTTCCTTTGACGGACGACCTTGTCCAGGCAACCGCCCAGGAATATCAAACCCTGTCATCGAACATCTTTCTGCGGGCATCGGACGCCCTTCATCTCGCCTGCGCCCGCGACAACGGTTTCAAGGAAATCTACTCCAATGACATGCGTCTTCTTGCCGCCGCTCCCGTATTCGGACTGAAAGGAAAAAACGTCATTTCCTGAGCGGTTTTGGGCATCTGGGCGTGGATGATTTATTTGCCCCGGCCATCCGGCTTTTCCGCGATTCCATCGGTTCGGAACGGCTGGGCGGGCAGCCCCTCCTTGTTGCACAGGTTGCAGACGGGATTGTCCGCCCAGGCATACCTCACGGCAACCGGCTTGGATATCGCGGCGTTGCCGACCGTCACGGAATTCCCCTCGATTGCGGCATCGGCCCACACAAATTTCTTATCTTCACCCGCAACGGCAAATCCTTTCAAGGCGCCTCCATCCCGGACCGTCAGCCCCCCGCCCACATGCTTGAACTTCAAGCGGATCTTACCGCCTTCCACGGTCATCCCGTCGTAAACCGGCCCTGAAAAAACCACGTTGGTGTCGCCATAGGCAATGGACTGTGCGGCCAGGGCCAGGCGTTTGCCCACATCCTGCTTGTTTTTGGGATGGATATCCCCCGCCTCGCCAATATCGATGGCCACAGCCATGCCGGTTTTGGGCAATGAAAGCGCCATGGATTGCGCCTCCCTCAATTCCGCCCAGGCGCTTCCGGACGGCTCCGCTTTCTGGGCCATGAAATTGGCCAATTGCACAATCAAAAACGGAAAGTCGCCCTGCCCCCAGACTTCCCGCCATGAACGAATCATCGTCGGCAACAGGGTCCGGTACAATGCGGCGTTGCTGGCATTGGATTCGCCTTGATACCAAATGACGCCGGCCATGGAATAGGGCGCCAGGGGCGCAATCAAGGCATTGTACAAAACCGTTGGAAAATTTTGGTTTTTGCGCGGATCGGAAGGCAGAACAGGAGGAGGCGGCAGGGTTTTCCCCGCACTTTTGGCCTGAACGGCGGCCGCCAGCCAATCCCGCAATTTCGCCGCGCACTGGTCGTGGCAGATTTTCGCATACTCGGCCACGGTTTTTTCAGCGCGATCCAGCGCCGCGGTCTTCAGACCTGGATCGGACGACAGCGCGGCCGCGGACATCCACGCCTCGATCCGGGTTCCCCCCACGGAACTGCTGACGATGCCAACGGGCACCCCCATTTTTCGATGCAATTCACGGGCAAAAAAATATCCCACCGCCGAAAAATAACCGACGGTCGCGGGAGAACATACCGCCCACTGCCCCTTGCATGTGTCACACGGTTTTTCCGCGGTTTCGATGAACGGAACAGTAAACATCCGGATGCCCGGAAAATCAGCCTTTGCCATTTCCTCCGCGCCATTGAGCACGCCGCGCGCCATGTGATAATTCATATTGGACTGGCCGGATGCCAGCCAGACCTCGCCAATCATCACATCCTTGACTGCCAGGGTGTTCCGCCCGGTTACGTTCATTTCAAAAGGTCCGCCAGCCGTCATGGGCTCCAGAAAAGCCTTCCAACATCCCCGGGCATCCGCCGTGGCGGTTGTTTTCTGTTTATCCAAGGTCACCGTCACCTGCTCGCCCGGCGCCGCCCAACCCCAGACCGGCAAACGCACCCCCCGCTGCAAAACCGCGTGATCGCTGAAAAGAGGATGCAGCCGCACATCCGCAAAAGCGGACGCCGCGCCCAACAACATGAAGATTAAATGGAGTTTTTTCATTTCAATGGGTTTGAAAGTTCACGGGTTGGGATTGAATTAAGGAGCCGCGCCGGAGCGCGACGGCTCGACGCTCGATGCAGAAAACCGGCGAGGCGGTGCGGGAGCCCCGCCCTCCATGCATTTCGCGACAAATGGAGGGCGGGGCTCCCGCACCGCTTTTCCCGGCAAACATTGAATTTCCTGAACATTAAATTAAATCCACCTGCGGCGGACAACTTTTCGACAGGATTAACAGGATTTACAGGATTGTTCGGCCATGCGGCCGGACATTGTCTTGCATAAAAATCCTGCCAATCCTGTTAATCCTGTCAAAAAAACGCCATTACCGTCTTATTTTGCGCTAGCTGGCAGGGTCTGGAACAGGCGCGTTTCGCCATGTTTCATGGAAACCGAAAAGCCCTCCCCATCCACGGCAACCGCGCTGCCGTCCATGAAATCGGACACCTTCACATTGCCCGGCAACCGGATGCGTTTGACGCCTTCGCTGGCGGCATGGATGCCAATCAGGCTGCGATGATGCCAGACGATATCGCCCTGATCGTTATAGATATGGACGCCCGCTTTGCGGGCAATCGCGCGCAAGACATCCGATGGGATGGCCGGGCTGGCGGAATAAACGGAATTCCATTTTTTGAAGGATCGCGCCGCCATGCCGACGCCCCCGCCCTCCTGATATTCCGCCAGGGAAACAGCCGCCTCGTCTTCCACCACCCATTTGGGGGAAAGAGCCAGCGGCAGGCGCTCCAGGGGTTTTTCCGGAGTGCAACCATGACCGGAAACAATGGGGCGGGTGAAATCGCCGGCAACCGTCCCTGCCGCCAGGTCGGGAAGGAACGCATTCCCAAGCGTTCGCATCAGAAACGGATGCTGTCCGTCCTTGGCGGCGACACGGATGCCAGTCATATCGCGAATATAAGTCGGATCCATCGACGGCTGTTCCCCCGGCTTGATCAATCCGGGGGCGGTCACCCATAAAATCGTGCGCCCGTGCCGTTTCAGGGATTCGATTTTCCCGCGCTTCGCGGCATCCGGGGCAAAACAGTTCATCATGATGACCAGCCGGTAGGAGGGATCGCGGGCAACCAGTTCCATGTCCTCGATGTCGTAAATATCGTGGTCGGCGCCGATGAAATCCATTTCCATGATCCGCTGCCGGGCGATGGTCAGGAAATTGAGCCATTCGGCTGCGTAAGGAATGCTTCCCAAGTCGTAAATCAGGGCAATCTGGGAATTGCGCCGGGAATCGAGGGAAAAATTCCTTTGGGCAGCCGATGAAATCCGCCCCATCTCCGCCAGCAAATTGGGATGATCGTACCATCCCAATTTCATATCAAACCAATATCCATTGCCGCCCATGGTCAGCAAACGGGCCAGGTCGCGCCGCAATTCCCATACGTCGCCCTCAGGCGTCAGCGCGCCGCCGAACAACCGCAACGACTGTTCCTTGGTCGAGCCAACGGAAGTGCGGGTGTCGCATTCAACCAGAATCGCCTTGTTATGCGCATGGAGACTGCTGGTCGCCCAACCTCGAACAACCGGGAATCCCGGGCTGCGATTCTCATAAGGCCAGGGATCAACCCAAAAATCAATGTCGGGACAATCCATGATCGCGTGATGTCCAACATGCCCCTCGGCCATGTAGCCCAGAATGGAGTATTCTCCGCCATAAAAAGCGCCCACCAGCTTCCGTTCGCGGGTCAATTGTTTCAACGCACGGCAAAAATACATGACCCGCTGGTCCAACTCGTGAGCAAAAGCCAGGCTGTAATCAATGGTCTTGACGTGATGCCCCGCCTTGGGATTGCGAAAAAAGCCGAACCCGTCCTTCCACTTGTGCGGCAAGCCGTTGCAACTGTCGGGAATGTCCACCCCCCGCTCCTCCGGCGTGGGAACCTTGACCGTCTCGAAGGTGATCCGCTCATCCTGCCATGCGGACCGCAGCCGGGCGAGGTCGCCGCCGTATTTGCGCCGGACAAAATCCCGGAAAGCCCGTTCCATGGCCGGGGAATAATCGAGATGATGTTTTTCCCAGTCGTAATCGCCCCATTGCAGCCATTGCCCGCAAGCGCCCGCGCCAATGATGTAAGCGCAGACGCGGTTTCCATATGAAGATTGATGAACCGTCGCCAGCGCCGTTTTTAAATGTTCCACCGTTTCCCTTTCCCAAATGCGCGAGGCAAAACTATGGCGGGGCTGCTCCTTTTTGCCGCCACCGGCCACGCCGGGGCGTTTGAAATAAGATTTTGCGCCATCCTCAAACCGGCATACTTCGTCCGGATAGGCGTCGGCAAACCTCTGGGTTGGACGGGTCACTATTCGCAACACAAACAAGGCATCGGGTTGATACTCCAGAATACGTTTGGCGATTGCCTCCACACCCCGCAGTTCCTGGGCGGAAGACGGCAGCCAGAAAGTCAGATGGTATGTCCGGATGCCCGCCTTGGCCAATGCCCTGGCGTATTGGATGTGTTGTTCCTCGGGTTTGAACTTCCGCCCATAGTCCGCAAATAGATATCCGAAAAAACCCGTCAGGGGCGGCATGGGTTTGCCATCCACCGTCATGGTGGGCGTTCCGCCGATGGAACGCATGGAGCTTTCGCACCCCTCCACATCGGGCAAAGGCTCAAGTTTCCGCAACCAATCCTGCCGTTCCCCATCGGAGATGGCGCCCAGTTTCTTTGCCGGAACAAAAGACAACCGGCATTCCGCCATTTTTCCCTTGAAACCCCATACGGCATCCTTCCAAAACCTGCCCATGCGGACATCCTTGAACAGCCATTCGCCGTCATGGCCAAGATCGTCGGCGTCATTCTTTTCGACAACCGTTTCGCCATCCACCGTAATCCGAAGGCGGGTTCCCTCGTAACTGACGCCAAGATTCACCCAACGGTCAACCGGCAACTGATATGGAACAAGCACCCATTTGCCGCTGCCCGGGCGATAGCCGAAATAGGTGGCACACAAATGAAACGAGCGTTGGGGGCCGGCAAGAAAGAGGATGGTGCCGCCATTGGTTTTGGGCGGCAGTTGCCCCTGCCACCGCAATTTCACCGAAATGCCCAAGCCGCCGCCGGCAACAATGTTTTGATTCACCGGAACCTGGACTGCGGTCGCGCCGTCGAAATCAAGGCATTTGCGGCCTTCATCCTCAACCCAACGACCTCCCTGAATCACGCCGGGAGAACAAGATTTGTCCCGCTCCAGCAGTTCCTGCCCGCCGCCCGCGTCAAAAAACCATTTCAAAGCCTCCGGAGGAGATCCCCACAACGTTGAAATGACAAGAAAGGAGAGACATAACGCGAGATGGAGGGAGGGATTTTTTTTCATGGAATGGTCCAATCGGCGGTGGGAGGGATGTCGGCGGAAGATCGCCATTGGACGCTTCCGTCGGTGTAGAGGTAATTGTTTCCGTTGTTATGCCGCGCGCCATCCACAATGGGCGGCGCCCAGCCTGTGGCGCCGTAAACGCGCGGGCGAATGTCCAACACCAACACCCGGGGGCCATCGACGCTCACCACAGCCTGCGTGCAAACGCTGGTGTTGATGGCATAGGTGGTGGCATTGGTGGTGATCGAGGGGCACGAGAGCTTGTAGTACTGGTTGTTAAGGTAAGGATTCACCAATCCCATCCAGTTCACATTGACCGGATCATAGGGATAAAGATCATTGAAGTTGGCTCGATAGGTTTCAATGCCGATGCTGATCTGGCGCAGATTGCAGAGGCACTTGATCTGCCTGGCTTTTTCCCTGGCGCTTCGAACGGCCGGAGCGAGCATGGCGGCCAACAGCGAAATCACCCCCACCACCACCAAAAGCTCAACAAGCGTGAAACTCCATTTCCCAAACGGCTTTTTCATGGCCGTCAGGCTATTCCCAACTCCGCTTTTGGTAAAGTCTTTTTCACTCACACCGCCTCATCTCCCTTCAAGGGGTTCACGAGTCTTCGTCCATGGCAGGAAAACCTCGCATCGAATCCCTGTTTTCTCAAATGAAAAGGTGTGATTTTTTTCGACACTTTTGTGATGCCCCTCTCCATTCCAATGGCGGAAAAAATCTATTTTTCACACAGTTCAATCCTGACGACAAGAAGCCCTTGGGCCGGGATCTTTGCGTTCAGATGCCTGCCGTCCATTTTTGGCTGGCAGTTTCCCCACAGTTCACGGATGGAGGCGCCAGTCGTTTGATCCGGCAATTTCAAAATCCGCCCGGCTGCCGGCTCGCTCCGCAGATTCAAAATGGCAAAAACCCCATACTTCTCCGCCGGAAAATAATTCGCGAAAACGCCTTCCTGCTCCGTGGGAACCAGCGGTTTGGGATCCAGGGAGTCAAATGCCTCCCAGTTCTCCGCCATCACCCGGGCAATCTGCCCCATCCGTTCAGGCACCTCGGGCTGGCCAGCCTTGATCCAGCGTTCCGGCCGATGGGTCCAGACCGCCTCGCCGTTGAAAAGCACACGATCAAGCAAGGCCAGCGCAGCCTTGGTTTCCTTGCCTTTCAAGGTCCACAACTCGCCGTCATCAATGCTGTTTCCCTCTTTCTTCCGTTTTTCCGCGGCGGAGGATTGGACATAAGGAAACATGGTGAAATGTTTCATCTTGGGAAAACAGAACCGAAACAGATCAATCGGAACCACGGACTCCCGGGGTTGTTCCACAATAAGATGCGAAATGCATCCTTCAATATATTGGGAATAGACATCTCCTCCACGGAACTCGGTCATGAACGGAATGTTTTTCGGCAAAACCTTTCGCGCCTCCTCATAAAACAGCATTTGCCCGGCAAGGGGTGATTCGCAAGGAATGGCATGCCCGTGCCCCGGGTGGTAACAACGATTGGCGCCCTCCACGGAATACCCCAGGCAGTCCCAATAAATGAAATCGTAGCGCAATTCTTCATACAGTGTTTTCACGCGATCCGCCATGGCCTGGCGAAAATCGGGAGGAAAAAAGCATGTTCTCACAACGGAAACATTTGGCCGGTAAAAAATGGGCAGGCTGTCTTGTTTCCATATGCTCCAATCCTGTTTTTGCCGCCTCATCTTCGCAAAAACAAGACTGTTGGTGCAGGTCAATCCGGGCGAAAGAAAGACGCCCATTTTCGATCCCGCTTCGCGAAAATGCCGCATGTCCGCCTTGAACACGCCGGGATCGACATTGATCATGGGATAATCGCCGAAACCAGCATAAAAATCCCCGTATTTGGCCTCACCCCAATACCATTTTCCGCTGTCGGTGATATGCCCGGTGTTGGAGAAAAACCTTTCTTTTTCATTCAACTCAGCCTGGTCGAAAGAATAAAGCCTTTCCCAAAGAAAACATTTTCGAAGCCATTCGCATTTCGTGGCGACAGGCTTGTGCCAGCCTTTCACCCAATCCTGGTACACTTCAATCCCGCGATGCCAATCGCCGTCATGCAGTTGGATGGCAAAAGCCGGAAAAGACTTTTTCTCACCGCCGCCAACGCAATAGTCAGGATAGGAGACGCCCGCCTCAATCCCGCTCTTCTTTCCAAATAAAAACAACTTGTGCAACGCCTGGGTGTCCAGGCAAAGAACAACCATGCCCCGGGATTTTTTCCTGCTGTAAAAATCCATGAATTGCATGGGAACGCTGTCACCGTACTGCGCGGAATGAGCCCTGTCCTTGCTCATGAAAGGGCGGTTGTCCAGCATTCCCCCGCCATGCGGGAGACAATACCAAAGGTCTTCCCCTCCCGTCCCCATCGTAATGCCTTGCAGGCTGGGAAAAGTCGGCGTAACGGTCACGCTCTCCGGGCTTGAGTTTGAAATCGACAAGCGTCCGGTCAACCGGGCGCCGCTCAATTCAAATTCGAGTTCGGCCTTGAGATGCGATGCCTTCTCCGGAATCAACTTGATCAATACGCGGTTTGAATCGGCTTTGGAATCCGCCTCCAGTCGATACGCCCGGGCCATCCCATTGGGAGTATCCAAACGCAAAATCTCCGCCGGCTGCCCCGTCAAACTCATTTTCCCCTGAATATCCGTCAACTTCTCCAACTTCAAACTGCCGTCAAAAACAAACCGGGCCTCAAGGTTTTCGTTTGCCAGGGTGAATGCCCTGGAAGCGGTCTCGCCCGCATGAAGGTCAGAAAACAACAAGGCAACCAGGCATGAAATTGCGAACAAATGATATTGTTTCATATTGGATGTTTTTATGTCAGTCCGGAATGGCGCTTAGACAAGCTGAAAAAAAGGTTACCCTGCAAACCATCGCGTTTTGGGATTTCCTCCCTTTTTCCCACACCCCACCTTAATCCTCCCCTTGCCAAGGGGAGGATTCAATAGGGGGGCTCCCCCTTGTTCAAGGGGGAGTTGGAGGGGGTTGGACAGGATGATGAATTACTTTTTAAAAAATTTCTTATCCAAGCGCCATTCATGTCAGTCCGGTGTTTTTCCCGCATTATTTTCGGAATTTCCTTCCAATTGGACGGCTTGACCGACAAAACGCGCCACGGCTTTTTCATGATCGTTCAGCTTTTCCTTTTCCAGTTTGCCGTCCAAGCGGATGGCCTCCGTGATTTTGAAAAGCCGGTCGATTTCATCCCTTGATTCGCCCCAGCAGGATATGCCGCGGCTTTCCGAGGTTTCCCCGGCTTTTTTAAGCTGTTTCTCCACGAGCACCTTGTACAAGGCGGTATAATCCCCGTTGCGCCAGTTTCTGAACCGCACGTAGTCGCCATGTCCGGTGAGAAAACCCACGTGACGGCCGCCGCCCCCCATATAAAACAGTCCTTTTTTGAACTGGGCATGCTCTTTTGCGGACGGGTCCTTTCCCTCAAACACGCGCACCGCGCCATTCTCATAGGCCAGCAAATTCATGCCGCCTTTCAGGAACGATGGATTGGCCTAGATCAACTGGTGATACAGACAGTTGATCATGACATCCCTGGTGTATCTGGCCACCATGCGGGAATAGACCATGCGGGGAACATCCGCCGCCACCCTCTTTTCCACGATGACGTCCATATCCACCACTTTCAACCGGCCGCTCAACACGATCCTCACCTCTCTGGCCGTCATTTGAGGCGTCTGACACAAGGCGCCCGTTCTGTTTCCGCCAGATCCCTCCATTTTCAAGATCGAAACATCGTCGGCAAACAACTCAAGTTGCGGCTTGCGGTCATCGGCGTAATCCACCGGATAGCAACTGTGCGAATACATTTTCCCGATGGCCTCCTTGAGCCCCGGCGCGGCAACGGCGATGCCGCCGGAAATATTGATGATTCCGCCCGCATTCCCCAACTCGCAAAAACCCGTTGAATAAACCGCGCTGATCTTGCCGCCCGCGGGCCACTCCACGAACACCTCGCTGGCGTTTGGGCCGGCCTTCAAACTGACCGCCAGCGGCCCGGCCGCCGGCTTTCCTGCGTTATGAGAAGATGAATTTTGAGGCAACATTTGGACTTCCCCTTTCCGATCCGCCACCCCTGTTGTTTCAGCATCCAAGCTTGCCAACGGTTGAATCGTCACCAAGACAAAAGATGCCACAAGCGATAAAAATATTCTCTTCATTGATCCTCAAATTCGAAATGCCATGCACACGCTCCCCGTTTCATTCTGCCGTTCCTTCTCCCAGCAATGTCAACGCAGCCCAGTGTTTTGTGCCGGCCTTCCAGCCCATGACCCTGGCCACGGGCCAGGTCATGACTGATTTTGCGCCCGATGCAACCTCGTGTTGGGGCCCGTCGTTGTCAAAAAGCAAAATGAACATCCCCATCCGCGTCCCTTCGACAGGGCGGCAGGGGCTCAGCCATTCCCATGGAACGCGCAATTCGTAAAGCACGGCGCCGTCCGAAGGGGCCGCCTGGATGCATTCCCGCGGCAACAGGGCATTGGATCGCACCGTTCTTTTTTCATCCGCAAGGGAGGGAACGATCGTGCAAAACAACTCGGGTCCGGTGGGAGTCATGGCCGCCAGAAACTCATACATGGGCGCCTGGGTGCCGCCGCGTTCCATAAAAGCGTCGATGCCAATCTGGATGCAATCCCCCTGATAAACCTCCCCCCCATGGTAAGGCTGCTCATGAATGTCGTCGCGCACGAGCGCCCTCAAATGCAATCCTTTTTCATTCCACAGGAGTTTGATCCCGGCGCTCAGGTCATCCGGACCATTCCAGTTGCCCAGTCCAACCAAATCCCGGCGATCCATGCGAATGGTTTCGGCCTGTCCCCAATCGGACGGCCGGATTTCCCGGCAGTAATGGCATCCAACAAAAGTAACCGGACCGGACAATTTGCGGACACCGAAAGATTCCATCCAGACTTCCAACGCAGCCATCCGCGCCAGGTCAAAAGAATCCTCCACCTTCATCGGCAAACAAACGGTTGACGCAGATTCAGCCGCAACCCCTTCAAAAGTCCGCGTAACCGCAGCCCCTTTCCCTTCCAACGATGCCGATATCGTTCCACCGGCAGGCGTTTTTCCCCGATTAAACAGCTTGCAGCATATGACGGAGGAATCATTCGCCGCATCCCGGCAGCCAAAAAAGTCCACCCGCAAGGACTGCTCCACTCTCACGGCGGAAGTCAACGACTGACCATCGGCAGCGGACACCGTCACGGGCAGCCATTGTTCGTCGCAATCGTCGGGAAGCGCCGGCATGTCCAATGAAAACGCCTTTTCGCGGAACAGGATGGTTTTTCCCTGAAACTTCACCGACACAGGGTATTGATCCGCTTCGGCCCCTGTTTTGAGGCTGGCAGGCTGGCCGCCCAAGAGACGCCATTCGGCGCGAATGGCGAGTTGCCTGCGGCGGGCCAGTTCCTTCCGGTTGATCTCCCAAAATCCGCCCGATTCAAGCTGTCGAACCAAATCCGGCGGACCAAAAAGCTTTCCCTGGGCCTCGACCACTGTCCGGCAATTTTTCACGGCATCCACAATGGCAGCCTCCGAACATTCCTCCGCGAAAACCAGGGTTCTGACTCCCCCCAGCCCGTCGATATCGTTGCGTTTTGGATCCGCCGGGTCGCACGGCGGAAAGTCCGGCGTATAAACCGAGGGTGGCCGTTGTCCGGCGCACAGGTAATGAACATCGCAACCTCCGGTGATGGGCAGGCGCCTGCCCGGCTCCATCTGTTCCTGATACCAGCGAATCAAGTCCAGATCGCGCCGCAGATTATGACTGTTCACCAATTCAATGGCATCCAGAAGTCCCTCCTCCAAAAACCGGGGAGCCAGCCCCTTGTCCCAAAGCTCGCCACGGGTGGGCGGATGAAGGGGATGGGCAAAAATCACCAGTTTGGACAACCGTTTCAATCCGGCCAAAGTCTTCCCGCAATCCGACTGATCCTCCATTGGCTGATCACAACCGACACTGACCACGTGCCCCCAATTAAAAGTGTATTCGCAGCCCCGGATCGGCAGGAATGCGCATTTCGACTGTTCAACCGCCTCGCGCAAAACCCGGTATGTGCCGGGAACCACCATCACCCCCGCGTCGAATCCCTCATAGGAAAGGCCGGCCAAAAAAAGCGCGGGACACTGCGGATAAAACCACTGGCAGTGAAAATCAACCGCAAAAATTTTCTGTCCGTCAACAGTCAGCATAATTATCCAACATGGTCATGAGTCTTGATCTTGGCGAAACGGCGGTGCGGGCGTCACGCCGAAAGTGGCCATGGCCACGCCGACCGGGACGCCCAATGTCACTAACCCGCATTCCACAAATTGTAAATTTGGTGAAATATCCGGGCTAACATTTCATCCGAAGATAAGCGGTGCGGGAGCCCCGCCCTCCATCGTCTGCACGACAAAAAATGGAGGGCGGGGCTCCCTCACCGCCGTTTTCAAAACCAATCCAACCTTTTAGACAAAACCATCGAACCTTGTTTTTCCCAAATGAAAAAGTGTGACATTTTTTGGCATTTTTGTGATTTTCGAAAAATCATGAACACCATCATTTCCCGGCATTTTTCACCGAAAAGACCGCAAAATCAAAACCGTTCAACTCCTGGCTCAATCCTTTTGTCATGAGTTCATCGCTTGAAACCGTCATGCCCTCGCCGGAAACCAGGTTTTTGACCGCAAGTTTTCCGTCCAATCGCAACGCCTTGGCCGCAAGCACCCAGTTGAATTTTTGTTTGTCCTGATTTTCCGGGACGCCCAAAACCACCAATGCCGCGCC
This sequence comes from Verrucomicrobiia bacterium, assembly GCA_028687435.1. Lineage (GTDB taxonomy): Bacteria > Verrucomicrobiota > Verrucomicrobiia > JABWAM01 > JABWAM01 > JAQUAF01. The sequence goes on along the minus strand of JAQUAF010000009.1, from coordinate 40,447 downwards.
GTCCTTGAAATAAACAGCGGCCCTGACAGCCGGGTTTCCCGTTTTGACGACATCCTGCTTGGACCAATCCATGAAATGAAAGCTGGAAAGATCAATTCCCTTAAAGGCCTTGCTCAGACGAAGGGGGAACTTGAACTTGGACAAAAGGTCCTGTTCAGAGACCGGACAACATTGCCCGGTATGTACGATGGGAAACAAACCAGTCAAGGCAAACCGGGTTACGATACCCCGGACATCCTCGTCATTGGATCGAATCCGCCCCAAAGGCTCACTTCCCCTTCCGATCCATGAATAGTAGGGATGACTGTCAACCGCCCTTTGCAGATTGGCGGCATGAACTCCGCATTCCTGGACGCGCTGAAGGGAGACCGGACGTCCCTCACAACAGTAAAAATAATTCATTTCCTCCCAGATGAAGGCCAGATCCACATAAGCCTCCACATTGTGAACCGGGCAATACCCTGTATGTCCGTAAAAAACCCCGTCTTTTCCAATCAAATCCTTCTTGATCCACCGGCTGAATTCCAGCAAGCCATCCATGCTGATATGAACGCCCGGCAAATGAGCCGGATTTCTGCAAGTCCCAAGAGGATAAATGAAATCGCAATAAATTCCGTCATTCGGAATTTTTTTGTTAAGGAACTGATATCCCTCCTTCATAAAATTGACCAACCCGGCAGATTCATAACATCCCATGAGATAAAAACCGCCGCTCGGCTTGAACTGGCCGTCTTTGTATCGGCCTTCCGCCCATTCGGTCAGATGCTCATTGAACTCCTTGCATCCCTTGACAAAACAGGCCGGCGCAAAGAAAGGAAGAGCCTTAATGCCGCTTTTCCTGGTATCCTCGGCCGTCTTTGCAACGGATTGCAACCCCTTTTCATCGCGGTACAACCCAAAGCCCAATCCGCCGCCGGGACTGATGCTCACATTGATTCCCGAATCCGTCAAAGCGGACAACACATTGGGGGTTGCCCATGAAAACTGGCTGATTCCCGTTGGCCTCCAGTTTCGGGGAGCGGGGTCCTGCGTCTTGGTCAAACCGACATAGCAACTGAAATCCACCTCCTCCTTTGCCGCAATGCCATTGGCCTCATCGCGAAATGCCTCAGCCAAAATGGTCGGATTGGCCTTGGTCCCTTCGATCGCAAAACACCCCTTGTTCTCACCCCATTTATACCACTTCCAGATTTCCCGTGTGGGAGTCAGATCGATCCCCTCCCCGTTTTGCCGGTAGAGTCCCATGACGCCCAAGGACAGGCGGTTGCCTTTCACGATGCACGGCCCGGGAAAAACCGCCCTGGCATATTTCATGAGGCACGGTTTGTACTTGGCAAAATCCAAAGCGTGATCCGTTTCGATGCGTGTCACCCCCAACACCTTGATATCCATCGGGGCTTTTTGAAAATCAAATCTGACGCTTCGTCGAAAACCGCCTTCGGAATAAAGATATTCCGCCTCAAATGGAAGAGTGCCTCCTCCAAACAGTCCCTTCACAATCATTCGGATCTGATCGGGCGCTTCCTCCTTCACCTCAAAGGATGTGATCTTGCTTGCGGATTCCCTCAGGCTGTTGCCAGCCTTGTCCGCCAAATATCCTTCCACCGGGGATTTCAAAATATTCCTTTTGAGACCTTGCGGAAACTGGATACTGACAGGCGTCCCTCCCTTTTCCTTGTCATGAATCACCTCCCACCATGGGGTTTTCACCACAACCCTGGCGCCATCCCGCACACACATGAGCGGTTTATCCGGCACAGGCGCATTTTTGGAAGAAACATCCATCGGAGTTTGCCGAAGGATCTGCCGATAACTCACATCGAAAGCGCATTCCTTGCCATCCGATGGATAAAAGAGCAAAAAGGCGGGCGGCGCCTTGTCAATGGCATGCCCTTGTCCGACTTTTTTGACAAAATCCGGCTCCGACGTCGCGTCGAACGGCTCCTGATAAGCGGACAATTTGGCCCGGGAAGAAATCATGCGGCAATTGCGTTTGAGCGTGAAAATAATCCTTTCAGACGCCGTCGGCCTCCATTCGATCAGGCTGTTTTCCGGCATCGCGCCAAAATCCAGGTCCACTCCGATCCGAAGGGGAATCCCATTGATTTCAGCCACCTGTGTTGCGGTGACCATGGCGCCGTCCAGATAAGGCGGCACCACGCCCTTGACATCCTCTTTGACTTCATTTTTGTAAAGGACAAGCGGTGTGCCAACCCATTCATAGGGGATTCTCAATGCCATGGCCGCCTTTTCCACTCCCTGGCCGGTTTTCAACTCGAAATTCAACCCCTTTTGCGTGCTCCGGCAAATGGACTTCCAGTCGGACTGAAGCTTTCCCTCGCTGGCGATCTGGAAAAGAGCGTCTTTTTTGAAAACCTTGGACTTCCAAAAACCGCCAAGAAAACCCGCATTTTCCTGCCTCAAATTGCTTTCCCAACCGCCGATCTGGAACAGCGGCATATTTCCGGCCGACACAACATGGCATCCCGTCTGCAAATGAGATTTCACCATCAATCCCTGGCTCTCAAATCTTGGCAGGGGGGTATCCAGAATCTTCATTGAAAACTCTTCCAGCATCTCACCGTCATTGGGAACAAAGACAAGACTCCAGCCGCCAATAAGATTTTCGGATGCCTTGCATGGGACGCGCTCGATTTTGCCCGGCAAATCAAATTGGATTTCGATCTGCGTTCCATTGAAAAAATCAACAGCATAAAGCGCCGCCCCCTTTTCCATTCCCAGTTTCTCGTTGTTTTTCAACTGGTTGGTCTTTCCATCCATCCCCTTCAAAAAAACCTCCATTTCCTGGTCATCCGCGCGTCGGGTGAACCGGACAATCGCGGCAGGCTCCATGATCTCCTTGACGTCGCGTTTCCAATGAAGAGTCAATCCGTGGCTGTTCCCATCCCCGTTTTTTTCGTCCTGCCAGATGATTTTTTGAGTCCATGAATTATAAAGCTTTCCTTGGGCGGTCAATTCCACCCTGGAGTCCTTTGGACCAACCAACACCTGCGACATCCCTTTCAGATGAGATGGACTGTCCCAGCCAGGATCGGCCGCGGCCTTGTCATCGGAAAGAACGTCGCCCTGCGACAGCTTCATTTCCCCGCCTTCCCACTGATATTTCCAACGCATTTCCCCCAATTTGACCTGGGCGCGGTCCCCCTCCGCCAGGCTGATCAAGTCAATGATCGGATCGGTGTCGATGCGCCGGTAATTTCGCAAAAAACCGGTCTTGGACGGGACAATGAATTCGGTGTCACCCAGCCGGGGGCGAAAGATGTTGTGGATGATTTTCTCAGTTCCCTTTTTCGCCTGTTTTGGCGGAGCGGCGGCGGAAACTTTCGCCGTTCCCGCAACCCGTTTTCCAATGACTTCGACCTGCGTCGCAATCCGTCCTTTCTCCTCGCTGTAAATCCGCGAAATTTCGTCCCCGGTCAACACGCGGCTTCGAATCACCAGACGCCCAATCCAGCCATTGAAAAAATTCCCGACCATCATGCAGTTCGGGCTTTTCACCCGCGTTCCGCACTCCCGCTCGTTTTCCATCCGGCCATCGACATAAATCCTGGAAACCTTTCCGTCGTATGTTCCCACAACATGATGCCACTCGCCCTTCTTCCATGCCGCGGTTTTGGCATAAACCCCCTTTCCGAAGTGAAAGGCAAGCGAGCCCATTTTCTCCCTGAAACCCAGCGCATAACCTTTTCCAGGCAGAAGTTTTGAAATCAGATATTCATGACGGGACAATTTTTTATCGATGTCCTTATCCGGACAAAACCAGCATTCGACGGCAAGCATGTCGGGCTCAAGACTTGGGGAATTCTCGATTCGAATGCCATCCTTGTCGTTTTCCAGCCGCAGCGCAAATCCAAATCCCCCTTTGCCCCACTGCCCGCCCAGGATCACTCCATGATTCCCATTGGGCGAACAATCCTTCACGACCGTTCCCTCCCCTTCCTGGAATTTCCACTCTCCCGCAATGCTTTTATCCACGACCTCCTGCCCTTGAATCAAGGTCGCAAAAAAGAGAACGGCTCCCGGGCAAATCATACTGGCAAGTGAGATTTTCATAATTTTTGGAAATCCTTTGGGTTGAAACACGATGTCAGCCGCATCATCCTCACGGTTTTACGATCAGGTCCTTTAAATTCTCTATGCCCTCCACATGCCCATCCACAAAAAGGCAGTTGGCCCTTCCGCCATGAAGGCTGAAATGAATCCGGTTGGTCGCGCTTGACGCATGAAAGATGGTTGTAATGACAGCGTAAGGCGCCGCAACTTTTCCATCCGCAACCATCACGGTTCTCGTTGGATCAGGAATGGAGCCATAGAGCATTCGATCTATTTCCGAATTCCGGGTGTAATTCATATTTGCACAAAAAAACTCCTTTGGCATCCAAGCGGAAAGAGGAGTCTCCTTGTTGGCTGGACACCAAAATAGATGCCCTTCCATTTTCCCAACCCGGATGCCGCATTGTTTCTCAAGAAGTTGTTCCCAATAAGCTCCTCCGGTGACTTCAAGTCCCGGAACAATCCTTTCCTCCCAATCGTTTGCATACTGGACATGCGCCATCCCAATCTGGCGCAAATTGTTCATGCAGTGAATCTGCTGTCCCTTTTTTCTGGCGCTGGACATGGCGGGCATCAACAATGCGGCCAGCAAGGATAAAATTCCCACAACAATCAAGAGTTCCAAAATTGTGAAACCACGAAAATGCCTTCCTGAAAACCGTTCGAAATCCAATTGTTTCATGGCATCCATTGAACATCGCCTGTCAAAAAAAATCAAATTCGTTCCCTCTCCTGTTTCCGCCCAATTTTTCGAGCGTTTTCCCTGTTTAACACAAGGAATCGCGGAACGCGGCTTGCGCCCCGTTCGATCCGGCGCCGGACCGTTGCTCATCAAGGCGCCGCTTTGCTTGCGGAAAAATATACTCAAATCAATCTTCCTCAAAATGAAAAAGTGTGACATTTTTCGACATTTTTGTGATATTGGGTCCGATGGACATGACCTATGAGCCTGATGCCTGCATGTTTTTCCCCCTCTGTTCCGGGAGGGAAACCCAGCGCAGCGCGCGTTACCACTGGTATTGCGGAAAAAGCGGGAAGGGGCGGAGCCACAACATCGGACGTCCCTTTGTGATCTTGCAAACCACCCTGCATGGATGCGGGTCGTTCGTCTGGCATTCCCGGACGTTTGCCGTGCCCGCCGGTTTTGCTTTCATCACGGTCGGGCCCGAGGACGCCGAATATTTCCATCCTCCCCGCGAAAAAAAGCCCTGGACCTTCAATTGGATTCATTTCAGCGGGAATCTGGGGGTGCTTCTCTGGGGGGCGCTTCGCAAGAAATTCGGCCCCGTGATCCCCCTTCCCTCCAATTCGCCGGCGGGCGCCGCCTTGGCGCACCTGATCCGCAATGTCAACGACCGGAAATTTCAAGATTGGTTCCATGCCAGCCTGGAAGCCTACGCCTTTTACTCCAAACTCTGGCGTCAACTCGCCAAGCCTCAACAAAACGCCCAGGACAGCGTGGACCGCGCCATTCAATACGGATTGGAACAATGCCACCGCCCTCTTTCCGTCAAGGAACTCGCCGCCCAGGCAAAAATGACAAGGGAACATTTTTCCCGCATCTTCAAGCAGCGGCAAGGGGTCACTCCGGCTGTCTTCTACCTGCAACATCGCCTCCAAATCGCCCGGCAGCTTCTTCAAACCACGGGATTATCCGTTCACGCCATTGCCGACCATTGCGGTTTTCGATCCTCCCGCCATTTTCGTCTGGCCCATCGCAGAAGCTTTGGCCAGCTGCCTCATTTCCGGACAATGTGAATTTTTTCCAAGAACGGGCGGGCAACAAATCAAGCCTCACTCCCGCCATGACAGGACGGGACAACAGATCGATCCGCCTTCGCGCCGCAATAAACATCAAGAAATAATCTTGAAACTTGAATCCCAAACATTGAATCTCACGTCCCATGGCAACCCGGGACCAAGTCATTCTCCAGCGCGCCCGCCGCGTCTTCGACATTGAGATCGATGCGTTGCGGCAAGTGAGGTCCCAGCAGGGCAAGCCATTCTGCCAGGCCATCGCCCTCTTTCTCGACTGCCTTGCCCGGCGGCGCAAAATCGTCGTTTCCGGCATTGGAAAATCCGAACTGATCGGACGGAAGATTTCCGCCACCCTCACCAGCACCGGCGCTCCCAGCGTGGTGCTCGATGCCACAGACGCCCTTCATGGGGAACTTGGAGTGGTTGCCGAAGGGGATATGATTCTGCTGCTCAGCAACAGTGGTGAGACCGAGGAATTGCTGCGGGTTCTCCCCATGTTGCGACGCTTTGACATAAAAATCATCTCGATTCTTGGCCGTCTCCAATCAACCCTCGCCAGACACAGCGATGTAGTTCTCCATGCCCATGTCCGCAAGGAGGCCTGCCCCCATAATCTGGCGCCCACCGCCAGCACCACCGCCATGCTGGCCCTTGGCGATGCGCTGGCCATGGTGGTGCTGGAGGAGCGTGGATTTCGCAAGGAGGACTTTGCCCGTTTTCACCCCGGCGGTTCCCTGGGGCAATCCTTGCTGCTCAAGGTCACCGATCTCATGCGCGCCAGGGAACGTTTTGCCATCATTTCCGAAAAAAGCCGCGTCAAAGAAGCCCTTGGAGTCATGTCCCGCGCCCGCTCGGGATGCGTGGCGGTTGTCGATGCCAGAGGCCGTCTCGCCGGCATATTCACCCACGGTGACTTTGCCCGCCATTATGCCGAAAACCAGCAAATCGGCGAAGTCCCGATCCGCACGGTCATGACCCGGCGCCCCATTGTCATCCGCGCCGATGCCCTGGCAGCTGAAGCCCTCCATGTCCTCCAGACACATTCCATTGACGACCTCATTGTGGTTGACCGCCATCTCCATCCGCTCGGGCTGATCGATTCCCAGGATCTGCCGCGTCTGAAACTGGTCTAGCCCGGATTTGATGCAGAATCCGGAATTCGGATAACGAAACCCGAAACTCCACTTGTCCTTCCGACGTCCCGCCAGGACATGAACGAGGACAGTTTACTTGAGCAACACCGGTTGCCGGACATCCAGCTTTACCTTGATCCCCAGTTCCTTCACATTGGGAGGCGTCTGTTTGAGAAAGGCCAGATAACGTTGAATAACTGCATCGGGGAGCGAGTATTCCCGGGCAAAAACCATCAACATGACAGCCCTTCTGGCCGCATCCGCAGAATTGTTCGCCGCCGCCGCCCGTCCAAGATAAAAATCTCCCAATTCGATCAAAGCCGATGGGGGAAGCTCCAGCGTGGACCATGAGGTTTCGGCCACCTGTCCTTCTATTTCAACCCGGAAGATCACCCGCTCATCATTCAACTGAACCAGGCGTCCGGAAGAACGCTTGTTCATCCGGGACACAATGCGCCCCTGATCATACGGATAAGCCGCCACGTCCTGGACAATTCCCTTCCAAAAGTCAGCCAGACATTGGGACACCGCAACCTGGGTGGCAACGATTTTGCGCTGTTCATTGGTTTTCAACGAACTTTCCGCCGCACGCCATTCGTCGCGCAATTTCTCGAATTGATAGGCGCCCAGCAAGGCTGCAACCCCCGCCTTTTTGTCGGCAACCAGTTGAATATCGTCCCGGAGCCTCGCCGCATGCTCATTTTTGTTCTTTTCCTCCAGAATCTTCTGGGCCGCCGCGGATGCCTGCCGCGATTCATCAGCCCATTTCGCCACACGCGACAGGATTCTTGTCATCCGCCAGTTGTTTTGCTTCTCCTGCAACAACTGCAAAACCTCCTTGTGCTGTCCCCGTGATCGCAGCTCATTGAGCTGGTTTTCAAAATTCTTGAACTCCTCGAGTTCGCTCACGGTATTGATGGTGAAAACCTGAAAGAACAAAACCCATGATTGATCGCCCGCACCGGACGAATGGGCATAGGACTTCCAAAATCCAATGGAGGCATCGTATTGGTCTTTCTTGAAGGCAACCAGCCCGGCGTCAAATGTGGCAATGGCCCGCATCCACCCCGGCAATTCCCCCATCACCCTGTTCATCGCATCCCCCTTCAATTTTCCATTCAAAATCAGCCCCAATGTCTGTGGATATTGCGGAGCGCCCACCGGCGTCGAAAGGGCGTCGGGACTGATGTTGCCCAGGAAAGTGTTCAAGATTCGATGGGCATTGCCATCCTTGTCCATCAGCAATTCCAGCCTGGCCAGATGGATTTTTGCCCATCCAAAAGCCGGGTCTCCCGAAGGGATCTGCTTGTCAATGGCCAGCAGTTTATCATGCAAGCCCTGGAAATTCCCCTTTACGGTTGTCTCATAGGCCGCCTCGATCTGCTTGCTGAAATCAAGCACCACCGGCGGGGGTGGCGGCTGGGGTTGGGGCGGCGGCTGGGGCGCGATGTCGGCGCCGGGTCTTGGCGCATTGGTGTGCGTCATCGCGATGCCCGGTTTCTTTGGAGACGCGAAAATCTTCGCCCGGTTGATCCACACCAGGATCAAGGCGCTGATGCAAACGAGGATCAAAAGCAGAACGCCGATCAACAATCCCATGCTGAATTCCGTTTTTTGTTCCACGGCTTCCATGGGTTTCTTCTCCAAGGCAAACCGCTTGGCGTACGCCAAATCGTTCAAGACCTCATCATAACTCTGGGGACGCTCGTTTGGATCCCGTTTGAGCATGCGCCCGATCACATCCGCCGTTTGGGGGGTGCATTCCGGGGCGAAAGCAAGCAGGGAAACGGAAGGCGCGCGCAAATGTTTCAACACCACCTCGGTCGAGGTGCCAGCCTCAAAGGGTGGACGCCCCGCCAAGGCATGAAATAACGTGCCGCCCAGGCTGTAAATATCGCTGCGAAAATCCTCCTGTCCGTCCGCCACTTTCTCCGGAGCAATATAATAGGGGGTGCCCCAGATTCCCTCCTCTTTCTGGGCGTGGCTGCTTGCCTCAAAACGGGCCAGACCGAAATCCACCACTTTTGCCACATTGGACTGGGTAAAAAGAATATTGCCCGGCTTGATGTCGCGGTGGATCAGATTGCGCTCATGCGCCGCGCGCAGTCCGCTGGCAACCTGAATGCCGATATCCAGCACTTCCACCTCCTGCAGGCGTTTGCTTTTCTCAATGCGATCGTCAAGGCTTCCGTTGGACAACAGCTCCATCACCAGGTAATACCGCCCATTTTCCTCTCCAAAGGAATAAATCTGGGCCACATTGGGATGATTCAAGGCTGCCGCCGCGCGCGCCTCCCGGAGAAAATTCTCCACAAACTGGGGGTTCCTCGCCAGTTCTTCCCGCATCACCTTGATGGCGATCGGACGTTCCAGGGATGTGTCAAACCCCCGGTACACCGCGCCCATGCCGCCCGCGCCAATGATATCCACCAAATCAAAGTGGGAGATTTTTACAGGCAGATAATTGCCGCATTCCGGACAGTACTTCTTCTTCGTCTGGGGATGCGTTACAAACCGCACGATCATGCTGCAGTTCGGACAGGGCTTGGGGGATGGGACATGTGCGACGCGAGGTTCCATTGGCTTTGCTTTTAGCTGAATTCCGTGTAAAACACCATGCCAGAACATCGAAAAACACAAAAAAACCGTCCTGTCCGTTCCAACGGACTGGCGTTCAACATCAACCTATTTTTCCTGTGCATCCGATTTTTCTATCCTTGGGACCGCTTAAAATCCACTGGTATGGCGTATTCGTAGCCCTTGGATTTCTTGCGGCTTTCAAAGTCTTTCATAAACGCGCCCCCCGGATCGGCTTGGACCTGAACGAGGCTGGGAACCTCGTGGTCCTGCTGTTCCTGGCAGGGATCGTCGGCGCAAGAGTGTACTATGTTATTTTGAATTGGCAAGATTTCAGCGCACACCCCCTTGAGATCTTTCGGATTGATCACGGAGGGCTGGTTTTCTACGGCGGATTCCTCATGTCACTTCTCACCCTGTGGCTCTGGTGCCGATGGAACAAACGGGCTTTTGCCCTTGTCATGGATGCCATGGTTCCCGCCCTTGCCATCGCCCAAGCCTTTGGCCGGGTGGGCTGTTTCATGAATGGCTGCTGCTACGGCCGAGAATGCGATCACTTCTGGGCTGTGCGTCCCGGTTCCCCTCCTGAAGTCGCCGGCCACGCCCTTCATCCGGTCCAACTCTACGAAACCTTTGGCCTTCTCGACATCTTTTTAACCCTGCTGGTTCTGGAAAAACTCCGCCGCTATCCCGGTTATGTCGCCTGTTCCTATGTTCTCCTGTATGCCTTTCTCCGGTTTTTCATCGAATTCTTCAGGGGCGACCTGCCCCGGGTGATTCTCGGCCGTTTCACCCTGGCCCAGGGATTGTGCGCCATCCTGTTTGCCGGGGCATGGATCATCTCCACCCGGCTCGCCAGGCGGCATTTGCGCTCCCGAAACAATGTTTCATCCCCCTCAACCTCATGAGCCCCGGACGTCAAACGATGGAAATGGTTGCATCCATCGAAGGCGCGAGGCTTGATGCATGGCTCCACGAGCATTATCCCGTCCGCTCCCGCTCCATGTGGCAGCGCCTGATCCGCGAAGGCAATGTCCTTGTCAACGGCAAACCGGGCGTTTGCCGTTCGCCTGTCTCCGCCGGTTGCAACATCCGAATCACCCTGCCCCCGCCAGTTCCCGCGGACGCCGCGCCGGAAGACATCCCCCTGAACGTTCTGTTTGAGGATGAGTTTCTCCTGGTCATCGACAAGCCTCCCGGCATGGTTGTCCACCCGGGCGCCGGATGTCCGCAACACACCCTGGTCAACGCCCTGCTCCACCACTGCCGGGGCCAGTTGAGCGGAATCGGAGGCGTGGAACGCCCTGGCATCGTGCACCGGCTGGACAAGGACACCAGCGGTTGCCTTGTGATCGCCAAAACCGACGAAGCCCATCGCAGGCTTGCCGAGGAATTCAAGCAGCGAACATTGGAAAAAATTTATCTGGCTCTGGTTTCAGGGCATCCCTCCGCCCTCTCCGGACGGATTGAACAACCCATTGGGCGGCATCCTGTCCACCGTCACAAAATGGCGGTCAGCCCCAAGGGGCGCCCGGCCCTCACCTTTTGGAAACAGCGGCAGGTTTGCGGTCCTCACGCCGCCCTCATCGAATGTCTGCTCAAAACCGGACGCACCCACCAGATTCGCGTTCATCTGGCTTTTCTGGGGCATCCCCTATTGGGCGATCAAGTTTACGGACGGCAATCGTCCCCCCATCACCCGGACATTCCCAGGCAGATGCTCCACGCATGGCGTCTCTCCTTCACCCATCCCATCACCCGGCGTCCCCTCGCCTGTGAAGCGCCCGTGCCTGCGGACATGCGCCAGGTGATGACAGTCCTCACGGAATGACTGTGGTTTTTTCCCAAAAAACACAATAGACAGGAAGAGATTCATGCACCCGCCCGAGTTTTATTATCACCGCAACAGTTCACCCGAACTGGCGCCTTTTCCCCATATCGAAGCCTTTTGCCGCAAACGCCGGAATTTTGCCTCGGCCCTTGGCAGACATTTGCATCGCGGAATTGAATTGGTCCAGGTCATCAGCGGACGTTTTCACTGGGATGTCGAGGGGCGGCAGGCCGTCACCAATCCCCATGATTTTCTCCTGACCTGTCCATGGCAACAGCATTCGGGCATGGAAGACACCCTGAACGCAGGCGCCATTTCATGGCTGATTCTCAATCCGGCCCGCTATGTCCCGGAAAAACCTCTTCGCCTGGGCGCATGGAGCGGATTATCCCGGCGGGAACAAATGCAAATCGGGCGGATTTTCGCCCAACATTGCCCGGTCGTGATCCGGAACTTTACGGAAGCCGACTGGCTGATCACGGAATTGTGGCGTGAATTTGATTGCCGCCCCTTGGGACATGTCACCCGGATCAACCATCTATTGGACGAGATTCTCCTGCTGACCGCCCGGCGCTGCCAGAGCATGTCCGGAAGCGCCCATGCCGCGCCGCGGCAGCTTCAAAATCTGCTCGCCGAAATTCCCAAGGATCTGCGCCGCGCATGGCGCGTGCCGGAACTTTGCCGGATCACCGGATTGAAACCCACCACGCTCACCGGACACTTCAAACGGCTGGTGGGCATGTCGCCTCTCAATCACCTGATCAATCTGCGAGTGGAAGCCGCCAAGCGTTTGCTCAGGGAAACCACATGGCCCCTGACCCGGATCGCCCTTGAAACCGGATTTTCCTCATCCCAGCATTTTTCCGCAAAATTCCGCAAATACACGGGACGCAGTCCAAAAGACTACCGAAAATTCAGCAAATCCGCGGCAGTTGTTCGCCGCTGAGCATGTCAAGAATGCGACTGGCGCCCACCCGGCTTCGCAGGGTCACCAAAGCCCCCTTCTCCGCCGTCACGCGCCCGATGATCGCCGCCCCCGCACCCACCGGATCAGTTTTCATGATGTCCAGCGCCTTGTCCGCATCCGCATCCTTCACAAATGCCACAAACCGTCCTTCGCACGCCACGTAAAGCGGATCAAGCCCCAGGATTTCACATGCCCCGTGAACCTCTTCGGCCACCGGCACGAGGGCCTCGTCTATTTGCTGTTGCCATCCACTGGCGCTGGAAATCTCGTTCAAAACCGCCCCCAATCCGCCGCGGGTGACATCCCGCAGACAATGCATCCCGATCCCCGCCGCCATCAACCGCCCCACCAAACCGGCCAACGGCGCGGTATCGCTTTCGATGGTGGTCTCGAATGACAGCCCCTCCCTCACCGCCATGACGGCCATCCCGTGGCGTCCCACATCGCCGTTGATCAAAATCGCATCGCCCGCCCGCACCTCCCGGGGATGAATCGCCGCCGTTCCCTTAATCAAGCCAATCCCCGCCGTATTCACATACAAACCGTCGCCCTTGCCCTTGTCCACCACCTTGGTGTCGCCCGTCACCAGCCGGACGCCGGCCTTGTCCGCCGCCCGTCTCATGGAATCCACCACCCGGCGCAACACATCCATCGACAACCCCTCCTCAAGAATAAAACCCGCGCTCAAATAAAGCGGACGCGCCCCGCACATGGCCAGGTCGTTCACCGTGCCATTGACAGCCAGATCGCCGATGTCGCCCCCGGGAAAAATCAACGGGCGGACCACATAGGAATCCGTCGTAAAAGCCAGCCGTTCCCCCCCCGCCTCAATCACCGTCCCGTCATGAGCCTGGGCCAGCAACGGATTGCCAAATGCCTTGAAAAAAACGCCCTCGATCAACTGCTGCATCACCCGACCTCCGCCGCCATGAGCCATCACGATCTCATTCCGCTCCCTGATCGGCGCCGGACAGGCAACCTGAAACATTCCTTCTTTCTTCTCCATTCCGCCGCTCGCTTCCGTTTTCAAATCCCGCCCCTTGTCATTTGGCGTCCTGATTTCCTTTGTCCGGCGAAAAGACCGCCGTCCTGTCATCGGCGGAACTCTCTGCCGCCGGAGGAACGCCCATTTTCTGAACCACCGTCTTGTCATCAGCCTGAATCTCCGGGGCTTTGGGCTGCGCGGGCGCCGCGATATCTTCCGTGGCGGAACCGCTCAAATCCACATCCATGAACTTGGGATCGACCCCCGCCTTTTTCAACAGGAAATCCACCGTGCGGCTGGCAAAGTCCATCTGCGCCATGTACTGCTGGCAATAACTTTCCACGGGGTTGGCTTCCACCCAGGGCTTGATCATTTCCAAGATCTCAGCCGCCGCAGCCACGCGCGCATCGCGGTCTTTCTCCGTCATTCGCAGGATCAACGGATCCAGCGCCTGGGTCAACGCCTCGTCCGGCAACCCCACCGAAGGCATGGGCTTTTGCAGATGCGCCACGCAAACCTCGCCCGGAGACGCGCCGGGGAACGGCACCCGGCCCGCAACCATCTGGTAAAAGGCGATCCCCAGCGAATACAAATCCGCCCGTCTGTCCACATTTTTGGAATCGTTGATCTGCTCGGGGCTCATGTAATAAGGAGACCCCATCACCGTGCCGGTCACGGTCATGCCCTGGTCCTTTTCCTGCAGATTTTTTGCCAGCCCCAGGTCGGTGATTTTCAATTCCCCGGCCGCTGTCAGCATCATGTTGTCCGGCTTGATGTCGCGATGGATCACGCCCTTGCCGTGAATATAATCCAATCCCCTTGCGGCCTGTTGCAGCCAGTGCAGGGCCAGCGGAAGGGGCAATGCGCCGACTTTTTTGAGCACATCGCCCAGGCTCATCCCCTCCACAAATTCCATGGCAATGTAATACTGCTGGTCGTACTGGTCGCAATCGTAAAGGCTGACCAGATTGGGATGCTGCAAACCGGCCATGGCCCGCGCCTCCTGCAAAAACCGGGCGCATGACTCCACATCGTCGGCGAAATCGGCGTTCAACACCTTGACCGCGCAGAACCGCCGCAGTGTCCGCTGCCGTCCCAGGAAAACCGCCCCCATGCCGCCCTGTCCCAGCTTGCAAAGCAGATTGAATTTGCCCATGCCAATGATGGGACCGTAATCGCGCACACCCATGGCTTCCGCCAACACTTCCGGCATGATTTTCTCCTCCGCCTTCCCGCCTTTTCCCGAGGTGGCGCGGCGCAACCTTTCGCGAGTCAGGTTTCTTGAGGACAGATACGTTTGGAACGCATCCACCAATTCCCCGGCTTTTTCCTCGGTTCCCGTCAGGCGCATCACCAGTCCGGCTGTGGAAGGCAGCACAAAACCAATGGTCGGAACCACCCACGGCACCCAAATACTGCCCGCGAAAAACAACCACAAGGTTCCGCCAATAAAGAGCGCGAATCCCGCGGTCATGATCAACGAGGCCTTCATCGGCGACAACCGTTGCGTGGCCCAAGTGCCAAACACGCTCAACAGGATCGTCAACAAGGACGTCATCCACCATGGAGCGGCCCGGACAAAATCATTCTGCAAAATGGTGTTGATGGCATTGACCTGCACGGTCACCAACGGCTCGCGGCTTCCGGTGGGGATGATTCCCAGATCGGTGGTTTGGCCGGAGGCCGTAAAACCAACCACCACCACCCCCTTGTTGGCAATCATCAAACGCCGATTCACCTCCTCCATGCCCTTGCGTTTGACCGCATCGCCTTCAGCCCAATCCATCACATCCATGAAATTAATCCCAACAAATTCCGTCAGATTTCCACGATAGTTGACCCTCATCTGCATTTCCTTGTCGACGGGAATGCGAATGCATTGGTTGGGATTTTCCAGCACCACTTCCTTCCCCGGCACAACAGTCACATCCTCCGGCCTGAATTCATAAAATTGCATGACCGTCTTCAACGCCAGAGAAGGGATCCAATAAGGCCCGTCACGCACCACCAGCGGAATGCGCCGATACACACCGTTCCGGTCTCCCTTGTTGTTGAGCAAACCAAAACCAACCCCATCCTTGCGCAATGCGGCCACAGGCGCCAGCAGCACGGCCGACTCCTCCTGCCCCCCCCCGACCTTGATCATGTCCTTGTTTTTCATCGGGATGGCCTGCCCATAGACCCATTTGCACGCATCCTCATCCCTGTCCGCATTTTTTTTCAACATCCCGCCCAAACAAACCCCTCCCACATCTTTGACCGTCTGTCCGAAAAGCTCATCCCCCCTGGCACGCTCCTCGACGGAAACACTTTCATCCTTCTTGTTGCTGAAAATCACATCATAAGCAACCACCTGCGCATTGGCATTGGAACCGTCAAAAGCCGACAACATCCGGGCCTGCGGTTCGCGGGTGCGCCAGGGCCACTGCCCGAATTTCTCCACCTCCCGGTCCCCGATCGCCACCACAACCAGATTGGTGGCCATATAAGCCCTGTTAAACGCCTTCGGTCTCCACGAAAACCTGTAATCCAGCGTGGCCAGTTCCAGATTTTGAACAACAAACCCCAGCAACAAAGCCAACACCGTGGAAATGGCACACACAACAGCCAGCCATGACACCGGCTGGCGCGCCGTTACGAGTGTCTGGGTCATTGTTGAGCCGCTTGCTGCCATGCGCGCCCATCCTGAACCATTTTCACTTTGGAAACAAGCTTAACCCGCATATTTCATCAAAACGCAAAGGCCGCCTTCAAACGTGGGGTTCCTTGCATCGTTTCGGATTTTGATCCTTGGATATTTTCCCATTTCATGGATTGAATTTTTAAAAAAAATCGCTATGTTAAGAACGTGATCGGCGGCATTCCAACCCTTTCATCAGCCACCCCTTCATGGGCGCAGACGGCAACCCCGTCCAGCGGACAGAATCAGCGGCTCCAAACCGTCCAAAAAGAAGCCGAGGATCTGCCCCCTGATCAGCGTCGAAAACTCGAAAAGCTCAAGCAACGGGATCAGGAGGTGCATCAGCATGAGATGGCCCATCTGGCCGCCGCCGGCAGTTATGCAATGAGCACCCCCCAATACAGCTACGAAATAGGGCCGGACGGCAATGCCTATGCCGTGGGGGGCGAGGTAAAAATGGATGTCAGCGGCGAAGTTTCGCCGGAAAAAACCATTGAAAAAGCCAAATCCCTGCGCCGGGCCGCCATGGCGCCGCTTCATCCCTCCGCCCAGGATTTTGCCGCCGTGACAGCCGTGAATTCCCTCGAAGCGCAGGCATCCCGGCAAATAAGAGAGGAACAGGCGCAACAGGCCGAATTGCGATCCCAATCGCAAAAAGAAACTGGCGGGGAAAACCAGCCCCTCCCTTCCCTCTCCCTGGAGACTCCCGCCTGGAGCATGAACAAAAATCCCTACTACACCCTGCAATCCAGCATTTCCCGCCAAACCATCGAATCCACCCAGTCTGTCATCAGCACCGTGGCTTGATCCGGCAAAAAATTGGCGATTCCGGCTTTGACTTTTCGCCATGAAAAAGTGTATGAGGAATTCCTCAACACCAACAAGCTGGAGATTATTTTATGGCGAGCAAAAATGTGGTACAGATCGTGGGCGGCAATTTCGATGCCGAGGTCAAACAATCCAAAATTCCGGTTTTGCTGGATTTTTGGGCTGAATGGTGCGGCCCCTGCCGCGCCATCGCCCCCATGCTGGACGAAATCGCCGACGCCAACGTGGGCAAGCTCAAGGTGGCCAAGGTCAATATCGACGAAAACCAGGAACTGGCCGGACAGTTTGGCATCACCGCCGTCCCCACCCTCATGATCTTCAAGGACGGCATGGTCAAGGAACACCTGCGCGGCGCACCCAGCCGGCGCGATCTCAACACGGCCCTGGCCCAATATATTTCAAAGTGAAAGTCGCCTATTTCGGACGGGAAGGCAGTTACTCCCATCAGGTCGCCATCGAGCGTTTTGGGACATCGGCGCGCTTCGTTTCGTGCCCCACCCATCCGGAAGTGGTACGGGCTCTGCTTTCCCGGAAGGCCGAGGCCGGGGTTTTGCCCCTGGAAAACTCCATCGCGGGTGTGGTGATGGAAACCATCGACACCCTCCTTTCCTCGCAATTCGCCCACAGCAAATTCAAAATCCAGGAGTACCTTGATCTGGCGCCCGAACTGGCGCTGCTCATCGGAATTCCTCCCGGAACACTCACCCAACAGAACCAAAAAACGGCCTTCGTCCGGGGCATCCGCCGTCTCTACACCCACCCCTATCCCGCCCGTTACCTCTCCGATTGGATCCGCAAACATCTGCCCAAGGCGGAACTTTTCGAAACGGTTAGCACATCCGAGGCGGCGCAACTGGCCAGCGAACAACCCGGCACCGCCGCCATTGCCGGACCGCATGCCGCAAAAATCTACGACCTGGACATCGCCTTCCGCAAGCTGAGCAAACCCAACGAATACATCACCCGCTTCTGTGTGATTTCCGCCAAGCCCATCAACCGGGCTCCACCCACCCATGCCGCAATCTGCTTCGGATTGCACCATCGTCCCGGTTCGCTGGTCAACGCCCTGACCATCCTTTCACAACACCATTTGAACCTGACCCGCATTCTCTCCCGCCCCCAAATGTATCGAACCGGCAAATTCGAGCCAAACACCTACGTTTTCTGGGTGGATATTGACATCGGGAAATCCAAACAGGCCTTTGCCTGCGCATTGGAACAATTGCGGGTCGCCACCACTTTTATGGATATTCTGGGTCTGTACACGGTCAGGCCCAAATAACCGCAAACTGCGGCAGGTGTCGGAAGCCCCTCTCCTTCTCTCCCCGCACAAGAGAGAGAATCTTGAATTGCGGGACAAAGCCTCGCAGAACGCACATTTTTCATCCATTTTACTTTTTGCTCATTATGGCGCACACCCAAAGCACCATTCACCAGCATCCCACAACAGGCAAACCCCGCCTCTCCCACCTCTTTGCCCCGCTCCAGCCATGGTTCAAGCGGCTTGAAAACCTGCTCGGAGAACAAGCCGCCCAATTGGCCCCATCCGTGGCCGGACACGCGCGTTATGTCACCGGCAACCAGGGCAAACGCCTTCGTCCGGCATTGACGATCCTGGGCGGCCTCTGCATCCAGGACAAGCCTGATGCCAGACAACAGGAAGAGCTGATCAAGCTCAGCGCCATCCTGGAAATGATCCATATCGCCACCCTGGTGCACGACGATATCCTGGACGGCGCCCATTTCCGCCGCAACCAACTGACCGCCACCGCCAAATGGGGGCCGGAGGTTGCCGTTCTGCTGGGCGACTGCCTTTTCGCTCAAGCCACCCTGCTGGGAACCGGTTTTTCCGACGCGATCATCGGCAAACGCATCGCCGAAATCACCGTTCAGGTCTGTTCCGGCGAAATCATGCAAATCCAGCATCGTTTCGACCTGAAACTCGGCGAGCAGAATTATCTCCGGATCATCGAGATGAAAACCGGCCTGCTCTTCGCCGCCTGTTGCGAACTCGGCGGACATCTGGCCGGCGCCACTCCGGAAAACCGGCAGCATCTTTTTTCCTTCGGCCGCCTCTGGGGCGCCGCCTACCAGATTTACGACGATTGCGTGGATCTGGTCGGAAACGAAAAGGATATCGGCAAATCCCTGGGCACGGACTTGCAAAAGGGCAAACTGACCCTCCCCGTGATTCTCCTGCTCCAGCAGCTCCCTCCCCAGGAACATCAGCTTGCCAGCTCCATGCTGCTCAACGAACACGCCAACAGCGTGGGCATGCTGCTCGACACCATCCGCCGGCACGGAACCATTGCCCAGGCCGCGTCAAAAGCAGACGCGCTTTTGGACGAGGCCCGCGCCCACCTGCATCCATTCAAATCCTCGCAAGCCGCCGCCATTCTCAATGGCCTGGCCAACCATGTCTCCCGCGAATTGCAGTCGCTCAAATAAAAGGATGAAAAAACTGAAACTGATCAGTTGCGAAATTTTTTACCGGGAAATGTGCGCCGCGGCAGCCCGTTCCCCGTGCAAGGTGGACATCGAATTCCTGCGCAAAGGACTCCACGACCTTCCCTGCCGCGAAATGCAGCAACGGGTACAGGAAGCGGTGGATCGCGTGGCGCCCGGTCAATACGACGCCATTGTCCTCGGTTTCGCCCTGTGCAACAACGGCATCGCGGAACTGCAGGCCCGCCACACCCCCCTGATCATCCCCCGAGCCCACGATTGCATCACCCTCTTCCTCGGCGGCAAGGAACGTTACATGGACTATTTCAACACCCATCCCGGCGTCTATTTCAAAACCACCGGATGGATCGAACGCAGCCAGTCCGAGGGGGAACTCGCCCAGCTCTCCGTCCAGCGCAAAAGCGGAATGGACGCCTCTTACGAGGAAATGGTTGCAAAATACGGCGAGGACAACGCCAAATACCTCCGGGAACAACTCTGCAACCCGGTCAAAAACTACAGCCAGCTCGCCTTCATCGAAATGGGAATCGAACCCGGCAACCACTTCGAGGAACAAACCCGGGAGGAAGCCCGGCAAAAGGGCTGGCGGTTCGAAAAAATCACCGGCGATCTCTCCCTCATCCAACGTCTCCTCAGCGGGGAATGGAGTGACCGCGAATTCCTGACCGTCCCCCCGGGCCATCGCGTCGCCCCCAGCTTCGATGACAATATCTTAAAGGCCGAATGACCTCAGTTTCCCGGAATCCAGCTTTTTTCTAATTGATCCCCAGCTTCGATGACAATATCTTAAAGGCCGAATGACCCCCCACCCGAAAGTTCGCATCTCCCTGCAACCATTGGGCGAAACCTTCGAGGTTCCCAAAGGGGCTCCCTTGCGCGACGTCCTGTTCGAACACGGAGTGGAATTCCCCTGCGGCGGGCGTGGAAAATGCAAGGCATGCAGGATCAAGGTGTTGAAGGGCAACATTCCCGTCACCGCCGAACTCCAAAGCCTCCTTTCCCCCGAAGAAATCCAGGACGGATGGCGCCTCTCCTGCCGTCACAAGGCAGAAGAAGATCTGACTCTCGAACTGGCCCAATGGGAAGCATCCATTCTGGGCAACGAAAGCCGGTTCGAATTCACACCACGGGAGGGGTTCGGAGTGGCCATCGACCTCGGAACCACCACCCTCGTGGCCCAACTTCTGGATTTGCAAACCGGCAACGTCCTGGCTGTCGAATCGGCGCTCAACAGCCAGGCACGCCACGGCTCGGATATCATGAGCCGGATCGATTTCGCCGTCGCACAAAACGGACGTTCCTCACTGGAGAAACTGATCCGCAGCCAGTTGGGCCGGATGATCTCCCATCTGCTCCCGACCGCCCAACACCATCGCCAAGCCATCCGGGACATCGTGATCGTGGGCAACACCGTCATGCACCATTTCTTCTGCGGCATCGATCCCGAACCGCTGGCCCATTTTCCATTTGAACCGAAAAGCGATGGGCTGCAACACTTCAAGACCGCGGATTTGGGCTGGACATCCGTGGGAAACGCCAACGTCTGGTTTCTGCCCTGTCTGGGCGGTTTTGTCGGCAGCGACATCCTGGCCGGGATTCTTGCCACGGGACTGCACAAAAAAAATGAGCTGACCGGCCTCATTGATCTTGGCACCAACGGCGAAATGGTCATCGGCAACCGGGAACGGCTTCTCTGCGCCTCAACCGCGGCCGGTCCGGCGTTCGAAGGCGCCAAAATCTCCATGGGCATGCGGGCCGCCACCGGCGCCATCTCCGAGGTGGCCGTGGAACAGGCCGCCATGCGCTGCCGCGTCATCGGCAACCGCATCCCCCGCGGAATCTGCGGCAGCGGTCTGGTGGACGCTGTGGCCGCCGGATTGCAACTGGAAAAAATCCAGGCAAACGGACGTCTGGCCGGCGGTCTCGACAAACTGCCCCTCCGCCAGCCTGTCGCCTTGAATCAGGCGGACATCCGGGAACTTCAACTCGCCAAGGGCGCCATCGCCGCCGGATTGCGCATTCTCCTCCAACAATGGGGCGCCCGGATGGAAGATATGGACTGCCTCCACCTGGCGGGCGCCTTCGGCAACTACATCAACCGGCAGAGCGCCCAAAGGATCGGCCTGCTGCCCCTCCCTCCCGGCAAAGTCATCCCGGCCGGCAACACCGCCCTGCTGGGCGCAAAACAAGCCCTCTTCACCCCCCGCGGACAGGACGCCGATTATCAGCAGATCCGTCAAAAAACAACCCATGTTTCCCTCCATGCCGATCCCCGTTTTCAGGACATTTACGTGGAAGAAATGCTGTTTCCCGAACAGAATCAAGCACCCCGTCATTTCGCGGAATGACCCTGGAGGCTCTTGCGCATGGCCATGTCCATCCGTTAAATTTCCGGCATGAATGCGGTCCCCACTTTGAATCACAACCAACAGGCCAAATGATCGTCGCCCCCCCTCTGGCCTTCACCAGCCTGTCGCTGGATCCCCATTGGAACCTGGCGCTGGAACAAGGGCTGGGCGGGGCGCTGAAACATCATCCGGTCATCTTCCTGATCTGGCGCTGCCGCGATGCGGTGATCATCGGCAAGAATCAAAATCCCTGGATCGAATGCAACCTGCCGGCCATGCAAAAGGACGGCTGCCTGTTCGCCCGGCGGCATTCGGGGGGCGGCGCGGTCTTTCACGACAAAGGCAATCTCAATTTCTCATTCATCACCCGGCCAGACCACTTCAATCTGTCCCGTCAATTCAATGTCATCCTCAAAATTCTGTCCGGCTTTGGACTCCGTCCCCAACTGACTGACAAATACGCCATCACCGTGAACGGTAAAAAAGTTTCGGGCAGCGCATTCTGCCATCGCAAAGATTTCCGGCTGCACCACGGCACCCTCCTTTTCAACGCGAATCTCGACCGCCTGCGACGTTTTCTCCTCCCCACCCTGTCCGGCGTTCAAACCCATGCCATCCCATCCCTGCATTCAACCGTTGTCAATCTCCGGCAAGTCGTTTCTCCATCCATTTCGATGAAGGACCTGCGCGACGAACTGCTGCTCGGATTCCAGGAGGAATATGGCGCCGCCGCATCTTGCGATCTGGATCCGGATGAGCCCCTTCCCCCTTTTTTAAACGCCGCCACACTCACTGAAAACTCCCACCGCCTCGCCGGTTGGGAATGGCTTCATGGAATGACCCCTTCTTTTCGCGCCAGCCTCCCCCTTGGGCCCCGGCAACACGTGGACTGCCAGGTTGAACACGGCATCATCCGGCAGGTTTTTTCCGAAAACACCCGGCTTGTCCGCCAACTGGAACAACAACGCTTCGATTTCGTCGTTGAACGCAACCTCACAAAAACCTAGGGTCCGGCAACGTGATTGCGCCTCTTGAAAAATTAAAATATCCGGCCATCCTGCTCGGCCTTGGGCTGCTGGTTCTTGGGGCCATTGAGTTCTATGGCTACATCAGCCCCCCCCTGCGCCTCATGGTCTGGATGTCGCCCGAGGATCATCTCCTGCTGAAAGAACGGCTGGCCGAATTTTCCGCAACCCACGGAAGCCTCCGGGTTCAACTCAGATGCCATGCCTCACAGGAGGAATGCGCCAAAGCCTTTCTCTCCCAATCCCGTTCCGGCAATCCGCCCGATGTCT
This sequence comes from Verrucomicrobiia bacterium, assembly GCA_028687435.1. Lineage (GTDB taxonomy): Bacteria > Verrucomicrobiota > Verrucomicrobiia > JABWAM01 > JABWAM01 > JAQUAF01. The sequence continues at coordinate 17,505 of JAQUAF010000009.1, read as the reverse complement.
GCCTGGTCGCCGCCCAGGACATCCCCCTGTTTCGAAGCAAAAACCTGCTTGTGGATCTCGCTCCGTCCCGGCCAAATCTGGAAGGTTTTCTCCCCCCCGCCATCGAGGCCGTCTCCCACAATAAAAGCCTGTATGCCATCCCCTGCGGATGGTCGGTGGTCATGCTTTACTACAACCGGACACTTTTTGAACAACATGGCATTCCTTTTCCCAAGGCAACCTGGGATTGGGGTGATCTGCTGCAGGCCGCCCAGACCCTCACGGTCACCGAGGATGAGGAGGAAGAGTCCATTCCCTTGCGTTACGGGCTCGAACTTCCTCCTGACATCCGTTTTTGGGCGCCATTGATCTGGCAAAACCGCGGCCAACTCATCGGCGCCGATGGTCTTCCCGCCCTGCTTGACCCGCAATTCGCCCAATCCAACCGCCAGGCCATGGATTTTTACGCCGGCATGGTTCGTGAATATCATGTCGCGCCGCCACCCGCAAAATCCAGGCGCATCCACGGGGATTTGTTCGTTCAGCAAAAAGCCGCCATGGTTTTTGGCGGACGCGAACTGGCATCCCGGATCAAAAACCGCGCTGCTTTCAGATGGGACGCGGCCCCCCTGCCCAAAGGCGTCCAATCCGCCACATGGCTGGATGTTTACGGCTTCGCCCTTTCATCCAAAAGCCGCCATGCGATCGACGCCCGGCAACTCATTGATTTTCTCACATCCGAAACCAGCCTCGCCACTCTCATGCTCAACGGCCAGTGGTCGCCGCCCCGGCGATCCCTTCTCAAATCAAAGGTGTACCTTGATTTTCCCGGTCCGCGCGGGATCAATCATGAAGGGGCATCCCTTTCCCTTGGTTTCGCCCGGTTGCCGCCCCCGGTTTCAAACTGGCGCGACGCATCCATCCTGTTCACCGACGAAATGGCCCAACTCATGGCCTCCCCCAAAATCCAGGTCCGGACGTCCGCGGAACATCTTCAAGCCCGCCTCGACGAACTGAACCTTTTGCAATCAAAACTCAAAGGCCGTTGACGCCCCCGGATAATGCCGCGGAAAGACCGTTTTCCAGGATCAGGATTGGTGTCAACCACAAGGGGAGGATCAAGGTGGTGTGGGAAAAAAAGGGAGGAAATCCAAAAACTCGATAGTTTGAATGGATAACCTTTTTTCAGCTTATCCAAGCACCATTCCGAACTGCCCCCTTTTCAAAACCGGCGGTTCGTCGATGGTTGTCAGGACAGTTGAAACTTTTCATGGCTTATGGCTTGAAATCCGGGTTCCCAATCCAAAAATGCGTTTGGCGTTCTCATGCAACACCAATCGCCGCTCCGCTGCGGACATCCGGGCGTCCAGATAAAGGCCGATGGATGCGCCAAGGCTCAGAAGCGTTTGATCCGACCCAAACAACACCCGCTCCGGCCCAAGAATATCCAACCCCGCCCTCACATGATGATGCGAGGGTTTGCTGCTGTTATATTCCACGCAAATATTGGGCGTATCCGCCACCTCTCGCGCCCAATCCGCGTCAAAACCATGGGCATGGATGATGACCAGCCCCGGATGCCGCCGTCCAAGCTCGCGTTCGTCCCTGGCGGAATCCCCGGGCTTGAGCAGCACCGGCTTCCCGCGCCTGGCCACCTCGTTCATCAACGCATTCATCTTGTCGCCGCCAAGCGGACAGGGAATATGGGAAAGCTCTATTTCGCACCCGGCAAAATAGGGCAATTTGTAATAGCGATCCATCTCGGCGCAGGACAGTTCCAATTGATGGGGATTGAGTTCAACATAGCCGAGCAGGGAGGGATTTCCGGCGATGGCTTCGGCAACCGCCCGATTGCCGGCCGCAATGTCGTAGCGCATGCTTTCGTATGAGGAAAGAACGCTCCGGGAAACGCCGAACCGGCTCATCCGCTTGCACATCGGCGCCGGATCGTAGTCCTCGTTCCGGATGGGATACCGCCAGTACCCAAGATGCGAATGAACGTCGATGATCTCCTCGTCAAACTTCCCCGGCTCGAAATTCGCAAGCTGCGGCCTCCCCGCCAGCCTTTCCGGCGCCAAGCCGAGGAGCCGGACCGCGTTTCCGCCCAAAATCGCGGCCTTGTCCGCATCCGGAATACCGGCCTCCAAAACCTGGTTCAACGATTTCTGCATGGGATGCGCCGGCGCGGCCGAACCGTAAAGCAACCGCGACGCGCCCACCTCCGATGCCATCACTTCAATGGCCCCAACCGTGGCCTGCCAGTTCGTCTCCGCCAGAACATGGGGATGCTCCCGCATCACCGCCATCACTTCGCCCATGTTGTGATACGAAGTGTCGGTGAGGATCACCGGCAGATCAAGCCCGGCGGTGACCCGGGCCGCCGTTCCAATCACGCTCCAGTCGGCGCCACGCATCGAAAACATCAGACAAACGCCGGAGCCTCGCAACTGCGCCAGGATTTTCCCGAACAACGACGACGACAGACTCCACCCCTGCTGATTGGGAAAAAACTGGAACACACGCACGCCTTCTTTGAGACAGCGTTCGATCTCCTCCGCCCAACCCAGGGAATCCCGCGGATCAATGGTTCCTGCGGCAATGAATCGCCGGTCGGCCCGGGCAAGGGCGATGGTTTCGGCATTGCCCGCGCGCTGGTCGTACTCAACCCCCTGTTGCGAACAGGTGAGCGCGCAGGCAACCTCATGCCGGTCAATCTCCTCCCCCAATGTGGCAATCGAATGCCCCGGCGCGTCGGCAACCCGTTTCCCAAAAGAAGTGTTGATGTCAATAATATGCATAAAAGCAGCCTTCCCTCCAGATGCATCCTGAGATGCGGGAATCATTCGGCAACCGCAACCTTCACAACCATTTGGTTGGAAACTATTCCCGTTTGCCTGTTTTGTCAACGTGCAGACGCCCCGCCCAGGACAAGAAAGATTTTGTCCGGATTGCATGTCAATCATCTGGCCGAAGCGCCGCGGCTTCAACTGTATTCATTTTTTCTCCAACTCCTGCTTCCGCGTCACAATTGCAATGAACTTCGTCTCGTGCGCTTGCAATGCCACATATCAGCCGTCCCTCATTTCCTCCATGGTTTTGACAACAGGTTTTTCGCATGCGTTTTCGGATGCAAGGATGAAATCATTTCTTCATTGAATTCGACAGCATTTCCAATCATCCCTCAATCTCACGAACCATTTCCGCCAGGGCAATGAAGTTGCGGGCGGTTTTTTCCTCGAACATGGCCGAGGTCGTGCCGCCCAAAATGTGGCCATTGCCTCCTGTCTGGGAAAGAATCGCGCGCGCCAGGCTCTTGATCTCCTCCTCTTCCAGCCTGCCCAACACCTCCATGTCGTCCAGATTTCCAGACAGCGTCATTCGCCCACGCGTCTTCTTCATGGCTGCCTTAAAATCCATATCCCCTCCGGGAGGCGCCTCAACCGGTTCCAAGACATCAACCCCCATTTCCATGAAGTCATCCAGGTATCGCATCACCCGGCCATGATTATGATAAAACACCCGCGCGCCATGGGCGTGGATTTTTCCGATCAAAGTCTTGTCAAACGGCTTGACCCATTTTTCAAATCCGCGGGGACCAAGCTGGACAGTCGCATATTCGCCTCCAATAACCTGAAAAAAATCCACCCCCCCCTTGCACAATGCCTCCGCATAATGATTTACCCGTTCGGCAGCCATTTCAACCATCCTGCCGATCAATTGCGGCCGATCAGCGCACAACATACAAAAAACCTCCGGCGCAAACCAGCCTGCGGGAAAACAAAGCGCATCGCCAACCTGCATAAGCACCAATCCCTCCTCCCCCAAGGTTTCCCGCCAGTACTGATAATCTTCCAAATGGATCTGCGGCAGTTCATAGGGGATGGAGCAAAACCTCTCAAAATCCTCGGGTGTTTTGAACGGGAATTCAATCATCACGGACGTCTCAACCGTCTTTTGTTTTTTCCACACCAGATCCCCCTGGGGCGTTGACATGCGAAAAGTCGTCACATCTCCATCCGTTTTTTGCTCCACCTCCGCTTTCCCGGCCAATATCTCATGCTCAAAACGAACACCATGAACGGGAATCAAGATATCCGTTTTTTCGATCAATTCTTTCGCCAGCGGATTTTTTGGAAATGCTCCTTTTCGGTAAGGCAACTCTGTCCCAAGTTGTCCCAACGAAAAAGGCGCCACGGGAACACGATCTGGCATTTCATGTTTGCTGGCAATGATCAAACGCTGGCGAGAGGTCATGGAAATCCTTGTTTTACCGCTAATTCATTTTCAACAATACGAGGCAGCCCGGCCATTGGAGGCAGGCTGCAGGTTGCCAGTCTTCAACCGACAACCTGCAGCCCAATCCCCCTCAATCTATACACCCTGGTTGACTTACCGCTGGCGCTTGCCAGCGATAAACTCATCCATCACCACGCGGGCTTCCTCGTCCGTCGCATACTGCGTCGGCGCGCTCTTCGACAGGTACGACGAGGCGCTTTCCAGCACTCCGCCAATCCCGCGATCCATCGCCAGTTTGCAGCAGCGAATCCCGTCCACCATCACACCTGCCGAGTTCGGACTGTCCACCACCCTCAGTTTGGCTTCCATCGAGATCGGCGTGCCGCCGAAGTTCTCGCCCCATATCTCGATGCGGCAGATCTTGTCGTCGTCCAGCACTTCCAACTGCGACACGTTCACCGAAAACGGCGCTTCGTACGGCATCACCGCATCCACGCCCCTCTTCTTCGACGCGTGCTTGGTCTTGCCGCGCTGCCAGTCTGTCAGATTCCAGAAGTCCGTGTTGCCGCCGTAGTTGAGTTGGTAGGACTTGGTGATCTTGATCCCGCGCTGCACGCACAGGTGCAACAACGCGCGATCCAGAATCGTTCCGCCCAACTGGCTCTTGTAATCGTCCCCGACGATCGGAACCTTGCACTTCTCCGCCTTCGCCGCGAATTCCTTGTTGTTGGCCACCAGAACGGGAATCCCGTTCACAATCCCAACTCCGGCCTTCAACGCCGCTTCGCAGTAAAACCACGTCGCCTTCTCAGAGGCCGTCGGCAGGTTGATCACCAGCACGTCCACATTGTTCTTCTTGTAGATCTCAGCCATCTCATCCACGCTGCCAATGGGTTTCTCATTGGACACCTGCACATAACGCTTCAGATGCTCCGACACCCCGTCCATCACCGGCCCCATCATTACCTTCACTCCCAGATGCGGCACATCCGAGAACTTCTGGGTGCAATTGGGCGCCTCCCACAGGACTTCGGAGAGATCCTTGCCCACCTTGCGCGCGTCCACATCAATGGCCACCACCGTCTCGATATCGCTGACTTTGTATCCGCCCAGTTCGGGATGCATCAATCCGGGAATCACCTCCCCGGCCTTCACCTTCAGATTTTGATAAAAGAACCCTCCTTGCACCAACGAACTGGTGCAATTCCCCACTCCTGCAACTGCAATTTTGATCTTCGACATTTAACTGACTCCTTTTTCTTTGTTTGGTTTGTTTGTTGATAAAATTTTATTCTTTGATGAAACGGCGGTGCGGGAGCCCCGCCCTCCATTTTCAACAAGAAGGAGGGCGGGGCTCCCGCACCGCCATCCCCATCCATTTCATGGCAGCCAGCGCGAAACACTGGTTTGTGTCCAGATGGGAATCCTCCTGAACCCCTCCGCATGCTGAACCCCGCACCGAAAACCGTAAACCACCGCCATGGCCTCCACGAATTTCATCATGTCCCGCTTCTCAAAACGCCGGTAAGTCTCCATCTGGCTGCGATGCATGGACAACATTTTCAACTTGAGGGAAATGGTTTCGGAAATATCCACATACTCCTCCGGGTTGAAATTCGTCCCGCACACCGTGTTCATGTAATACAGGATGGGCATGCGTTTGCAGGGGGGCCGGCTGGTCTTGAAGGTTTGCGTAATGCAGGGGATCAGCGAATCATACGCCAGCTTGCTCACCACCCGGTGGTCGGGATTCAAGTCCGAGGGATCGTGAGTCAAAATAACATCCGGCGCCGTCTCCCTGATGATGTCCACCATCTCCAAACGGCTCTCCGGATTGTCCGCCAATCCCAAATCGGAATGCCCCATCATTTTCAACTCCGCCTTCAGCAACGCCGCGGCCGCGCGGGTCTCCTTGCGCCGCACCTCGATCATTTTCTCCGGGGCATGCAAACGGCCGTATCGTCCATCCGTCATGCAAACCATTACCACACGGCATCCCTGCCGCGCATATTTTGCCAGGGTTCCTCCGCAGGAAATCTCCAGATCGTCCGGATGCGCCCCAATGCCAAGCACCGTTGAAGGCAGCGTCTTTTTCATCCCAAAACCTCCTTGAGCATCTTCACCATCTCATCCGCCTTGCCGGCGGCAATCTCCACCGTGTCCCGGGGATTCAATCCGCAAGCGGCCCCTATCCCCTTGTCGCGCAATCCAACGGAAAGATTCACCGCGCGGGAAAGAATGGCCTCCGTTTTAGGCAACATCCCTTTCTCATACCGGATGGACCTGGCGTTATGCGGACAAGTAAAAGGGCACTTCTTTGCATCAACAGTCTTTTGGGCAAGAATCTGCTCCATATTGCCATAAACATGCCATCCGGAATTGATCAGCGGAACGGAACCAATCCTGTCCGCAACGGCTTTGGCGGCTTCCGGGGTTTTGAAAAGCAGCGTCAGCAAGGTGGCGCACTCGCCCGCCTCATCGGTGATCTCCCTGAATTGAATGCCTGGCAGGGTGGCAATCCGCTCCTTATAAACTTTTTTGAGCTTCCGCAAATGCGCCAGAATGGAATCCAGTTTCCGCAACTGCGCCAGGGCCACGGCGCCGGTCAGTTCGTTCATCCTAAAATCAAGCCCGATCAACGACCGCGCCCCCACTTCCACCCCTTTCCGGTTGGGCAGATGCCCCTGGTCATGAAACGCAAAACAACGCGCGTAAAGATCGTCATCGTCGGTCACCACCATGCCGCCATCGCCGCACGTCATCGTCTTGTAGATGTTGAAGGAATAAATCCCCAACTTTCCAAAACCTCCGGCTTTCTTCCCGTGATAGGCGCTGCCGCATGATTGGGCAACGTCTTCAACGATGGGAATGCCATGTTTATCGGCTATCTTCCGGATCTCATCCATTTTCGCCGGATTCCCAAGCATGTGAACCGCCAGGATGGCCTTGGTCTGGGGCGTGATGCGCTTTTCCAAATCATCCGGATCAAGATTAAGCGACTCGTCAATCTCCGCCAGGACCGGGACGGCGCGGGCATAGATGATGGAGGACAACGAGGCGACAAAGGAATATCCCGGCACAATCACTTCGTCTCCCGGCCCGATTCCCAAGCCGCTGAAAGCGGTCAGCAAGGCGGTCGTGCCGCTGGTCACCGCCAGGGCGTGTTTGACGCCAATATAAGCGGCGAACTCCTTCTCAAGAGTCCACACCTTGGCCTTGAACGCGGGATTGGCCGCATCGCCGTAACGAAACAAATATCCCGATTCAAGAACATCCAACACTTCTTTACTTTCCTCGGCTCCGATAAATTCCATTCCTGGTCCTGGCATAATTTTTAGTGGGTTAAGGGTTTATTTTGAGCATGGTTCAAGGGTTCACGGTTCACGGCTTAAGGGGTAAAGTACGAACACTTCGCCGGCATTCTCTTTTTTACAGTCATTCCCGCGAATGCGGGAATCCAGTCCTTTCGATTCCAAATTTTCCCCTGCCTCATGAGATGGCCTGCAAATTGAATCCTGCCCGCAATTTTTAATTTTTAATTTTTAATTTCAAATTGGCGCCAGCCACGGATTCCCGGGGATACAAATGATGCTTGAGCATAATTGTCCGGCCTTGCGCCTGTGGATCAAAAATCTCCTTCAACAGGGAACAGGCGCTGGCGGCAATCTCCCTCACCGGCACCTCCACCGTCGCCAGGGAAGGTTTCAAAGTTTTGGCAAACGGGGATTCATTCATGCCTATGATGGAAAGATCCCCCGGAATCTGACGCCGGATCTCCACGCATGCCTCGTACACCCCAAAGGACAAAAATGAGTCCGATATGAAAATCGCAGTGGGAGATGAAGGCAACGCAAGCAGTTCACGAGTCGCCGCAAAAGTTCCCTCCCCCTCATACCCCACCTCCCTGATCAAACCCTCGTCTTGTTCCATCCCGAAGTTTTTCAGCGCGTCCCGATAAGCAGCCAGCTTCTCTCCCGCCACTGGCGATGCGCTCAAATGCCCCCCTAAAAAAGCCACTCGCCGATGCCCCTTTTCCGCCAAGGCAGCCATTGCCTTCAAAACTCCATCCCGAATGTCCAACTTCACTAAAAACGGATTGTTCGCCGAAGACTCCCTCAACAATAAAAGGAAAGGAATCGTCTGCTTTCTCAGCCGTTCAAGCACTTCATCGGGAATTTCCTCCGCGGTAATTACCAATCCATCCAACCCCTTTTCTTCCACAATCTCCGACACCCCATCTTTACGGCTCAAAATTTTTTCATTGACAGGTGTAAGAATGATATTCAAGTCGTTGTCCTGAGCCGCATCGTTAATGCATCCAATTAATTGATTGACAAGACCTAAAACTCCTAGTGCTGGCTCATAAATCAACAAACCGACATTTTTGCGTTGGGCAGCGATCTTTTTTCTTCGAGTTTGAACAACAAAAGTACCTCGCCCCTGCTGCTTGGACAATACTCCTTCCGCCACCAAAGCGGAAATCGCCTGCCGAACCGTGATTCGGCTAACCTTGTACTCTTCCATCAATTCCGGCTCGGTTGGAATCTTTGCCCCACACAAAAATCCCCCCGTGGAAATCCTCTCAAAAAGCGATTCCTTTAATTGATGATACTTGGTAACCGGAGATGAAAGAGTTAGCGTACTCATTGGCAGATGAGGTTATAACGTTATAACGAATCTACAGCAAAACCTCCCTTTGTCAAATTCTTCTTCAAAAATCAGCCAACCGACGCATTTTCACGTATTGAGGATCGCGAGCATTCGACCGCCGGCTCAATAGGCGTAGAAATTGTCGTTCGTCAATTCCCCTTCCGTTTTCCACTCGACATGGCCATCGCAAAACAAGACATCAGCCCCACCAGTATGGCAATACAACAGGCTGCTGCTGCTTCCGCTGGGGGAAGCGTATGGCTGGGCAGGATATTGCTTTCCATCATAAGCCCAAACCGTGGAAGCCGGCTTGGCAATTCCGCTAAAAACCTGGGTGTTGTTTCCCACCAGCGTGGTATAGGCGCCCACATACTGGTTTATCGTATAGGTCCCGCGCAATGTCCCGGTATAGCCGGTGAAAATTTTCTGCGCAGTCGGACAAATCAATGGCGTGTAGCTGTTGTAGTGAAGAATATTGCCGCGGGCGGTGTCGTTGTTGTTCCAGTTGTCCCATGTCCCCGTTCCGGAACCATTGGGCGGCAACAGGCCATCCCACTCGTTGATGTACGTCGAAAAGGTAATGCCCAATTGCCGCAGATTGTTCATGCAACGCAACTGATACCCCTTTTCCCGGGTCTTGCCCAAAGCTGGCATGAGCATGGCGGCCAATATTGAAATGATGGCAACCACCACTAAAAGCTCCAAAAGTGTGAAAGCCGACGGGGGCGCCTTTCCCCATGTTTTCAATCGACGCTGCATTGTTTCCGTTTTCATAAAATCATTTGAGCCCGCCGCCGGGCCTGGATAACGGCTTCATTCCAAAATATTCCCGGTACGCGTTGACCGCCGCATAATAGTTTTCGCTCTTCACATCCTCATGCACCGAATGGCTGGCATGCAGAATGTGTCCTCCCGGACTTTGCTGCCCCAGCTTCAGGCACTCCACCACCTCCCTGCCAACCTCATCGGGCCGTCCCTGGCACAGCGTATAACGCGCGTCGATATTGCCGATCAGGCAAAGCCGCTTTTTGACCCCCTCCGCGATCAGGCGCTCGAAAGTCATGCCCGCCGCCTTGTCCACCTCCTTGTATCCGTCCACGCCGGAATTGAAAAAGAAATCCTCCTTGATGGGCCAGTGATTGCCGTCCGAGGTGTACACCACCAGGGAACCGCCCTCGTGGATCAGATTGGTGTGCTCCTGGATCGCCGGCAGAATGAACTCATGATAGGTCGCCGGTGAAATGAACGGCCCCTTGTCGCAACTCACATCGCCGCCGATCGCCACCACGGCATGTCCCTGTTCAACCAACTCGCGGGTTCGTTTGAGCGCCGGCAACTTCTTCATTTCCAGCCACCGGCTGAACAACTCCGGCTCGGCCATCATCCACATCAACAGAAAAGGCGGGTAATAAGCCACGCCGGTCCCCGCGCCAATCTCGGCCATGTAAACCCAGTGAATTCCTTCAGCCTCCGCCAGTTGCCTTACCCGGCGGTACACCGGATCCACTCCTACCGGCTGTTCGGAACTCTTTCCATCCCATTTCTCAATGATGGAGATCATCTCCTCCTCGGTCACGCGCTGGGAATAGCTGTCCTTCTCGCCCGGATTGGACAATTCCACCAGACAGGTGCGTTCATTGAGAACATAATCCACCCCTTCCAATTTCCAGGACTTGGGTCCCGTCTTGACCGGCCGCGGAGCGTCCTTCTTTGGCACGCGATTCAGACGCACCATGTCCACTTCGAAAAATTTGTTCACCTGAAAAGCTGCCTGGGCTTTTGCCTCAACCAATTCCTCCCACGCAATCCCATCCGCCATGGCATCCCAGCACATGGCCTCATCCGTTCCCACGGTCCGCCCGGCAATATCCCAATGAATGGGATGAAACGGTTGGAAAATCTCAAAAAGCGGCGTGCGATCCGGCGTCTGGTGATTAAAAGCCTTTGCCACGCGAATCTGGCTCGGGCTGGTTCCTTTGTCCAATGTCATTTCTTTTTTCATCGTCTATTCCAATCTATCATAAAATTTGTTGGTTCACCTTCCAAAATGCACCGGACGTGCTTATCAAAACGCAATCAATTCCTCCAGATATTTTTTGCTGGACAAAATTTTCTCCTCCGGAACCTTGGTCGTCAGTTCCAATGTCAGGGTGCGCTCATATTTGATCTCTTTCAAGGTTTTGATGATCGACTTGAAATCGAGATGCCCGTCGCCAAGGGCCTGATGATCCTTGATGTTGAAATCGTGGATATGAACGTGCCAGATCCTTTCGGCAAACCGCTTGAAAACCCCTTCGATGCTCCCGAACTCGGTATAGCCCGGCTGATTGTTCAGATTGGGCTGCGGAAAGCAGAGATGACCGATATCGATGGTGATTCCCACGTTTTCCAAGTTGAGCTCCTCCACCACCGAAAACCGGCTTGGGCAGTAAAAAAAGTCCACCACCTCCACACCGATCAACACATCCCGTTTTTTGGCCTCATCACTCAGGATTTTGAGGGATTCCCGCAGGATTTCAAAATTCTCCTCCTCCGTCATGCCGTAAGTGGGAATGCCGGAGTGCACCGTGATCATTTTGCCCCCCATTTTCCCGGCAAAATCCATTACAAAACAAATCTCATCGATGGACACCTTCCGGACGAATGGATTGGGAGAAATAATGCTGACATCAAAAAAACTGTAAGGCGCATGAAAACTCAATTCCTTGAAACCGGCCACAGCCGCTTTCATTTTTGCGATGGTCTGGTCATCCGCATACCGCGTCCAAAGCCCATGGCTGAATTTTGGACTGGGCGTGCATTCGATCTCAATGGCCTCGAATTTCGCGTTTTTGATCCAGTCGATCTGCTCGAACATATCCTTGCCGTTGATGCTGGGGGTGTTGATTCCGATAAGCATATTTTTCATGGATTGAGAGTTATTTGTAAAATTAAGCCGCGCTCCCTCCATGGCGGGACGGGCCAACTTCTCGAAGCACTTCACATAAATTCAGCAAGGCGGTGCGGGAGCCCCGCCCTCCACCATTTTCCACCAAATGGAAGGCGGGGCTCCCGCACCGCCTTTTCCAACAAACATTGAAGTTTCTTAACATAAACTATATTTTGCAAAAATAATCCCGCCCGGCGGCCATCTTCTCGGGCGTAACGCTTTTATAAAGTTCAAAGACAAGAATGGTCTGGTCTTTCACATATTTTTTGATCATGGCGAAATCAACGCATCCCGTTCCCGGGGCGTGATGATCGATCTCGAACCTCAAGTATCTTCCCAGCCAGTCGCGATCCGGACCTTCTCCGGCGCCGGCGGGACAGGCGGACCCCAGCAAATCGCTGAGATGAAACCCCAGCAGTTTTCCAGAATAATCCCGCAAATAATCCTCCTGTTTTTTTCCGCCAAGACATTCCACCGCTTGGGCATGCGTCGTGTCGTGCCAGTACCCCATGTTGGACGCGTCTATTTTCCCAAAAATCTCGCCGAACTCCCCATGAATGGGGATTTCCTCGATCCAATACCGGTTTTCCAGACCGAGCGACACATTCCGGCTTCCGGCATAATCGGACAATTCCCTCAAGCTCTCCAACACCGCACGGAAATAAGGGGTGCGGTTACGGTTTCTTTCCTCATGCATCCGGGCAAGGTACCGGTTGAAATCCCGCCAGTTCCCGGAGTGCTCCAACAACGCCATGCTTCCGGACGCCATCTCCACCTGCCCCAGATGCAACACCACCGCCTTCGCGCCGGATGCAACGGCCACATCCACCGTTTTCCTGGCGAATTCAACCGCCGCCTTTCGTTCCCCGCGGTCCGTGGAGGAAAGCATCGGATTTTTTGGACACACGCTCCGGTCGGGCTTCGGACAAATGTCATGGACGCTGACCGCCTCCATGCCTTTCCCATCAATCTCCGCCAGCGTCTCATCCAATAATTTTCCGCCCAATTTGTAACTCAGCTCCAATTTCTTTACGCCGAGATTCCTCAAGTCGTCCAACATCTTCGGCCCGGAGTCCTGTCCCTCCGAAATCCAATTGGTCGATAAGGCGATGTCTCTTTCGTTTATCATAACAAATCAATCCGCGCCTGAGCGCGGCGGCTCGATGCTCGATGCAAAAAACCGGCAAGGCGGTGCGGGAGCCCCGCCCTCCATTTGTTGCAAAATGAATGGAGGGCGGGGCTCCCGCACCGCCTTTTCCAGCAAGCTTTAAAATTCCTTAACATCAAATTATTTTCTTCCATGCGACGGTTAATCATTCCATTCAATCCTCGAAGGCGCAATCGGCGGCCCCTTGTAAACACCCAACAGCCATCCGCGCGGTTTCTGCGCCTGCCCGTCGAAATCCTCAAAATCGGCGTTGGCAATCAAATTGTCCCCGCTGTCCGTCCTGGCAAAATAAATGTCACGCGCCCAGACCCGCCCCATGCCGGACGCCTGGAGCGCGATCTTGAGCTGATCCGCTTCCGCGGGGATCAACACTTTGGTTCGCATGATGTGCCAGCCCCGCGTCCCCCTGCCGGACACGATCTTTTTCTCGCCGAATCCCCCCTTGATCACCTCCTTGCCTCGATAACACCAGCCGTCAACGACGAAAAACCCCTTCCTCATGGCAAAATCCGCATGCTTGATCTTTGCCGCCAGATCATATTCCTTTCCTCCCTCCACCTTGATCCAGTCGGTGGTAATCCATGCCATGCTGTCCTCCCCCTCGCCGGTATATTTAAAACAGCGCTCTTCACACCAACCGGTTCCCATCAGAAAAAAAACGCCCACAAACACCAAGGATGTCTTTCCATTCCTCAGTGCCTCAGTGCCCCAGTGCCCCAGTGCCTTGGCGCCAAATTTCGATGGAATCATCTACTTCACCTCCCCCAGTTTTTCAATCATGTCCCCAACCTTGCGGCGATAATCATGCAAATCCGCCGGATTCTGGGTGTAATCATCCAGCGCCTTCACGATGTGGCCGGGAATGGCCAGCAATTTTTCAGCCTCCGCAACCTCCGCGGCGCGTTTGTCCTGCGCGCCGGCCTTTTTCAGCGCCTCGACCCTCTCCTTCAAAATGTGAAAATACTCGTAATCCTCCACTCCGTCGCGGATGTTCTCGGCCCGCACCGACCCCAATGGCCGCAGCCCGCCTTTTTCATCCAAAGCGGGATAAAAAACATACGAACATCCGTTTTTCATATTGCAGGAAGTCTTCCAGCTTGCCTTGGGGCCATCCTGGTCAAAGTCCTTTCTGGAATTGCCGGGTTTCCCCGCCCGGTACCAGGCATTGCCCGCCCAGCACAGAAAGCCCTTGGCGTTGTATTTCCAGCACATCCAGTAAATGATGCGCGGATCAAGCGACGGATAATCGCTGTAATAACCCGGATAGGGATGGGTGGTGTTGCACGAATAAAACCAGACCTCCTCTCCCCGGTCCTGGCATTGCTTGAAATTTCCCTTTTCATAAATATCCATGTGGGGAACCCAGATGTCCACAAACCCCTTCAATTTCACCGGCGCATCCAAGGCGCGATAATCAAAAACCCCCACGCGCTTGACGCCGGGCGCCACCTCCCGGCAGATCCGGGAGGATTCCTTGATCAGCTCATAATCGTTTTCGTTCTCCGCCTCGTCGCACAGATAAATGTAACCGTTGTCCAAAAGTCCCTTTTGCTTCAAAAAACCGGCATATTGCCTCAGATAGTCGCGAACATCGTTCTTGAACTTTTCAGGATATCCGCCCGGGACTCCGATCGGAAAGGACATCAGAAAATACCGGTTCAATCCCGCGTCAATGAAGGAACGCAAATTTTCCCCAACTGTGGAAAAATCAAAGCCGCCATTTTTATCCCGCCGCAGATAATTTTTCGGCACTCCCCTGTACATTTGCTCGATGGGCGAATACTGGATGGAGCCGTTCCATGGGCCCATGTGGTAATTTTCGATCAGGAAACGGCATATTTCCCGATGCGTTTGCGGCGGCAAATGCTTGAGATAATCGGCGCTGCCTTTGCCCATGACGCTGCTCCAACTGGCCAGGGTATTGAACTGGGTGACCACTGTCTTCTGTTTTGGCAGGCCAAAATTCCACACATGGACATTGAGTTTCAACCGCAACGGATGCGAGTCGATTCCCTGAACCGTCATCTCCCCGGCATAATCCCCGGTCCCGGCATCCGCAGGCACATAAACCGTGATCCAGACCGGCAACACCCTGGCGCCGGAATCCAGGGACAATGTTTCCTTGCGCGGACGCAAGGGATCGGGCCAATACCCCACATAGGGAACCGCATAACTGGGCGCCACGGTTTCCACATAACCCACCTGGTTGACCCGGATATGGGCGGAGGCAATCGTCTTCGACCCGCTTGCATCCTTCAAATCGGATATTTCAACCTTGAATTTCCCGACTTTCTTGTTCAATGGCACAACAGCCAGTTGAAAACTCTCAAACTCATTTTTGGCGGAAAAAATCTCCACATCGCCGGCCACCCGCCCGTTGAAATCCACATGCCGGAAAATACTCTCCGTTCCCGGGGCTGTCCCAACATAAAAATCCAATCTCTTCTTTTCCACCTGCCCGCCAAAAATTTCATATCCCTGGATTTCCTTTTCCAAGGCATTCAATTCCTGCCGGTTCTGCGTTATTTTACCCTCCAACCCATCCTGGCTGCCCTGTCTGGCATTCAGTTGATTTTGGGAATCCATTGTCCTTTGCAACCGGACGGCCATCTCCTCCCCAACTCCAGGCGGAAATCCCCCTTGTTTCTTCAATTTCTCCCTGATGTCCGCAGACTGCTTCTTGAGCTGTTCGATCTGCCCATTCCAATCATGGTAGATCCCAGGGATTCGGGGCGACCGGTAATAAACCTTTTCCCCCGTTGAATCGGTCAAACGGCAACTCCATCTGTATGAGACGCCATCCCGAAGATCGCCAGACACCTGATACACAATGTTCAGCGGCATTTTTTTTCGCCCTGGAAACACCAGGTCTTTGCATCCCCCGGCTTTGAACCGATCAAAATCCGCCTCCACCAAAAATCTGGCATTGAAAGAACCTCCGGCATTATTCCTCACAAAACCTTCCACCCGATTTTCGCCCGGAGCCACCCCGGCCAACGGCGCCAATTGCAAGGCCGGAGCACCGGTTCCCCCAAAAACCATTGTTCCAAACTTTTCCGGAGTATGGAAAAACCCCCTCTCCGCAGGCGCCCATGAACTGATCTCCCCCATGGGTTGTTCCTGACGGCAAAAATTCACCCCCCATTGGGTTCCCTCCGAAGGCGATTTCACTCCAATTTCCGCAAAGGGAATGGCCATCTCGACCGTCCATCCGGACGGGCTGGACAAAGTCCCCGCCACGCTCCTCCACTTGGGATTCCAATCGGCATTTTTCCTGACGCCGTCAAAATTCCGTTTGGCGTCAACCTGCACCCCCCTGGCATTGGCCGCCAGATGATAATAAGCCTTTCCAGTCACATCCGTGTTCAAAAACAACTCCACCGAATCGTCCGCATCCATGGCGCCATCGTGTTTTTTTTGGGAACCTCTGATCTCCCCGGCTTTCGACTCAAGGCAGGAAAAAGCCACATACAGATTCTCCCGGTCATAAGTCACGCAAACCCTTGTCTGCTCGCGCGCCAGGGCGCCTCCCAGCAAAAGAAAATTTCCGATCTCGGTGGTTTCACTCCAACACGGGTCGTCCAGTTTGCCATCAATGACCGGCGGCGTTTCCGCCTGCCGGCAAACCGTCAGCGGCGGCGGATCATCCTGCGCCAGAGCCACTGCCAGAAACGAAAAAAACAAAACGATCATGCATGCAATTTTCATTGGTCCTCTCTTTACATTTCAAATTCCTCGCCCTCATCCTTGATTGTATACTCAAGTTCATCCCAATAAACAGGATTCGCCGGATGCTCATCCCTGTTGACTCTTGCCACCCCGTCGAGCGACCAGAAGTATTCCGCCCCCATTTCAATCCCCTTCAATGCCTGCGGCACATACTTTAACCGCGGCATGCCATCCCCTCCTTTTTTGGGCAGACAAAGACTCACCGGACACCAGGTGGAAACCACCATCCTCCTGAACCCGTTCTTCCACATGTATTGCGAGAAACTGTAAACATTGCTTTCCCGATACCAGGAGGCGTATCCCAGCACTTCCAACCCATGTTTCTTGAAAATATCCACCGACGGATAAACCGGCTGCACCGGATACCGTTCATTCCGGTCATAATGCCAGTCCGCCATCACCACATCCTTGGGCAGCAGATCCAGAGCCTTGTGAATATGCATCGGCGCCCCGCCTTTGAAATAACCCGGAAAATACTTGTCCGGTATGTTTTCCGGATTCAGCAGCATGTCCCCATGAATCTGCATCCTGATTCCCTTCGCGCCCAAAAAATCATGGATTTTCACCACATCCTGGGCGAATAACTCATGAGGCGCCTTCCCTGCGCATTTCGGACAGCGTCCAAGAGCGTCCACCTCATCGTGCCCCATATTGATCTGCGACGGCTTGAACAAATCGATAACCTCATCAACTTGAGAGTACCGAGTTTTCAGGGTGTGACAAGGCAGGATTTTGGCATGGCGATTGGGTCTCCAACGTCTGAAAATTTGTTGGGCAGACTATTTTGCACTGGGAATGAGTTCAGAATGCCATT